>JAPDJY010000055.1:0-24452 GCA_029258835.1 Thermoproteota archaeon | reverse complement strand
GGTTGTGGGAAAGCAGCACAAAGACATCTAAAAATATATCAAGCTTTGCAAAACGAAGAAAATATAAAAGTTACAGCAGTTGCAGATTTAGATTTAGAAAGAGCCAAAAGTTTTGCTCAAGCTTTATTTGAAGACGTTGCATATGAATTCATAAGTATTGATGAACACTCTATTGGGCAATATCTAACAAAAGAGGGCTTAGAAAACAGTGCAGCAAAAATAATTGTTGCTAAAAATAACCTAATAATCGCAACAAGAGTGGAGATTGGAAAATCCGCTGTTAACTTAATAGATGTAGCAATCACTTAAGATTTAACAGAAATTATGCTCAACAAATCGAAAGTTAAACCTTTCTTGTATGGTATCTCAGTTCCCCCAAAATCGTTAGCTTACTTGAATCATTCTCAAAAGAACAACAATAAAGAGCATCGCAAGATTACATTAAAAAGCTACTAATCCCACTCCCACCTCTTGAAGAACAGCAAAAAATCGCCGAAATCCTATCAAAATGGGATGAAGTCACAGGGATGAAGAAGGCTAAAAAGATAAACTCGAAAGAATGAAAGAGAAAGTTATGGAATTGCTACTTACTGGAAAGGTGCGTGTAAAATGAGTGAACTTGAAAGAATAAAAAGGGTTCTCAAAGAGCATGAAAAAGAACTGAAAGAGAAATACGGAGTTAAGACTGTCGGAATTTTTAACTCTTACGTTAGAGGAGAACAAAAAAAGCAAAGTGATCTCGACGTACTTGTCGAATTTGAGAAGCCAGTAGACTTCTTTGAGTTTCTTGAACTTGAAGAATACCTTGAAAATCTTTTGAATGTTAAGGTTGACCTTGTGCTGAAAAGAGCTTTAAAGCTAGGAATAGCAAAAATTGTTCTCAAGGAGGTTGTTTATGTCCAAAAGAACGTACATTGACTACATCACCGATATAGCCGAAGAACTCGAAAGAATAGAGAAGTTTATTGAGGGCTTATCATATGACGAACTCAGAAAGATGTAAAAAAAACCGTGTATGCGGTCATCGGATGCTTTGAAATTATAGGAGAAGCAAGTAGGAACATTTCAAATGAGTTGATGAAAAAGAAGAAATACATCCAGTTGAGGATGTACTCGTTGAACCTGCAAAAGTTGAGGAAGAGAGGAAAGAGGTTGATAAGGATCTGAAAAAAGTATTATAAATGGGGTTTGGGGTGTGATTGGCTTGATACCTGATGATTGGGAAGTTGCAAAATATGTAAAAATGCTTAAAAGATTAAAGCCTGTGCTTGAAAAAGAGTTTAAAGTTTCAAAAATAGGGGTGTTTGGCTCTTTTGTGAGAAATGAGCAAACTAAAAATAGCGATATTGATATACTTGTTGAGTTTTCAGAGCCTATCGGGTTGAAATTTATTGACCTTATTGAGTTTCTCGAGGAAAAGCTTGGAAGAAAGATAGACCTTGTTTCGGAAGATGCTATAAGTCCTTACATAAAGCCGTATGTAAAAAGGGAGGTTATTTACATATGAGGGATGTAAAGCCCTTTTTGAAGCATATACTTGAGGAGTGTGCAATAATTTTGGAAGCAACAGAAGGCAAAGAGTTTGAGGGATTTGTTAGCGATGAAATACTTAAAAGAGCAATTTTGAGAAGTCTTGAGGTGATAGGGGAGGCGGTTAAAAATGTGCCTGATGATTTCAGAAGAAGATACAGGCATATACCCTGGAAGCAGCTTGCGGGTTTGAGAGATGTGCTGATTCACAGGTATTTTGGCGTTGACTACAGAAATGTGTGGAAAATTGCTAAGGAGGACGTTCCAAAGCTTAAAGAGGATATAAGCAAAATTCTGGAAGAGTTGAAATGAAAGAAAACAAATTCAAACAAGCCGAAATCGGCTTGATCCCTGAGGATTATGGTGATAGGCTGGGAGATATCGGTAGGCTTCGAATAATGGATATACGGAATTGCTCGAGAAGAGGATGTAGGGGTTAAGTTCTTGGGAATAGCAGATATGAGAGAAGGATGGTTGGAAGCGGGCAAAGACGGAAAGTTAGAGAAAGATTAAACGTTATAGTCCTTAAACTTTTCAAAGCCCTCCAATTGACGAGCAAAAACGAATCGCTTACATCTTGAGTGTTGTTAATATGAAGATGGAGGTTGATCAAGGGAGGAAAACATGTTCTAAAGGGGGATTTTAACCTACTATCATAAGGCTTATGGGTGGGAGGTGAGGGAGGAAGGGTGGTGGGTGAGCTGAGGGAGAGCTAGGGAGGAAGTGGAGTTTTAGTATAAAAGAGGATTGGGTTTTGGCTCGGTTGTGAGGGTGAGGGAGGGGAGGATGGCGTCATCGACATTGTCGAGTTTGAGAGAGGAGGAAAGGCAACCTTTCAGGAATGTGTCGGGGTTGCCGGCCTTCTTAAAGAGCTTCTTGGCAGCCTCAATTTTTAGCGTGTTTCTGGTGAGTGTCGACCTACTTTTACCCATTTTCCCTGTTGACAGAGCTTGAAGGTTGTTTAACCTTCTTCCTTCACATAAGAGTTTAACACGCCGGCAAGTCTCACCCTAAACTGTTCCTTAAAGCCGGCCTAGGCTTTCGGGTTTTGTCGCCAAGTGCTGGGTTTAAAGGAGTTTAAGGCTCTCGAAGAATGTGGCAACTGGAAGGTGAATGTTGGGAAGGAATAGAATGCTTCTTGCGGTATCCCTCCTTGAGCCTCATAGTGTGAGCTTATTCTGGAGCTGCTTTGAGACTTTGGCTCGACGGTAGCGACGAATTTCCGACGTTAATGGGAACAGGTTCTTAAGGGGGAAATACGTAGTGAACTTGTGTGGAGGTGGTGGAGGGTGATAAGCTCGTTTTCCGTGAGGAACTACCGTGGGATTAAGAGCTGTAGAGTAGAAGGGTTGAAAAGGGTAAACGTGTTTATAGGCAAGAACAATAGCGGTAAATCCTCGCTTCTTGAGAGCCTGTATTTAGCGTCGGCTGCCTTCCACTTTGAAGAGCCACTAAAGAAGATTTCAAGTAAGGTAGAGTACTTGTTGAATAGGAGGTGTTGGAGGGGGTACAGCTGGGGGAGTGCTAGGGAGGTTTTATGGTACGAGTACGACACTAAAAACCCGATTTCCATAAGGTTAACCACGGGTGCTGGAGAAGTGGTAGTTGACGTTTTCGACTGGCACCCCCACCCCCTCGTGAAGTACCAACAAGATAGAGGCGCTGACCATGTATGCTTGATCGAGTCTTCTTATTACTCTTCGAAGACTAAAAGTGGCTATGGAAGGTTTCCTCCCAGTGACGTTAGGAAGGTGTTCGGCGAGTGGATTAGCTTCTTCTCTGGTTTTAGGTTTATTGATAGTGTTTTAGTCCAGGAGATGGATGTTGTGGAAAAGAAGTTGTGGAATGACCTGCTGAAGAAGAGGTATGATAAGCTTGTAGTTGAAGTTCTTAGAGAAGGCTACGGGGTGGAGGTTGAGGATCTGACCTATACGACCTACGATGAGGGGAGGACGTATCAGCTTGCTGTCAAGCTTCCGCGGACGAGCATAAGGGTTGATGATCTTGGTGATGGGGCGAGGTATGCGGTTCTCCTCGTGATGGTCTCCGCCCTCTCTAAGAATACCGTCTTGCTGATTGAGGAGCCGGAGAGCCATCAGCACCCCTCCGGCCTCGCGAAGACACTTGACATGTTCCTAACCCTTGTGAAGGAAAACAACATACAGGTGTTTATCACGACCCACAGCCTCGAACTTCTAAGGCTTCTCAAAGGCATCTCAGAAGAGAAAAAAATTGACGTTAGAATCTTCTTCTTGGAGAGAAGTGAGGAGGGGGTTGTGGACGTGCGGGAGCTGGCCGCGGAGAACATGAAGGTCCTAGAGGAGATGGGGTTTGACCCACGCTTCCTCTACCTGATTTGAGGAGAAAGGTGGCTACCTTGGATGAAGTGCTACAGTTAAAGCCGAAAGAGAATTCCTTTTTCAAGATGAGCAGGAACGTAACCAAACTTGACGTAATCTTCATATGTGAAGGAAAGAGAGATTCAGAAGTTCTAAAGGGTATCATATACAAGTGTTTTAAGGGGGCAGGGAGGGGGCTCGCGGTAACGGACTGCGAGGGGAGAGATGCTGTTACCGAGGTAGCAAGGTACATCGTAGCCTTATCCTCCGTCTCCAGAACCCTCAGAGCCGTGGCCATCGTAATCGACGCAGACGAGTACAGTCCAGTAAAAAGGGTGAGAACGATCGTCGACTCCCTCAGGTCGTTCGGAATCGAGGTAGGCGTGACCGAAGCTGGTGAAGGAGCCTTCAGGTTTCAGTCGGAAAACATTAGAGTTGAGGTCTTCGTTAAAGTCGTCAGCGACCCAGATTTACCCTACAATAAGCACACAATCGACGACCACATCGTCCGCCTCCTACTCCTCGAAAACCAAATCGGGGAGAAGGATGTTAGGAAGCACAGCACCGCTAAAGAATGTGTCAACGAGTTTACAAGGTCAAGAGGAGTTGAGGTCAAAGAGCTAATCCTAAACGCAAAACCCGAAAACGTTCAAAAAGCATTTAAAAACCTAGTAGAGTACCTTGAAACCGTGAAAATCTAACGGCGCACAAATCTCCAACCCAGATCTGACCTCCATTAAATTGAATTCGTTAAGGCTTCATATCATAGTAAATATCGAAACTAAAAAGATCATAGGCTTTAGGGTGGCGAGGAGAGCCGGCCTCTACGCTATATCATAAACTCAACGTCGACCCCCTCCATCAAGCCCCTCCATCATTATCAGCGATTTATTTCCGGGTAAAAGGGGAAAAACACCACAATTTTTAACAAAATAGTTAACAATAGCTTGAAATCAGCCTTTGTAATTTGTAATTCCTAGTCTTTAGAAGGTTGAATAAGAGACCGTCCTCCATTTTCTAATCCAATGAAAGAAAATCAGAAACTGTTAAGACAGACGAATGCATAGCAAAACATCCTTCTTAAGAGACGCAAGCACTTTTATCCTTCGTACATATTATTAACATATACACCGATATACATTGTTAACATAAATGTTTCACCAAAAGAGTTGACAACATGAAACAGTACTCCAGCATTCTTAACATCTTAGTTCAACTTACTTTAATTACTTTAGTTCTCCTTCAAAATCAATCGATAGAACTTAAGGAATAATTTCCCTTATTTTCGAGCAACCTTCCTCACTCAGACTTTCCATAATGGAACAGCGCAAAAAATATATAAACCATAAAATTAATCATACAAAAAATATGAGGTTAAATAAAAATAACTAATTATTCTGCTTCATAACAATCTAGGTGAACAATATGTTTTCCATAAAAGTTTCCATTTCTTACATTGAATGTATTGTCTGCTCGTTTAGTAATGAAGAAGTGTTTATTGCAAGAGTTTGAAATATGCGGTTTCTGAAGGAGGGCTTCTTAATGAACTTCTGTAAGGAATGTGGTAAATTCTTAAATATAGGAAACATTTACCAGTGTGTTTCTTGCGGAAATTTTTTCTGTGGGAACCACATAACGAAACATAAGTGTAAGATTATTCATCCTGTAGACGAGAAAGGCGTGAATGTAGGTGATTGGATTCAAGTTGATGGTATGCCAGGAGTGTATAAACTCGTTGGTACTGTAAATGGTTGGAGAAGTATCGAGTCTTTAAAGGATGGACAATTAAAGATGATACCTCAACATCTCAAAATCCGGAAGGTTCTCAGTCCTTTAGAAAGATTAATGAAGAGCGTGTTTGACCCGCCAGAAAAGTTTGACATATATGTTGATGCGTTAAGGCTACGTTACATGTACTTATACGACCAGGCATCTGTTCTATCTATAAGTAAAATAGATCCATTACCTCATCAAATTGAGGCTGTATATAAAAAGATGTTACGTATACCTGAACCTAGATTTTTGCTTGCAGACGACGTAGGCCTCGGCAAGACTATAACAGCTGGTATGCTTTTAAAGGAGCTTAAACTGAGAGAACGGGTAAAAAGAATACTCATAGTGGTTCCGCCGGCACTTCAGTTTAAATGGAAGAAGGAATTAGAAGAGCGCTTTAACGAAAAATTCCAGGTATATACTAGTGGAATGTTGCGTGGATTTTCAGTTCAAGGCGATAATCCTTGGTTAAAATTTGACCAGATAATAACATCTATCGACTTAGCGAAGATGCAGCATCATAGAGATCAGCTTGAAGATGTAGAATGGGATCTCGTAATTATAGATGAAGCACATAAGCTCTCAGCACATAAATACGGTAATAATGTATCCTATACTGAGCGCTTCAGGTTAGGTGAATTATTGCATAGAAAAGCTAAGTCTTTTCTATTGCTAACGGCTACTCCCCATAGTGGAGAAAGCTTCGCGTTCTATAAGCTCATATCGCTAGTAGATCCATATTCATTCCCGTCCGAGAATGATATAGATAGAAAGAAGCTGGAACGGATTATGGTAAGGCGGTTAAAGGAGGATGTAAAGGGGCTATTTCCACCAAGAGAAACTAAAACAGTATCTATAAAACTTTCTGAGATTGAGGAAGAGATTTACGAAGAGTTAAGGAAATATGTTAGCTATTACTTTAACCGTGCTAAGGCGACTAAAAATAGAGGCGTTGGTTTTGCTATGGTAGTCCTTCAGAAAAGGATGGGGTCGAGCATATATGCCTTAAAAAAATCTCTTGAGAACAGGTTAAGTAAACTTAAAGAGCTTCTTGATGGAAAAGAACTTCCAAAACTTACTGAGGATGATTGGGCCATCATAAAGGAATATGAGGAAAATCCTGAGGATGTAGAGGAGAAGAAGTTGGATGAAGTCATAAAAAAAATTGAGACAATAACTATGGCTTCTAATAAAGATGAATTAAACTCCGAAATTAAGCAGATTGAAAAACTACTAGAACTACTTAATGAGATTAAAGCGGATACAAAAGCGCAAAGGCTAATAGAATTTATTAAAGAATTGCATAAAGAGGCTCCTCACGAGAAGATACTTGTCTTTACAGAGTATAGAGATACAATGGAGTACCTTAAGCAGTTACTTGATGAAAAACTGTTTAAAGAAAGTGGTTGTACCGAGCGAATTGCCTACATTCATGGTTCCATGGATGTAGAGGAGCGAGAGAAGCAGATGAAACTTTTCAGGGAAAATGAGAATGTGAAAATAATGGTAGCTACAGACGCGGCAGCAGAAGGCATAGACTTACAGTATAACTGCCACATAATGGTGAACTATGAGCTGCCGTGGAATCCTAACAAAATAGAACAAAGGATAGGTAGACTTCACAGGTACGGACAAAAGAAGAAAGTTGTAATTTACAACTTTTTCGAAGACACCATAGAGGCCAGAGTTCTTCAAAGACTTTTTGAAAAAATAGAGCAAATCAAGCGTCAGATGGGTGAAAGAGTATTTGATGTCATAGGCAAGCTTCTCTCTGGAATAAAAATAGATGAGTTAATAATGGATGTTATATCTGCCGGGATGGAAGAGTTTGAAACAAAAATAGAGGATGTTTTAAGTAAAATCGATAAGAATAAAGAGTTGATAGAGAAATTAGAAGAAGAATGTCTAATAAGAAACTACTTAGATAATGCCTTCATCTCAAAGATAAGAAAAAAATCGCAAGAAAACGCTATCGGAGAGCTGGATGTTGAAAGATTCATGAAGAAATATATATCTTTTCATAAAGGAACCTTAAAGGAAGTTCGAGATGATGTATATAAAGTTAAATTGACAGACAGGTTAAGTAATATGATACAACGGTCCTTATTAAGGGACGGGGATTATATAACGTTCTACAGGAAAGTGGCTGATGAGACGGGAGCCAAACTGGTAACGATAGACTCTCCAGTTATGAGTAAGATACTTAGCATATGCACTGATCCTTCCTTCGGGGGATGGGCTACAGTTAAAATAGATCCAAGGGGAAGAAAGGGTTTCCTATTTGTATTTAGTTCTTTTGTAAGGAATATTAAAGGAGATCTTGTGTGGAGAGCTTTGTTCACATTATTTTACGACCTAAACACTAATGAAGTATATGAAGTTAACCCAAAGATCGTATGGGACCTGAAGAATCCTAAGATTAGTAATTTAGAGATTCCAGCGGAGCTCTTAGAGCATTTAGATAAGTGCTTGGAGACAGTAAAAAGAAAAGTAGAAAGTTTAAAGATCGATTTTGAAAAAAACCTGAAAAAAGAATTAAAAAGGGAATTAAAGATAAAGCGAGAGGATATCACCAATTTTTACAAGATCAAGATTGAGGAAAGCCGTACACGTATCAAAGAATATGAGTATAGGATGAAATTCCTTCATGAGGATATGAGGATAGCGATAAGAAGAGAAAAAGCCAACATTAAGAAGTACAAAGAAGAGTATGAAAATAAAAGAGAGGAGCTGAAAAATAAATATACTCTGATAGAGGGAAAGGATCCAGAATTAATAGCAGGAGCCATAGTACTGCCTGAAATTCCTTCATCCTCGCATGCTACTGATGTAAGGAAGATAGAGCAGTTAGGCATAGAGGAAGTTATGAGGTATGAGGTTTCACAGGGTAGAACCCCCACCGATGTGTCTAAGGAGTTTAGAGGTTACGATATCTTAAGCGAGGGAGACGGTGAAGTAAGATTTATAGAAGTCAAGTCGTTTGCTGAAAGCGGTGATATAGAACTGACAAGTAATGAGTGGCTTGCAGCGAGAAGGCTAAAGAATAATTATTGGCTTTACGTAGTGGAGAACGTCATAAACGAGAAAAAACGGGATATAATTACTATACAAAACCCTTATGAAAATCTTAAAAAGCTAACTAAAATTAAGGAAGTAAGAGATTTTAGAGTGGTAGTTAAAAGAAAAGACTGGAGAACCATCAAAAAGAATTTAACAGCCAAGCATTAAAGGACAAGTAGGTAATATCCTCCTGAGTGGTGAGTTCAAGGGCTACCTGCTGTCTATGCAGTCCAAGGTTTAATGCCCACGAAAAAGAAATCTAAAAAATACTTTCACCTATTGTTTATCTTTGTTTGGACTGAAGAAAACTTGGGTTGACAGGTGAAAGTTTGTTATTTCTAGGTGGCTTAAAACCACCATTCAGCAGAATTATCTTTAATTCTTAGGTGGTGAATTAGAACTTTGATGGCTATTTTTCGATGAAATAATAGATTAACCGTTTTTATTTAATAGACGCTGAAAAATAGCTTAATCATGGTGAGGGTATTTAATAGTATTTATCTTTAGAAGTTTGGGTAAAATTTATGCAATTTAGCGGTTTTCAATTAATAGTTTTAAATGATTGTGCTGATCTTAAATTTCAGTAATGTAAGTCTTGCTAAGTCTAGGTTTAGAAACAGAGAAAAAAATAATTAATGAATGGTATGAGTGTCTAAGTTAAAAATCTTTAATAAAGAGTAAGGGAGTGTTAAAATGAAGCGTACATCTCATCAGAATCGCATTATCCGTAGAAACACCTTAAGAACGCTGTGGCCTCTAATTCTTACGAAATTAGTCTATCAAAAAAACAATTAGTGACCGTGAAGCAAAAACACATACTCTCCTTGAGGAATATCGGCAACTTAATGAAGCTGTTCGAAACCGTGGCCAAACATTCGCCCTTGTTCAGTCTATTTTTAATTACTAGCTCAATTCTAATTTTCACAACCACTCTTAATCATTCAACCCAAATTATTAATGTGGTTTTGGCAAACCCGCTTCCCCCATCACTAATAATTTCAATGTTATATTGCATTAAGTCCAGTATCCTCTCGTCTTGCATCAGCGTACTTGTAGCGTCCTCACTAGTACTAATCGCTTGTTTCATGGAATACACTACAAGAAAACTCGACGACATCTTTTTTTTGAACGAATACATGAACTCGAAGAACAATTATCAATAATAGGTGGACATCATATGCTTAAGGAGAAAATAAAAAAGGAATGGTATTACAAACTGAGAAGGACACTATGGCCTCTAATTTTCACTACACTACTACTTTACTATTTATGCCATTTATGTTATCTTATTTTATCATGCATGTTCTTTCTACTTAAGTGATATTTTATTGTGTGTATCATTAATTTCTTTTTCCTCAGGATCAAGCAAGTAAACCATTAATAATAGCTTTTAATAATAGCTTTTCCTTGGATGTGAAGATTCACCTGCATGCTGCCTCGAGGCCTCGGCGAATTTTCTCAGGGGGCGCCCTTAACAGTTTGCCCATTTCAGAATATATTTATCCCTTGACTTTCATAAGTGACTTTAAAAATAGGTTCGTGTGTGGAGGGACTGCTTTTGCACGGGAGAGCTTTGCTGGCGGTTCTTCTGGCAGCCTTGGTGGTGAGCGTGGTCGCCGCTGGTGCTGGCACGGCAGCGGCCAGCCAGCAGCTTCAAGCCCCCGTGTACGCCGTTCAAGACCTGCCCATGATGAACGTCACGTGGACGACGCTGAACGGGAGCACCGTTGAGAGCAGAAGCTGGGAGGTTAACGCCTGGGAGTTCGGCCCCGCCCCAGTGCTCAAGGTGTACGATGCCTCGGGGGGCGAGGTTGGAGCTGGGGCAGGAGGCTACGAAGTCGCAGTCGAGAGAGGTGTGGACTACACCCTCTCCGTCGTGGTCCCGGAGGAGCTGTTCAGCGAGCTAGGGCTGGATGCCGGCTACATAGGGGTGGAGGTCTTCGGCGGCATTGGGGGAACGAGGGTGCGCGTGAAAGCGGGCTACAATTACACTACTGGCACATGGGAGAAGAAGGCTGTCATGATCTACTTTAACGGGACGGAGGCTGAAATCCCATTCTCCTTCACGGGGACAAGCGAGGATAGGAGCGGCGGCTTCTACACGGTCAATGTGACCGGCCACTTCACGGACGTCGCCCCGAGGGGTAGCTACTACTGCACCGTCAAGATCTTTGACAGCGATGGGAAAGAGGTCAAGCCGGGCGCCGTGGGGTGGCTTCCCCATAGCATGTTTAGGACGTTCAGGGTGCTGACGCTTGAGGGGGTCAGCGGCTTCACGGTTCATCTCCTGGACAGTAACGGGCAGCTGCTCAAGTACGTTACGAGTGGGGAGGAGTTCCAGATCGTGCTGAACACGACCTCGCCCATAAACTACGCAGTGGTAGGCATAGACAAGGGTAACGGGACATGGATAGTGCTGAAGTTCGACCAGGGGAACTTCACCGTCGAGGAGGGCGTCAGGCTCTCGGAGTTCGAGTACATGGTGACGCGTGAGGGATCTGACAACTTCACACTGAACGAGGACGCGTGCTCCAGTTCGAACACCAACGTCACGTTCGTGGGCAGCCTCAACCTGGCAGAGGGCAAGTACAGGTTCACCGTGGTCAACGTCCTGGACGAGTACGGAAACGTCCTGACGTGGCTGAACATGCCGCCGGATCCAAAGATCATAGTCGGTGAACCCTACATACGCGTGGAGTCCTACTGGCCTTCGGCGGCTGAGTGGTTGGAGCCGTACGAGCTCCCGGAGCTCCCGGTTGGGACTGGCGACGTGTTCAGCATTCTAGTGGACATCTACGGAGAGAAAATAGGAGAGGTGGACAGGGTATGCATGATGCTGGTGCCATTCTCCCTTGAGCTGGTAGAAGGAGAACCTCCAGAATTCTTCATCAACCTATTATACAACATCAGCAGTGGAAGCTACGCCGCTGAAGGGTTCTGGGTTACGGGGCCAGGCAGCAGCACGCCGATGGACGAGCTGCCGGTTGAGCTGCTTAGCGTCGCCTCCGCCACCCCTGGAGACCACTTGCATTTGAATTTCACGCTGAAGTTTAACACGTCTAACTCCGACTTCTACGGCCCATACGTCGTTGTCCCAGGGTTCTTCAAGAACGCGTCCGGCCAACCAGTATGGAACGTGAAGCTTCGGGATCACGCCGATATTATGAGGCTGATCGCCTTCAACACGCCTACGTTCAACTGGTTCAGCTACTCGGTGGGCGAGGACGGCTCACTCGACCTGGACGATAACCCGCAGACGCCAAACTACTACGTTAGGATGCACAGCAACGGAACCGTCGAGCTCGAAATCACTTACAACTTGCTCAGGACGGTTATCACGTCCCCTCCAGGGATGACCGTGGTGGCTAGGGTCGGATACATCCACTGCACCGCTACCTTGAAGTGGAACAGGAGCTACACCTGGACGCACACTGACGGGACGCCGGTCAGCGACGCCGAAATGCAGCAGATTAACAGCACAATATGGCTTGACGATAACGTTGAGAAGCTGGGATACATCGGCCTCGGCCACCTGACCATTAACGCCTCCATAGACGACCTGGTAAAGAACCCGAAGTACTGGTGGATTACCAGTAATGTTCTTGATTGGGCGTGGCTGGTCTTCGACGTGCGCGAGGTATACGCGACCAGCCTGCCGGGAGGCGGCCTGTCCTGGAGCACCGTTGAGGCCGCGTTCGCCGGCATACTGCTCTACGTGGATCAGGACGCGGACGGAGCCTTGGACATGGGGGTTAGCCCGCTCTTGGGAGCAGCTGACCCGGAGGAGGCAACTCACGTCTTCTTAATAAGCAACGCGGACAGCGTCGACCTGACGCTTCCCTTCAATGGTGAGTACGGGGTTAATGGCAGCGTCACGGTTCCCGGCGGAACCCAAGTTGACTTTGGAGTCGGGCTTACCGGTGTTAACGGAACATTGTTCCCTCTCAAGGTCGGGAATGCTAGGAGGGTGCACAGTGTCTGGCACTTCATGAGGGAGATCCCCCTCTACATCGACCCTGA
Source organism: Thermoproteota archaeon (assembly GCA_029258835.1). GTDB lineage: Archaea > Asgardarchaeota > Jordiarchaeia > Jordiarchaeales > Freyrarchaeaceae > Freyrarchaeum. The sequence goes on along the minus strand of JAPDJY010000055.1, from coordinate 11,730 downwards.
CGACTTCGACGAGTCGCCCTCTCACGCCGACGTGACGGAGTTGTCACTGGTGGGCCACTTCTACCTGGAGGCTGGGCAGGACAACTACAGGGGGGTCCTCAAGGTTGACCAGGCGGTGGGAGACTGGAACGTGACGACCGGCGGGAGCGGCGCCCAAGTCGACCTCACGAATAGGAGCATGGCGATAGCCTACTATGGAAGGTTCGTCGAGGGGAACTACACCGCCACGTTCATGGCTGAGGGCGTAGGAGCGGTTGACCCTGACAGCGACTCCATGATGGCAAACAAGTTCAGCTTCAAGGTTAGCAACGCGTCGATAGGAGACTTCCAGATGGGTGGGTCAACGTACACGCTGAACGGTACGCAGAATTACACGGCGTACTCCTCCACGACCCCGGTTTCAGCGTTCAAGGCGATGTACGTGGCGGAGACCGAGGAGAGTATAGCGAACATAACGATCACAGGTGAAACCTACTTCATGGCCTCGTGCTTCCCGGTGTGGGGCGGGGAGGACGTGGACAATGACCCCTCATACATATCGTACATTTCGACAGGGATTTACGAGTCTAAGCCTCAGAACCTGCTTCCACTGCTATTCCTACTCGTGCTAACGTCGTCCAACCAGGGAAACACCGGCGTGGTGGCGGCGGTAGCAATAGTGGCGGGAGCTGGAGCAGCAACTCTAATTTACTGGCGGAAGAAGAAGTAACCCACCCCCTCCATTTTTCCCCGCTTCAACCCGGCAGTAAAGTTCTCCGTTTAGGTGAAGGCTCCCTTGCCGGCTGGCAACTTCCACATAGTACCAATGTTTTAGAAGCCCTAGGTGCTTCCACCACAAATTATGGGGGAAAGTAGAGAAAAATTGAGGATGTGAGGGTCGCTGTGTATTCCGCAGGGAATCGGATGAGGTGAAAGGGGCTCCAAGAGCGGCTGCACATCAAAGTTAGCGGCGGCCACGTCTTCCTCCTCTCTTCCAAGAGGGGCGACTGGTTGGGAGGGAGGCGGGGATTTACGTCTCTAGTGGTGTTTTTTGCATTTTACTTGTTCTCTGTTTTTTCTGGTTATGCACTTGCTATTCCTCCTTGTGAACGTTTGCTTTTCTCGGCCTGCCTTGGTGAACTTTGTAGTCCCTTTTTTCGTTATGAAGAGCTGGTGTTTTCTCCGTTTACGAGGTTTGAGGTGGGTTTTCCACCTTTAGGGGTGCCTTCAACTCTAACTTGCAGCCTATCTCCACTCTTTTAGCAAGTTTTAATGCTCTTTTAATGCTCCTCCACTTAGAGTACATGATTAAATGCCGTGCGTATATGGATGTCTCCCGCGCCGAAGGATACATAGCATTCACGGCAGGATGGTGTGAGTGTCGGATGCCGGGTGGCTTTAGGCCTTAGGCACCCGGCAACTACCTTCTTAGCACTTATCTGCAGCGCATACGGGAAATCTCGTTCACGTAAACTTTAAAGGCGGAGTGTGCGGCCACCCTACAGCCTCCGAGTATTTCCTGTTTTCTGGTTATGGCTGATTCCCTTAAAACCTTAGAAACTCTCATATGCTCTAAATAACCAAATAACTATGAGAGGAGGTGCAGGTTTAACGGTTCCTAGCTTAGGGAATGGTTACCAGAGGGGGTAAGTTGCCTTTCTGTAAAGTATGTGGTTGCGAAACTCCTGAGGGGGCGAGGTACTGTCCTTACTGTGGCAGCCCCCAACCGGCTGGCGGCACCGTGCAGCCATGCTGGGTGACCCTCACTTGCCCGCGTTGCGGCGGGGAAATGGAGCGGGGCTACCTGTCACACGTAGGCTTCAAACCTGAGAGGAGCCTTTACGGCCGCTGGGTAAAAATCACTTTACCCTCGTTCAGACCAGCCAAAGCTGTTAAATGCAAGAAATGCGGATACATACAGTTATACGAATAATTGGGATTCCACCTTCAAAGTTCGGAAGGCAGCGTATCCCATAGAGGACACGGATACCGATGAGCAGGCCACTGCATTAAAGGGTCTAGAGAATTTTACTGGACGAAACAAACCTGCACGCCGCCTACATGTTGGATGAAGCCTGCAAGCAGTGAAGATGTTTTCCTCGCTTCGTCTGTCCTAGTCTCCGTCAGACCATGCACCAACAAAGACAATGTGGACGAGGAGGGCTCTGGACACTATTCTACGCACTAATAAACTTCCAAATATTGTTCGAAAAACCTGAATCCGATGCTCACCAGTAATAAAACACATGGAAGCAGCCTGAAATTCATCGACTCGTACACGGCACAAACCCCCACGTGCAAAGTCCTCCATGACTTAAGTTGTCCTAAGAAGTCAAGCAGGGATTCAACGCACAGGATCCTAAAAATTCATGAGGCAACCAGCCTCCTAATCTTCAAAGGAATACTTAACGAGTACAGACCTCTCGAAAGCCTCATAAAGGGGTGTACAGCCAAGCCGTCACGGAGCCGAGCCGATGGAACACGTAATAAGAAGCCTTGTAAAATCACTAGTCAGATACCGGCAAACCTCGACTTATCCCGATAGGATTCAACTTCCGCTAGAAAGTTAAACCTGCTCATGATGCGGATAGCCAGCCGTATCCAGACCTAGCTTTATCATAGACAAAAAACACCTACCAACGTCACTAAACCAAATACTGCAAAGAGTTCTACAGAGAGTTTTCTAACATCCAAAAACTCTGGCACTAAAAAATTTAATAAAAATGAAGATGAAAGGTAAGATGAGAGTTTTTTACATAGAGGGAGAAGAAAATACGGTGTGGTAAGGTGTGTATGGTTGGGTGATGCTCGTCGTAATAATAAATGTACGTTCCTGTTTCTGAAGGCTTAATGCGTGGGATTAGAGGGAGGTTGAAGCGAGGAGATATTAAGTTGGAATTTTTGTTGATTGAGGATGGAGTTGATGGGGGGGAAGAATGTTGAGTTTAACATCCTTCATAAAGAAAAACGATGTAAAGAAGCGTTTTAGACGTGAAATTGAGAAGCCGAAAATGAAGCTTCAATGGAAACTATTGGCTCCACCCATAACGAGCCATTACGCTCTCGTCGGAACAGCATTCGACTATCTTCTCAGATTCTATGTTAAACGTTTAAATCCTGATGCCCACGAGGGGGTATGGGTCGCTGAGATCGCGACTAGACTATTAGCTCCAAAGAGAATAAACGGCGCTCTTGTTATTCCGTATGACGCCTTCGAGGATCCAGATCTTTACGAGAAAGCGAGGGAAGCCGTTGAAAACGCTAGGCGACTGCAAGGCTACTTTATGAAAGACGGAGAGATCACTGATGAACTGATTAAATCTGCGATACGGTTAGCTAAGCTCGACTCGGTGTATAGGTCAGGGAGAACCGACATAGAGCTGGACGTTATAGATGAGGGGGATGTTGAAGACCTAAGAAATCTCATCTCAATAGTTAACCCGTCAATGTTCAAGGCGGAAAAAACATGCGTGTTAAACCCGACCTTCGGGTATGCGTCCATGCTTGTTGGAGGAGCAGACTGTGACCTAGTCATAGACAACGCAATCATAGAAGTGAAAACTACGAAGTACCCTAAGCTAAAAGAAGACTACCTCCACCAACTGGTAGGCTACTACATTCTATACCTGCTGGACGGAATATACGTCACAGGAGCGGAAACGAGAATAGAATGCGAGATTGAAAGGGTTGGGATATACTTCTCACGTCACGGCCGCCTACTTCTAATCGACATTGACGACCTTATAAACAAAGATACATTCGTGGACTTCGTCGAATGGTTCGCGTGGAGAGCTTACGAACCTGAAACTTACGGGGAACTTTCACTTTCCCAGATTCTCTTGCATGCTGAAGAAGAATTTATCAGGTGGTTCGTGGAAACAGTTGGACGAGGATTATGGAAAAGACGGTTCAAAACATAATTTCCCACCTCTAGGCGTTGTCAGCACATAAGCACAGGGGAGAAGCAGCCAGAGAGGAAAATAGACTTCACGATACGCGGAGCTCGGGCTCTGCAATGAGTACAGATACCCTGTGCCCCCTCATAGTCATAGGCATGAACTTCCATGGACAAAAGTGAACGGATTTTCCCACCTAACCGGCAACAACCCCCTCTGCACACCCGGGATCCGCAGCACCACACTTCTCCTAGGTACGGCAGCACCCATAGCGGCAGCCATCCACATACTCCGAAAGGATAAGAACCACTAGGTCAGCGTACAGGAAACACTCAAGGAATCGTCGCTGAATAGCCTAATAAAGTCCATTTACAAGCAAGGCTCACTTTGCCTCCAAAACATAACAATAAAATTAACAAAACAACAGTCAACTCCCCATACAAATCTAACAAAAATTAGAGACCCAACCAAATCAAATTCCAACTTCTCACCAGCACTAGAAGACCCATCCAGCTTCCTTAAGAGATCTACAAAACGTCATTAAGAGGGTAAACGTTTATGGAAAAACGGGACTCTAAACCCTCACGAAGCTATCGAACCCTCGGTCGAGGCTCCCGGCCCAACCGGCAAAATCCCGCCCTAACGCTACAGACAACCCAAGTGTCACCCTTCACATCTCTAAGTACGGCAGGAGGAAATCACACAAGGACAAAGCAACTTTACGGGCAATTTAATGAATGGAGGTGGTCGAACGAGCGTGTGAATTTCCTCGTCAAGCGTACTCAAGACTAATTTCATAGGCGACGTCATGAACGACCCCCCTATCCTGACGTCAACATTCTCGTCCACCGCTACGAGAACGTCGATGTTAGATCCCACTCCAGCACCACCTCTCACATGAGAACCAGATAAATGCAACTTCCACTTAACCCGAGGAGAGCTTACCTCGTTGTGTGTAGACTTCATTAACGGCACAGCCGACGTGCCAGTAGGATGGTTAAAGCCTGTCTATCGGTGAAAAGTTTATCGGTACATTAAAATTAAAGTTTAGGAGGAGAACCCTAGAAGAGTGGGAGGGTAGGGTAACGTGACAGTGTTGGTTGGTCTTAGGTGCACTGACGGGGGCTGTTCTCGCATGCGACAGCCAAGAGACGGGGGTTAACTACTTCCGGTTTTGGCCTAAGGCGAACATTGTGGCGAACCGGTTTGTGGGGATGTATGCTGGCAACCCGACGCTTGGCGAGGCCTTCTCAAGGAGATTGGAGGTGGCAATTCAGAACGTGGAGGGAGGGTCAAGCTGGATAAGGTTAAAGCGTGTCAGCTTATCGAGCAAACGCTGCTTGACCTGGCTAAGGAGGCCGGGGAGGATGCTGTGAGGGAAAGGCAGATATTGATCGCAGGGGTTGTGGATGGCGACGTCTGCCTTTGGGCCGTGGACCATGGGGAGATATACGTCCATGAGATGCGGACCTGGGAGTGCTGGTTCCGGTACGGACGCAGCCGAGACGCTAATGAAAGACTTCTACTTTCCTGAAATAACAGTTCAGCAAGCCATACCCCTGCTCATATACGTGATTCAGGCCGTGAGCGAGATATGCATCGACTGCGGTGGCCCCATAAACATCGTGACCGTGGACAAGTCCGGAGTAAGGCAGCTTTCCAGGAAGCAGGTGGAGAAGGAGCTGAGTCAAGTAAAGCCTCTACTCGACCGGTTGAGAAAGGAACTGCCTGAGCGGATTCTGAGGGGAGAAAAAATTAAGATATGAGAGAGCTGAAAAATAGAGGGGAAGGTGGAAGGCATTTCTTTGAGAATTCTTTCTGAACAAGTTGTTCGGGGTCGAAGGGACAACCGAACCTTATTACACCTGATCTGGCGAAGGGAAGCAATAAGAGTTTTCCTGATGAAATCGGTGGTTTCGGGGCTTCTGATGAAATTCTGCTTCCACTGATTTTGCCGTAATCCATCAACCTTTTCCCCTAGTGAACGTATCGAATAGCTCTTTCCATGGCGGATGCTCCTTGCCATCTCATCAGTACTGTTCATTCCTAGTGGAAACATCCATCAAGCCTTGCCGAAGCTTAAGCACGCTATTCCACAGGTCGTATGTGTCATCACCTCCTCTTGTCCAAATGTCCTAGGATCAAAGACGTAAATAAACTGTATACGCTTGAAAAAGACTATAAAGAACTGGAAAGACAGCTCGGAATCACCTAAAACTTCAGTTAATCAAAAAAGCAACTACCAACTTAAATCTGCAAATCTTTGAAGGAAAAATATATCTTTCCTTGAAAAGAAGAATCGAAAAAGACATGAACACGAGTTTTCTTTAGCATCATTAGGCATCATTAGAAGGGCAGCCGGCACCAGTAGAAGCCGAAATACAATAGAAACCCTTTTCGATAGAGCTTAAGGAAAGATGTTTTTCTTTAGAAACCTACCCCTCTCCTCCAAGATAAGAGAGCTAGGAAAAGAACAATGAATATGAATACTAAGAGTGACGTTTCAAGCCCGCTCAGGAATATTAACACATAAAAGCCAGAGAATTTTAAAGACACTTTAAGCCTTACCTAGCGACAGCATAAGAAAGACCATCATTGAATCATGAATTCATTAACGAATCAAAGCAGCAAATGCTCCAAATTCTGCCCTATGAACCTATAAAAAGTTACAATTGAAAAAATTACAATTGAACAGCAAACTTAATGAGTTCTTATCTTGTAAACGGGTTAAAGGGAACTGGAGGTCGTTTAGATCGCTTTATTGTATTTTTGCTGGTGTTACGTCTCCTGTTGCTTTTACCACCCATACTTCTTCCTTTTTCGCCCTTTCCACGGCTTCAGGCGTAATCCAAGACGTGTATACAACAAGTATCTTCTTCGGCCTAACCTTCTCAGGATACTTCCTGCTGAGAAAACTGGCTTTCTTAACCACCTCATCTATCAACCTAACCCCCGCTCTGACACTAGCCTCCCCTATAACACACAGGTCATCCGTAACACCATACAGGTTCACCTCAACCTCGGGAACACTCAACACATCCAAGTCAACCTCATACCCCATCTCGCGAAGCCTCCACCTCACAACAGACCTAGCCTCCTCCTCAATATCCAACGTAAGCTTCTCCAAGGTCGCCTCAACCCTTCCAAGACGATTATCCAAACGGCCATACAAAACCTCCAATCCCTCAATCCTTCCAAGCATCCTATTAAAATCCTCTCTGAGCCTGACCTGCTCCTCTCTGAGCCCCCTGACCTCCTCCCAGATCCTCGTCTGCTCCTCTCTGAGCCTGACCTGCTCCTCTCTGAGCCCCCTGACCTCCTCCCAGATCCTCGTCTGCTCCTCTCTGAGGGCTTTGATTTCTTTCCATGTTTTTGTTTGTTCTCTTCTTATTTGTGTTCTTTCTTCTTCTGCTTTTTCCAGTCTTTCCAGTATTTTCTGGATTGTTTGCTGGTGTGTGTCCATTCTCTTTATTATTTCGTCTAGTCCCAGGTAGCCCAGGACTGCGTACCTGAACTCCCTATCCTTCTCCAGCAGATCCAGGAACTCGTCCTTAAGGGTCAACGCGGCCACCATGATAATATTTTTACTTGGAAAGTATTTAAAGTGTTTTCAGTAATATTTGCCAGATATTAACTTCTTAAGTTTGCTTCTTTTATGATGTCGTTCGATTACGCTCGGATGGTGGAGGGCGAAAGCTACTTTTCCGTCATCATTCTGTCTAGCAGTAATGCCCTTTTCATCTTCTAGCATAAAGAAGACCACTGGTCATGAAGTTGTCATTGAGGGAAAGAAGGGGGAATGATAGTTGTGGGGCTGATCCTCCGATACTGTCGTGCTTGTTAAAGAGGGGCGCTAGATGGGCTGGTGCTTCTCTCCATGGAGAAGACGTTGGAGGCGCTGAGGAAGCCTGCCTGAACCATCTTTCATATTTGGACTGAAGTGTACTTGACCTGCTGCACTCCCTTTATCGCCCTCACCCTGCCTATTAGCTTGTATATTTCTTCGAGCTCTCCCTCAGCAACCAGTATTTCGAGGCAATACGTTCTTGCCAGGTGCATGTGCATGTTTCCTGTTACTATCTCGTCGTACTCGTGGCGTAGCCTTGCAAGCTGCTCGTCGACCTCCCTTCTCTCATACTCCCACATTATTATTATCGCTGAGATCACCTTTCCTCTCTCAGCTCTTCTTATCTCATACTCGGAGAGGAAGTTTCTGACGGCGTCCCTTATAGCCTCGGACCTGCTAGAGTAGCCCCTTTCCGCTATGAACTGGTCGAGTCTTTTGAGAAGGATCGGGTCTAGGGAGACGCTTATCACGGTCAACCAGATCACCATCCACATGTTTGATAAAAGAATTTATTAACATTTAATAATTTCCCCCCATTGCTTAGCATTAAATTAATAACATTTCCCCCTCATGCTTACGTGGGTGTGCCGCTTGCACCTGCTTGAAGCCGAGTGCCCCGTTTGCAGGGTTGAATTGGAGGAAGCAGGAGAGGAGAAGCATTTAGGTAGGCAGGTAGCTGTCATAGCTGTCTCCGCCGTCCTGATGGGGGCAGGGTTCCTGCTTGAACACTATTATGCCAACTCGTACATTCTCCTTCCCCAGCGAGTCTACCTTCAACTGCTAGAGTACTTATCGTCAACCCTTTCCCTTCCGGCGCTTGCCCCCTGGGAGCCTTTAATGGTGAAGTTGCCCTTCGCGGCGGCAGCAGCCACTTCAGGCTGCCAGATCGTCGTGGCGGGTGTCAGGGATCTGGTTAAGGGGAGGCGTGTCACGATTAACCTTCTCGTCACCGTCGCCATAGTTGGGGCTTTCGCCATAGGACACCTTGAGGAGGGTGCATCCGTAGCAATACTCTTCATGCTGGTTGAACTGCTGGAGGAGTACGCTGAGGGGCGCGTTAAAGGCTCTGTTAAGAAGCTTATGGGGGCCGCCCCCGACGTTGCAACGGTGCTAAGGGACGGTGAGCAGGTGCTCGTGCACGCTCACAGTGTAGGCGTTGGGGAGGTGGTCCTGGTTAAGCCTGGAGAGAAGATTCCTCTGGATGGGATGGTTGTTGAAGGCGAGACAAGCGTCGACCAGTCATCGATAACCGGCGAGTCCGTCCCGGTCAGGAAGGCTGTTGGCGACGAGATCTACGTCGGGACAATGAACAATGAGGGCTACATTAAGGTTAAGGTGACGAAACCTGCCAGCGAAACCCTATACTCGAAAATAGTGAAGATCATCGGGGAAGCAGAGAAGAGGAGGGCTCCGACTGAAAAGTTCATTAACAGGTTTTCCCGCTACTACACCCCACTCGTAATCCTCACAGCCTTCCTAGTGGCAGCGGTCCCCCGCTGGTGTTTGGCCATCCGTTAACGCCGTGGATTTACAGGGCGCTCATCCTCCTAGTCGTATCTTGCCCGTGCGCCCTAGCCATATCAACCCCCGTAACGATGGTTTCATCCATCACCGGGGCTGCAAGGGAAGGCGTACTGGTTAAAGGCAGAGCCTACGTTGAGACCTTATCCCGGATTAAGGCTTTCGCCTTCGACAAAACTGGAACGTTAACGGAGGGAAGGCTGAAGGTGTCCAGGGTCATCCCGTTAAACTCCGACGGCAACCTAGAAGATGTTTTAAGGGTTGCAGCCTCCCTCGAGTTCTTCTCGGAGCACCCGATAGCCAAAGCGGTGGTGGAGGAGGCTTCCCGGCTCGGGGTCACCCTCGGAAAGGTCGAGGAATTCACGGTCATCCCGGGTAAGGGTGTCGCGGGGAAAGTTGACGGTGTACGTTACCTTGTAGGCAACAGGAAGCTCTTCGATGGAGCGACCATCCCAAGCATTGACGGCGGAACCATGGTGTTCGTCGGGTCAGACAGCACCCTAATGGGCGTAATAGTTCTCGAGGATACCATTAAGGATGACGCATACTACCGTGTTACGGAGCTTAAGAGAAGGAGGATGAAGGCCGTTATAGTGAGTGGTGACAACGAGAAAGCTGTCAGAACCGTGGCTAAAGAGCTCGGAGTCGACGAGTACTACGCCTTGCGAAACAGTTAAATGTTTGGTAGGTGTTTGTGGGTGCTGGTCTGGCCACAGGGTGGCCTGTGGGTGGAGTCTTCGGATGTGGGGCTCCGGGGTTACCCCGAAAGCCCTAACAGAGGCGCCCGCCTCGATGACGGGGAAACGCTTGATAGACCAAAACCGTTTACCCATAAAAACCCTATCAAGCGTGAACCCCGACTTGCTACCCCACGAGAAGGTTAAGGTAGTAGAGGGGTTAGATGGGAAATATGGTGTTGTGATGGTTGGCGATGGGGTCAACGATGCTCCAAGCCTCGCAAGGGCGGCCGTCGGGATAGCGATGGGGGCGATGGGGAGCGACGTGGCACTCGAGACAGCCAGCATAGCGCTGATGGAAGATAAGCTCTCAAAGATAGTTTACCTGTTAGATTTAAGCAGGAAGACAATGAGGGTGGTGAAGGAGAACGTCGCCGCGTCGATTATTATAAAGCTGGCTCTCGTAGCGTTAACCATCATAGGGCTAACAACACTCTGGATAGCCATAGGTGTAGGGAACCTAGGGTTAAGCTTGGCGGTGGTGGCTAACGCGCTGACAGTACCTGTAAGGGCGGGTGCACACTACCCCGGCTAGCCTTCCCCTGAAATCTTATCCATGACCTCCCTCATGAGCCTACGCCACATTTCCATGCTCCCCCTGTGGATAGCCGTTGAAACCTTAAACATCGACGCCTTAACGTTAACTCTCCTGAAGAACGTGTTCATGATAATGTAAGCGTAAGCGTTCGTGACGATCCGTGAACCTAGAACGTTGAGGAGAGCCATGTAAAACCTTTCGGGGTCCCTTACAATGATCCAAGCGAGCTCCTCGTCCTCGTAAGCGTTAAGCTCATTCCCCACTATTTTAAGCAGAATCCTCATCCCTGGAGAGTTCTCCCTTAGAAACCTAAAGGTGTAAGAAAAAGCCTTAGCAACCGAAGCAATCAACTCTTCAGACATCTGCAACAACACCATGTCATATCTAAATGATTTAAGTATCCTTTTAAATCTTAAAAAATTTTTCTAGGCTACTTTCTTTAATAGTTACAATGATCTAAGTCAGAATTACTCAATTATTCTTAAAAGGGTTCTAGGAGCCCCCCATATCCTCCATTCAAGTGACTTCTCTTAGCAGAGAGAACTTAAAAAGGAGAAAATTTCCTTCCAATGCGAACTCGACACCACTACTCGCCTGCTTGGCGGAGAAGCCTGAACCTTTCCGTTATTCCACGCAATTCTGTGTGGCGGTAATATGGCTGATTTGCCCCGGTGGCATCATGGGCTTCGCATCTTCCTTCCTCTCTTTTCTTACTTCATATGGATGGTGGCTTTTGGCATCGAACTAAGCTTAACTTCCATTGGTTCTTGCTGAAGTGTTCCACTAACTCTGCTTATGGCACCTTACTTTGTCGGAGCCGTCCTTGACCCTTCTCTCCTAGGGCTGGATGATTAAATGGTTAAGTTTCTCTCTTACGCGTGACGAAGGCGTTGCGGAAATGGGGGTAGGGTGGCGGCGACGGGGAGGAGGTGGGTTCTAAATGGTGGAGGAGCTTCCGGCTTTAACATTTCAACCTTTTTGGTGGCCGTATGGTTTATGAGCGGGCTGCGAGTTCCACCCTAAAGGATCATCCCATGTAGGCGATGCTGGTCAAGGTTTTAATTTTTATTTATCATGTTGCTTTCCTGAGTAGTTCGTAGACTGCTGCTCCGTCCTTTAGCGTTTTCTCTGGTAGCATGTGGGGTTCTCCTAGGATTGACGCTATAACGTACACTTTCGCCGCCCTCTCGAGGCTTTTAGCTAGTTCGAGGG
>JAPDJY010000040.1:0-24805 GCA_029258835.1 Thermoproteota archaeon | reverse complement strand
CTTTTAAATGGTTAAGCAGGTAGGAGCGCAGGCACCGTCTTCACCACCCATCCGAGACGGCGGCGTGCAGCGCTTCAGCACCCACACAAGAAAGCAGGCTCAACTAATATATAGGATCCGGAAGCGTTCTCTAGAACGGCTACAGGTGGGAAATGGGCGGGTTAAAGGCAGCTATGAGGCACTTGGAAGCTGCCGCGTGTGAGGGTAGGATCAGGTTCGCGACGGGGAGGAACAGGGCGGAATCGGGTTATGCCGGGTCTGAGGTTAGGGAGGATGGTTGTAGAGGATGCCGTGAAGCACGCTGCATTCAGTTGAAGGAGGTTTGGGTTTACACTACCTTCGTGGAAGACGGGTTAAACGACGGGTTATCGAGGCAACGTGGAGGGTTACAAAGAAGATAAAGAAAAAGTGGTTGGGTGGTTACGCCGAGACTGCTCCCGGTATGTGCTCCGGCGGCCTCACCGCTTTTAGCTTGATCGCGCCCTCCGGGCATCCGACGACGCAGACGCCGCACCCGAAGCAGTTTTCGGGTATAACCTTCGCCTTGTACTTCCTGCTTCCCTCCGGCCTGTACATTTCGATGGCGTCAAAATGGCATCTCTCAATGCAGGTTTGACATCCAGCACACTTCTCCTCGTCCACGAACGCCTGGTATCTGCTTTTTTCGAGAGGCGACTTCTCAGGGGGCAGCTTGGCAGCCCTTGAGAAGAGGAAGAACTCGCAGCAGTCGCTGCAGCAGTTGCAGTTCACCGTGAGCCCCTTCCCGCTCATCTCAGCCGTGTTATTCCAGGTGTGTATTAAGCCGTCCTCCTCTATCTCGTCGATCAGCTTAAGGGCCTCTTCAAGGGTGAGCTCGACGCCTGAGCCGCGCTCAACCACGTACTCGGCTCCTCGCCCAACCTGGATGCAGTGCCACGTCTTCTCCTCATCAGTGTACCTGCATCCCTCCCCCGTTAACCTTGAAACGGTCCTGCAGGAACACGGCACAACGGCGATCTTACTGTTAGCCTTCAGGATCTCCCTTATGTCCTCGCATGGCAGCACGCCGGGAAGATCCTTGATCGCCTTGTACGCGGGCACAACCCTCCAAACCTTCATCCCCGTCGCGTTTATTAGCTCCCCGAACTTGCCGTAGAACTCCTTCTCCCCGAACTCCCTCCAGAGGGCAGCGTAGTCCTTTCCCTTCTCAGGGTCAAGCTGCTTCGTGGCGAGCGTAGCGTCGTGAAGCTGAATTATATCCCTTGCAAAACGGAAGTACTCCCTCCTCTTAAAGTCCTTGGGGAAGGCCACGCCCTTAAAGAAGAGGCCGTCGAGGATCTCTTTAACCCTCTCAGCGGGCTTCCCCGTCCTCTCAGCAACCTCCTCCACGCTCCCGGGGAGCGCGGCAGCCACCTCAGCCTCCTCCTCGTCCATGAGGAAAACGAGGATCTTCCTCAGCAGCTCGGACCCGGGGAACCCCAAGTGCTCCATAAGCTTCGAGTACGGATCCAACATATCACCCATTCCACCTGAAAAGGAAAAACCATTTTTAAACTTATGGTGCATCCGCACAGGGCGGGGTGGCCGCTCACGTTAAGAGAGAGCGCTCTCGCGGAGAAGGATGCCAGCCCGCAAGCAGCCGATTCCCACCGGGAGCCGCCCCCACCAGCACCCCTGCGCCTCGGCTACGTGAGGGCGTGCATCGTCCTTTAGCCTTTTCCTTGAAGCCTTGTTGGAGGTGCAGCCCGGGTGATGCAGGTAAACACTTAAGTAGGTGCTTGAGGGTGGTTTAAGTTGCCCAAGACTTTTGGGGTTGAGTGAGGTGAGTACGGCTTCCACTCTGAAGTGTTTGGAGTGTGGGAGAGAGTACCCTTTGGACAGGGTGGTTTACAATTGTGAGAGCCGTGGGGGTAGGGGGCTTTTCCACGGGACGGTTGACGTGGTGTACGATTACGAGGATGCTAAGGAGAGGCTGAGCAGGGGGGAGATCGAAGCCAGGCCGCCGGGCGTTTGGAGGTACGTGGAGCTGCTACCCGTACTCGACGAGTCGAACATTGTAACGATGGGTGAGGGGGAACCCCTCTCCGAGGTGTAGAAGGTATGGCGCTGAGCTTGGAGCGAGGAACCTTTACTTGAAGAATGGGTCGGTGAACCCGACCTGGAGCTTCAAGGACAGGGTCTTCACCGTTAACATTTCGAAGGCAGTAGAGTACGGGGTTGACGCCGTCGTGCTGGCATCAACCGGCAACGCTGCCACAGCTGCCTCGGCTTACAGTGCGAGGGCAAGCCTCGGATGCTACATACTGGTGCCTGCTGAAGCATCGCTCGGGAAGCTAGCCCACATACTGATGAACGGAGCAGAGGTTATTAGGGTTGAGGGGGCGTGGTGGATGCCGGGGTTCTGTCTGTCCAGGCGGGGTGGAGGTACGGGTGGTACCAGCTGACAACCGTTAAGGCTCTGAGCCCCTACCAGGGGGAGGGGTCTAAAACCATAGCTTACGAGTTGTGTGAGCAGCTGGGCTGGAGCACCCCGGACTGGGTCGTGGTTCCCGTTGGGGGAGGAGACAACCTGGGAGGGATATGGAAGGGGTTTAAGGAGTTTCACGAGATCGGGCTCATAGACGAGCTGCCGAGAATGGTTGGAGTGCAGGCTGAAGGGGCACCCCTCTTCGTTCAAGCCTTCAAGGAGGGCAAGGACTTCTCTGAGACGCCCATCATAGAGGCGGAAACCGTGGCTGAGGGAATAAGGGTAGGCCTCGTACCCGGCCCGTGGCCTCTGGAGGCCTTAAGGGAGTCTAAGGGTGAAGCAGTCACCGTTTCAGACGGCGAGATACTCAGGGCTGAAAGGGAGCTGGCTGCGATGGAGGGCGTCTTCGCCGAGCCCTCGGCGGCTGCTTCAGCCGCGGGGGCTAGAAGGCTCCTGGAAGAGGGTGTAATGGACAGGGGGACACTATAGTCTGCGTTGTGACTGGAGGAGGATTAAAGGACTTAAACATGGCGCTAAAGCTCGTTGAAGAGCCGCCAACCATAAAGCCGACGATGGAGGAACTTGAGAAAATAATTGGAGAGTAGCCGGCTGCATGGTTAAGGTGGACGTCCCCCTTTCTCTTCCACACCGTTCATGGTGCTATATGAGCTACGTCTTCTTTTTCAACTTTCTCCTTTTACTTCACTAATGCGCACCGTTAAGGGGCGGCGCTGGTTTGAGCGCCGCTATCAAACCTTAAGAGGGATTTGTTGGGTTTTTAGCCGAACGTGGATGGAAACATGTAGGGTTCTATTATTCGGCGACCCCGTGTAGCTGCACGTTTTAAACGGTGTCGGTGTCCGAGGCGGGCGGCTTCACGGTGGGAGGTGTTCAGGGTGTGGCGTGAGGTTAAATGTGAGCTGGGTGTCTGCAGGGTGTGGATGAAGCGTGATGAGTGGATGGGGAAATGCATTCTTCCCGACGGCTTCGTAACCCCTAACATGCCTAAGCTACGCTACGCCCTCGAGTTCGCAAGCGTCCCGAGGTTTAGGGTTTTCAGAAAGCTGAGGAGGGAGCTTGAGAGCTTCGATGAAATGTGGGTTTTCGAGAAGAGGGACGGGTTCAACCTGTTGTTCTACCAGTGGCGTGGAAGGGTGATTCCTAAAACTCGGCTGCTACCCGTTGCCGGGGGAAAAACGAGGAGGGTGATTGAGTCGCCTAGGTTCCCGTTAAGCGAGGTTGAGGAAATGGTTAGGGACGGGTTCACCCCGGTGTTCGAGGTCTGGGGGAGCGAGGTTGAGAAGGAGGGCGTAAAGGCGGGAAGGGTGAATAAGAGGGTGGCGGAGGAGCTGGAAGGTCTAGAGGGGTTCAACGTCGACCTGATAGGTGTCCAGGTCGAGGAGAGAGGGGGGTGGAGGTGGCTTCACCCTGAGAAGTCAATTCAGCTTGCAGGGGAGTACGGGTTAGGGCACGTGAAGCTTCACGGAGTTGAGGAGGTTAGCGTCGAAGCGGTCTGGAGGCTGATGTGGGAGGCTGAAAGGAGGAACGTGGAGGCGGGAGACGTCGTAACCGAGGGCTTCGTGGCCCACTGCTATAGCGGTGAGCTAAAAATGTTCAAGGTGAAGGCGTTCAGCGTAATGCGGGATGACGTCTCCAAAACGCGGCTGAGCAGGGAGAGGGTGAAACTCGAGGTGGAGAAGGTGCTTCTGGAGTCACCCATAGAGGACGTCGCCAGGAACCCTGAAGGATACCTGAAGCAGGTCATCCAATACCTGGAGGAGGACGTGGAGGTTTCGAAGAGGGAGAAGCGGATGGTAGAGGACGTCTTCCTAGAGGCGGTCGCCGAGGAAGTGTTAAGGGTGAACCCTGACGTGGCCGGCGAGTGGATGGGGAGGAGAGGGTGGCACAAGCGGGTGATAGGAGCGGTGCTGAAGATGAAGAGGCGCGATAATGCACTTACCCAGCCTGACACCCCCCGCACGGTCGTTAAAACACGACCTAGCCCTTCTGCCTAACAGGCTTCAACAGCCCATAGAAATCTATACAGCCTTCCTGCCCACCAGCATTCCTTGAGGAAGCCGCAGGAAGCCGCCAAGCACAGCCATAAGAGTGCTGGTTCCTCGGCTCCGAGGAAGGTACTGTGGGGCACCATGGACGCTCCTAGGAGCCTGAAAAACGCCAGACCTTTCTTTAAACCTTTCACCGGTTTCACGGCCCTTCCAGGGTGAGGTTGCGGTGCTTGTACGAGCGTAACATGTCTTCTGCCTGCAGTAGCCTTCAAACACCGCTAACCACTGTTCAGTTAACACGTTACGGTTTCCCGGAAGCCTCCACGTTCCCGCTCAGCGGGACCGCTCAGCGGCTGGCTGCACCCGCAAACCTTTCATCGTCCCTCACCACGTGAAGCTTATGGATCCTGTTTTCAAGCCACCCTATCTTTTCCGCTTTCCTCGAGTCGAACTGGGGGACATACGGCTTAATGTCCAAAAGTGGGGTTCCATCAACAACGTCTAGGCCCTGTACTTGGAGGAGAACTCCTTCTACTTTTAGGAGGCGCACCACCGAGATGCCGATCGGGTTCGGCCTGGCGGGAGCCCTCGTCGCGAACACGCCGCGCTCCTGATCGTCCATGTACGGCTTAACCCTCAACGACGGCTTCCCCACCATGTGGAAGTGGTAGATTAAGAAGATGTGGGAGAATCCTTCAAGATCCTTCAAGCCTTCAGCGTATTCGGGGAACACTTCAACCGTCCCATGAACCCCCTCAGCTGCCACGGACTGTATTGGAATCCCCCTTAACCTCTTAAACGGGGAGTGGATAACGCCTATGGGCTTATACCTTACTTCCAATTTCCCTCTTCCTCCACCCCTCCCATCGAGAACCCCCTTAATAAATGTCTCCATTTCACCCTTCATTCGGAAGGAAGAGTAGACGCTCCGCCGCCTCGCAACCCCTCATCACCGTTGAATCTTAAAGTGTTGCATTGTAACGTTGTAAGCAGGCGGGAATTCTAAAAATTAACGGCTGCGGGCACATTAGGCGAGGGCTTCCTGAGGGTTCTAGGCGCCTCTCCGGCTTTGGTGGAAAACCCTAACGTTGCACGAGTTCTTGTTGTGGGTTTGAAGGGAGGATCCCTGAGAGAGCCCTTAATAGCTGCATCAGGTAAACCCGCAAAGTCGGAGCCCGTAGGAAACAGGGTTCGCCATGCTAAGGGTGGCGAAGTACATGTTCTAAGATTTGCGGGGGGAACGTGTTTGCTGAGCAAGGCGCTATGGTGGACACCACGGCTCTGCCGGAGAGGGGGATGACTGGAGGGAGGAGCTAACCGAGGGCATCTTTAGCCCCCACACTTTCTTTCCATTTTCCTCTTTCATCCGTGCTTACCTTTTTCCCTGCTGGGCCTTTAAGCTTAAATACTATTTGGTGCCTTTTCCCATGGGGAGGGTTAAATGCCTAGCTGGCCTATCCACCGGAAACATGTAAGGCTTGCACGCCTGAAGGTGGATGTCTGCTTAGACGTTGATGTTTTGGTGGATAGGGGGGAGTTGAGGGGGGCTGACGGTGAGGTGGTAAACCTGCACGACTTTAGCCCTTCAGCCCCTAAAACCCTGGCTAAGGCGGTGGTCGCCGTCTACGAGAGCCACGGTGCTGACGGTGTCAAGTGTGTTCTCCTCCATTACGTGCTGGACTACGTTGAGTATGCTGTAAGGGCGCAGCGTGAAGCAAACATGATCGTTAAGGTAGTTGAGTCAACCATCAACTCCGTGAAGGAGGAATCCTTCCCCCACGAGCTGAGAGCACACGTTGAAGCATCGGCGAGCCACGTAATCGACTACCTTAAAAGAAACATTGACCTTATCCTGAGCGACGTGACCAAGAGCATACGGTGTGAGGAGGAGGTTGCAAACCAGCTTAGAGAGCTAATCAACATAGTGTGCTGGCATGAACTCTTCAGCAGACACGTTCTCGGCAGGGGGATAACCGTGAACTTTAGGGCCCTCCAAATGCTCAACGTGAAGGCACATGAAAATTTTAGGAGGAAGCTGGGGCAGGTGTGCGAAGAAATAGACTTGGACGGCTTCATCCAAGAGCTAAGAGTGCTCATGGCAAGAGTTAAATCGATCCCTAAGCTGGGATACGGGTTTCTAAAAGCCCTAGACGGCGAGGCACGCGGGATGGATAACATTGCGAGGGTGATTAAAGCACTTAGAAAGGCGGTTAAAGAGGAAGCCGACAGGATGTTCGGAGAGAGAAGGGGGCTGATTAACACGCCCGGAACGCCAAACGGGTTCCCTAATGTTTAATGGTGGTCATTAACCTATGTTAAAAGCGGCACCCTTCAGGAGCCATGCCTTCAAGCTTAAAGACGCCGCCAAGTTCGGTAGCCGTGGAAGCTCACGGGCAACCACGCTAGGTCAACCATTCCAGAAGGAGGGGAAGTAATGCTGCCGTCATTCAACCCTATTCCCAAGGAACTAGAGAGGTTTCGATGGGGATCTACGTGACGGCTGGCAGGTGGAACAGAAACCCTGTTTGCGACGTGTAAGTCATCAACGCATGAACCTCTTTTATGATAGATGATAGATGAGAAGCTTCCCTCTTGAAGGAAGCGCGTAGTAACCTTTAAAGAGGATCGTGCGTTGAAGTGTAACGGATACAAATATTAGGGGTGAAGCCGTTCGTTAGAAGGCTGAAGCGCCGCCTGAACCCGGCGCTTACATGTTGAAGGACGGGAGGACGTGGAGGTGGAGCGTGTGTCTTCGTCAAGTAAGAGGCGAGGTAACGGGGGAACGCATGGTAAGGGCTTCGGCGGCTTAAACGTGGTTCCTCCTGAAGTGGCCGCCGAGTTTTTCCGTAGTGCGTACGCGGGAATAGATGGTGTCTGGTTCATGTGCGTCGAGGAGAAGTACGGGTTAGAGGAGGCAGCCGAGCTTGACGTTAAGGTCTGGTCCGTCTTCGCGAGGATACTCGCTAAAAGAGTTATGAAGTGGTTCGGCGTTAAGGGATGCGACGTTGAAACGTTGGTGAAGACCATCACGCTCAGGTGGACAATGGAGGGGTGGAAGTTCGAGGTTCCCGTCTGCAGGAGCGACAGGGCCGTGATGCTGGTGCGGCGCTGCCCATGGCTCGAGACAATCAGGAAGTCGGGTAGGGAGCACGTGATCCCCTTGGTTTGTGGGAAGGTCTGCGAGGCGATCTACCAGAACTGGGCTCAAACAGTAAACCCGAACATACGCCTTAGAAGACCTAGAAGGATGGGAGAGGGGGACGAGCTATGCGAATTCGTCTACACGCAGGAATAGGTTAACGTCATTCTCTCCTCATCGAGCACCTTCCACGCGGCCGGCGTCGGCGAGGGCGCGGGCATGATGGAAAAACTTCGGCCGAAGAACTAGAAAGGTAGCTAGTTTACAGGACTTAGAGGTCTGGCGATGGGAGTTGTCGGGCTGCGAAGCAGCCGGGCAGGCCGACACGTAAGGCTGAAAGGATCCGCATGGGAAAGGAAAAGAGTTTAGGTTCGCGTGCGGCGTCCAGCAACAGCTACTAACCGCTGCTTCCACGCCAATGGTAGCCGCCGCGGCTCCACCCCAAGGAACATTATGTTCGCTGCTGTTGCTGGAAAGCATCGTACAGCGTAGGTATGGAGGCATGAAGAGGAGGATAAACGCCTCGGAGGAATGGGCGGTTCAAACCCTTCCTTACTCGCCAGCTCCAATCACTGTGCGGTACTCGTTAGCACGGTTCGAAGTCGTCATGTCCGCCTTGACGTAGTTCTTAGCTGAGGGAGGGTGCACGCAGCCATCCACGCCGTTTGGGTCGCTTGAATTGGGAACTGTTATCTTCCAGCAGTCAGGGGTTCCAGCAGCCATGGTCACCGCTTCGATCCCACAAGCCTTGAACCTTAGGTAGATCAGGCGGGTGTAAAGGAAGGTTACACTTGCATTACAGTGGCCTGTGTAGGGGCCGTAACTGGTGCCGTTGTAGTAGCTGACCGTTCCGCCTAGCGGCATGTTAAACGTAAAGGGTGTAGTTGCCAAATTTTATCGTGTTGAGAGGGAGTTGTAAGTCAAGTATGGCCACGTCTTGTTCACCCGTATATTTAAGTCCAAATTTAAGTCCAAATTTAGCGTGTGCGTCATTGTTAAAGTTCACCGTCCACTTAAGCATAACAAGTGGAAAATGTCCGCGTCCAGGAAGAGCTTAGTAGTGCTGTTGGCTATCCCGGTGGCGTGCAGGGGGCGAAGCAAGGTTACTACGCGGTGAAGGTGAAGACGCCCCCTTGTAAGGCGTATGTCTACGTAGAGGATGGGAAATCGTGGCTATAGCTATATCGGCTTCGGAGGCGTAAACTTACAGCCTAACCTTTAGAGCAGTTTGGGGTGTTAAAGCCGTGGAGGAGGCCAGGAAAGCTGTGATGGAGGCTGCTGAGGGGATTAACGCCAACATCGGTATAGCGACCCTGACGGCTGCGACACCGTGGTGAAAGCCATGGAAAACGCCGGGAGCGGGCGAGCGGCGCCCAGTAGGAATTTTTCTTTCCACCCTTCACAACCTCTGCAATACCTTTAAAAGTGCATGTTCGGATGCTGCATGATGCCTGGCGACATTAACTTTAAATTTAAATTTTTACTTAGGTCTTAAGCGTGTGAACCAGCATTCGTGGGGGGTTGATTTTCTTGAGGATAGTTGAGATCAGGACGTATCCTATGAGGTGTGTCGGGTGTTTGCTGTGCCAGTTGATGTGTTCGTTCACGTACGAGAAGGTTTTTAACCCGTCGAAGGCGAGGATAGTTGTTGAGAGGATGGATGGTGGAGCGAAGATCGGCTTCACTAGTGACTGCGTGAGATGTGGCGTCTGCGCGGATTACTGTATGTACGACGTGCTTGAGAAGGTGGAGGAGGTGTAGGGATGGAGGAGTACTACGGGTACGCTGGCTCAATCCTCGATGTCGACTTAACCACCGGTAGGGTGAAAAGGGAGAAGTTGAACTTACAAGTTGCCCGTAGCTTTATCGGAGGATTAGGCGTAAACATTAAGCTGTGGTATGACCTGGTTAAACCCGGAGTAGACCCTCTCTCACCAGAGAACGCCGTCATAATAGGCGTGGGACCCCTGGTGGGAACGGCTGCTCCCGGATCGTCGAGGGTTTACAGCTTGACGAAGCTGCCTGTTAACGGGGCCGTGGGATGGGGAGGCGGTGGAGGAGTAAACTTCGGCTGCATGCTTAAGAATGCAGGGTTCGACCACGTAATTATAAGGGGACGGGCGGAAAAGCCTGTTTACATTAGCATATGCGACGGCGAAGCCGAGATCGTAGACGCCGGGTCGCTTTGGGGGGAGGGCATAGGCAAAGCAACAGACACGCTCAAGGAAGCCTACGGGGGCTCGTCTGGCGTCTTAGCGATAGGGCAGGGTGGCGAGAATCTAGTCAGGTTCTCCATGGCTTTCATCGATAAGCTTTCAACGATCGGGAGAGGAGGGCTCGGAGCCGTTATGGGCTCTAAAAACCTTAAGGCTATCGTCGTGAAGGGGACGAAAGGCGTGAGGGTGGCGGATCCCAAGAGGTTCAAGGAGATCTGCAGCCGCCTCTACGAGAGGATTCGAAGCTACCCTAAGCGTAAGGACGCTCAGAGACTGGGGTTCCTAAACTTCATGCGCATAGTGCCGGAGGAGAGCTACCTAGAGTTTAAGATGGCTAGGGTGGCATGCGTCGGGTGTCCAATCGGCGATAAGGAGATCCTTCAAATTAGGAAGGGGAAGTTTAAGGGCTTTACGAAGTACGCTAGCGCCTTCGTCAACACGCTCTTGCCCTATCTCTACGGCGGCCTAGGCTATGACGAGTGCATAAGCTTAACAGACGTTCTCGATGACTACGGCCTCGACATGTTTGAGACGTTCGAACTGTTAAAGTTCACCGAGAACCTATATAAGAACGGGCTGATAACCGACAGGGAGCTTGGAGGACCCCCAATCAAGCTCAACGACTATGATTCGCTGAAGGAGTGGTTTGACAACATCACGTATAGGCGTGGGTTCGGGGACGTGCTGGCGGAGGGCTTCAAGTACGTGCTTGAGAGGTATGGTGATAAGGCAGGGGATTTTGCCCCGTGCGTTGTGAAGGGGATGGTTGCCTACCAGAGCGTGAGAGGGCCCGTTTTCTCGAAGACGTTCACCCCCTTCGAGCTCGGAATGGTTGTGCATCCGAGGGGGCCAGCCTCCGCTCCGGGGGGCTCGTCGCCGCTATACTTCACCTTTGGCAGACCTCTAGACTGGATTAAACGGCACTTCGACAGGATGGGGATCCCAAAGGACGCTCAGGAGAGAATCCTAACGGAGAAGGAGGGGATGGCTATAAACGTTGGAAGACTGACTAAGTACGCGCAGCAGTTCCTCTACATCTGCGGAAGCCTTGGAACCTGTGGGAGAGGGCAGATCAACAGGTTCTATTCGCTGGAAACGTTCGCTGACCTATACTCGGCTGCGACCGGATTCGAGGTGAGCGGAGAGGAGCTTATGACCGCTTCCGAGAGAATATTCAACCTTGAAAAGGCCATTAACGTGATGGAGGGATTCACGAGGAAGGACGACGTTTTCCCCGAGAAGTGGTTCGAGAAGCCACTACACCTAGACTACTACGAGAAAGTGGAGATCACCAGGGACATAGCGTACGGGCTACTGGACGACTACTACGACGAGAGGGGATGGAACGTGGAGAAGGGGATCCCAACGAAGGAGAAGCTGATAGAACTAGGACTCAAGGACGTAGCTGAAGACCTGGAAAAGCTTGGACTCCTCTAAATACGGTTACAGTTTCCAGTTTCCACAAGCGGAGGTAGGCTGCTGCTCCAGAAGCGAGGGCTGCCGGCGGCAGCTATAACTTCAGGATTCAGGGTTTCCACCGCATTTTCCTAGAGCATTCTTTCCTTCTCCCATTCCTTTACCGGAAGACTCTTAACCTTCTTTATTTCCTTCATGGGGCCCCTAGGGACGAGTGGCACGTCGCTCTCATAGCCCATCATGGCTCTTATCACGTCAATGAGGGGTAGCTTGCCCCGTGACGAGGCTTATGCGTCAGCTGATAGCGGAGACTACCCTTAGCACTCGACCTAAGGAGAACCTGTCGAGTTGGAGGATTAAGAAGGTGCCCCTAAACCTCGTAGGCATGGTTTCAGCCATGAAGGTTAAACGGTTGAATCTATCGGATTTGGCGGCTCCGTTTTCCCACCAGTTTCTCCAAGGTTCTGCTGGTAGCCCTCCCTCCACGTGAATCCTAGTTAACGCTGCTTCGTGCAGGTTTCCCTCCACGTTTACGTGAGGAGCTGCCGGCTTCGGCGGCTTATTTCTATCACCACCGCAAACTATGGAAGGAAATAGAGAAATATTTTGAGCGGCGCGGCCATCCAAGCAGTAGCGATTACAAAATAAGAGGCCTTCAACACCGAGAAGGAAGAACACTTACCATTATGAGATTTCATAAATTTTCGTTTCCTCCCTTTAGATTGAGAGGTTTATGCGCGGCCTTCGAAGGGTAGTGGTGAAGCACCTACATGGAAGTTTAACGGCATGCTCCAACCAGCAACTCGGCTGCCCGCTTGGAAACAACGCATCCCGCATTTAAATGCCCATTCAGCCCTTCTAACTCGCCACATACTTCAAAAGCTACCAACCAACCCCACTTAAACTAACACCCTCCGAAGGGAACCTGATCGGAGTTCCACAGGAAAACCTGCCATGTTTCTCCTCAACATGCCCCCCCTTTCCACTACACGCTTTCAACCTATGCTCCTGAACCTTTCACTCCTTAATTACGTGAAAAAACCTTTACACCTCTCCGGGCAATCGTCTGCTATGAACCTCCTGTGACACCTGAAGAAAGGCTTCTCTGAACAAAAGATGACAACACTCTTCCCTTTCAATCAGTGTTAAAAGTTCCTCGAAGGCTCCCCTGAACTCCTCGGTTTCCATGTACCTCCCACAACCCCTTTCCCTGCATCCTCCTAAACCCTTCAAAACGGACATGCTCCGTGCCAGCAGACTCTAATACTCTCCTTAGCGCATCCTTCCCGAGCCACTCAAACCGGGAGGTAGGAAACCCCTTACATCCACGGCAACATCAACGCCTAACTACTCCAAAAATAGAAGTGAACTCTCCTACCGTTACCCGTCCCAAAGGTTCAAGCAATCAACAAAACCTCCCCCTCTAAGAAGTTAAGAAAGAAAATTCCAGAACATACTTTAATTAGAATCTACTTTTTAGAATTTACTTTGCCGTCTCAAGTAGTGAGCGGTGTGGCATGTGGTAGTTGGTGGGAGTGGTGAGGCGTGGAGAGCGTGATTAATGATGCTAGGGAGCTGGCGCGTAGGCTGCTTGGAGGCGGGTTCTCGCACGGCTACCCGCACGTGGAGCGCGTCATGAGGTACGCTAACGTCATAGCTGGCGAGGTTCCAGGTATTAACCGGGAGCTGCTCGAAACGGCAGTTTACCTTCACGATGTCGGCAGGCCGCTTGGGGAGCCGCACGCGTACTACTCCTCGCTCATAGCCCGCTCCTTCCTCGAGGAGAGAGGGTGCGAGGAGTGGTTCGTCAGGCTGGTGGTTAACGCCGTCGAGTACCACAGCTACAGCTATGCATTGAGAAGGCGTGTTGAGCCGTTGAGCGTGGAGGCTAAGGTCCTGAGCGACGCCGACAAGCTGGACGCCTTGGGCGTTGTGGGGTTTCTGAGGGTTTTCGAGCACGGCTACCAAGCTGGCAGAACGGTTGAGGAGAGCATGGCACACTTCGACGAGAAAATATTCAAGCTTAAAGAGCTGATGCACTTCAAGGTTTCAAGGAGGATAGCCGAGGAGCTGGATGCAAGGGCTAGGACAGCCCTGAAATGGCTTAAGGAAGAGCTGAGTGAGCGGTGATGGCCGTGGCATGCATTTTCAGCTTCCATCCGCCTTCAAGCAGTGAGGGGTTGACGACGATGGCTACATCCCTCACGGCGGCAACGATTACGATGACCAGATAGGCAAGCAGCAAAACAACCGAAAACGCCGGGGTCGGCGGCAAAGTCCTCGATGGAGGTCGAAGACGGCGCACCTCAAGACCCCGGCGGAGGGCAGGAGGCAGCCACTGAAACATCGGCTTTCAACGAGACTTCTTTTTTGGACTTCTCTTCCGTTTACGCTTATTCACGCTTCCATCTTCGCTACGCACTCTGCCTCCTTAACAGCGTTCCCCCTCCCTCCACGGGCAGTTTTACACTCTCGCCGGTGTAGCCGACGGAGGAAAGCTGGCTGCGGCTCCCCCTGCTGGCTGTGAGCCTCTCCCCGTCGGCTCGCTGCTGGACGTCGCACCCTCCACCCGGTGAGCAGCCGGGATGAAGACGAGGGGGTTGAAGGGTGAACGGAGAAGAGGGGCGTCGCCTGTGCAACAGGATCGCGTGTCGCTTCATACGAGTACGGTTCCTGTTAGGTTCTCTGCCACTTTGAAGCGTTTCCTTGAGAGGTACTTTGGGGTGACGTTTAGCAGCAGACCATAGACAATTTTCGCAGCCTGCCTGCTGTGTTTTGAGGGTACACTTCCTCCCATGGACGCTATCACGTATTCGAGTGCGTGGCGGACGGGGAGGCGGATCGGGGTTAAGAGTTTTATTGCTGAAAGCGTTAGGAGGCAGCCGTCGCAGTATGTTGCAAGCTCGCTTGCCCTTGCCTTCCTCGCCGCCCGGAGCGCCTTGACTCCCGTCTTAACTATGTCGAGCAGGGACAGCCTGACCGTCGCCGCACCTATCCCGCAGCAGTAGCCGAGGTTTAGGGCTTCAACGCTCTCCTCCACCTGTACTCCGCAGAGCCTGAGGACTTCCCTAACCTCTCTCTGGAAGGATTCGCCGAGCATCCGCCCGTGGCAGGAGTCGTGCATCGCTACGCTGACGCCGAGCGGCTTGAAATCGAACTCATTCCTATGCTCAAGCAGCCATCGCCAAAGGGACACCTTCTCAAAGTTGAAGTATATGCCAAACCTTTCGGGGTACACGTTTTCGAACATGTTTAAGCATGCCGGGCAGATGAACACCATCCGCTCCACGTCGAAACGTGAATAGTAATCTCTCAGCTTCGTACTCAAGCCAAGGCCCCCTTAAACTTCAGCTTTCCCATCATGTAGGCCCGCTCCGCCGTTATCTTCCCGTTCATCACGCCCACGAAGCCCTTATCCTTCATCCTGATCAGGATGTCAGGTTTTGGATGCCCCGGGCGACTTCAAGCTTCTGGTCTCTGATGGTGATGTACCATTTTTCCTCCTTCCACCGTCAATATCCATTTGGATGGTGCAGCTTAACCCTGCCGCCTTCTCGGGGTCAAACCTAGCAGGGAGAACATCCCGAAAAACTCTTTAGGCCTCCTTATCCCCCCATCCACGTCACCAATAAAAAAGGAAGGAGGCGGGAAACATAGGTACGTTTCCTACGCAGCCAACCGCCCCGGTCGATGCTGCCCATACGTGTAGGGCAGGTTGACGTCTACGCGTTCCCAGCCGGCTCCACGGGCCCTAAGGCGGCGCGTCGTAAACCATCCGGCACCGTTGAGGCGGCCGTTGGGTGGGATGGAGGAGGAGAAGGGCTGCACTCCTCGTAATGGTTGTGGAAGTCAACTCTGATTATCCGATAAAAATAAAAATTTCCGTCTTTTTTGTGAATTCATACAGTGCGGCGGGTGCTCGAGGTGGTGCAGGTGCCTGGTCTCGACGAGGTGTTTTACCCTGAGAGCGTGGCTGTAGTCGGCGCGTCGGAGAGGAACGTGAGCTACTATGTTGAGTCGATGGTGGAAGCCGGACGGGTCAAGGTGTTCGTGGTCAACCCGAACTACGATGAGGTCTTAGGCTTGAAGAGCTACCCTAGCCTGCTCGACATACCGGAGAGGGTGGACTACGTCGTCGTCGCCGTCCCAGCCAAGCAGACACCCGACATACTCATGGACTGCGCAGAGAAGGGGGTTAAGGCTGTTCACATATTCACGTCGGGCTTCAGCGAGACGGGGTTGGAGGAGGGGAGAGTCCTTGAGGACAGGCTGGTTGAGATAGCCAGGCAGGGGGGCTTCAGGATCATAGGCCCTAACTGCATGGGGGTTTACTGCCCGGAGTCAGGGCTCAGGTTCAGCCATGACCAGCCCGACGAGCCGGGACCGGTCGCCTTCCTGTCACAGAGCGGTGGGAGGGCTGTAACGGTCGTCTTGAAGGCTCGCCTCAGAAATGTCAGGTTCAGCAAGGTTGTGAGTTACGGCAACGCATGCGACCTAGACTTCGCGGACTTCCTAGAGTACCTCAAGGACGACTCTAAGACCAGCATTATACTAGCGTACGTGGAGGGCTTCAAGAAGACGGACGGGTTGCTGGAGCTGTTAAAGGAAACCTGCATGCGGAAGCCCGTGGTGATCCTTAAGGGTGGGCTGAGCGAGGAGGGTGCCAGGGCGGCGGCCTTCCACACCGGCTCCCTAGCCGGCTCGGCGAAGGTTTGGGATGGATTGTGCAAGCAGGCAGGAGTGATCCAAGTCGACGACTTCGACGACTTGCTCGACGTGGCTGTAGGTTTCCTATACTCTAAGCCTCCGGAGGGGAGGGGGGTTGCGATAGTGACCAACTCCGGCGGGTCAAGCGTCGTGTACTCGGACATATGCGCCAGGTACGGGTTGAGGGTTCCCCGGTTCGACGAGGAAACGCAGAGGAGGCTTAGAAGCTTCATCCCGGTCGCCGGGTCAAGCATCAAGAACCCGCTTGACGCATGGATGGCCTTCTCGAGGGGGAAGTTGTTTGACGCGTTGGACGCGGTTGCCTCGGACAACAACGTAAACAGCGTTGTGATCGAGATACAGCCCGAGTCCTTCCATGCGTACGCAAGGAACAGACTGGATAGGATGGGGGCTATGGCTGATGTGGTGATCAGCTCCTGCAGGCACGTCGTGGAAGAGCATGGGAAGCCGGTCTTCATGGTGGTGAACTCCAGCTACTATCACGAAACAGAGTTGGCGATAGCTAGAGTGTTTCAAGGAGCGGGGCTCCCCGTTTACTCCTCCCTTCAAGGAGCGGCAAAGGCGATATCGAAAATGTACTGGTACAAGCGTTTCAAGGATGCGAGAGGCGGCATGCCCGTTGGCGCCCACACCTAGGCTCCCTCCTCCCTCCAACCAACTTTTAGGGCTAGTGGAGGAGCCACGGCTGATGGTCGATCAGGCGTCCAATTCACGTTTGTAACCGTGGAGGCGATGATGAAGCCATGGTTTGCTTCGTGGGTGTGCTGCTTACCCGTACCGCGCGTCGGGTGGGATCCAATTTAGGAATGACGGAGCCGTCTGTACCTTTTAAACGCGGGGTGATAGCTACACCTCGACAGGCCTCTCACGTTTAAACATTTAAAGCAGCCCACCCTCATCCCTCGGAAAACACCCAGCTTGAAGGCGGCGTAGCACTTGTAGGAGATGCCTGCATGGAGGACGACAGTGGGAACGTTGAAGGTTAGCTACAACCATCATCCACCTCTTAGCGACCCGCAGCCCACCAAGAAATGTAAAATGTAAAAGTAAAAAAGTGGGGTTGTTACAGTATGCTGTAGACCATGTAGATGACTGCTCTCGTGTTTGCTGCGTCGAATATTATTCTTTCACAGCCGAACCAAGCCCTGTAGTTGTCCCAGTCTGGCAATCCCTCCCACCACAGGCAGCCGCCGTCGGGGTCTCCTAGGTTTCCATAGCGCATGAAGTTGCTCCAATACGCTATCATCGCGTCCGACAGCGCCCTCCTCCCGGGCTCGTTTTCCCTAGTCCACGCGAGGTTGCAGAGTGGGAAGCCTTCACCCTCCCCGACGCTGCCGAATATGAACGCTATGTCGCTTCCATGGCATGCCCCAACAAGGAGGTTGAGTGGTTTAGGCTCCTGGTTCCAGCAGAACCTGTAGACGTAGACGTCACGCTGGTGGAGGCTCATGAGGTACGCCGGTATGTCAACGCCCACTATCTCCCAGACCTTGGAGCCTGCCTTAGCGATGAGGTCGTATGCGCCTACTAGCACCCAGTCTAGGTAGGGAGCGAGCTCGTCAGGCCATGGACGTATGTAGTCTAGGTACTCTGAGATGTTCTCCGGTATGTAGTGGCCGAACGTCACGTTCCTGTAGAGTTCAGGGTCGCAGAGCATTTCAGACATCATGTACTTGATCTCCTCCTTGCAGCAGCCGATGATGACTGGCACCTTAACGTACTCTCCTTTAACCAGCTGAGGTACGGGTTCTGGCTATGACGTGGCCGTCCATGAACGATGACGGCATGGCTAGCAGACTTGGCGGCTCTCCGTCAGCTCTAAGAGCCTCGTAGAGCTCCTCCATAGGCGTCTCCATAAGCCAGCTTTTAATTTGCTCGTCCGATGCCCTCATAACCATTTCTAAGGCTTCACACGTGCCGTCTGCTATCCCCCGCTTGACCAGTAGCTTAACTAGCAGGTTGTATGCGGAGAGGACAGCTACCTCCTTTGGCAGGGGGATTATCCCGGCGCTTTGAATTACAGCTCTATGGAAGAGATGATTTCCCTTATCAAAGTACTCCTGCTTAGCGTAGGGTGACGTGAGAAGAGAGTATATGTTCACGCCGCCAGCAGACTCGCCGGCGATCGTTATCAGGTCGGGGTTCCCGCCGAAGTTTCTACATAGCCATCGCGGAGCACTTAGAGGCGAGCTCCGCACGGCGGACGTAGAGCGGTTTGATGCAGCCGGGAGGTACGTGGATGCAACTGTTCAGGTAGCTAAGTGGCTTGAAGCGTTTAAACGAGGGAAACGAAGGAATGAAGAAAGGAAAGCATACTAGCTGAAGTGCCTCCCTTACTCCATCATCTAGGATAGGCAGCGCACCCGGAGATATTCCATCTCCAGCTTCTTCGTCGATGACTTGCCGGGGGCATCCTTCTAAGCATGCCATCCTTTAAACCCACATAGGTTCCAGCTTCCGAACGGAAGGCTTTACAGCCACTTTAACTTTTTAAGCGTCTCCTGTTAAGATACTTATGTTAAACGGCTGCCTGCGAGCTGGGGGGCTGATAGGTGAGGTTGGAGATCGGTTTTCGAGCTGTAACCGAGGAGTACCCTCCCGAGGAGCTGCTGAAACAGGTCAGGGCTGCCGAGGATGCAGGGTTTGACTTCGTGACGGCCAGTGACCACTTTCACCCCTGGTTCCATACGGGGGCCCAGTCCTCGCAGGCGTGGATCCTGCTGGCCGCCGCAGCGTCCGTAACGAGAAGGGTTAAGCTTGGGACAGGCGTCACGTCCCCCTTCTCAAGGTACCACCCGGGGATAGTCGCCCAGTCCTTCGCAACCCTTCACCGCATATCAGGCGGCAGAGCGTTTCTAAGCGTGGGGACGGGTGAAGCCATGAACGAGATCCCCCTCGGCCTAAACTGGCCCCCATACCGTGAAAGGGTTGAAATTTTGAGGGAGGCCGTGCAGGTTATAAGGATGCTTTGGAAGGGGGATTTCGTAAGTTTTAACGGGAGGTTTTTCAGGCTCTTGAACGCTAAGCTGTACACTAGGCCTGATCCGCCTCCTAGGATTCACGTGGCTGCAAGCGGGCCCAAGATGGCGAGGGTTGCAGGGGAGATAGGTGACGGCCTCTACACCTTCCCCCTTCCAAGGGGGAGGTTGAGAGCCGTGCTTTCATCGTTCGAGGACGGTGTGAGGGCTTCCGGCAGGATTCCGGAGGAGGTTGACAGGGGCGTTGAGTTCCTCGTGTCTTACGATGTAGACTATGATGCAGCCCTGAGGAGGATTGGGAGGTGGAGGGGAACCCTGATAAGGGAGGCTTTCACGGGGAATATCTGCGACCCGAGGGTAATCCAGCGGAAAGGGGAGGAGCTACCCTTAGAAGCCATAACCGAGAGGTGGGTTGTCTGCACGGACGTCGAGGACTGTCTGCCGAAGATAGAGGAGTACATTAAGCTGGGCTTCACCCGGATAGAAGTCCACTCGTCATCACCAGACCAAGTAGAGTTCGCAAGGATGTTCAAGCAGCACATCGCCTACCTGAAGGAGGAACACAAATGACTTCTCCTCCGGGGTGCTCGGCCGAAGGCAGCCGTAAATGGGCATAAATCTCTACATGAAATGGTCGTGAGGGTGAAACTAGGTTTCGTCGCAGGGGGTGATTGGTTTGCATGATTATGACTTGTCGTTCCTTGACCGGCCCGAGGTTTTGAGGTTCATTTTTTACCCTCGGAGGGATTTCGGGGCTAGCGGTGGGCTAACCGTTATGGTTGACGTGGGGGAAGGTGTTAGGGTTGGATGCAGGTTTTACCCTTGCGGGAGGAGTGGCCCCTCCATCCTGTACTTCCATGGAAACGGCGAAACGGCTGGAGACTATGACCACGTTTCACCGTTCTTCACTGGCAGGGGGATCAGCCTCTTCGTGGCGGACTATAGGGGGTATGGTGTGAGCGGAGGGGTACCGACGATAACCAGCCTTCTCCGCGACGCCCACCCAGTCTTCGAAAAGTTCAAGGAGGTGGCTGCAAGTGAGGGGGAGGGAAGCCTTTTCATCATGGGGAGGTCGCTTGGAAGCGTCCCAGCAATCGAGCTGGCATACCACTACCAGGACGAGATTAAAGGGTTAATAGTTGAGAGCGGCGTCGCCAACACCTTCACCCTACTCCTAGACCTCTTCGGAGTAAGGGTCAGAGAGAACCTGAGGAGGAGGCTTAAGGAGGCGTCAAACAAGGCGAAGATAAGAAAGGTTAAGACGCCGACCCTGATCATCCACGCCGAGAACGACACCCTTATACCTGTCAGCGAGGCACTAGAACTCTACGAAAACTCCGGGGCAGAGGAAAAGGAACTATTCATAATCCCGGGAGCAGACCACAACAACCTGTGGATGGTCGCAGGAGAAAAATACTACCAGAAAATAGAGGAGTTCACCAAGAGACACATGTAGGCTAAAGAACAGTAATTCGTACATTCAAAAAGCTTAAACTTTCCTTGTTAAAAGTAGATACTGGAGGGTGGCTTTATGGGTTTGAGTGATGCTGCGAGGCTTGAGGTCTTGGAGCTCATCAGGAGGGAGCTTGAGAGGGCTCTCCCACTGAGAAACCTGGCAACCAAGGAAGACATAAAACTCCTGGTGGAGGCGATGAGCAAGAGGTTTGAAGCAGTAGATAAGAGGTTCGAGGACGTGAACAAGAGGTTCGAGGCCATGGACAGGAGGTTCGAGGAGGTCGTAAGCTACATGGACAGGAGGTTCGAGGAGCTGGTAAGCTACATGGACAAGCGGTTCGAGGACGTTAACAGGAGGTTTGAGGACGTAAACAAGCGCTTCGAGGACGTAAACAAGCGGTTTGAGGACGTGAACAGGAGGTTCGAGGACGTGAACAGGAGGTTCGAGGACGTGAACAAGAGGTTCGAGGCTGTGGATAGGAGGTTTGAGGAGCTTTATCGTTCTCTGCGTCTCTACTTCACTATTCTCGGGTTGTTGATGTCCGTCTTCACCGTGCTGGTGAGCGTCCTGATAGCCTTAAAGTAGGATTGGCGCTGTGAACTGTAGGTAGCTTGGACGTGTTTCGGTTCTACAGCATCCTGATAATGGTGTTTAGGCTTTCAGGGACGGCGGCTGCGTGCACGTCAACCTGTCGCCCTCATTGCTTCTGCTTATTTAAGAATGTTTGAGCCGAGTCGAAGTGATGGAGTTATGGTTGCTGTTCTTCTTCACAAGGTCTTCCAGCTTAACCTTGCATTCTTCTACGGGTGGGACGGTGTCTTTGGGGTGTCTGGGGGTTGACGTCTATTATGGCTCGCTTCCGGCGTTGAGGTAGTCCAAATACGTCCTTCCGTGTGTAGGCGTTCTTGACTCTTAGCAGGTCTCCTACTTTGATTTTTGAGAGGAGTTCGTGTGTGCGTCCCACAGGCTTATGCGCGTTCATCCTGTTCCACCCGTTACGTAAAGGTCTGCGGCGGCTCCGAGGCTTCCGTCATGTGGCTCAGTGAATGTTCTCAGGTTTTTTAGCTGCAACCCTTGACTATCACGTCTACAGAGGACATTCCGGGGCGTAGCTGGGAGATGAGAATATACCTTTCCGTGACGGCCTCCCCTCTACTGATGACCTCCACCCACCGGCTTTGGCCATCACTTCGACTTCTCCGCTTACTCCTTCCGGGTATAACCACTAATTAGGCGGACTCTGCCACTTGCCTTGAGCAGAGCCCCCTTGACTGCTTGCCCATCCCAAGAGGCCGCCTGACAGGCATTTCTTCGTCGGTTACTCTGGCGGGACATCTTCCCTTTCCGCCGTCAGCCCTGTCGAGGAGGGTTACCGGGCTGGCATCGACTACTTCGCCTTCGATGGTTACGTCTGCCCCGGCTTCAGCTCCCTAGGGAATGAGCTCATCCACTATTTCAGGGAACGCTTCAGGATTTACATCTGAAGGACTAACTACCACGCGTCTAAGCCTTCCAACGTAAAAGCTCTACGCCAAACAAGCCCCCTCTAACGTCCTTCAAAACCCTTACAATGTTGCTTTTGTGGATTTGCCCTCTTTCGACGATTTTGCCACGCTCCCCCAAAGCACCAGCCTAATCATCTACAAAAACCTAGCCATCACGGGGACTATGAAACCCAACAACCAACCTCCTTCTTAAATGGAAGGATCCTTACTCTCGAAGCCGGGCGAATGACCGGTTAGCTGAACATAATCCGCCTCAACAGCTCTTGGAGGTTAAACATGCACCAGTAGGAGGCGGGGACAACTACAGAAGCCCGGATTTCCTCTTTTTCATGCCCCTCCTAAACGCCTATTTACTTTCTTTTCTCTTTTCTTCTCGAATTCCTCAAGGAAAAGGGAGGTAAGTTAATCTCGCGTTCTCATCAGGCAATTCCAAGAACATGCTATTCTGTCCAGGAAATCCCTAACCCTTCACTTACCATGATCAAGCCTCCCCTAAAATCATCACTTTTAGGGAGGAGGGAAGCCCGGCAGGAGCACGCCTATAAGCTATCATACTGTTTCTTGTCTGGCAAGTAACCTCCGTAGGGTTCACGTGACCGATGAAATTAGGTCTGTACTGGATGGGAAGAACTCTTAACAATTCCCTGTTAAGTGTTAGGTTCACTGTAGCAGTAGAGAGGAAGGGCCTCAAATACGAGGCGGTACGTGTCAGCTTTGCCGGTTGTGCAACTTCCGCTAAACGTTACTTGTGCTTGTTACGAACACGTTAAAGAGGCCTTTATTCTTCCCCGGTTCCGATATCTTTCGTAATTCTCTGAGTCTATGAGGGAAACGTTGACGGATGACGTGGATGTAAAGGTAAAGTTTGCGTTGAACCAAGTCTAAGTGAAAGTTGGTATCATAGTATGTGTCACGTTTACGTTAAAGGCAAGGTTTTGGTTTCGACCCCACAATATGGTAAGGGAAGATGGTTTTAGAGGGAAGGAAACGGCCATAACAGACCCTTAAGGGATATGAGGAGAGTTGCGGCAACACCTTTCCGCTTCACACGTCTCCCATCATCGATGAAATTTTCTCAACTAGTTTTCCTAGGCATTTCCTAATTTCAGCCTCTAGGCGGATGGATCCCCCTCAGCATCATAGGGTCTTCTATGTCTCCTCCCTCTCCAACGCACTCTTTCAGAGTGTATACTTTTCCTTTAACATCATCCATGTTTAAGCTGTTCCTTCTGGTTTCCGGCCATTGTTAGGATAGGCGTACCTCTTCGATTAGCTTCCCATGCTTCTCGGCGTCCTTGGGAAACAGTACTCCCGGGAACCTAGATTCCCCCCGGGCGGCAAGATGACGTCCTGTGAAGCCATGCATCCATCCTAGGGAAGCCACCCCAGAGCACATCTTAACCCACTCAATTTTTCGGTCGGCAAGCATCTTCCTGAACATGAGCCCTGCCATTAGACTCTTACAGGTGTTGGCATCGCAGACGAACACGCCTTAAAAGCTAAGTAACCCACCACCGTTGTTTGCCCAATCCTCCCTTAACTTTTCCAGGCAGCAAGCACTCAGATGTTTGCTAAACCACGGCAGCCTTCGAAAACCTTTTAACATATCTCCACAACAAGCCATTGCTGAGCATGCATTGTTTAACGGCGTTAACCGCTCAGCAATTTAAGGTGGAAAATGGAGACATTTATGGTTTGTTGGTTATCTTCGCCTCAAGCACCCTCCCAGCAACTAAAATAAAAAAGTAAAAGTAATAGTGATCAACGCCGAAACAGGATGTGATCGTGATCCTAATGGTATTTGAAGCTTCGTCAGTTAGAGTGGTACGTTGTGGTAGAGTATAGTGTAGTGTCATTCTCTCCTTTAAACGGGGAAGTAGTATGCGTAGGGGTTTTTCAGAAGCATAAGTTGATCCTCGTGGACGGAATTGGTACATGAGGAAGGATGATGTAAGAGTTATGCTACCACCTGAAAAACCATCAATTACTGGTAGCATACTTCTCTCCCGTGAACGCTGGGAAGCGCCTACCGTGTTTATTATTCCCCTTTAATCAAGCACACTATGCTGCTCAGCGAGCCAAACCAAGCGTTGAAGTCGATTACGGTGCCGAAGAGCGGCGTCTGTACAGTGACCGTTGATATTAAGAGCCCACCAGCATTAATGTGGAGAAGACTATTTCCTACGAGTTTCTATAACCCTCTTCTCGACGACGCCACACACCACCAACAGTCTTTTCTGGTAACGCTTATATCTTGGTATTACTTGGTGTTACTTGGTGGTATAATGGTCTCTAGGAAAATTAGTATCAGCGTTCCCGAGGAGCTTTTGAGAAAGATTGATGAGGCCGCCAGCCGGGCAAGGATGAGCAGAAGCGAGCTTATTTCGCGAATACTTGAGGAGAGACTTGGAGAGGAAGGTGGAGAGGCTGGCTACCCGACGGTTCTCTGGAAAATCAGAACTTCGGCTTTTCCGAGGTTTAGGTCTCCTAGAAATAGAGGCAGGAGAGTTGGCTCGTGGGTTCTCGAGGAGGTGGAGGAGTGAAAATTTCTTACAGCTTCGTGGAGGACGGCTACACACACTACGGGGAAAAGCTGCCGGACATCCCCGTAATTCACCTTGCCCTGACCGTCGGCAGGAGGAGGGCACGTGGCCCAGCAGTGGTTGACACCGGGTTTGATGGTGGGATCTACCCAAACCTCGAGGTGGTGAGGCTGTTTGAGGGGCTGAACCCGCTCTTCAAGACCGAGCTGGAGAACCCACTCTACGGCTCATCGGAGTTCGAAGTATATGAAGCTCAAGCCTCCTTCTACCATGCGGGAGGATACATCCCAGTAGGAGCGGTGCGCGTGTACATTCCAGTCGAGCCAGAACTCCTAACGGGGGAAGTGCTGGTCGGCAGAGAAGTTTTAA
>JAPDJY010000067.1:0-25048 GCA_029258835.1 Thermoproteota archaeon | reverse complement strand
CCCTGTTCTTAACCACTACTTGCGCTGCCTCCTCCTCTGCTACACCGTACTTTGCCATGTACCTCGTTGCCTGCATGGCTAGCCCAGCTAGATAGTTTGCCGCTATAGGTCTGTAGAAGAACGGATCGAAAATGTAGTTTGAGATAAGCTCCATTGGCCCCTCCCTGTTTCCATGCGCTGCCACTACAGCTACGTCGAACTCTCCTGATGCAACTCTCATGTACGCGTAGGCTAAGGCAAATGTTCCATCCTCAGCCACCCTTGACTCGTCTTTAAGGTATCCTGCCGCTGCAGTGCACAGGTACATGTTGGAGATCGTCCGCCCATCAATTAAGTCGTACGCTGCCTCCACAACAGTGTCCACCTCGCCCTTCTCTATTCCCGCATCATCCAGCGCTTTCCTTGTAGCTTCGAAGACCATGTCATAGTAGGGTTGGTGTCTTTTCTTCTCGATATCTTCATACTTAGTTTGCCCTATCCCAACGATCGCTATTCTGGTCATCCTCTCCCATCTCCCTTAGACCTCTCGGCACTACCTTGCATCCTCTAGAATAAAATCTTTTCGCCTAAAACCCGGCTTTGTTTAAAATCAAACCCTATCTTTTTTTCTTTTTTAATGATTTGATGTAAGTGATGGAATTGCTCCGGTTAGCGTGTGGCACTTCGTGTCCTAATCGGGTGCCTTTTACATGCTGCCTCCATTATACCGTAAACCGCAATCGCCGTTTCCTTGAACCCGAAAGACTTTATCAGGTTATAGGATGAAATGTTGTCTACGTAAACCTCAGTAACCACTTTTTCTACTCCCTTCTCTATGAGGTATTCTGCCGCTTTAACGGCGAGAGCGGTCGCTATTCCCATCCTGCGATAGTCCGGGTCAACACCTATAACGCCGATCACACCAATCTTCCCGCCGCCAGTTACGAACGCTATTATGAACCCTACAATCCTCCCGTTAATTTCAGCTACGAAAAACCCTTCCTCGGGGATCTCGTCTACTTCCTCCCCTTTAAGGGGCAGGTAGGGGTCAGGTGACGCTTGAAAAACCTTGTTGAAAAGTTCGATGAATGCCCTCCCGTCCTTCTCCCTGTTAAACTCCCTTACTTTAACCGCTTTAAGAAGAAAAGACGACTCCACTTCTCTTCTCTTATCTTCGAGGAGCTTGGCCCCCTCCTCAACGTTTAGAACCATTTGACGGTAGGCAAGGGCTTCCTCACTCAATAATTTCTCCTCCACAACAGATACTTAAATACATCTTCTTATCAAATTTTTGTAGGTGATAGGCCTTGTCTGAAGCTGTTAGCCTCCTCCTTAACCCTCGCTCGGTCGCCGTTGTGGGTGTTTCGTCGAATCCAGCTAAGCTTGGAAGCATCGTCCTCCGCCTCCTCCTAGAGCATGGCTTCACCAACGTTTTCCCTGTTAACCCAAAGGAAAGCGAAGTTTTAGGCATGAAATGCTACCCTTCCGTTAAGGATGTTCCAAGCGACGTGGACCTAGCGTGCATCCTAACTCCCGCGTCAACCGTTCCAGGGATAATCAGGGACTGCGCCGAGAAAGGAGTTAAGGCGGCAATTATCTTTTCGTCGGGCTTCGCTGAAGCCGGAAACGTAGACCTCCAAGAACAAGTCGTTGAGCTTGCGAGGAGTGCAGGAATCCGTATTCTCGGGCCGAACTCTCAAGGCGTAGTTTCCACTCCAGCTAACCTCTGTGCAACGTTCAGTCCAAGCATTATGATCCCCGATGCTCCGCTAAGAGGTAACGTCTCCGTGATCTCACAAAGTGGAGCCATCGGCGGCTCAGCCCTCACCCACATGTGGAGTCTCAAGCTGGGCGTGAGCCGCTTCGTTTCAACAGGAAATGAAGCCGACCTAGAAACACCAGACTTTCTAGATTTTCTAGCAGGGGACGAGCACACAAGCGTCATAACGGTTTTCCTAGAATCCATCAAAGACGTTGAAGGCTTCTCCCGTGCGGTGTCTCGGGCTATTTCAAGCGGTAAACCAGTCGTGGTTTTCTGGAGTGCGCGCTCTAGGAGGGCAAGGAAGCTTGTTAAGCAGCATACGGGGCTTAAGCCACCCGAAGACTACACCCCCCTATTCAAGAAGCTAGGCGTCCTGGGCGTGGACGACTTTGAGGACTTCTTCGATTTCCCCATGGCTTTAGCTTGGCAGCCCGCGCCGTCAGGTAACGGTGTAGCTATAATTTCAACTAGTGGAGCCATGTGCTCGGTCATGGTTGACCTGTGCGAGGAGTATGGCTTGGAGGTTCCCGAGCTAGACGGCGACGCAGAGAACAAGCTTAGGGGGATCCTCCCCAGCTTCGCATCCGCAAAGAACCCTCTAGACGTAACCGGGCAGATAATCTTAAACATCTCCCTCTTCAAGGAGTGCCTCAGGGTGCTATGCGGGGAAACAAGGATTAACGCCCTGCTTCTAACGGTCACAACAGCCGTCGATGAGCCAGCCATAACCCTAGCGAGAGACATAGTTGAAGCCGCGGAAACTGTGCGCTCCTACGGTAAGCCAATGATAGTATGCTGGCTCGCCTCAAGGGCATTCTCCCAGAAATCCCATGAAATCCTTCTAGAAGCAAAGATCCCGGTTTACCCGACTCCCAGAAGGGCGGTTAAAGCCCTAAAAGCACTAGTCGAATGGGGTAAAATCAAAGGTAAACGTGAAAAGTTGCAGCATAGCTAAGGTAACTTGTTGCTACCCCTTAGGTAGCTGGTACACGCCATAATCGTACGTGATGAATTGTTAATTCCGTTGGGAGAACTCCTTCCACTTACAGCCACCTGTCAGCTACCTTTCGAAGGGAAGAATGGTGAAGTCGCAGTTGGGTAGATCACACTTAAGCTTCTTCGAGTCCACAGTAGTTTTAAATAGCCTCTCTAGAACTCCAATGAAGAATAAGAGCTGGGTGCATGCTACCCCACCGAAGACGGCGCGCACCCCTCTTCTTTCCATTTCAAGACCGCACCCCTCTTCTTTCCATTTCAAGACATAGCATAGTGTGTGGACACATTTTGACGTGAACAGTTACCCGCCCTCCCTCCTCCACCACCTTAACATTCTCTCTCCTCATAAGCTTGGAATCTGCAAGCTTATCTCTGAAGGCGCAGATCGCATTATGTATGCTTCCCCCTCACCTCTCTCGGCATTCTAAATAACTCAGCGTAAACACGGGCAGCCCCACCGATTACACGTCTAGAAATCGCTCCCTTAGAGAACCCCGTAAGGGCTGCCTCAGCCCTGTAGACGCCATAAATCGGAGCTTGATACACGGTTGGGAAATGCTTCAACCTCCTCATGCAAACTTCCTCAAACTCATCCAATCCTCCAACATACTCTCTTACATCAAGCTTCCTAAGGTACTCCGCTCCATATCTGACGATGAGCCTATTCATGACAGGGACAGCCAACGGCTCCTTTCTAATAGCTGTGAAAACCGCTTTAACCATACCACCTTCAGCTTCAATCAAAAGCATCCACATGATCGGAGTTATTAAAAAGTTAAAAAATAGTCTTCCCTACCTTCACCACCACCTAACCCTTCGAGGATGCTGGAAAGGATTGTTAAACTCAGGAACCCGCCCTGCACATGCTAATATATTTAAGTTAACAGTTTAAGAACTTTCACAAGTAGCTGTGTTAAGATCTCCTTTGAAGAGTTGCCACGCTACTCTACCAAGCAAAACAACCCTTATAATTACGAAAGCTACCTGTAACAGCTCCAGTAGTCCTTTAATGTATTTTTGAGCTCTGCAACTCTGTTAACAATTTCCTCCTTCACCTTTCCTCTCCCTGTTTTCTCCTCCCTTATTTCTACCGTTTTCCCTAGTAACGCTTTCAGCATCACGTTTAACCCCCTCTCCACAACTTCCGGACTGTAGCCTACACCTGTGAACAATACTAACCTCCCGCTGCAAACTTTCTCGGAGGTTTCGACGAGCGTCTTAGCTACGTTGAGGTACCCGTGGAGGGTTAAGCTTAGGTTTAGGAGGGCATCATTCTTGTGGGCGTCGAAGCCGCCGTTTGCAACGAGCAGCTCAGGTTTAAACTCCTCTACCAGAGGCTTGAAGACCTCGTTTAAGGCGTACTCGTAGTCCTCGTCGGTGGTACCTACTGGCAGGGGAAGGTTAACCTTGAAACCTCTCCCCTCCCCCGCCCCTATGTCCTTTAGCCATCCCGTCCCCGGATATATCTTCTCTCCAAAGGGGTCGTGTGTCTGATGAAATGAAATGTAAAGGACGTTTGGATCCTCGTTGTATATGAACTGTGTCCCGTTCCCATGGTGTCCGTCGAAGTCAAATATTGCAACCCTCTTAAGGTTAGCCTTCTCCCTTAACCACTCTATCATCACCGCAATATCGTTGAAGTAGCAGAATCCTGAAGAGTAGTAGGTTGAGGCGTGATGCTGCCCTCCAAAAGTCATGGCGTTCCTCACACGCCCCCTCCAAACCATCCTCCCCGCCTGGATTGCCCCTCCAACCAAGTAAAGCATGAGGTCGAAGATCCCCGGAACCACAGGCGTGTCGGGGGGAAGGTAGCTTGTAACCCCGAAGGAACCCACAACCTTCACATCCACCCCCCTGCTCAAAGCCTTAATTATCGAGACATGGCTCTCACTGTGAACCCTGAGCAGGTCTTCCTCGCATGCAGGCTCAGCTTCTAAGAGGAGCACCTCTTTTCCTCCTGCCCCCACCTTCTTTTTCAGTTGTTCAATGAACACCATCCAAGGGTGGAGCCTAAGAGGATGCATGGGAGGAAACTCAAACCTTGAAAGCTCATCAGTATAAACAACGCACGTCTTAGCCAACGCAACCCCCCAGCGCTTTATAATAAAGTAACACTTTCCACTTAACCCTTAAGGAGCAAAGGAAGGGAGGAATTAAGCCCTCTAGGGAAAGTTAAAGTTATTAAAAGAGTTATTAAACGTTTTCTTCACGTTTTTATCGCACCCACCGGGCATATCTGACTGCAGACGCCACACCCAACGCATGTTAGCCTATCTATTTTTGGCTTAGCCTCCTTAGATTCCACGTAGAGTGACGGGCAACCTAGCTCCATGCACTTCCTACAGTTTGTGCATTCATCCCCGTCCACATAGTACTTCTTAATTTCCGGCGAGGTCATTCCTCCCTTCTGCCTTACCGCTATGACCGCGCAAACCCTACGGCAGACGACGACAGAGACCCCCTTATGGCTGAGCGCCCTCTCCATCGCCTCCTGCGTCTCCCTCAAGTTGTAAGGGTCAACCACCTCCACCAGGTCCACCCCGCAAGCCCTCGCCACCTCCGCCACGTCAAGCATCTTAGTTGGCTCCCCCGTAGCTGTAACCCCGAATGCTCCCGGGTGAGGTTGATGCCCCGTGGCCCCCGTCGTCCTATTGTCGAGGACAACCACAGTCAGGTCCGCCTTGTTATACACGGCATTTATCAAGCTTGGTATGGACGCGTGGAAGAACGAACTGTCCCCCATAGTAGCTATGTTCTTGCCTGGCGCCCCTGCATGGTAGACGCCGCACCCGACTCCGGTCGACGACCCCATGCAAATGCACGTGTCAACCATCTCAACCGGCGGAAGTATCGCCATCTGGTAGCATCCTATCTCCCCGTGAACATTGTAGTCTTTGCCGAAAAGCTTCCTTACGGCCTTCTTAAGGCTATAATATGATGCGAGGTGCGGGCATCCCGGACACCAGCTTACGAACGGTCTGAAGGGCAGCTTCGACGCAGCCTGCTTCGCCTTGGCAACATGCTCCGGCGGCACCCTCGGCTTGTAGGGCACCCCGTAAACCCGGCAGAGAACCTCTTCGACCAGCTTCCTGTCGAGCTCTCCTATGGGAACATGCCCGGTGTTCTTCCCAACGATCTCAGCGTGCTCGCTGAGCGTCGCCGACAGCGCCATGACTTGCTCCTCTATGAACGGCTCCACCTCTTCCAGCACGAGAACCCTGTTGACGCTTCTAAGGAGCTTGGAAACCTTCCCCTTTGGGAGAGGGTATGGCGTCGCCACCTTGAGCCATGCGACGTTATCTCTGAATGGTAAAGCCTCTAAGGCTTCAGCCATGTACGAGTATGGCAGCCCGCTCGCTATTACCCCAACCTCCTCGTCCCCGTCAAGCTTCAGCTCGTTCCAGCTCAACCCATCAACCATTCCTTCAAGCCTTTTAAGGGTTTGGGCATGGTGCTTCCTGTGGCGTGAAACGGCCATTACCCCTAGCCCGGTCACGAACCGGAAGTTTTTCTCAAGCCTTGGAGCCTTCCGCTCCGCTCTTCTTACGGGGCCGAGGGTAACGTTCCCCCTAGCATAGACCAGCTGCCTCGTCGGGCAGACGACTACAGGTATCGAAAGCTCCTCAGAGAATCTGAAGGCTTCAACCGTCAGGTCCTTAGCCTCCTGGATGGTGGCGGGAGTGAACACGGGGATCTCGGCGAAGCGGGCGAGGTAGCGGCTATCCTGCTCGTTGGTCGTCACGTCAGACCCGGGGTCATCAACCACGGCCACGACCAGAGCACCCTTAATCTCAAGCCCAACGGAATTCCTTAAGGGATCCATTATCCAGTTCATACCGACATTCTTCATGGACGCTATAGCCTTGGCGCCCGTCGCAGCTGCCCCGAAGGCCACCTCATAAGCGACCATCTCGTTGGTGGACCACTCTGCGTGAATATCGTATCTTTCAGCTGCTAAGGCAAGGTTCTCAAGAATGTAGGTTGCAGGGGAACCCGGGTAGCCTGTCGCCACGGTCACCCCAGCCTCTATTGCCCCTCTTGCAACAGCTTCATTCCCGTTTAGGAGGACCACGGTCCCCGGCTCATCCCTTACAACGTCGTAAGTGGTGAACTTGCGGAAGGTTCTCCTAACATACCTTTCCTCTCTCATCCACATCACCTAAAAATTTTTTCAGCCTCACGGAGGCCAGCCCTAAACGCGTCAACGTTAAGCTTTTCAGCCCCCTTCGGGGCAAGCCTAGAAATAACCTCCTCAACTTTCCCAGGATCTAGATCTAGTATGCCTGAGCCGACGAGCACTCCTAACATGATCATGTTCGCCGCGGAGCCGCCTCCAACGTCCTCCGCCAACTTGGTGGCATCCAACGCCACCACCCTGCTGGTAAGCTCCTTGAGAACACCCAGTATTTCCCCTACTTCAGGGTATGGTCTCCGGCTTATCGTGAAGGGCGGGTACACGGGGTGCGTGTTAACGAAGACCGTTGCCGAGGGGCTATACTTCCTTGCAAACCTCAGACACTCCATGGGCTCTAACC
Organism: Thermoproteota archaeon; assembly: GCA_029258835.1. GTDB lineage: Archaea > Asgardarchaeota > Jordiarchaeia > Jordiarchaeales > Freyrarchaeaceae > Freyrarchaeum. Next base: position 17,776 of record JAPDJY010000067.1, on the reverse strand, counting down.
CGACTACGACGTCGGCTTCCCCATCCATTATCCCAGGAGACCTTACGTTAGGGCCAACCCTTATCTCGGACGTTACGGGGGCATCCCTATGCGTTGAGCCAGTCGTCTCCTTGGTGATCAAGTTGCAACCCGTCTCTAAAAGCGCCGTAGATAGTATCTTCGAAAACATTATGGTTCCCTGACCGCCCAATCCGACAACGAAAATGTTCACCATCATCCCTCCACCAAACCTGAAACTATGCATCTAACCCCCTATAAACCCTTCCTTCCCCCTTCCATCAGCCTACCCTCCCTCCGAGAAAAGATCTTAGCAGACGCCCTCTTTCTTAAGAGGATCAAAGCAATTTTTCTAGGGAATTCTACTCGTTCCTGGAAGGGGGCTTGGTGCCATGTAAGCAGGGTTCGCCGGGAAATGAGGAGGCGTCTTCCCCATTACAGGAAACTATAAATTCGTCATTTTCAACCCTTCTCTTGGAGGCTTGCCTATGAGTTTAAGCGGCGTCATTCCCCCGTTGGTAACCCCCCTAACCGAAGAAGAGGAGCTGGACGAGGATGCCTTAAGGTGGCATGTTAACTATTTAATAAAGAAAGGTGTTCACGGTGTTTTCTGTCTTGGAAGCACGGGGGAGTTTCCCTACCTTTCCGAGGAGGAGCGAAGCAGGGTTGCAGAGGTCGTTGTCGACGAGGCTGGCGGAAGGGTTCCTGTGATCGTTGGGGTGAGCCATCACAGCTGCAGGGTTGCCGCTAAACTAGCCCGGAGAGCGGAGCGTATAGGGGCAGATGCCCTGATAGCCATAATACCATCCTACTTCCCCGTCACCGACGACATGGCATATGAGTACTACGTTAGGCTGGCGGAAGCAACCTCGCTCCCCCTGCTAATATACAACTTCCCCGCCGTCACAAACTTCGACATTAAGCCTGAAACTGTCGCTAAGCTCGCAGAGGTCGAAAACATAGTCGGCATAAAGGACACGGTGACCGACCCCCAGCACACGATGAGGGTTCTCGAGCTCGTCCCCGAAGACTTCGCAGTCTTCCCCGGCTCGGAGCTAACCATGCAAGCCTCGATGGAAGCCGGGGCGAAAGGGATGATCTTTGGAACATCAAATATTGATCCCAAGCCGGCAATAAGGATATACGAGGCGTACAAGTCAGGAGACCTTGAGAAGGCGCGCACTCTCCTTCCTGACGCGACAAAGCTCCTCCCACTTCTCACGTTGGCCCCCACAGAGTACCTGCCAGCCATAATAAAAAACGCCATGAAGCTGACTGGAAAACCGATCAACCCGACGGTCAGGAAACCACTTCCAAACCTCTCCAGCCAGCAAATAGAAAAACTCAAAGAAACCCTAAAGAAGCTAAGCCTCCTAAAAGAAGGGGAGTAAACATCCTCCACTACCTCATCGTCGCAGTAATCAGCGCCAGCATGCAAAGCTCAAATACAGTACTATCATGTTCCCCCTCTCTCTCGAGCTTCTCTCTCCCTGAGCGCTTCAAGAATTCTCCTCCACGCCTCCTCTGCCATAGCCACCAACTCCTCAGCCTCCCTCCTAGTGAAGAACTTGCTGCCATGGTCCGCCCTCTTCCTCGCTTGGAATAGAACCCTCATAGCGTATGAAACCTCCTTTAACCCCAAGCTACGCATCGTATTAGCCAGCTTATCGTCTTTCTTGGAGAAGGGCGCTCCAAGCCTCTCAAGGTACCTCTCCACGGCCATTCTAAGGGCGAAGTACGCTGCGCTAACGGCCTTACCGTAGCAGCCTATCTCAACGTCCTTTCTAGCCTCACCCATCAGGACCCTAGACTTAGCCACACTCATAAGTGTTCAACCTCTACTGTAAACCCGCCAATAAACCTTTCCAGTAGTGGTTCTTTGATGGTGCAGGTTATGGGGCTTAGCTGCCCGTGCATGCCTGTTTCCTCCTCAGCTTCGATGGCTGCGTCAACCACCCTTCTTTCTATTAGCTCCTCTTCCTCCTCCACAACCACTAGGACGTTGCTATCGTAGACCCTCTCCTCAGGGCTGGCGAGAGCAACCACCTTAACGACGCCCGGAACGCGTAGCCTCAGCTTCCTCGTGAAAGCTTCAACAAGCCTAATCCAGTCTTCGTCCGCTCTAAGATCAAGGTACACACCGAGCATCGTGAACACCACTTAACTAAGTAGCATTAACCCTTTTTTACATTTTACCGGAACATCGCCGAGAATGTCGCGTTTCAACGGTGCCTCCGACCGGCTTTAGTAGACGGGATGAAGCCCAGCCTCGAACGTGGAGCTGCCATAAACCTAGTGAATTTTTCCAAGACTTCCACCCGTCATTTTTGAAGGATCCCTCTAACATGTTTTTAAGAGGACTAATTAAAAACCTAGCTCGTAATGTACATTTCCGGGTTGATCCCGGGTGAAGCTAAAAAATAGTGGGGGGTGGTTCCCCTTATTTTTCCAGAGCGTTCTCCACGGCTCTTCTCAAGGCTTCAACGAAGTCTTCTGCGTCGACCATGGGTATCTGCCAGTCAGGTCTGCTGTAAATCTCCTTCACTTTTCCCAGGATTACCTCCCTGTCTATTGCCTCAACTCCCTTAAGGTTTTCCTCTATGTCTTTGAGGTACTGAGCAGGGCTGCAGTAGAAGTCCCCCGAGAACATGACATCTGATATTCTCCCTTCCCTATCTATCATGGCATGGGCTACTAGGAGCTTGCGCGCCTTGTACCTCGCCCAGCCGAACTTGTATCCTGAAGGGACGGTTGGGAACCTGCGTGCACTTGAGAAGGCGAAGGTGTGCTCCTCGGAAAGAACCATCTTCCGGAATGATTGCCTTATGTTTTCCTCTTCCTCGGTTAGCTCCCCTGGCGTCAGAGTTATGTTAAGATGTTCTTCAAGCGCCTCCTTCATTGCTTTCTGGACTTCCTCCTTACTTGGCAGCCTCCCGGTTTCCTTCTGAATGTTTGTCACCCACTCGGCTACGTCCTTCGCCTTCTTGTCCTGAAACTTCTCCGGTGGGATCTTCGCCGCCTGCATGAACAATTTAACATTTATGTCGCCCACCCCTATTATGGTGTTCTGCACCATCAGGTTGCCGACCGTAACGAAGCCGAACCCTGTTATCTTCCTATCTCCAACCTTCACGTCGCCTATGTGCTTATACCACGCTCCCTCTACGCCAACCTTCTTATAGAAGTCTGCTATGGCCTCTCCAACCTTCACGAACGCCTCATCCATATCTTTAAAGAAGTCCTTATTGAAAACCATGAACATGGCCATGCTACCCTTAGGATCCACAAAGATCGTTCCCCCTCCAACCCCATACCTCCGAATGACCTGTATTCCAAGCCCCTTAGCCTTCTCGTAATCCACCTCAGTATCTATGTCTTGGAAGTAACCTATGCTTATACCTGGAACCGTGAATCCAACCACCGCAACGGTACTGGGGGCAGAACCCTTACTTACAGCTTGAATGACCGCCGGAGGTATAGCAGCAGTATCAACCATGTCGATGTCTCTTGTTACGTACCTCCACTCCTCCAAAACCCCACCTCCTATTGTCATTTACAAAAATTCTCTATTAATTAGGAAACTATATATATTTTTTCCGCATTGCCGTCATCAACCTCTACCAGAAACTCCTAACAATTGTAGTGTAGCCCGTCTCGCACATCCTAAAATTTTCGAACATGCAAAATAGAAGCACCCCTCACGTCGGCGAGATAGTGAACACCATAGGAAGCCTCCTTCCTTTAGAGGTGCCTCGCAGTGTGCATTCACCCCTCCATTTGGTAGGTTTAACGTTTCCAGCCGGGTTCCTGTTAAAACTTGTCCCCGAAGATCTGGACTGTTTCCGTTTCGTATATGGTGCTTGCCTGCCTGGCGAACACCTCGTCGAGGTGCTCCACAAGGTAGGGGTCAGCTTTGCTTCCTATCCTCACCGCTAGGAACTCTCCGCCGAATGGGTTGTTATCGCTCCAGTCGGCGAAACCCGCCGCCTTTAACCCGTTGAGGAGCCGCCTCCTGTATGTTTCCTTCTCAAGCATGGTTAGATCCCAGTAAGAGGATATCCCCCTTGCGATCACTATTTTGTCGTCGAAGAACGGGTCTTCGAACGTGAACGTGAGCATGGCGAACGCTATTCCCCTCCCCCTCCACTCCTTACTAACCTCAGCCACAAGCTCATATATTGTCTCGAAAACAACCCTTCCCGCTGGAATAGTCCACTTGTCCAGCGATATAAACCCCACTATCACGTTCTCCAGCGTGTAGGCTATCGTCACGTATCCTCCCTTCTCGATAACGGAGATCAACTTTTCTTTTTCCTTCTCAGCGCTCCCGGAGAAAGCCCCGATCCCCTTATCAATCCCCTTCTCCTTAACGTCGTCAACGTTGCAGTGCCTCTTAATCGTAACCTCATTGGATAAGCTAAGCAACGCGGCCACATCCTACCATTTCTCCAAAGTTTAAAGTGTCAACCTTCTCTATATTTTTTACGTATGCCGCCTTCCAAAAACTAAGTAAAATATTTTATCTACATACTCTTTGAAGAATCCGTCTATCACTCGCTTTCTTCCGGTCTACCGCCGGGTAAAACCCTCCCCTTGGTTACATATATTGCGTCCAACCCTAATAGTGCAACGGTGGTTTCACCTGCAACCTTTAAGGCGTGCTCCACAACCGTTGCAGCCTCCACTATGCCTGCTTCAAACATGTTCCTCACGCGGCCTGAGAGAGCGTCAACCCCCGCCCATAGGTCTCCACTCCTATGGGCTACACGCAACTCTGCTATGACGTCGACGGGGTTCGCCCCAGCGTTGAGTGCTAAAACCCTCGGAACCTCCTCTAGCGCGTTGGCGAACGCTTTAATAGCGAACTGCTCTCGTCCCTCCACTCCTTCAGCGTAATCTCTTAGTCTCATTGCAACCTCCTCCTCTATAGCTCCCCCTCCTCCGACCACGTATCCATCCCTAACCACGTTATAGGCGGCTCGAATGGCTTTCCACAGCATCCTCTCAGCTTCCTCAGCGACCTCCCACGTTCCACCCTTAACAAGCACGCTCACCGTCTTAGGGTTCCTGCACCCTCTAACGAAAACCATCTTATCCGCTCTCGCCCCTCCTCCAACCTTTCTCTCCTCAACAACCCTTGCATACCCTAGGTCGCTGGGGGCGACCCTGCCGACGTCCCCAATTATCTTCGCCCCGCAAGCCTCAGCCAGCCTCTTAAAGGATTCCTCATCCGCCCTCCTTACTGCTAGGATCCCATGCCTCGCCATCAACTCCTCTAAAATCCCGTCTATACCATAATAATTGACTACCACGTTCGCACCGCTCTCAAGTATGCCTTTAAGCCACCTCAAAGCCATCTCCCTCCTAGTGTTAAGTGCAGCTTTAAGGTCTCCAGCATCATCTAAGACAAGCTCCGGGACAGCATAGTCGGCATGTTCAAACCTCTTCTCTATGTAGAGCTTCTGCTTGACGACGAGTATCCTCGCCTCCTCCACCCGCCTGGGCATGTTCGGGTTTGCAACCTCCTTATTTATTATAACCCCGTCGACGAATTCCGAGTCTAGGACGCTTCCTCCCTCCTTAACTCTCACCAGAACCTTGTCCTCCACCTCGCCGGAGACGCTTTTAACCACCCTGACCGCTATGTCTGCAAGGTGTCCTCCTCCATTGAACCCGTTGACCGATGTTAGAGCAGCTCTGAAGAGTAGTCCGCCGTCCGACCTGGCGGGGGTTGCTGCTTCCCTTAGAAACTTCACAGCCATCTTAGTTGCAGCTAGGTATCCCCTCACGACGATGTTCGGATGCAACCCCTCACGTCCTATCAGCTTGTAGGCTTCCTCAGCCAGTTTGCCAGCCATTATGACAGCCCTCTTAACTCCGTCACGGACGTTCCTGTTCTGCGTTTTAGCTATTTCAACGAGGGTTTTAGCGACAGGGTGCTTCGCCTCAACTTCCTTAAGGATTTCCACCCCGCTCCCTGTCACCTTAAAGTTCCCGTACTTGTCGACGAGGAGCTTAACCCTCCCTCTCGGCCCCAAGCTAGCCTTCACAAGCTCGGACATTATCTCAGCCACACTACTGGTGGCGGCGTAAGCCTCCAATCCATAAGCCATCCTAAAGCTGCTCTTAAGGACATGATCCTCCATGGACAAGCCCTTAACCATTCCACCTCCCTCCAGATCCATATTAAAAGAGTTTATCCTCTCTAAAAGGTTTCTAGACTAACCGTATTTGGCCTCAAGTTTTACTTTCCAGTAAGAAATCGGCCACCAATCGTTGAAGCTAGTCGATGTTTCAGCCCGTTAAAGAACGCTCATGCCGGAGGCTAGCCCACCGCCATCTCTGACGAAGCCGCAAAACATGTTAAACGGCAAGGTGAAACCAGAGGAAAATTGGAGACTGGTGGACGTGTGAAAGAGGGAAAAGCTACGAATTATGGAAAATGAAATAACCCACTCGCCTAACAGGTATATCTGACTTCCTCTTTGACGGTGAAAAGAAGACGAAAGCTGGAATTAAGTTATCCAGAAAATTGGTATTTTTCGTTCTTCCAGACGTCAGGAACCTTGTACCAGAGGACACCCCACTAGTAAAACCTCTCTCCACTTCTCCAGAGGTATGAGAGTTCCCGAGGTTGTTGCAGTTAGTGGTGGTGTAAGTTGGGGTTCACGCTTGATAGGTTTTTATAGGTAGATGTGTGTTTTGGTCTGTCAGGCGTTTCCCCATCATCGGGCTAAGCCCTGATGGAGCATTCGGGGTAACCCCGGAGCCCCCCATCCGAAGACTCCACCCCATAGGCCACCCCGTGGCCAAACCAGCACTCACAAACACCCACCAAACATTTAACTGCTTCGCAAGGCATATGTTGAAGACGCTGATTGCACTACCGTACCTTTTAAAGACCATATTATACAAGAAAAAGCTCGGAGAGCATTAAAAGGATTCTACAGGATGCCAGGAAGAAAGCGGATGAAAAATTCTTCATGGAGCTGGAAGCTTATGCAAAGAAGCTCGGCTGCTCCGCTATAGGATACGGAAGCTCCAAGAGAACATATCTTCAGCAACAGGCTGCTTCTGTTCAAAAACGCTATAGCCCTTATAACGGACACGGGATAAAGAAAGAATAAAACAGGCACTAAGCGTAATTGCAGGGGGAGGTGTGGAGAACTTATGCAGAACTTAGCAAGGCAGTCTACAGACTCTCAGAATTTATGAAAAAGAGGTTATAATGCACAGTCTGACCCTCCTATAGGTGGCAGCACAAACTTTGTTCTTCTCGCTCAAAAAGGCGGGACTTGGACATATCGGAAAGCATGGCCTTTTAATTTCCGAGAGACCTTTTAGTTTCCGAGAGAAATGGCCCATCCCAGAGGATTGCCGCGATATATACCGACATAGAAAATCTTCCTGTCACGGATTCTAATGCAGAGAAATACTCTTGGATTCCAGATTTCTGTGAAATCTACAATCACCGCGTCTCTGCATGCCCGGCGAAGGCGATATTCAAAAAGGCAGAGATTTTGAATAATGGCCGTGAAAAGCATATAGATTATACAAAATGTGCAAAAGTATTTTCTAAAACTCTTGGCTGCGGTATCTGCATTAAGGAGTGTACCTTCTTCAAAGGAAACTTTTCCAAGATGAAACAAAATATTAATAAAACATAAAAGTAAGTATGGAAGCCAAAATGATAAATAAATGATAAATAATAAAAATCTGCCGCCAGCCCGGGGCCCTCCACTCGTTTTCACCGACTTCCGGGTTATCACCCACCCAAACGCTCGGATACACCTTGCACTTACACACCTGTGAAACGTATACACGTAAGCCAGCAACCCCCTCCATCCGTCAACTTAAGAATAAAATAACCTTCCGTTAAAAATCTGCCAACCATTCAATCCCTGGGGGAGCAGCTCACGTGTAAGGTTACCTTTTTAAGTTATAAACCTCTTTTTATCTTCTTTAGGTGGCTTTAGGAGGAGGGATTTTGGGTAGGCCACTGTTTGAAACCGAGACAATGAGTAGGGAGGAACTGAGACGCCTGCAGGAGAAGAAGGCACTGGCTATGGTGAGGTATGCGTACGAGAACTCACCCTACTATCACAGGAAGTTTGACGAGGCTGGCGTGAAACCAGACGACATAAGAAGCTTAGACGACTTCTTCAAGAAGGTTCCCTTCACAAGTAAGCACGAGCTTGTAGCTAACCAGAGGCAGCATCCCCCATATGGGGAATTCCTAGCCGTCCCGAAGGAGAAGCTACGCTTGGTATTCATTTCCCCAGGGCCCATTTTTGAACCCTACACGGAGAAAGACCTCGAAATAACTAGAAGGATCCTCCTTAAAACGCACGTTTACGAGCCTCAGCCAGGCGACGTCATACAAATAACCCTTTCCTACCACTTTATGCCCGCTGGCTTCTTCGTCCACATGGCTGCCGAGAGTGCAGGCCTAACGATCATACCGGCTGGTCCGGGTGAGAGCAGGATGCAGCTTGAATTCATGAAATCTCTTGGGACAACAATATACGCTGGAACACCGAGCTTCCTCGCTAGGCTGGCTGAGGAAGCGAAGAAGATGGGCATAGACCCCAAGAAGGATTTGAAGTTAAGGGTTGGACTGTGCGGAGCAGAGCCTCTCCCACCCTCCCTGAGGAAGTACCTTGAGGAAACCTTTGACATGGAGCTTTTCGACGCTTACGGCGTAGCCGAGCTAGGAGTTATGTCGCGTGAGTGCCAGTACCATAATGGAATGCACATTAACGAGGAGTTTTACCTCATAGAGATAATCGACCCGAACACCTTGGAGCCTGTCGAGCCAGGGGAGGAAGGAGAAATAGTTGCAACCCCACTCGAAAGGGAGGCTCTCCCCTTAATACGCTACAGGACAGGGGATGCTTCCGTCCTGAACGTGGAGAAGTGCGAGTGCGGACGCACCGAGGCAAGGCTGATGGGAATCCTAGGAAGAATAGACATGTTAACGAAGGTTAAAGGCGTATTCATACATCCAAAGCAAGCCGAGGAAGTCGTGAAAAGACATCCAGAACTTGGCAGGTTCCAGATAATAGTTGAGCGCCCAGGGGTAACAGACGTAATGACGATCAAGGTGGAATGCAAGGATCCATCAAAGTTCGAAGAAATGAAGAAAATCTTAGAGGAAGAGTTTAAGCAGGCCCTGAGGATAAAGTCTGAAGTCGAAATAGTGAACCCAGGAGATATACCAGAAAGTGCAAGACTACTAGAGGACAGAAGGAAATTCGTCTAAGGCAACATCACCCTCATTCTTCACAGCCCCTCAAGTAACCAGCACCTCACAGAGGCATGCACCCAGTTAACCCTCTTCTTTCTCTCCTCTCTTTTAAAGAGAATGCTACTAGGTTGCATGGTTAAGGTCACGCTGCCATCATAAACCATGTTAATCATTGTTTAGAACCTTCCTTTTAATCGTTTCACTTCACTCGACCTCTTCTACGCCAGCTCCCACCTTGATGATGCCGTTCTCACCCAGTTAAGCGTAACTCTCGTAGAACTCCCCTAAAAGATGACTAGACGAACCCCCACCTCACGTAGTGAAACATCCTAAAATCAGAATGCTAAAAATGTTAGCATAACGCTACAGATGGTGAAGTTCACCGCGCAAAATGGGCGTAGCCGGAGGCGAACCCCTATCACCTTAGGCGACCCTGATGGGAGCGAGGTGCGGAGCGCCACAAAGCGCCCACCGCCTTTCAACTTCGCCTCTTCAACTCCTCTAGTATTTTTTCGAATTTGGGTTTGAGAGGCGGAACTTCCTTTTCTATGACTTCCCATACGATTTCTAAATCAACGCCGTGATATTCGTGAATCAGCTTATCTCTCATGCCTGCGATGTATTTCCATGGAATTTCCGGGTATTTGTCCCTGATTTCCGAAGGAATTTTCTTCGCTGCCTCACCCATCACCTTCAGACTTCTAATAACAGCATTTACAGTTTTTCTGTCCTTTACAAATTCTTCAAAGCCCATGCCCTCGGTGAACTCCTCAACCTCTTGGATAGACGACAAAATGTCCAGTATGTAATCCCTGTATGTTCTTCTCATATTATTATAACCTCTTCAAGAATATGTTTCCCAATGTGCGGCTTAAGTGCCTTTTTAGATACAAGGTCCACTTTTCTACCTGTCAAACTGCCCAGGTATTCCTCCAATTCGAGAAACCTAAAGAACCCTATCGGTTTCTCAAATTCAACCAGTACGTCAACGTCACTATCCTCCCTCGCCTCCCCCCTCACAAAGGAGCCGAAAATACCAATTTCCTTGACACCATACTGCTCTCTAAGCTCCTCTTTGTGCTCCCCAATGATCTTCCTTATCTCATCAAGTTTTTCCATTCTGCCACCTATTATTCTTATTTCATTATCTGTTTTAAATCTTTTAAGGGCGGCAACGGACATTTCACCTAACGCTACGGATGGTGAAGTTCACCGCACAAAATGGGCGTAGCCGGAGGCGACCCCCCATCCTGTTAGCAGACCTGAAAGGTGCCTGGGCAACGGGTGAAAAGCTCCACCCAAAGCCCGCATGAATACTTATATTCGAAAAATAAAAAACTTTCAAAGACCTCCTTTCCCAGCTAAGTAAATTCATGTTAAAGGATAAAAGATTTGGCAAAAAGAAGCCACCTACCAGACTAAGCTTGCAAAGTTTGCTTCTAACGGAAAGGAAATAATTAAAAAATAATTTAAATAGTAAACCTTAAAAATGAAGCCATCCAATTATAGGAGATCAAGTGAATGGGATGGGAGAGTGGAGGGGTATGGTGAAATATTTCAGTTTAGAGTTTTTCAAAAAGCTTGCCGAAGAGGTTAATGCCAATCCGGCGTTTAAAACGGGGATGGGCGACTTTAACGCATCTATGATACTAAGGGAGACGGATAAGGGCTTCGGAGTATACTTTGAGATAAGAGATGGCCAGATCCAGAATGTCAGGGAGGCTAAACCAGGAGAAGAAGCTGACTTCGTACTTGAAGGCCCGTACGAAGTGTGGGTTAGGCTGGGGAAAGCTGAGCTGATGGCCAGAGACGCGCTGATGTCCGGGCAAATATCTCTCACCGGTAGCATGATGATGTTGCTAGCCTACGCTGACGGATTCGGAGTCCTCCTCCAAACAATGGCAGCCATGCCTAAAGAGTTTTAACCCCTCCTTTTTTTTTCACGTGAACGCCATCACAGCCATCACTCAAATAGAACCTTTTAAACTGGTTCGCTCTTAACCAAGGGTTTTAGATGTGAACCCCCTCGCCTCTTTCGAAAATTCCAATTCTACAAAACTACAAAAAGTTATATATATGTTTGATCACTATTAACTAGTTCTTAGAAGGTGTGGCAGGTGAGGAGGGTTTGTGGGTTACAAGCGTGGAAACCATGCCTAGAAGTGAAATAGAGTCCATTCAAGAAGACCTCCTTAGGCGCCAGGTTAGCCATGTTTACTGGAACTCACGTTTCTACCGTAAAAAGCTTGGTGACGCGGGGGTGAAGCCTGAAGACATTAAAGGTTTAAACGACCTTTCGAAAATACCTTTGACATCACGCGAGGAGCTTTCGGCAGCCGTCACCGATGAGGACTTCTTCGGAGGACGGTTATGCGTGCCGATGAGTAAGATTTGGCAGATATTTAATCCTCCAGAGCAGATGGTTAAGGGAAACGTGATCGTAACAGCCCTAACGGAGAACGACAGGGAAGTTCTAGTGGACCACCTAACTCGGCACCTGTTAATGGCTGGGCTGAGGAGAGGGCAGATAGTCGAGGTTCAGGCAAGCCAGTGGGAGGCTATAGGACGCATCATAGAGGCACAGTTCACAAGCCGGCGGACAGTTCAAGACATAATACCGTTCACGGGCATACCAATAGAGGCAACGCTTCCCATGCTCGACCTTCCAAGATCAATGTATATGACAGGGTTCTTCAAACCCCATTTAGTCCTCACAATGGTCGATTTTGCAAAGCTCATGGTGAACGAAGCAAAGAAGCAGGGGAAGACTCCGAAGGAAATGTTCGGGACGAAGGTGGTCATACATAGGGTTAGACCCGGCAGCCCAGTATTAGACGAGAAAACAAGGAAGGAGTTTGAGGAGGTGTGGGGTGGGACACATCTATGCATGCTAGACATACAGGATAACCTCTTCTTCGCCTCAGAATGTCACCAGATGAACGGGCTTCACGCATGGGAAGACGGGTTCATAGTTGAAACGGTCGACCCCGAAACCGGAGAACCAACTGCTCCCGGGGAAAAAGGCCTACTAACCATAACAAACCTTTGGGCTGAGGCAACACCCCTAATAAGGTATAAAACCGATCATAAGGTCACTCTGATCAAAGATGAATGCGGATGCGGAAGAACCCACGTGAGAATAGTCTTCTAAGGAGGGTTGTTGTTTGGATGTTGAGAGGGGTAAGTTTTGGAATCCTGCTGTTGAGACGATGGCGAGGGAGGAGTTGAGGGAGCTCCAGCTGAGGAGGCTCAGGCACCAGCTGGACTACGCCTACCACTACTCATCCTTCTACCGCAGGAGGTTTGACGAGGCCGGCCTGAAGCCCGACGACGTCAAGTCGCTCGAGGACTTCGAGAAGGTTCCCATGCTGTACAAGGACGACTTGAGGGAGGAGAGGAGCAGGACCGGGGACCCCTTCGGAGGCATACTATGCGTCCCCCTAGACGAAAGAGTGGTTTCAATCAACGCCTCCACGGGAACAACAGGAATCCCAACAATATTCGCATACACAAAACACGACATAATGATGGCTGTGGAGCAGGATCTCAGGGTTAAGTGGGGGAGAGGGTACAGGGCAGGGACTAAGGTATACTTCACCGGTTTTAGGTGGCATGGCTACGTCGTCCTGGCCTACACCGCAGCGGATATAATAGGCTTCGGCGCTTACCTAGACTGCGGCTACCCTCTGCCCTATCTTTCAGCGAAGCACATGCAAGTGCTGAGAGGATATAAGCCGGAGGTTTACGGCGGGCCAATCCTCACACTCTACTCCATAATTGAGACCGCTAAGAAGTCCGGAGTCGATCCAAAAGAGATCTTCTCCAACACGAAGATTATAGACACGGGCTACGGTGACATAGTTACGAAGGCGGTGAAGAAGAGGCTTGAGGACGAGACTGGTGTTCCTTCGGAGAAGATTTACGATTTTGGCGGTGTTGCCGACCCGTTGTGGTATTGGGGTGACTGCGACTACCATGAGGGTGTCCACAGCTGCGACGACCTCTTCCTGACCGAGGTGAGGGACCCCGAAACCCACGAGAAGCTCGCCGAGGGCGAAAGAGGGGAGGTGACTGTCACCAACCTCTTCGCCGAGGCAACCCCAATAATAAAATGGGGCACAGAAGACATAGGATACATCACAACGGAGAAGTGCAAGTGCGGAAGAACCCACACCAGAATATCATTCCTAGGAAGAGAAGCATTCATGGCAAACATAAAAGGAATGAAAATATTCCCAGCAGACATAGAAAACGTCCTAGGCGACATCCCCGGATTCACAGAGTACTTTACCATGATAAAATACTCAACAGGCCCCATGGACGTTTTGAGGATGAAGTTGGCTGTTGACTGGGATAAGGTTGATGATGCCGAGGCCTTCAAGGCTAAGCTTAAGGAGAGGCTTAAGGAGAGGCTTGGAGTCGAGTCTGAGATAGAATTCGTCAAGTCAGTCTCAGAACTACCATTCGTAGGACACAAAGTAGTAAAACTCCTAGACGAAACAAAAAAACAAGCAGCGTAGGCTTTCACGTTTAACTTCGGCTTCAGGGATTTAATGCCACCTTTTCCGTTGGAGACCGGAGGTTGCTTGTGTTTCGAGCCGAGTTGCTGAATGGAAAGGGAAGATAAGATAAGGTGTTTGCTCCGCCTACGGGAATATTCCTCTCATTCTTATAGCCCTTGCAACTCTGTCTATTGCGATCATGTACGCCGCCGTTCTCAGGTCTAACTTTTCTTTCTCAGCTAGGTTTATGACTCTCGTGAACGAGTCCAGTATTCTCTCATCCAGTCTTTTGACGACTTCCTCCTCCGTCCAGAAGAACGACTGAATGTCCTGAACCCATTCAAAATACGACACTATTACTCCTCCACTATTAGCTAAGACGTCTGGGACGACCGGTATGTTCCTCTCGCACAGTACCCTGTCCCCGTCGCTCGTGGTCGGCGCATTAGCCCCCTCCACGACTATCTTCGCGTTTATCCTGTCTGCGTTCTCCCTAGTGATCTGTTCTTCCATCGCGGCTGGGATCAGCACATCTACGTCCATTTCGAGGATTGCTTTGTTCGCCTCAGCGGGACCTATGTAATCACCTCCTCCAACCTCGCTTGGATGTCTCCTGTTAACGTATACCTCCTCGAAGAGTTTCTGGACTGGTAGCCCGTCCGGGTTAAAGAGGCCGCCTCTACTTGTCGTTATCCCTACTATCTTTACCCCTCTCTCCGCGAGGTCTTTCGCGGCGTACGCGCCTACGTTCCCAAACCCTTGGATGGCTACCGTCGCGTTTTCCACGGGAATCCCGTAATGCTCTAGCGCTCTAACGGTCACAATAGCTACCCCTCTTCCAGTAGCATAATTCCTCCCTAGAGTTCCTCCTATATCTACTGGTTTACCTGTAACCACCCCGGGAACAGTGTAGCCTTTAAGCATGCTGTACGTGTCCATCATCCAGGCCATTATCTGCTCGTTGGTGTAAAGGTCTGGCGCCATGATGTCCACCTCTGGGCCGATTAAGGGGAGAACCATGTAGACGTAGCGTCTCGTAAGCCTTTCAAGCTCGCTAGGAGACATCTTAGTTGGGTTGCATGCAACCCCTCCCTTCCCTCCCCCGTAAGGGAGGCCTACAAGAGAGCACTTCCAAGTCATGATGGCCGCTAAAGCCGTAACCTCGTCTAGCGTTACTGATGGATGGTAGCGGACACCCCCCTTACATGGACCTAACGCATAATTGTAGTGAACCCTGTACCCCTCGAAGATCCTAATGCTCCCATCATCCATCCTAACAGGGAACGAGACTGACAGGCACCTCTGAGGCTTACTCAGGATGTCATAAATGTATCGTTCCAGCTTTAAACGCTCTGCCGCTCTATCAAAAAACTCTAAAACGTCCTTGAAAGATCCGTCAGAGCTCATCATCAGCCCTCCAGCACCTAACCTTTTTGTCGAAAGATAAAGGATTAAGAATAAAAATTTTTCTCAAGCAGATGTTTGTGGCACAGCACGCCTCTACACCAACGGAAGCTTGTAGGTCAGAAAGCGGTCGGTTAAAAGAGAGGCAAGATAAGCCTTAAAGCATCCTTACTTGCTCTCCATTCCAGACTGTCGCCTAATAGGGGATTGAAGGAAGAGGGCAGCGTGGTCTTCGCACTGCCGCAGCCCTGTGTATTCTATAATGGTTGCGTGTTGGCTTTCGCCTCGCTAAGCCTCCTACAAACCTCCCTAGGAGGTAGTAGTTTTCACTCATACGTCACACTTCATTACGAAGGTTATATTATACTTCGCTATTTTTTGAATGTTTCTGCCCCGGCTTTTAGTGTGGAAACCATTTAACGCCAGACACGTAACTTAGTACCTCAGGAATGCGCCTGAGGTAAACGTTTAAACCCTGAAAGAGTGCTTTCCCGGCATCGTGACGCGTTAAGTGTTTGGGGGAACCTTAAACGAGTGTTCATGATGAGTGGGTGATGGCGGGTGAACATTATTAATAAGTGTTCCTTTTTAGTTTGTATGGGTGTTCGTGATGGGTGAGCCTGCATCGCTAGACGCTTTTTTCAACCCTCGCTCTGTTGCGGTCATAGGGGCAACGGAAAACCCTGGATTTGGCTATGTTCCAACTAGAAACATTCTTTCCCATCCCAGCGTGAAGAGCTACCTTGTAAATGTTAAGGGCGGAAAAGTCATGGGCGTGAAGGCGTTAAGATCCGTCAAGGACATCCCTGAGCCAGTCGACCTCGCCGTCGTGATAGTCCCGAGCAGGGCTGTAGTCGACGTTTTAAGGGACTGCGCTGAGAAGGGGATCCGTCACGTGATAGTCGAGTCCGCTGGCTTCTCGGAGACGGGGGAGGATGGTGCACGGATGGAAAGGGAGCTAGTGGAGCTGGCTAAGGCTAACGGGGTAAGGGTCATGGGGCCAAACTGCGTCGGCGTAGTGAACACCTCTAACATGTTTACCACGGCTGACGTCGACGTCGCCTCCCTTATCAGGGGGGGCATAGCCTTCGTCGGGCAGTCAGGGATCTTTGGCACCTCCATCGTCGACTGGGCCTGCTCGAGAGGGATTGGCTTAAGCAAGGTTGTCACGCTTGGAAACAAGTGTGACGTGGACGAGGTGGATGTGGTCGAGTACCTTGCCGACGACGAAGAGACGAAGGTCATATGCTTATACATTGAAGGGGTTAAGCCTGGAAGGGGGCGTAAGCTGATTGAAACATTTAAACGTGCCTCAGCTAGGAAGCCAGTCTTGGTTTTAAAGTCCGGTAGGACCGAGACAGGAGCCAGAGCCGTGATGAGCCACACGGGAAGCATAGCTGGAAGCGACGAGGTTTTCAGCGCTGCACTTAAGCAAGCTGGGGCGATAAGGGTTGAAAACATAGACGAGCTCCTCTACACGGCCATGGCCTTCACGTCTCAGCCTCTCCCATCAGAAGGGGGGGTAGCCGTCCTCACGAACTCCGGCTCCCTAGCTGCCATGCTATGCGATGAGCTGGACTCGCTCGGCATCAAGCTGGCATCATTCACCCGGGAAACAAGGAGTAAACTAGAGGAGGCGGCTCCCTCATGGGCGTCATGCAGAAACCCCGTCGACGTTGGACCGGCAGTAATTGAGTCGGCAGCCCCGGTAGTTGAACTCTTGGGAAGGGATCCGAACGTTGGGTCCATGATCTTCATCTTCGCCATTCCAGGGATAATTGCTAATCCACGCTACTTCGGAGCAGACCTCACCCCCTTCTTTAAACACCTTGGCGACATCGCATCAAGAAGTAGGAAGCCGACCGTGGTGTTAGGGTTCGGAGACGAGAAGGTAGTGCAGATGGTTGAGGAGGGCTTCAAACAGTTCAACATACCGGTTTTAAGGTCTCTCACGTTAACGGCTAGGGTGCTAGCCGCATTATACCAGTACAAATCGGTTGTAAACCGTTTAAAATAGCCGGTTCACCCCCTTCTCTCGACCATTTTTTACCATCATTTTCCGTCATCTATGATGGTCTCTCACATGCCCAGTTTGAACGACTCCATTAAATGATTTAGGGAAGTCATCGTCTTTATTTGCATCGTTTTTCTTGGGTTGGAAGAAGGTTGTTTGCTGGTGGAAAGCAGAGAATCAATCTTCCTTGAAAGGTAGCTGAAAAAACGTAGAATTTAGGAAAAGAAAGTGTGACTTAGAACCTAGAAAATCGCTTGAAGCCACGCCAGTAAAAACAGTTAAAAACAGTTAATTACCCCTTACAATCATCAAATAAACGAGGTTTGCCGGATGAGTAGGAAGCTACCCGGTCTTGGAGGGAGGTGGATCGTTTGGACATCCATGAGCTTCGTGTTGGAACCCCCGGGACGATTCTCCCCCCCTTTGAGAACGTTATTAAGCATGCAAGGAAGGCTGAGGAGCAAGGGTACGACTCAGCTTGGTGGCCTGACCACCTGATGGGGTGGATTCCAGAGTCGATCTGGACCCCGGACATAGCGGAGATCGCAGCCCGTCAGAAGAGCCCCCACACCTACTTTGAGTCTCTGACCACGATCGCCGCTGTCGCCTGCC
>JAPDJY010000047.1:0-25719 GCA_029258835.1 Thermoproteota archaeon | reverse complement strand
GGGATGGCAAACTAAAATCAGCATCAAACCAAACAAACAATACCTGGAAGTAAACCTAGCAAGGTACGGCTACCTGCCAAAGGACTTCAACACCACCGGAGGACTACTGACAGAAAACAGGCTCATAATCAACTTCAAGAGAAAACTGAAAAACATCAATCCTAGGGGCTGGGCTTCGTTCGACGTGAAGCTAACCAACGTGGCCGCCCTGACCGACGGGGGAGTGGTCAGGTACGGCCCCAGGCAGCCATACCGCGTCCACAGGGCCTACGAGGAGAAGAGGGGAAGAGGAGGGTGCAGAAGCTATCCAGGCGCAAGCCCAGAACCGCTGAGAGGCTGATGCGGAAATACTCTAAGAGGGAAAGGAACAGGGCCAAAGACTTCATGCACAAGCTGACAACTAGGATAGCCGGGGAGCTGGAGGGGTTACGTAGCGGAGCAGTACTTGAGACTTGAAAAACGTTAAGGGCAGGGTTCTAAACAGATCCAAAAACCCAAACCGCAGGCTTTCGAAGTGGAATGCTAGGACGTTCCACTTCATGCTCGAATACAGGCTGAGGTGGGCTGGGCTCCCGGCCGGGCACGTTAACCCGTCCTATTCCTCCAGGGCCTGCCCCGTCTGTCAGGCTACCATGGCAGCCTATCGGGGCATATTAATGAGGTGCGGGTGTGGGCTCGTCCTTGATAGGGATGTTGCTGCTGTCCTGAACCTTCGGGTGTGGGGTTCTGGGGTTACCCCGAAAGCCCCGTCAGAGGCGTACGCCTCGATGACGGGGAAACGCCTGACAGACCAAAACACACATCTACCTATAACCTATAAAAGTCTATCAATCGTGAACCTCTCCTAAAAGGTCTGCTTGGATAAGGGTGGACGTGGCGGATGCAGGATGTGCTGGCCAGCTGGTATTCCACGTTCTCAGCATCTGCCATTGTTGTTTGGCTATAACGCGTAAAACGTTTCGCCTCTATACCTTAACACTCGAATCCTCCCTTCGCCTGACAGGCTTCTTAGAAGCCTGTCGAGTTTTTCCAGATCCTCCTCTGACGACGCGAAGATGCCTGCCAAGTCGGCGAACCTGCATGGTCTACGCTTAACAACCGCAAAAACGTCCTCCTCGGTTAACGTCCTCCCTCCCTGCCCTGTCTTCGCCTCGGCTCCATAGTAATGAACGTTTAACCTCTTCTCTGCGAAAACCTCCGCCGCCCTCCTAAGCTGGAATTGGCTCAGCGGCTTAACGCTCCTTATGAAAGGAGGCCTTGAAGGGGTGTTCAGGTAAACCTCGTGGAATCCGATCTCACGCGTCAGGGCGGCAACCTCCTCCACAACCTCAACGCTCGATCCGTCTATCCCCTTCTCATCGTCTTGGAAGAGCATTATTTGGGCTGCCAGCCTCCCCTCCACCTCCCCCCTCAGCTTCTTTAACCCCTCCACCACGTCCCAGAACCTTATGGATGGCGACGGGTTGTTCACCGCCATAAACATTTCCTCGTTTGCTGCGTCAAGCTTAGCCATAACCAAGTCAAACCTTTTAAGGTTCTCCCTCACGTCCTCCCTGCATGTAAGCGAGGAATTTGTGAGTATAGCTATGGGTGGGCATCCATCTCCCAGAGTTGCACGTATACCCTCAACCATCCTTCCAACCTCAAGGTTTAGTGTCGGCTCCCCTGTACCCGAGAACGTGATGAAGTCGACCATAGAAAAGTCTATCTCGACGCCTTTAAGCTCCGACAGGACTCTCCCCTCGGAAACCCTACCCTTAACCTCCTCCGGCCCCGAAACCTTCCTCACGGTTCTCCCAAGCTGGCAGTATACACACTCAAAAGTGCACGTTTTAGGCGGAAGCAAGGGGTCTACCCCTAAGGAGCGACCCAGCCTCCAGGAGAGCACAGGGCCATAAACACACCTCATTTAAACCACAACCTTCCACTACGCCTCTAACTCCCTTTCCACCACGCGCACGACGTCCCCTCTGATCCTCCTTAAAACCTCTGGAACCCTGTAGTATGGTCCCTCCCCGCTTAGGGCGTCCACGTGGGGTGCAAGCAACCCCATCCCCTTAAGCAAGGCTATAACCACGCCTGCCTCCTCTCCAGCCATAGCTCTGACGTCTCCGCCGGTTAAAACGTTCCTCCGCCTCCCTCTAGCCTCGAGGATAAGCTTCACGGCGAAGGCGGCGTACCTTAATGGCGCCTTCACGTCTCTAAGGTATCCTATCACCCCTAGGGCGTCAGCTAGGTCGTCCAACTTCCTAATCGAAACCGTTTCGTACGGGCTCCTCGAGAAGAGGTGCCTGAAGATGTTTGGCACCCTGAACTTCGCCCCCTCACCGGTGAAGGGATCGGCGCCGGAGAGGACGTGCCCCTCCCGTACCCCCTGAACGACGCCTAAGGAGACTAGCGCTAACAGGTCATCATAGTCGAACCCTTCAAGCCTGACGAACGCTCCTTCCTCCTCCCTGCAGCGCCTCCAGAAGCGCTCCAGAACCAGCCTGTCATCCTCGTCAAGCTCGAAAAGGTTTATGCGCCTAACCTGTACGCCTTCCCCAGCCCTTCCCGACCCGTGCGTTTCTTGCAACAACACCACCATTAACGTGCAATAACACGAAAATATTTAAGGGTTCCGAAGCGGATGGACGCAGCGAACCCGGCGACTGCAAGGAAAACATAGACTATCCTAACGTTCAGGCTCAACAACCATCAACGACCCCCTCCCATCCAACACGACTATAAGCTTGCTGAGGGCGCCAAGGCCTCTAACTTCAGGCCATAGCAGTTTGCCACGGAAAATTTATCACGTCTTCCCCTCTCAGTGTAGGGAGGGTGGTTGCATGGCTGCTTCCGGCAAGTGGCTTACCGCCGGTGTGGCTGGCGGTGCAGCTGGATTCGCCACAGCCATTGCGGGGTCTTGGTGGAGCTTTGACGCCCCTTTCCAGTGGGCGCACCTGACGCTGCTGGAGCTCCTATGGAATGGAAGGGTCATCCTGTCTGATCCGTCCGTCTTAACCATGCGTTTCCTCCTAGAGTTTAACTCGTGCTTCCCCACGTACCTTTCCCAGTCAGCCATCCTGCTCCTGCTGGTCTCCGTAGGAGGAGTGCTGAAAGCCGCCGGGGTCCACGGGTGTTCTCCCCGCTCAACCATTACTCCGCTGCTTTCAGCCTTCTCTTCCCTTTCATCCTCCCTCCTGCTAGCCCTGTCAACCTCCAGCATGAATGCTTCAACCAGCATAACGCACTTCCCCGGCTTGTCCACGGTTACCCTTACCCTCTCACCTAGCCCCATCATCCTCACCCTCTTCCTTATCTGCCTCTCGTCAAAGTATGGCCTCTTATCATCATTCATGCTTTCCCTGAGGATGCCTGAGGCTGCCGTCGCTAGGTCCGCGGGCTGGCTGCTTGCATCCTCCTCCCTTCTCTTCCTGTTTTGCGCTTTCGGGGTAGCTTCCGGCCTCCTTTCCTCTTCGATGAGCTTCTTCGCGTTCACCCCTCTCCTCCTCGGCGAACCCCTCTTCTCGTACACTCTCTTAGACGTCGCCCGGAGCGCTACAGCTCAACAATCCTGACGCGGTCTAGGCTTGCAACTCCAATCCCTTTCTCCTCGGCAAGCCTTAAATGCCTCACCGATGAGGGGTCGTAGCCTAAAATCTTCGCTCCCATGGCGTCGGCTGCAACGAGATCCTTTGACGCGATGATCACCCCAACGTCCTTAGGCTTGGAGCTCAGCTCTCCCCCGATGCCCGCCGTCCTCCCGTCTATGAAGGCCAGCCTAGGCTTAACGTGGATGTTCACGTCCACTATGCTCTCGTCAAGCCCGATCCTGTGGAACCTCCCCTTCTTCGCTATCCTCCCCTCCCCAAGGGTCGCCCCCAGCATGTTCTTCAGGGAGAGCGTCACCTTGGTTATCGAGTGCTCCTTAAGCACGGGAACGGAGACAACGTAAGCATCCTTCAAGGTTGCGGGGAGCTCAAACCTCTTAAGCACGTACGCTTCAGGGTTTTCAACAACGAAGTATGAGTCGAAGTTAAGGTCTACCAGCTTCACCCCTGAACCTTCAAGCTCCACGTATCCCAGCTTCCTGAAGGCTTGCATGGTGTCCCCCCACCCTGACCCCTCGGCTACGACCACCTCGCATCCTTCAGCGAGAAACCAACGCGCCAGAGCCTCGACGATGTCCGGCGGGGTGGTGGTTGGGGGAGGAGCCTCGTTTATCAAGTTCGGCTTCAAGACAACCCTTCCAGTCGCGTGCACCCCAATACGCTCCATGACGGCCCCCACCACGTCGTCGACGGCCCGGACATTCCTCTTAACGTAGACCACGGATGACACGTTACCCCTCCACACCTAAAGCTGAGAAACACCCTCTTAAGCGTTTTATTTATATTTTCCTTAGCTCCCCTTGTTGGATGGTGGTTTGATGGATAGGCCGATAGGGGTGGTGGGGCTAAGCGTCATCTTCCTTATCATAGGACTCATCCTGCTCTCCGGTTCGGTGTATAGTGTTAGAATCCTCTCTGGGATGAGGCTTCTCCAAGTGGTTGACGCAGGGTTGCTTGTAGCGGCTGCAGGCTTCGGCGTGGTATACCTTGCCTCCGCCATAGGGCTCTTCGCCCTCAGGAACTGGGCTAGAAGGCTTCTCATGGCTCTCTCCCTCATAGGAGTGGCCGTAGGATTGGTTGCGGTGTTCATTCCTTCCCAGCTCTTCTCAGCGAGCATTCTGCTAAGCACCCTGAAGGAGGTTTCCCCTTACTTCAATTACTGGTTCGGCGGGGTATCCGTGACTGTGGGGCTGGCCGGCTTATGGTACCTTTCAAAGCCGCGAGTCAAGTTCATATTTGGCTGGTGAACGGCGAGGAAAAGCAGGGTTAGGGCTCGCCCACCGCTACCCTTGCCCACCGCTACCCTTGAGGCGCTAGCCATCCTAAGTGTTTAGGCGTACTGCAGGTACCTGATCTTCTCCCTGTTCTTCCTCTGAAAGTATAGGGGCCAGTTAGACTTTTCCAGGTTGTCATATGAGAGTATGTGGATGTTTAGGGGGGTTCGCTCGATGATGTCCTTTAGAACCCTGCTCACCCTTCGCGTCTCCCTATTAACATTACCCTTCTTCTTCAGGACGACTGCCACGTCTGCATTCGACGCTTCATCCAGGCATTCAACACCATAAGGTATGACGTCGACGAGCCTCTCCCCATAAACGTTTTCAAGTCTTTTCTTAACTTCCACAAGGAGCGGGAGAAGCCCGGCGTACGTCCTATCAGACTCGCACTCCTCCAACCCACTTACACCCCACAATTATAGATAAGAGTGAAAATAAATATTTAATCTTTTTGGAGGTTTCCAAGGCTCTGCTAACTTATCCGTTAACTTATTGTTGTTGGTAGGTGGGCGGAGTGGTGGGAGGCAGCAACTTTAAAAGCTTTGACCGCTTTACTGAATTAAACGATTAAGCTTTCAAACCATTTACCATCAACCTAATCACAAGTTACTATGAGTCCACAATGAAGCGACACTAGGCACTTGGGGCGGCATCTCAGCCCCATTAAGGCATCCTCCAAAAGCTTCGAAGAGTTCTACAGAAGGTTCCTGTCTACGAAATCCACCAGCATCTAATTCCAATTAGATAACCTAGTCTAGTATAGTTGCGTCTTCATTCACCGCTTCAGATAGTTCATGGGGGTTGCTGCTAGGAGAATTCCAAAGCTTCTAGACAATTACATCTTTGGGTGCCTCTTCGATATGCCTCGAAGTAGCAGATGCTACACTATCGGCGATCGGGAAAAGCAAGGTTTTGAGGCTTTCAGGGTTTCTCCATTCCTTTCAGTCAATGACGCTGTAAAGCCTCCTCCTAGGTGGATTCATCATAATTTAAGCTTTTCAAATTATGTTTGATCGCAGAGCTACCGTTGGGTTTCCGGCATCATGCATTCAGGTTTTAGTTCCGCCGTCTCTCCACCCAATTCATCATTCTTTTCGCGCCCGAAGCCACTATCACGCTTAACGTTGCTTGGCTGGTACGCGAGGCGGCCCGAGGAGGCAGCTCGGTGAGCGGAGCAAGCCACACACACCCACTTTAACACTGGCTGAAGATGCAAACTAAATTTGAAATTAGGAGAGATGGTTGGGGCCTGATAAGAGAAGCTGCCATGCCACCAAACGAGTTGACGGGCTTGTTTCCGATGGAGCAGGTTGAAAAACAGAACAATTCTATTCTATTTTTCTCATTTACCGGGGTAGGCTGGCAGAACCTTGGAAGCGCATGTTTAAAGACGCCTTTTCAATGTAACGTGAAGTGTTCATTCCCTTTGCAGTTTAAGGGAGGACGGGAAACTCTTAAAAAGAGTTTTTAGAGGGTAAGTTTTAAGGGGTGTGTTGGTGATGTCGTTCGTTAAGCCCCCCTCACCGGACAAGGTGTTCTTGAAGTGGGTTTCAACCGTTAGCGATGAGAGGCTTGAGGAGTTATTCTCGGTTAAGGGGATCCCCTTTGACAGGTCTAGCGTGTCGGCAGCCGAGTTCGTTAAGGGCGTCGAGAGGAGGATGGCGGCTCTCTTCTTCTCCCGCATCGAAACAGGAAGTGTGGCGGCTTCCCCGAAGGAGGACGACTACAAGGGCATAGTTAAGGTTAAGTTTTACTCTTTTCCCAGCGGGAAGCTGCACCCAGACCTTAAGATAGATAGTAGAATTCCCATTTTCGACTCCATAGAGAGCGTGGAGTGCAGCGAGTGTAACGGTTTAGGCTACTATGAATGCGCCCGGTGCGAGGGTGAGGGGTACGTGAGATGCAGCGAGTGCGATGGGAGCGGAAGGGTTATGTGCGAAGAGTGCGATGGGGAAAAGGAGATCAGCCTTCCCCTGAAAGTGGTTGTCGACGGGGTTGAAACGGAGAGGGAGCTCACCGTCCAGTGCCCTACATGCTTCGGCTCTGGAAGCGTTGTCTGCCCGGAATGCAGCGGCCTTGCGAGGGTGGTGTGCGGCGACTGTAAAGGCGAAGGCAAGTTTCCCTGCAGAAAGTGTAAGGGGACAGGCGTCATCTTCACGTACAAGATATCCCCCCCGCCGGTTTCAGGAGTCAACACGTACCTCTTCTACTCTAAGCCTGACGTTGACAACGCGATAGCGGACGAGATAGGATCAAGAATTAACGAGATAGAAGCCGTAACGGTGAACGACTGCGACCAGCTGAACAAGAGAGACTTGAAGATACTCTTGGGGTTCTACAACAAGGACGTAGACGAGAAAGCGCAGAAAACCAAGAAGATGTTCAGGCAACTTGAGAAGACAGCGGATAAGAGAGGGGAAACCCCCCAGTACCCCATATACCTCTTCCACGTGCTCAGGCTGGACGTAACCACGTCGAAAGGGAAAAAATTCCAGCTCTTCGCAGCCGGAAACGAAAACAAGTACATAATAGTACCCTTCGGAATATAACCTCCTCTCTCCACTTTATAATTTCCTCCAATTCCATGTAGACCCTTCATATTAAATGAAGGCATGCTAACGGCCTCCTCCACACAACTCCCTGACGAGGCCCCGGCCTCAAAGCATCCACTTGCCAGGTAAGCGCCTCAGCATACGCCCCACGTTAACGGCTGGCATGCAAGCAGCTATAGGTTCCGGTCAAAGAGCCGGCTTAGCGCCATCTCCACACGGAAAGCTCGCTGATAGCTGGCAGCCCCTCATTGCAGCCGAAGGCACCCAAGAAAATTACCGTGCTTCCTGGGGAGGGAGGCTTCAAAGAAAGCTCGGACATTAACTCTTGGACGGCCTCTGCAGCCAGTTTTAAAGCCACACCCAGAAATGCTCGGAGAGTTTCCACTTTAAAGCCTTGATCAGGAGGCGTCTACATGCGAAGCAAACCAAGACGCCCACTAACGCGACACGAAACCTAATACGTTTCCGCGTGTGTTGGAGGAGGCGCTCACAACGGCTTCCTCAGAACTCGCCCATACTTTACTAGGCCCACCACGGCTCTAGCCACCCTTTCAGGTGTGGGGTAGACGGGGATCCCTCCCTTCTCAAGCCTCTCCACCTCCTCACGCGACCTACTCCTAGGGGCGTTAAAGCAGAACAGGAACGGCTTGCCGGATTCCCTGAACACCCCAACTAGCTCGTCCACCATTACCGGCGCGACTGGGTGGTGAAGCTGAAAGACTACCACCACGTCCACGTTGCTGTCGTCCGCCACCAGCCTGATCACTTCCATGAAGGTTTCGACGCTGTAGGCGAATGCTAGGTCAACTGGATTGCTTCTTATCGTCATTGGAGGCAGCAGACTTTCAATTCTCCTCCTCGTCTCCTCGGTGAACTCTGGGAGGGTTAGCCCGTTAGACTTGCATACGTCAGAGATTATTATGGCTGGCCCCGCCTGAACGGACACCACGGCAACTCTCCCTCCTCGTGGTGGAGGGAGGAATGACAGGGCCTTCGCCACGTCCAGCAACTCCACTACGCTGCCGACGTCCACCACGCCTGATTGCTTGAAGAGTGCATCGTACAGCCTGTAGTCTCCAGCCATCGACCCGGTGTGGGACATGGACTCCCTGTTAACTTCCGCCCTTCCAACCTTATAGGCGACCACCGGCTTAACCTTAACGGTTCTTTTAGCTGCCTCCATGAACTCTCTAGGGTTGTCCAGTCCTTCTATGTGGAGCGCTATTACCCTGGTCTCCTCGTCTGACGCAAGGTAGTCGAGCATTTCCGGAAAATCAACGTCGCACCTGTTCCCTAAGCCTACCGCCTTGCTCACCCCAAGCCCTTGGGTTATTGCCTCGTAGCAGAAGAGGTGGCATACGCCGCCGCTCTGAGTCACAACCGCTATATCCCCCTTCTCGAGCTCACCTAGTGTTTCGGTGAACGTGGCATTGAGTCCAGCGTGAGTGTTCACGAAGCCGAAGGTGTTTGGGCCGAGGATCCTCATGCCAGCCCGCTTAGCTATGGATACGACTTCCTCCTGAAGAGATGCTCCGATTTCACCCGTCTCCCTGAAGCCCGCTGTTATTATTACGGCTCCCTTAACGCCCTTCCCAGCGCACTCCTCCATTACGGGTGGAACCTGCCTTGCAGGCACCACTATTACTGCTAGGTCCACGTCGCCTGGCACATCTAAAATGGATGGGTACGCTTTGAAACCTTGAATGGTTGAAGCGTTAGGGTTAACAGGGTAAACGGCCCCTCTAAAACCAATCAGGGACCTTAAACAATGGTATCCCATCTTAAAGGGGTTATCCGACGCTCCTATAACGGCAACGGAGCGAGGGTAAAAAAGCCGCTTCAGACTCTCCATGCTCCTCAACCCCACCACCAGAAACACGTAAGTATGATGGATGACCTTATAAAAAATTTGCTTTAACTCCTAAAATGTGTTTGGGAGGGTTATGCGAATAAAAATGCGTGAAGCACCCGTTTCTCGGCTCTATTGTAGGTAGTGCCTGAAGGAGGACATAGACTAGGATTAAACTATTTTCAAGTAGTAGATGGGCAACAGAGATTAGCAACGGTTTTAATTTGGCTTTCTGCTATAAGAGGGCTTCGCAAGAAAAATAGAGACAACGAAATTGGCAACTCATTTAACAGGAACATTCCTTTTTGCTAGCGAATGGGAATAGAGCAAACAGAGAAGAAATACCTACTCAACTTGGGGAACATAGATAACGATGCTTTTCAGCGAGTTTTGAAAGGGAAAACTAAAGAAACTATAACATCTAAATCTAATCTAAATGCTTGAACGCTGCGAACATTGAAAAGTGGCAAATTTTGTTAAAACAACGCTTTTAATCATTTTAAAGCAGCAATCCTAAGGGTTCTGGTTGGGACTTAACAGTGCCGGGGAAGGCTGAAGATGCCTATCGGCCACAGGAGGAGCTCCTCTCCCTAGGGTTCAAAGGGTGAACTATAGGTTATAGGGTTGGTAGGGGTGAAACCTTGAAGCAATAAACAGGTAAGGTTTTGTTCTCTCCGAGCTCGGCAAGGTCAAGGAGGCGCTTTGAATTGTTGCTATGATGAAGCTGTAAGGCTGCTTTGGAAGCTTCTCAGCGTGGAATGGCAAGGCGCTCCCGGGAAAGCTGGTGGAGGAAGCCGAGCGCCTCAGGGAGCGGAGGACCCCAAAGATTCGCCTCTTAATTATCCACATGAAGGAAAACCCTTTTATCGGCGCTTCCCCAAAACTTTTTGGAGGGAGCCGCATTGTGCGAGTTCTGCAGGAAGCACGCTGAAGAGTACGGTAAGTGGTACCTTAACCCTAAAGGCTACTCTGAGGAGTTCTTCCGTAAGCTCTCAATCTTCGACAGGATCCTTCATAGGCAGCCTCGGAAGGTAAGGGAGCTGTGGGAGGTATCAGACGCTGCATGGTACCCCCTTTCAATATCGAAAACTCTCGACCTAGTCGACTTGGCCGCGAAACCTTTCATAGGAAGAATAATCAAGATCATCGGCAACATGATAGCCGTCAGGGGTCATGCAGGCCAGGTGGTCCCCTTAGAAGACGCCTATAAGATAGTTGAGCTCAGCGAGTCCCAAGCCCTTTTCCCGTGCATGTGTAAGAGGCTTTTCAAGGGAGAAGACGAGTACAAGTGCTTGAACTTCACCCCTGCACCAGAGTTCGCCGAAAAGCACCCTCGGGGATGGCGCGTTAAGGAGCTTGAAACAGAGGAGGCGAAGGAGAAGCTCCGCGAGTTCGCGGAGAAGGGATACGTTCACGCTGTGTTCTGGTGGTGTGGAGCACCCCAAGTCATATGCATATGCAACTGTGACACTAAGTACTGTTATGCTGCCCGCCCACGCCTATGGTACGACATTAAGAACGCTTACAGGAAATCCGAGTACGTGGCTGAAGTAGACCCTGACAAGTGCAGCGGGGACATACCGAGATGCGGCAACTGCGTTTCAAGATGCCAGTTCGGGGCGATCAAAATAAGGGACGGGAAGGCTGCCATAGACCCCTACAAGTGCTTCGGCTGCGGCCAATGCAGGTTCGGATGCGAAGAGGACGCCATAAGGCTCGTAGATAGGAACACGCATCCAATAGCTCAAAGGTTGTGGTAGACTTGGGGAAGGTTAAGTTCATTTATGACGGCAAGAAATGCTTTTTACCCTACGACCCTGAGCAGAGGCGCCCAACACGCTGCCTTAAATGCATCGAAGCATGCCCTAAATCACTCCTAATGTTCAGGCCGACAAAGGAGAAGGGGCCAGACGGGTCTCCGGTAAAGTATGAAATATACATGACGTTTAGGAGTCAAGCCGATAAGTACTGTCCCAGCTGCCTTAAATGCGTTGAAGTATGCCCTGAAGGCGCAATACAAGTAAAGATTCAAGGATGAACCACTTTAAAGTAGAAAGTTTTGTTGAGAAGCTTAAAAGAAGTTCAACTGTGAATACCTTTTCGGCTCGTTTGAGGGTGAGGTACATGAAGGAAGCGGCATCGATTTAATAAAGAATTTAAAGAGCGCTTCGTTGAATGTGGATGATTGGAAAATGATCAGCCTCCCATTAAAACCGTTAGCTTACACGAAGGAGGAATTTGAGGGGATTAAGGAGGAGCCGTTCATTAAGGAAATAATGAAGTACACAGTTAAACTATGAACTTAGCATTAGTTTAGCATTGCTTTTTCTTGAAGGATGTTTTTTAAAGCTTGAAGACATAAAAGTTTAAGCGGTGAGCAGGTTGGATCTGGATGAAGCTGTTAGGGTAATTTCAGAAAGGGTGGAGGCTAGGATAAGGGAAACCCTTAAGGAAGACGTACCTGTCTCCAAGCTAATGGAGAAGATAAGAAAGGAGCTCAACGTTAAAAACTACAGGGAGTTCCTTCTCTTCCTTTTGGAAAACCCGAGAAGAGTGTATGATGCGCTTTCATCCCTCATGGGGGAGGCGGCGGACTCGTTCCTCGCAATGCTGTTCTCCAACGTGTTCTCAAGGTACGGGGTGGAGGAGCGGGGAGTCACCCTTCTAGAAGCCATCAGGGAAGGCGACAAGGAGACCCTAAAGAGGATATTTCTCGAGGTGGCTGAAGTAGTAAAAAGGAAGACAGGCGTGTCGGACACGCGGGGCAGCCTCCGCCAGAGAACAACTTAAAGTTCCTTGGGTTAAACCCCTTTCTCGGAGGAGCCGATCCCCCCTTTTTCAAAAGGGAAGATTTATCTCTTTTAACCTCTTGTGGTTTCATGGTGGTTAGAGTGGGGGTAGACGAGTTCTTAAGTAAGCTCTCTGAAGAAATACCCTACTATAGGCTTCTCGGAATGAGGATCGTAGAGGCTGGTGATGGTAGAGCAACGTTAAAAATGAACGTTGAGGAGAAGCACTTTCAGCCTCAGGGAGCCGTCCACGGGGGTGCTCTCGCGTCGATAGCCGACGCCGCCGGAGCCATAGCGCTTTTCACCCTAGCTAACTCCGGAGAACTGGTAACAACGGTTGAACTAAAGGTAAACTTTACCTCCCCTGTTAAGGGGGGAGAAGTGTTAGCGAAGGGTAAAGTCGTCCATAGGGGGAGAACGATTGGCGTATGCGAAGTGGACGTGGTAAACGAGGGGAAGCTGGCGGCCAAGGCGCTAGCAACATACCTCTTCCTGAAGTCAACGTGACGCCGCCCGGGAGGCGCTGTAGGCGACGCCATGCGGAAGATGGAAGGACGGGTGGTCTGCAGCTAGTCTCCCTCCAGAATCAGCTCGGTTGCCATGTATTCCTCCTCTAAGCGCTCAATGGTTTCTTTCTCTGCTTTCCAATATCCTCTCTTGTTCGCTTCTAGGAGGCGGCTAATGGTTTTCATGAAAGCCCATGGGTTCTCCGCCTTCATCCTCTCCTTCCTCTCCTCGTCAAAAACTATGTTCTGGGCTGCAAGGTTCCACATCCAGTCCTCCACGCCTCCCACAGTCGCAGCCAACCCTAAGAGGTACTCCACCCTGTCCGCTATCTTGGCGGCTCCATTGTACCCGCTTTCAAGCATGGAGTCAAGCCACTTGGGATTCGTAAGCCTGGTTACGACCCCGCGCCTTATCGCCGAGGCGGCATCCTCAACCTTCACCCTCTCCCTCGTGGTGTCAGCAACCAGGACTAGGGGCTTTTCCCCCTTAACGTCCTCAACGGACCTGGCGAGCCCGCCCAGAAACTCGTAGTAATGGTCCAGGTCTGTTACCTCGTAGTTCACGGTGTCTCTCACCTGAGCCACCACGTCCACCATCGAGAGAAGCCTTCTAAACTCTTCCTCGGCCTTAACGCTCCTGAAACCGCTTCCGTAAGCGTACCTCATGCTCTCCATGTAGGCCCTCACAAGGTCCGCCTCGCTCCCCCAGGAAGAGGACTCGACGAGCGTAGTCATGGTGGTGGCGTACTCCCCCTCGGGTGGCCCGAAGATCCTGTAGAACCCCGCACCCGAGTTGGCCTTAACGAAATTTTGCTCTTCATCCTCGTTAAGCGACGCAACCTTCCTAAACGCCTGGTCTAGCAGCTCAACCATGTTGTAGAACGTATCCCTAAATATTCCACAGATGGTCACGACGACGTCTATCCTCGGCCTTCCAAGCTCCTCAAGGGGGATCACTTCAACATCCCTGACGTAGATGCTCTTCCAGACGGGTTTAACGCCGAGAAGCCTGAAGACAGCAGCTATCGTTTCACCACCAGTCTTCATCGTCTCAAACGCCCACAGGACGACGCTGACAACCCTAGGCCACCTTCCATGCTTCTTATAATAGTTTGACACATACTCCTCGGCTATTTTAACCCCCCTCTCCCAGGCAACCTCTGACGGTATGTTGGCGGGGTCAAGCTGGTAAGTGTTCCTCCCGGTAGGGTAAACTCCCGGTGTTCTGACGGGATCCCCTCCCGGCCCGGGCTCAACGTATCGCCCCTCCAAAGCGTCGATCACCGCCTCAAGCTCCCTCGACCCTTCAACGCAGGATGCCAGCTTCCTAAGGTAATCCACTTCACCCTTCAACCCCTTAGGAGGCTTCTCCCCCCCAAGCACGCACCGCCTAATGATGTCCCTCACCTCTCCCTCAACCCTTTCAAGCACCTCGGCATAGGTTTCACCGTTAACCCTGCGGTGCGGCTTCTCCAGCGCCTCATCATAGCTTAACCCCTTAGCCTCCATCAGAACCCGGTGCATGCTCCTAACAATGCCTCTATCATACCGTGCAACGTAGGTGAGGTAATCCAGCTTCTCGTCCAACCCCATCTTCCCCCCTAAAACGTGCAGCCCCCTCGGGATAAGGCTCCGCTTATACTCCATTATCACGTCATATATCTCTTCAACGCCCCCGTTGAGCCCATACTCCGCGGCTTTCTCGAGCACCCTCCTCTCCGCCTCCTCAGCCCTCTCCCCTCCAAACTGGGCGGCGTCGAAGTACTGGAGGATTAGCCTTTCAAGCTCCGAGAACTCGCCGTGCAGCCCGCTGCCGGCAACCGGCGGAATGCCGTGATTAACTATCATGGCGTAGCTTCTCCTCTTAGCTATGGATGCCTCGGAGGCGTTCACCACGTCGTACACGTATACGTTGGGGAGGTCGGCTATCAGCACGTCTGGGAAGCAGCGGCTTGAAAGCCCAACATCCTTTCCGGGCAGAAACTCTAAGGTTCCATGGGTTCCCATGTGGACGACCACGTCTGCCTTGAACACGTTCCTGAGCCAGTAGTAGAATGCGACGTACTGATGGTGCGGGGGCAAGTCCCTGCCATGGTAGTGTTTACTTGGGTCCTCGTGCACCCCTCGCGACGGCTGAATCCCCACGAAAACGTTTCCAAGCACGACTCCCGGGATCAGTATCTTCCCTTCGTGAACCATGATGCCCCCCGGAGGGCTCCCCCAGCTCTCCGTGAGGCTCTTCCTCGCATCCTCGGGGAGATCAGAGATCCACCTTGTATACTCTTCCACCGACACCTTGAGCATCCTCTCCGCTCTCTCAGGCGTGAGAACCCACTCACCGGAATTGACGGCACCTCCCTCCAATAAGAGCCTTTTAACCTCCTCCCCGCTCTCCACGGCATCCACCCTGAAGCCTCTCTCAGCCATCTCCTTGAGGAGGCGGGCGGTGCTCTCCAACGTGTCTAGGTATGACGCCTTGCCGAGGTTCTCCTCCCCGGGAGGGTAATCGTATAGTATCACCGCAACCCTTTTCTCGCTGTTCGGCTTAGCTCTAAGGTTAACCCACCTTGCAGCCCTCTCGGCAATCCTTTCCACCCTGTCCTCCACTGGGACGTACTCATCGACGTCAACTCCCCTAAAACTCTTCCTAGTTGGACCTATAGCGACTGTCGACTCACACCTGCCGTCCAGCTCGGGCAGTATAACCGTTGTAACCGTTTCTACCGGTGGAACTCCATCCCTTGAATCCCACCATTCCTCAACGGTTCTAGATGAGAGCAGGACTCCGTGGAGAAAAGGGACTCCAAGCCTAGAGAGGACTTGAAGCGTCTCCCTGTGGTCTCCTCCTATCGGGCCGCCTGCAAGCCTGAACCAGAGGAGATCCACCACGCAGTCGACTATGGGCTTCCCGTTCCTGAAGAAGAACCGTTCAACCCCGAGATGGTACCTTAAGTCTGAGGAGAACAGTGGCACGACTCCTAATCCCTTGGCTTCAAGCTTCTCGGCTAGCATCCTAGCTGCGGGGAGCGTCTGGTCGTAGTGGTAGCCTCCATAGTGGTATATGCCCACGAGCCTTCTGTCAGCGTAGGGATACTCTGAAAGGTACTCTTCAAGCGTTGTGTAAACTTTCCCCGTTGAGAGGTTTTGAAGCGCGACGTCAGGCATGGTTTCCGGCGGTGCTGGAGCCCTAGCCTTAACTCCGCAGTACTCCCTTAACAGGAAGAGGAGCATGTTATAGTAGTTCTTCTCCGATGGGTTGTCATAGTACTTCAGCGTTAAAGCGAAGTTCCTCACATGCTTTAGGGGTCCTAAGGGGATCGTCTTGCCAAGCTTCTCAAACCTCTCCTGCATCCTCCTTATCTGCCCGTAGTCGGGCTCACCCTTGAAGAGCCCCTTCAAGAGGGGGTTCTCCCTCATGGCCGCTATCCTTGAAAACGAGAAGCTTCCCATGCGTGTGAGCTTGATTAGGTCTGGTGAGCCCCCCACAAGGCATACGACGGTGTTCTTCCCTTCCTTTAGGGCTTGGACCGTGAGCGGGAC
Source organism: Thermoproteota archaeon (assembly GCA_029258835.1). Lineage (GTDB taxonomy): Archaea > Asgardarchaeota > Jordiarchaeia > Jordiarchaeales > Freyrarchaeaceae > Freyrarchaeum. Next base: position 9,613 of record JAPDJY010000047.1, on the reverse strand, counting down.
GGCCCTGTCGCCCCCCCTGAGGTCTATCAGGGCTACGTCCGCCGACCTTAACTCCTCAACGTACTCCTCGGGATGAACGGCTCCCCTATCCACATCGTACGCCTTGAAGAACTTGAATGTGAAATCCCCTACTTCGTCCCTCACCTTTTCGGCGGCGGAGACAAGGCTCGAACGCAGCTGGTAACCCACCATCACAACCTTAACCATTCCATATCACCTGTAACCATCCTCCCTCTCCAAATTATTAAATTTTTCTAGAAAAGTATTACTGAAAAGTATTACTGAGGGAAGGCCGGACACCATCAAGCTAAAGGATATTAAGCCCGAAGGCGTAATAATGTTAAAAGGAGGGTGAACATGAGGGACGAGGACGGGAAGCGCGTCGCCCGGAAGATCCGCCTTGCAAGGGAAAACATGGAGCTTATAAGGGAGCTCACCCCCGGAGAGCCGCCCGAGCACCCGGACAGGACGACTAAACTTGCAGTCTACAAGGCCTTCCAGGAGGTTGTAGATGCCTGCATGGAGCTGGCGTCAGCGGTTACAGGTCGCCCAGGGGGGAGCTCCGAGGACGACTACGCTAACATCGAACTGCTGAGGGGGGAAGACTTAATTACGGAGACCACCGAGGGGGCGCTAAAGGAGGCAGTCCTCCTCAGCAACCTGATCATTCACGAGTACGACAGCCTGTCAGACCGCGAAGCCTTCAGGGGGATAATGCGCCTCATGGAATCCCTGAGAGAATACCTTGAAAGGGTTGGGAGAAGAGTGGGGTGGAGCACGTAAGCATCCCGGCAGGCCTGTCCACGAGAGCTTCATATCATCTTCTAAAGCCTTTCAACCCCAGCCTCACCCATGCATTCTCCATCGCCTCCTCAGCATCCTCAAGGTTCACCGCTCCAACGTTTTCCTTCACGTAGTCTGGTAGAAGCTTAAAGTACGTTCTCTCCTCGTACCTCTCGTCTGCCAAGATGAAGAGGGCTCTGTCCCCCTCAGACCTTATCGCCCTTCCTAGGGATTGGGATGCACGTAGGAGAGCTGGGACTATGTATGCGTAGTATCTCCCTTTCTCCTCCCCGTAGAGCTCCCCATAATACTTCAAGTACAGTCTGGTTTTGAGCGTCATCCTTTCAAACGGTATCCCTGCTAGGAAGACCGCTTCCAGCTCCCTGCCGGGGAAGTCTGCCCCCTCGGCAAACCTCCCGGTCATGGTTGCCACGAGCACCCCGCGCCGGTCCCTTTTGAACCCGTCTAAGAGGCGCCTCCCCTCGCCTCCGCTCATACCCTGCTCCTCCACGTAAACGTTTCTCCCCTTCTCCTCAGCCAGCCTTCTAATCCCCGGGAGGAGGCTTCCCTGAACCCTGTAACTCGCCGAGAAGACCGCCACGTTCGCCTCCAAGTTGAGGAATGAGTCTAGTAGCTTAAGGTACTTCTCCACCTCCATCCTGCTCAACTCCTCTCCCCTCGTGCTGACACCCCTTATGATCAACGTTTCACAGGAACCCAGCTTAGCCTTAAACTCTCCTCCAACCCAGTTGTCCAGCCCTATCGTCTCGGCGAAGGCGTCCAGCGGCCTCAGCGTCCCAGAGCAGAACACGCACCCCGCAAACCCACGCCACCTCCCCCTTAACAACTCGGCGCTCCTCATGTCCCACCTCTCAACCCTGAACCCGCCTTTAGCCGTGGCTATGAAGGCTACTCCACGCTCGTCAACGTACCTTAACGATTCCACGAGGAACTCTGCAAGGTGGTGGAGGGATGAGCGTGGAGCCTTCCCCTCAGCCAACCGTACGGCTCTAACTCTTCGCCCAAGCCTCCTCATGGAGTCCAGGTGGTCGAGGCAAGCATTCAGGAACCTGAAGATGTCCACTTCCTCCTCCTCCACCCCTCTCCTCCTCATTTCAAGGTGGAGCCTCTCAGCCTCTTCAACAACATCCTCGACCACCCCTTTAACCTGGTTAGCCGTTCTCGTCCCTAGCTCCTCAAGCTCTCTAACCGCCCTCTGAAGGGTTCCCATTGTTACCTCGTCAGAGTTTATGCTTCCAGCCAGCCTCAGGTTATGCGCCTCGTCAACGACTAGGAAGCAGCGTTCGAATGGAAGCCTACTCCTTATCGTCCAGCTCATCTCCTCATTTACGATGTAGTTGTAGCTTAACGCGACGAGGTCTGCGAGGGGGAGGAGCCTCTGCTGGGCGTAGTAGGGGCAAACCTCCTCACGAGAGCAAGCCTCCATGACCTCCGCGTAGATTAAGGGTTTCTCGGCCATTGGCTCGGTGTCAAACCATTTAAGGTTCTCATAGTAGCGGCACTCCCCCTTTCCCTTCTTAACCCTGCAAAGGTAAGATACTGCGTCCGGATCCCTAACCTCCATCTCCCTGGCGAGGAGGCACATGTCCCTCTTCCCCCTAAAGGAGAACCCGAAAAAATTGCATCCACACCGCTCATTGAACAGCTTGAGCTCCTCCACCGGCCTGTCAGCCTCGTTGCCAGTCCTCACAGCCCATATTATGGGCGCCCTTCTCGGGAGAAGCGCCGAGAGGATGACAACGGTCTTACCGAACCCCGTCGGCGCGTTGAGGCACACGTTCCTCCACCCAGCGTTCATGGCTATGAATCGTAAAGCCTCCTCCTGCCCCTCCCTGAAATCATAGGGGAACCCTAACCCTTCAGGCAAGCTTACACCCACCCATCAACCCTCAAGGGGGATTTTATCATTTACGCTTCCCCCGATCCCCCGGAAATAAGATTTAAAAAAGGGGTGGCGGCAACGTTTGTAGGGTGGTGTGCCAGGTGAAACGTTCCATAAGGTGGATCGACGATAAGGTTGCTGTTTCACGCATGCCTCTCCCCTTTGAAGTGGAGAGGTTCGCTAAAGGGTTCAGCTCGGTTGTTGTACTCGTAACACCTGAGGAGCTAAGCTACGACATGGGCATGTGGAGCCGCTTCGGCGTAAAGGAGGTATACCACACTCCGGTGAGGGACCTCTACGCCCCAAGCCTCCTCCAGCTTTACAAGACGGTCAGGTTCATAATGGAAAAGCCGGGCAAGGTTCTCGTCCACTGCGTCGGAGGGATAGGTAGAAGTGGAACAGTAGCCGCATCCTACCTGGCAGCCAAGGGACACCCAGACCCTGTCGAGTCCATCAGGAAGAACGGCGCCTTCCTAACCGTTCCTCAAAGCAGGATAGTTGACATTTTCACGTACATCACGCGCAACCTTGGCATGCACGCCTTAAACAAGTGCTACTTTATAGGTGAAAAGTACGGCTTCGGCAGGGGGGAGGAGCACGCTTTCAAAGTACTTGAGCTCGCAGCGGACCTGGAGAGGCAAATGTGCATTCTAAACCAAAGCCAGAAGGCAGCTTTGGCGGCTGCATCCCTCCTCCACGACATAGGAGTGTCCTCAGGCGGGGGCAGGGGGCACCATAGGGAAACGCTACGCCTCCTCCAGGCTGACGAAAATAGACTTCCCCTCGAAGCGGCTTTAGGAGCAGACGTGTACGAGCTGGCTGCATGGACAGCCTACCACCACAGGGCGGAAACAGACCCCCTAAACTGTAAGCAGACCCCAAGCCACCTCAAGGAGAGCCTCGTGTTCACAGCCGGAATTCTCAGGCTGGCAGACGCACTAGACCACGGTCTAAACCAAGCAGTCACATCCGTAACGGTTGAAGGAGACGGCGACTTCACCATCACGGTCTACGGCGAACACCACATGGCCGACAGCCTAAAACTAAGCCTGAAGAAGGCGGAGGAGAAAGCCAGCCTTATAAGAAACGTCTTCAACGTCACTCTCAACCTGAAAATAATCTAAACCAATCCACAATTACAATTCCTCAACTCAGATTAAGCAGCGAAACATCAACGCTGAGCCCCATCAAACAGGGGAAGGATCCAAAAGGGAAGGATCCAAAATTTACATGAGAAGTGGCAACAAAACTTCAACCTACAAAGAGTAGCTTTACACCGCCCATCACCAGGATATCCTATTTCTATTATCCTCGATTCTAAATTAATGTATAACTTATAGTATATGGTGCCGTGAGGGTTTGTGATGCCGAACAGTGCTGTTCATCAGAAGCATGCTCGGCTTGCTCTCATGTACAATATTAACTCATCTCCCTCTCCAAGAGAGGAGAGGGAGCTTCCAGGAAGCATGCTCGGCTTGCTCTCATGTACAATATTAACCTGTGCCTAGCGTGACTGTTGTGTTTTAGATAAGTTTATATGTTTGTTTATTTTGGTGTTTGTGGTGTGTATGGGGGGAGGGAATGTTGAGGAGTGGTGAGGTCGCCGAGCTCCTCGGGGTTGACAGGCATACCGTTGTTAAGTGGGTCAAGGAGGGCATGATCAGGGCGGTAAGGCTCCCAAACGGAAGATACAGGATTCCGGAGAGCGAGGTGAGGAAGATACTTGAAGGGGGAAGCAACCGCAATTAAATCATACAAGGTTCCCATAGAAGCGCCGAGAGACCTGATAGAAGCATACTTCGAAGCAAAGAAGAAAGCGCTAGAAGAAATCATGAACCACGTTACCCACTCCCGAACCGGAAAGGCCCGCCTAAAATTTAAGGCTGGGGATAGGAGGAGGCTGAGGAACAGCCTACTGAAAGGATGGAAGTACTCAAAACACTACGTTGACTCAGCAATAAACTCGGCCATAGGACTGGTCAAGGGGTGGATAAAGCTATACAACAAGGGGACAGGCGAAATCCAAGCCCAAAGCAACGAGGAAAACAGTATACATAAAGACAACACTATTCACGTACAGAGATGGAAAACTAAAAATCAGCATCAAACCAAACAAACAATACCTAAGAAGTAGACCTAACAAGGTACGACTACTTGCCGGGAGACTTCGACACCATCGGCGGACTACTACTAACAGAGAACAGGCTCATAATCAACTTCAAGAAAAAGTGGAAGGCGCCGAGCCGAGGGGCTGGGCCTCATTCGACGTAAACCTGACCAACGTGACAGCCCTGATCAACGGGAAGGTGGTCAAGTATGACCTCAGGCAACTATACCACATCCACAGGGCCTACGAGGAGAAGAGAAGGAGAATACAAAAGCTCTCCAAACACAAGCCCAGAACCGCTGAGAGGCTCATGCAAAAATACTCCAGGAGGGAGAGGAACAGGGCCAAAGACCTCATGCACAAGCTGACAGCCAGAATAGCCGGGGAGCCCAAGGAGCTGCAGAGCGGAGCAATACTCGAAGACCTGAAGGACATCAAAAGCAAGGTCCTACACGGAACCAAAGGACTCAACCGCAGGCTTTCGAAGTGGAACGCAAGAACATTCCAGCTCATGCTAGGATACAAGCTAAAGTGGCTCGGGCTACCAGTTAAATACGTTAACCCATCCTACTCCTCCAGGACCTGCCCCGTCTGTCAGGCTACCATGGTAGCCTATCGGGGCAGGTTGATGAAATGTAAAAAATGTGGATTTACCGCAGACAGAGACGCTGTGGCCGTTTTAAACCTTCGGATGTGGGGCTCCGGGGTTACCCCGAAAGCCCTATTAGAGGCGTATGCCTCGATGATGGGGAAACGCTTGGTAGACCAAAACCCACATCTACCCATAAAAGCCTATCAAGCGTGAACCCCGCAGGATAGATTTGATGGTTGATGGTGAAGGGTGTCTTCCCCTGGCGGCGGGAACGTTGACGTCCACGGCTTTGAACGTTCAGGTTTAGGGTTCTTAGCTGAAGCTGCGGAGATCATTTATGAGGAGTATGGGGGGTGAAGGGGTTAAATGCCTTGTTTTCCACTACACGCTAGATTACGTGGAACACCTGATTAATTGTGGGTACACCTCGGAGGATGCCTTGGGGAGCGTGTCGGAGCGCCTCGGCGAGGTTGAGGGCTTCTTGTTCGTCCCCGTGCTTGGAGCACGCGTTAAAGGGCTCGTCGGGTTCGTTTTAGGATCTTGAAAGGAACGTGAGGCTTATCGTGGAGGACGTGCTTGAAAGTGTTGCATATGAAGAGTTAATTGTTGAGTTAGCTTAGGCGTTTAGCCGTTAAGTTGTGCTGGAATGAACTTTTTAATAGGGAGATGTTATCTGCCGGTTTCTCGGTTGATTTTTCCGCTCTTAAATCGCTTGAGGCTTCAACTTTTAGGAGGCTTCGAAAGGCGCTTCGAGGCATGTATGGAGAGGTGGGTTTGGACGACTTCACGAGGGAACTGGAGGTTTTAGAGGGTGAAGTCGCCGAGGTCTCCCTGACGGAAAGCAATTTTCCAGCGATTTTAAACGAGAAGGCTAAGAAGTTAAAGAACATAGCTCCCATCGTCTCCGCCCTCATAGAGTCCGTTAAAATGGAAGGCGAGAGGCTGGACGGCTAACCCACGGAAGGATCCTGTGGTTGAACGGCCGTTTTTCTGCAAATAGCGGCTTTTCATGCTGCTGCCAGGCACACCGCAAAAACGTTTATATTTCTTCTTGTTTGATCTCTCGGTAGTTCTATGGTTGCGGGAGGCGCGACTGGAACCTTCTGTTTAACCCTAGGAGCGTCGCGGTGATTGGGGCGTCGTCGACGCCTGGCAAGGTTGGCATGATGCTCACGTCCACGCTTCTCTCAGGAGGGTTTAAAGGGGAAATATACCCTGTAAACCCGAACGCGAGGGAGGTCTTAGGTATAAAGGCGTACCCGAACGTCAAAAGCATACCTGAAGACGTCGACTTAGCTGTAGTGACCGTTCCAGCTCGGCCGGTTGTTTCAGCCGTCAGGGATTGCGCCGAGAAGGGTGTAAGCTGGTGCGTCATAATAACGGCAGGCTTCAAGGAGGTTGGAGGGGAGGGGGAGGAGATGCGGGAGGAGATAGCTATGATAGCTGAAGAGAGCGGATTATCCGTTGTTGGCCCCAACTGCATGGGTGTTCTCAGCGCGTCCAGCAGCCTTCACGCGTTGATGGCACCCCTGTTCCCTCGGAAGGGCGGCGTGTCGATAGTGAGTCAGAGCGGGACTGTTGGGATGGTCGTTATGGACGCGTTGTCGCAGCGTGGAAGCGGCATCGCAAAGTTTGTGAGCAGCGGGAACGAGACGCACTTAAAACTTGAGGACTACTTAGAATTTTTTGCGGATGATCCTGAAACGAGGGTTGTGGTTTCATTCATAGAGGGGGTGAAGGATGGGAAGCGCTTTATGGATGTTTCAAGGAAAATAACAGTGAAGAAGCCGTTTGTCTGCATTAAGGATGGAAGAACCGGGGCGGGGGGAGAGGGCTGCTAGGTCTCACACGGCATCCCTCTCCGTCTCAATGGAAATTTTCAAGTCGGTGGCTAAGCAGACAGGCATAACCCTGGCTTCCGACACAGAGGAGCTAGTCGACTTGGCTCTAGCATTCTCCCTGACCAGCCTTCCAGAGGGAAGGCGGGTTGGGGTCGTAACCGGAGGCGGGTGTTGGGGGTTCTCGCAGCTGACGCGTGCGAGGAGCATGGCCTATCGATCCCTAGCCTTCCACAGGAGGTAGTCGACTTGGTTAGTAGTAGGGCGCCCCCTACTGGAGCCGTGGAAACCCTGTCGACCTCGTCGCCAGCATAAACTTGGATCTGTACACTTGGTGCTGCGACGTCCTTCTAAGCGAAGGATGCATCGACGCCTTGATAGTCGAGAACATGGCTTACGATTTCTCAAGGGCTCTAACGCAAGCGTACAGTAAGATCGGCTCAGGCGATGGAAGTGAAAGGGTGGTTGCCACCATGATAAGGAAGCTGTCCGGAGACGCCGTTGCGCTTACGAGGAAGCACAAGAAACCGATACTATTCGTCGCTAGGGACGCTATGTTACTCGGGGAACTAGCCAAAGCCGGCGTTCCAGCTTACCCGTCACCCGCGAGGGCTGCAAGATGCCTGGCGAGGATGGCTGAGTATAAAAGCTACCTTGAAAAAGCCGTCGGGGGCTTCAACCGGCTTAAAGAGCCTGCATTGAGGCGTGGCGGCCACGCTACTTGTAAGCGTTAGTCAACAGATTTGGCGGTTAACTGGTGCAACCCTAGACTTTGAATATCACGTCCCCTCTTCTCCCCACCTTCCCCTCCCTTTCAAGCTTTATAAGGTGGCTTTCTAAGATTACGGTTCCCGGGAAAAATAGCAGTTGAGGCTTCCTGATAAGCGTCTGGTTTAACTCTTTAAACGTTTTCTCCCCCTCCTCTAAGGCCTGAAGGATCACCTTCTCCCTCCTTAAAAGCTTGTTTTTAACCCTGCATATGGCCTCCTTAACGTCGGTTATCTCAGGCCCGTGGGAGGGGTAAATCCTGTCGACCCTGAGCCTCTCCACCTTCCTCAGGCTTTCCAAGTAGCCGATGACCCCTCCAGAGCTGGGCGAATACCAAGCTACGGTTGCGCCGATTAGGTCTCCGGAGAGGAGGAAACCCTCCCTCTCCTCATAGAGGGATGTGTGGCCTAGAGCGTGGCCCGGCGTTCTGAGGACCCTGAACGAATAATCGCCGAACTCTAAAACGTCGCCCTCCCTGACCGTTTCGTCAGGGGTGACCTTTGACATCGGGCAGACCGATTCGAAGTATGACAGCAGGCTGAAGTGCCCTGTGAAAAAAGACCCGTAATGTTTCACGCATAGGTGTACGTCGAAGCGTTCCTCGAGGACCTCCGGCTTCATTGCTGCTGGGGCCTCAAGCTCATGGATGATAACCCTCGCCTTTGCGTACCTCAGAAACTCGGCTATTCCACCCATGTGGTCTGGGTGGGCGTGGGTTAAGAGCACGGTGTGCACGTCGTTTGGCTTCACACCTTTAGCCCTCATTTCCTCTAGAAGTCTCCCTACCCGCCCTCCACAGCCGACATCAACCATGATGAAGCCTTTATCATCCCTGAAAAGATAAACGTTTGATGAGGAAGGCCAGGATGCACCCTCACCCATCACGGTCAAAAAGTCTTCCACAGTCCCAGCCGTCCACGAACACGCTAACCACCAAATAACCTTACGCCTCTTAAGTGTTTTTCTCATCCAGCACGAGGCAACACCGGCCACTCCAACCATCCGCTCCCATGAAAAGCTGAAAGCTGAAAGCTGAAAGCTGTTGAATCATTTAAAGCAGATTCATGGAAAACAACCTTAACCCTCAAAATAAAAGTTAAAAACAAGTAGGGGCTGCATGAAGGCTTGTCAGCGAGGCGGCGTTATCATGGTTAGCGACAGCAACCCTGCTAGAACATGAATATTCTGTGAGGAGGAACAAAGTCGCACGTTAATTAATCCGTTTGAAGATCAGCATCGTAGAAGAGGTAACATGGGAACCTTATGTGTTACTTTACATGTAAGAAGGGTAGATGATGAAGCAGACAAAACTTACGTTTCAACTTTAACAGCTGGCTTTCACCGTCCTTTCTTCTAAAACTATCTCAGTAAGTGAACGTGTGAAGGGAAAAAAGTTTTTATTACTAGCTTTTAGAAGAACTCTTGGGGGAATCCTGACGCGTTAACAGGATGAAGGGGTGGGCGCGTGTCCGCGCAGAGCCTATCACACTACTTGTTAGAGCTTTTGAGGGAGCTTTTGTTTGTTCCTCCTGTTTCTGTCGTTGCCACCTTTTCCATCATCATGATCGTTACCTACGCTTTGATTATGACTGAGAGGCTTCATAAGACCCTTGCTGCCCTCG
>JAPDJY010000058.1:0-26742 GCA_029258835.1 Thermoproteota archaeon | reverse complement strand
AGCTTCTTAAGTTCAACATCTCTATCTTTTAATCTCTTGACATATTCTCTCGCCTTATCCAAGGCTTTTGACGGGTCCCCTGTCTCCAATAAGACCTTCACGGTCTCTCTTTGAGCTTCTCTCGCAACCTCGCTCCAATCCCCCCTAACTGCTTCCAGTCCAACTATCTCGATCTTATCCTCGGTGGTTATCCCAGCATACTTCTTCTTGGCCTCGGTGAAGATCACCCTCTTAAAGACCTCGTCAACCTTCGCCTCAAGCTCTAACTTCTTCTCAATCCACTCCATAAACTTCTCAAGCTTCCCCTCATAGTTTTTGAGGAACAAGGAGTCCGTGTCGGAGTAGATCACATCCATCCCAAGCTCTTCAGCCTTCTTCATCGAGGAGTTTATCACCTCTCTCCCCCAAGCGGTCGTGGCCTCCGCGACCTCCCTGGTATACCATCTTGCGCCGATCCATCCAGTATAGCCGTAGATGGCGTTCGTGATTATCTTCACGGCTCTTTGACGAGCATCTAAAACCTTTGCTTCAACTGATTCTGGATCAAGCTCCTTAAGCTTCGATTGAATCATCCTCCTCTCCCTCAGCAAGGTCTTCAAGACATTTGGGAGAAATCCCTCAGGACTTGCCTTAAATCTATATCCGTTTGGAGCGACATTCTCTCCATCAGGGCTTAGGGTGTCGAATGAGATGTTATACTTTATCATGAGACTTGGATACATGGATCGGAAGTCGACTACTGCGACATCTTCATGAATTCCAGGTTCAGGGGCCTTAACTAGTCCACCTGGATAAGTTACATGCCTGACCTCCATCCGCTTCGGAATAAGCTCCCCGACCTTAACAGCATGAGTCATCAGATAATTCTCAACCCTAAATCCCGCGGAGGCCGTTAAGATGTGGTCAGCGGGCATTCCAGTAAGCTCGCTTAAGCTGAAGATGAAATCCTTCACGGCCTCATATGCGTCCATGATCGCTTCAGCTCTCTGCATAGAATATCTCTTAACTAGATCCTTATCGGATCTCCATCTCTCAGCAAGCTCATACTCATCGACCGAATCGAACTCCTTCTTTATTCCAAGATAGTTCACGAATTCTTCCAAGGTCTCGACCGTCAGCTCCGGCACATCTCTCGCCATATCTTCGAGGTCTATGTTTAATCTACCCCTGATCGAGACGTGGCCATAGACGCTCGTCCTAGGCTCTGATCCAAGCCTCCCAACTGCAAGTCTCATTCCAAGTCTTTCAGCCCTCTCACACAAATAATTCCACTGAGCCTTATTCAATCCAAAGCCTACAACTACATCTGGATCCCTCTCTCTAATTATCTTGATAAGTTTCTCAAAGATCTCTCGTTCCTCCCCTTCAAGCTGAACCCTAAATCCATCGCTGAAGTATAATGAGATCAGCCTAACGGGGTCTCGGTCGGGTGTAGGAGAACCATACTCGGCGAAGAATATGGGATCTATCGCCACGGCTGTGAGGTTTGGCGGAGGAGCATGCTCAAGCCTCTTAATGGACTTGGGTTTTACGAAGCTTATTCCATTGAGCTTCTGAACATTCTCTCCCTCGACCTCGATCCATCCGCATGGCCTCAAGCCGCTCTCCAAGAGATACTTTATCGAAGACCTCAGATCCTCCTCATATGCCTCAACTCCATTCAATCCCCTAAGTAGTCTTGAGGCGGCCTTCTCAAGATCCTCGGCGTCCACATATACTTTTAGCGCTTGAATAGGTTTACCTCGAACCTTTTTAGAGCATCTTTCAAATCTAACACCACTCGATTTGAGCTTTTGAGCCGCCGCCTCAATCCTGCCTATCAGATAAAAGCTCGGCGTATATCGCTGCTTTACGACCCACGTAGACAGGCTTTCATCCTTACACCAAAGCCATATGAAGGGCCTGCCGTTCTCAACTTCTGAGGCCACGTCGAGAAGCCAAAACCTCATCTTCGATTAAGATCTAATCTGCTCAGTTGATAAGCTTAACTTGGAGACTCGATATATGGAATGTCTAAGAAAAGATTTGGGTACTTTACTGGAGAATCCAACCTAGTAGTCTTCACGGTTTATACATTCGACGCCCTGTTTCAGCCTATTCTTCTATGCAGACTTGGTCTTAACCTTCACCTTGCCCTTGTCGATCTTTTCAGCCAGCCAGTCTCCTAGGTACTGGGTTTCAAAGTCTGGGTCTATTCCAAGTCGAGGGTAGATGTTCGAGATCACATTGTGGCATGCGACGCAAACCGTCACCACCTTCTTCACGTTAAGCTTTTGAAAGTAGCCTGTCAGGTCCTCAGCCGACCTCTCAAACGCCTCGAAGAGGCCCATGCGGTAGTACATTTCCCCGCAGCAGAGGCCAAAGCTGCCGATGACCTTTAACCCTTTAATGAGGTTCAGGGGGACTGCGTAGGGTGCGACGAGGTAATTGCACCCTGTGTATACGACCTCCTTCTCCCCCTTCGCCTTCATTTTAAGCGTGTTTGAAGTCCACGAGTCGAGCAGGGAGACCTCGTCTTTTGGAAGCCGCGATATGGCAACCGTCCTGAAGTTTGGAACATGGTGTGGAAGGAAGAACCTTGCAGGCGACGATACGCCCTTCTGAACGTACTGCTCGTACATTCTTAGGAGGATGAGCTCGTAAGGGTTTGCGCCGCTGGTGCATAGGACGTCGCATGAGGAGCAGTTCTCACATTTCTTGAAGACGAGACTTTCGTTAATCCTCCCCTCCACGAGCTTTACTATCTCCTCCCTAGCCTGATCTAAGGGAAGGTTTAAGGCTGGACACTGGTTGAAGCAGACGCCGCAGAGATTACATTTCTCCCTGATGAAAAAGCTGTATCGGTTGATGGGTAAGGCCATGAGAGAGCCTCCAACCGAGAGAAGAGTTAACTGCCTTAAACTATTAGGAAGGTTGAAAAATAAAAAGCTACTCCATCTGAAAGGTTAGCCGTCGGCGATGGAGCGGCAGTAGCCTATTATTTCGAAGTCTTCCTCGTCGAACTCGTCTTCAGTCCAGCCTTCTACTTCCCTGATGAGAGATCCGACTTCCTCGTCTCCCCCTATTATCTCTCCGTCCATCACTGTTAGCTTCTTCGACCTAGCCAGCTCCTCCACGGCTAGCATGAGAAACTTTACGGCTTGAGATTCGCTAATGTGGAACTTTCTTGCAATACCGGGGATTATATCCTGTTTCCTGCTTACGAGGAGGCTTACATGAATCCTCATGCAACCACCAGGATCGAGGAGGCGAACCGTTCTTTTAAGGTTTAAGGTGGCAAAAGGATGGTTAGGGATGGTGCAGGTGGAGAATTAAGGGACTATTGGAGGATGGCGAGGACATGTCCACGGTTTCAGCTGGAAAAGTTTTTATTCACCGACATGCCTTATGCTTTATCTTAAACTTTGGGGGTGGATGGTTGGTTTCCGTTGGAGATGTTGCGAGGCGTAGGCTGGTTACGTGTAGGGTGAACGACGACGTTCCCGCCATTGCCAGTATTATGGTTGACGCGGAGGTTGGCTCTGTTTTCGTAGAGGACCAGGCTGGAAGGATAGTTGGGTTGGTTACAGACGGGAGCATTTTTAGGCTCGTAGCCCAGCGAAAGCCCTTGGAGGATATCAAGGCGGAAGACATAATGGTTAGAGAGATACGCACCGTGGATGGGAAGGCGCCCCTCTCGGAGGCATGGAGGATCTTTCAGGAGACGGGGATTAAAAGGCTGGCTGTAACCGAGGAGGGAAGAATAGTCGGGGTGCTGAGCAGGAAGGTTGTTCAGAGAATTATGAAGTACGAGAAGGCTGTTTCGCTAGCGCGCAGCTAGCAGGTAATCACCATCTTTCCCCCTTCTTCAGGAGAGGATTCTTTAGCTTCAAGGACGGGAGAATTCATGCTAAAAAAGGAATGAGACAAAGAAGGGGGTTTAAGCCATGTTGACTGACGTTTTCAGGTCTCTTATAAATAGCTCAAGCTCCCTTGCACTTCTAAACACGTATATTGCGTTCCTATCCTTCACTTCAACAACGGCCATTTTAGGTTTGAGCGTTACATAAATACCCCCCAACTTGTCCCAGTGCCCTATATACTGTAACTCGTCGCTTCGCCTATTCCTCCTGAAACCGTGACGGAGCAGCACCTTCCTGAACATCAACTCAACCACGCCCTCCAGCTCAAGGAGAATTATTTCTTAGAAGGAGGTTATTTAGGGTATCTGTCCAAAAAATCCTAACGCTATTTCTACCTGTTTTTGCAGTTTTTAAAGTAGAGTTAAACAGGTTAAGCGGAAAGTTAAAGCAGAATTAAATATGTTTACCGTTCTTTTGGAGTGTAATCTGGGAAACTCCGGAGGATAGTTTAAAATATCACCAAGGTAGGACCCCTAAATTAAAGAGGAGGCTAATAAGACCTCTAGAAGCAGACGGGAACCCTACTTGTTAGAGATAAACCTTGAAAAGGTCTTTGAGGCTTCCTCAAGGGTTAAAGGCTTCTCCTCTATTCCGAGGAGTTCAGCCAGTTTAACGTATGGGGGAGGGTTCAGGCGAGCCTCCCTCAGCAGCTCAGTGTCAGTTAACGCCCTCCTCACACCTCCATAATAGATTATTTTTCCTTCCTTGAGGATGGCGACCTTGTCTGCTAGAAGGGGGACGACCTCGACGTCAAACGTTGAAAAGATAAGGGTTAACTTGTACCGCTGCTTAAGCTCGATTATAGTCTGTACTATCCTGTTCTTGGCTTCGGCGTCGAGTCCGACGGTGGGCTCGTCGAGCACGAGGATCCTAGGCTTCATGACGAGCACCCCTGCTATGGCTACAAGCTTCTTCTGTCCACCACTCAGAAAGTGGGGGATTTTATCCTTCAGGTCCAGTATGTTAAGCTCCCTCATGACCTCCTCTACGTCCCTGAGCGCCTCCTCCCTAGGTTTAAAGTTTAGCGGGCCAAAAGCTACATCGTCGAGGACTGTCGGCATGAAGAGCTGATCGTCCGAGTCTTGGAAAACCACCCCGACCGTTCTCCTAACCCAGTCAAGGTTTCTCTTGGAGACGGGCTCACCGAATACTTTAACGCTTCCCTCACGGGGGAGCAGTGACCCGTTAAGGTGGAGGAGAAGGGTGGTTTTACCGGAGCCGTTAGGCCCTAGAACAGCCACCGACTCTCCTTCCTCGACCTCCAAGCATGCCCCGCAGAGGGCCCTCGTCCCGTCAGGATAAACATGCTCCACGCAGTCTATTTCGACCGCTTTCATAGGATCACCTCTAAGAGCGAGAAGGCGGCTAGGATGGCTAAATTGGATGCGATGAAGGCTGTGTCGCGCATCCTGAAGCGTTCAGAAGATGCCAGCGGGATCCTCGACTTGTATCCTCTGGACGACATCGCAACGTAAACCCTCTCAGCCCGCTCGTACCCCCTCACGAAGAGGGTGGCCATCATGTTTGAGGTCAATAGTAGTTTCCTCTTTAAGGGCGGACTCCCCCTAGAGTCCATGGCCCTGAACATTCTTTGAACCTCATCGAAAAACAGGAAGAAGTACCTTGAGGTTAGTATGAGCGTGTCGGCTAACCATGGGGGGAGCACCCTTGAGATAACTCTAGCTAGGTTCGTTATGGGGGTTGTCAGGATCAGGAGGAACATGAACCAAGCTGAAGTAACAGCCTTAACGAAGATCAGTATCGCCCCGGTTAAAGGGTATCCTATAAGCGGGAGGAAGACGCATAGGACGGCTGCGAAGAGAACTGGTGTGAGAGACCAGCGTAGCACCGTTACGACCGGTAGGCGTGAGGCTGCAACCAAGGAGAGAGCTATTAGAGGCATGAAAAGTATAAGGCGAGGGTCTTTGAGGTAAACCGTAAGGAAAACCATGGACATAGAGAAGGAAAGCTTGGAGAGAGTGTGAAGGTCATGGTAAAAGGACCGGCGAGTGGAGAAGTACTCGACCATGGGGGTACTGGGCAGGTACTTCTCAACAAAAGATGGCAAGGTTAAACCCTCCTCATCGTGCGTTCGGCGACCACTATGTCCGTCCTCGACCTAGCAACGCTCTGAACAACCACGCTCGTAATGAACGCCTCGATGAACGCTACGGAAACGTTAGCTGGAGCGGTCGCTGCCAAGAACACTGTGAAGAACCTTAAGGGAGAGGATAGCTCAGCAGCCTTTAACAAGGCGTAGAACAGGTTAACTTGGAAGACCAACTGTGGCGACGCGAAAACCCAGAGCCAGGGGACTAGCGGGTTCTCGTAGAAGTACTCGTTGAGGTAGAACCATGGTGAACCCGTTATTGAAACAGCTAGAACAGCGCTTGTTAAGACGGTACTTAAGATTAGGGATACCACGGTGGCTGTGAAGGCGGAAGCGTAAACTTCAAAGCGACGTCGGAGAAGCCTGTAGAAAACGTACGCGGCGACCGACTCGAAGTAGAGGACGGAGATGTTCGCCCCTAAGACCGTTACTCCGCCGTGCCCTATAAGGGACAGCGCCACGCTGACGATGAAAACCACGACTGCGGAGCCGACGGGGCCAGCAACTATTCCAGCCAGAGACGTCAAGTTAACGTGCGTTCCCCCGAAGGGGGAGGGAACCGGTATCATCATTACAACGAACAATATAACCGTGAGAAAGGCAACCAAGATCCTCTGCCTAAACTCGGCTTCCCGCCTAGCGGCAAGCATTGCAACTCCTATTAAGACACCAGCCACTATAAACCACACAGCACACCACTCTAACGGCATAACACCGTCCGGCAAGTGTATGTGAGCCAAAGCAACCCCCTCAAACGTTCTTAATAAGTTTTAAATAAAAATTATTAAAAAATCAATAAAAACTTTTCTGCTATTATTAAAGTGATCGGGGAGATCCCGCTTAGACGCCTCCCTCTAACGGGTTCGTAACGTTTGGAATCTGTGCCTTCGGAGTGCGAGTTTAACCGCTTAATCAAGAACCTGCTGGGAAGGAGCTGTTGACGGTGCACGTTTCCACCTTGAAAAGCTTAATATACAACTTGCCCCCCTTTTACAAGGGATTGTAGGTGACTTCAAGGTTTAAGGAAGGTGGAAAGTCTCTGATGGGAGGTGACCGGGCTTCTTGGGAGGGTGCTGTTTCCCTTTTTTAGCAGGCTCTGTGTTACCTGGCTAAGGGGGGAGTGTGATGGTTTTCCTAACTAAGGAAGAGGAGAGGATGCTTGATGGGGAGTATGGTGCTGGAACCCAGGAGGCTATGAGTATACTAGTGAAGCTTGCTGACGCTTACGGTGCCGAGAGGATGATTAAGGCGAAGAGTGCACACGTGGCTGCCGGCCTGTTTCTCGAGGAGATTGAATGGTATGAGAGGCTTATTCAGGGTGGAGCGAGGTTCAGGTGCTTCACTACTAGGCATCCATGGGGGATCGACTATGAGCACTGGGAGGAGGTTGGCACCATATATGGAAACTCTCCTGAAATAAGGCAGTTAGCCGAGCAGATCTTCAGCTACTCGCTGAAGATGGGCGTTATACCGATGGGAACGTGCATCCAATACCTTCTCGGGGACTTTCTCATGCCCGGAGACGTTTTCTCCTGGACTGGGTCCTCGGGTGTTGTCTTCGCGAACTCCGTTCTTGGCGCGCGTGGGAACATGGAGGGGGCTGTGACAAACTACTGTGTGGCGATCACTGGAAGGGTGCCGGAGTATGGCCTCCACCTTGACGAGAACAGGAAGGGACAGGTGCTGATTGACTGTACCAAGATAAACTTTAAGGAGTTCACTGATGCTGACTATGGGGCCCTAGCTTTCCACGTGGGGAAGGTTGTGGGCGGCGACATCCCCGTCTTTATCGGGCTTCCAAAGAAGTTAAGCCTAGAGGATCTGAGGGCGATAGCTTCCCCGCTGCACGTCAGCGGAGCTGTCCCGATGTTTCACATACCCGGATTGACGCCGGAGGCGCCAACGCTGGAGGCTGCATGTGGGGGGGAGAAGCCGGAGAAGGTGCAGGTTGACATGGCGGATGTTAGGGCAGCCTACGACGAGATATCAACGACGGGCGAAGATCATGTGGATATGGTGAACTTTGGGTGTCCCCACTTGACCTACGAGGAGATAAGGAAGGTGGCTGAGATGCTTGAGGGGAGGAAGGTGCACGAGGACGTAAAGCTTTGGGTTGGGACATCCTACCAAGTTAAGGTTGTTGCCGACAGGGCTGGGTGGACTCAGACTATCGAGAAAGCAGGCGGACTCCTCGTGACTAACATATGCATGGGTCCGGGTGCACCATTCGCAGCGCATGGTGTGAAGGTGGTGGCAACGAACTCTCCTAGGTCTGCTTACTATGCTCCAGGAGTTGAACACCTTTACGGAAGCACAAGGGAGTGTATTGAAGCGGCGATCACCGGGAAGTGGAGGGGTAAGTGATGTCAATAGTATTGAGGGGTCGCGGTCTGGTTAAGGGGAAGGCCGAGGGCGAGGCCGTCGTTTCAAGCCAGCCAATATCATTCATAGGAGGGGTTGACCCGAATACGGGGATCGTCATCGAGAAGGGACATGAGCTTGAGGGATGCGATATCAAGGGGAAAGTTCTGGTTTTCCCGTTCGGTAAAGGGACGACCTACAACCCCTTCGCTATATTCGCCATGAAGAAGCGTGGCACGGGGCCTGCAGCCATAATAAATGTTAAGACGGAGGAGATAGTTTTAACTGGGGCGATCCTTGCGGAAATACCATTCATCGACAGTTTGGATAGAGACCCGCTTGAAGTGATAGAGAGTGGAGACTACGTGAAGGTTGACGGAGAAACGGGAATAGTAGAGGTGATAAAGAGGAGGAAGACGTGACTTAGGGGCTGGGATGGTTCAGCTTCGCTTCATCGTAGGCGGAGAAGTTGCTCACAGGACTGCCAGCGGGCGACAGAAAGATGGGGGGAGAAGGGTTCCAGCTGGCGGATATTATGGGGCTACACGTTGAAGAGGGTGCTCGTTGAAGGGGTTCACGCTTGACAGGTTTTTATGGGTGGATGTGTGTTTTGGTCTGTCAGGCGTTTCCCCGTCATCGAGGCGTACGCCTCTGATGGGGCTTTCGGGGGGACCCCGGAGCCCCACATCCGAAGACTCCACCCATACACCCTGTGGCCAGACCAGCACCCACAAACACTCACCAAATTTAACTGCTTCGCAAGGCATGGCTGGGTGACGGGTAAGGTTGGGTTAACGCATTTCAGCAATTGGATTTATGGCTGCAGTCTTTCCCTTCCTTCCCAGTCTTCATTGGCTTCATGGTGTCTGCTCCTTGACGGGGTGCGACAGCTTTATAATCGTGAGGGTTTTTTATTTTCATGGTTAAAGCGTTTTTAAGGGGGGCTTCTATGGACGTACTTGAGATGGTGGAGAAAGCCGTAGACAAGCTGCCGTCCGAGGAAGAGGAGGAGCTCAGGAGGCTTAACATTAACAGGCGGGCGTTTGCCTCCATGATAAGGGAGATGCTGGAAGCCGCCAAGAGCAAGGAAGACAGGCAGAGAAAGCTAAGTGAAATATTATCGAAATACTCAAACTAGCATCAGACCTTTAGGATCACGTTGGCAGAGCGACTTGCTGATGGGAAGCCGCGTCTTCCAAACCGTAGGCTTTAAATAGTTAAGGATTTTTAGTTTGGGGGAACGTGAAAGGGAGGAATAGGTGTGAGCGTTATTATCCTCTACTCGACGAGGTCTAGGAGTACGGAGAAGATGGCTAATGCGATAGCTGAGGGTGCCTCTGAGAAAGGCGTAGAGGTTAAGGTTTACAGCTTACGTAGGTATACTTTCGAGGATGTGGTCGGCGACCTCGAGAGGGCTAAGGCCATAGTTATAGGGTCGCCCACACACAATTACAAGCCAGCGTACGAGGTGGAAATTCTACTTTCGAAGCTGGAAGGGTTAAACGTTAAGGGTAAGCTTGGGGCAGCCTTTGGGTCATACGGATGGAGCGGGGAGGGAGCCTACGAGGTTCAAAGCAAAATGAAGAGGCTAGGCTTTAACATGGTGTCAGAGCCGTTAACCGTCGTCGAGGAGCCGAATCAGGAACATCTAGAGAAGTGCAGGGAGCTCGGACGGGTGATCGCCGAGAAAGTAGCAGGAAGCTAAGGGCTCACCTGGACAGCAATACTTCCCCCGTCCTGACATTATATACTTTCTTTACCCTGTGAAGAGGGATGACTCTGCCACCCTTCAGCTTTATAAGGAAGCCTTCCACCCGTTCAACGTCGCTCACACTAAACTCTTTAACCGCCCCTTTAAAACGGTCAGCGTAAACTACCCTGAACTCCTCAGGGTTAAGTGAGGGATCCCAGATCACCCTATTAACAACATCCCTTACATTATACTTCACGTCCACCCCACCGGATTCTTCCACCTTCAAAACGCAACCAGCCTTCTACTTACAATTACTCAGATATCCTTAAAAGACGTTGAGGAACTAAATGGGGGAAGGAGGGAGACCTATTTAACTCATTACCATTTCATCAGGATCCTTAAACATTCATGCAACTAAAATTAGGGGTGACTTGATTTAAACACTAATTGGGACACTAATTGAGACTAGTGATCCTTGATGAAGCGTTCAAGCATTGAGGAATTTAATGGGGGAGGGTGCTGGTTGGTGAGATGCACGCTTCCGCTTTCCAGATGATTTAAGTGATGAACGCGGGTGGAGGCTGCACAAAGTTTTTCCCTATTTTCCCTATAAAGCCATGTACTTTATAAAATTTGAAACCGATAGAAATATATGTTAAAAATAACTAAAGTAGATATTTAGATGGATTAAAAATATGGGAAGTTGGGGGGATGGGGTGACCGTTGGAAGCCACGCCGACCATACGCTTATACAACGCAACGTGTTAGTTCTCCTTAACTCTTTAAGGGATAACGTGAGGGGGATTGCAGGCTTAATAGGGGAACCTTTCTTTAAGGCCGTCCTGCGCTGGTACTCCTCCGGGCTCATGGATTCCGTCGAGGAGGGGTTCAACGCCTTTAAGGACATCGTTTTGAAGGCGTGCAACGTAGCTTTAAGGTGGGCTTACTTTATTCAGGACTTCACCTCTGTTTTAAGTGTTAAGAGCAGAATTGGAATGGATTCCGGGATGGAATGGAAGGAGGGTAGGATGTTAAAAGCCGAGTTAGAGATGCTTGTTAATAACGTAGACGAACTCCTCATGCTTGCAACTTCGAGGTTCAACGAGTTCAAGGAGATTTTAAGGGTCGGTGACATTACAGACACCGTTGATCAGGCTATAAGAGCTGTTTTGCGGGATTGGAGCAAGGTTAAGGAGAAGGCCGTGGCGAGCATTCATTCAATCCTTCTTGGAGAGGAAAAGCTAGAGAGGGCTAATCCAGCTGTAAGCATGTGCAAGGAGTTCTACGTGAAGCTTTCAGCAACGTTTAGCCCCTCATTGTTGAGGCCCAGGGAAGAGGGCAACGTTAGATTTTTCAAGGCGGCTGAGAGGGTTGGAGGATACGTAATGGATGCTTTCTGGATGGCTGCCCGCATGGGGCACCACGCCGTTAAAAGCTTGGATATGCTGGCGTCGTCCATGTGGGGTGCACGGGCTTCCATTGAAGACGTGGGGAAATTATGGGAGGCAGACTTCGCCGAGTGGAAGGCGCCTAGGAGGGTTGACGTGGAAAAGCTTGGCTTCGTCCTAGTTCAGATACGCCAGGAAATGGAGGACGCATACAGTGCAGGGAGGAAAGCCATTGAAAGCGTGGGTAAAGCCGTGCTGTCCACAGGTGAGGAGGACTCAGAGGTGAGGGCGAAGCTGCTCAGGATGCACTCCTCCCTAGAAAAGTGCTTTAACGGGATAGTTAACGTTTTAGACAAGGTTTCAGAAATACAGGACTTAGTTGGGGGGAGAGGCTGGGAGCGTGCAAGAGTGGCAGGTAGCTGTTGACGGGGTCAGCGTTCCACGGGTTTCCCTGCGAGAGCAGCGCTCAGCTCTTTAACTTGCTCCTCCAACCTGCGAACCCTTTCCTCGAGCGCTGCGATGTAGCCTAGAACGTAGAATTCCTGGTACTTACACCCCGGGCAGAACTTTACCGTTCTAACCACTCCGTCAGGGCATTGAATGGTTAACTGCTCATACTCGTTGAAACAGTTCTTAGGGCAACTTAGGTCCCACTTCACCTTATCAACCTCCTCCTCGGAACTTTCTCAAGAGCCTTCTTCACGGCTTCGTCGCACTTCGAGATCGCGTTAAGAAGGTGGTAGTAACAGAACTTCCTCCTCTCGGGTGCAGCATCCCAGCCTCTGCCATCACTCATTTCGCCGAGCAGAAGGCTTTTAAGGGCATCCTGCAGGGCTAGCTCGGCGTCGGCCGTCGAGGATCCCATCCTCTTTATCAGCGATACGATACAGTAGGAGAGTTCAACTTTCCTTCTAGCCTCCCCCGTGAGAAAGTTTATCACGTCGTTCTCAGGCCTGCTGAGCCACACGGTGAAGCGGGCGTCGTGGCTCCAGCTGCCTGACGGCATGTAAAAAACCTTTTTCGGGAAGTTGCCCTTTAAGGCTTCCTTAACGCTGCAAAGCTTTAAGCCAGGTATTTCCTCTACGAGCTTATAGATGCGGGCTAGGGCTTCAACCCCCTTCCTCCATCTTAAACCTATCAGCTCCGCGTCTGTGGAGATGACGAGGATGGGCTTGGTGGCTACGTAGGTGTGGTAGCGTTCCTTCAAGCGCTCCTCCAAGAGGGCGTACCTTTCAAGTGCGGCGGCGAAGTCCTCTATCGTCCTCTTTCCGGATGATATCTCCCAGAGCATCTGGCTTAACCCGTAATGTTGCAGGACGCCTAGAATGTGCTTTCCGCTCACCCCCTCAAACCAGTAGGGGAAGAATATTTCTTCCTCGGGGCATCGGGGGTCGGCTCTCCTGAAAACCTGGTCGCTGACAACAACCCATTTAAACCCCAGCGCTTTTAAGACCTCGACTAGGACCGGGCTCCAAGCCAGCTCCGGCGGGAAGAACCCCTCAGGCGAGAAGCTCAGTATTTCCTTGAACGCCTTCAACCCCATCTCTATGTCGGTTTTAACCTCCCAGAGGGGTGTTAAGGGCATTATTAAGTGGTGGAAGCCTGAAGAGGTGACGTCTAAAAGCTTTCTGGAGATTCCTTCATGAAGGTATGAGACAAGGTCTAACGACAGGTTTACCGCCTGCTCCAGCGTCACCCCCGTCACGTTTACGGTGGCGTTTAACCCTGCTTCCAAGTGCAGCTTTAAGAGTGGCTCGTATGACTTCGACACCGCATCCAGAAAGTGGCGTTCAGCCCCTGGAGGCTGGTGCATGTGCCAGAGGAAGCACACGTAAATTCCATTCACCCCCTTAAGGCTTAGAGCCACACTCAAATAAAAAGTTTCTAGGGGGAAGGGTTAAATGAGCGTTGGCTGTTGAGTTGTGGTGAAGGAGGAGGCGTTACATGGTTAACCCTTCTTCCAAGCTAAACTTTAAGGAGGTGGAAGCGTGGATTTGAAGGGTAAGGTCGCGCTCGTCACCGGTGGAAGCGGAGGGATCGGGAGAAGCATCTGCCTTGACCTAGCTGCTAAGGGATGCGACGTGGCAGTAAACTACTTTAGCAGGCATGAGGAGGCGTTAAAGGTCGTCGAGGAAGTGAGGAGGCTTGGATGTAGGGGGATCGCCGTCAGAGCCGACGTGTCGAAGATGGACGAGGTCGAGGCGATGGTTGAAACCGTCGTAAGGGAGCTGGGAGGAGTGGACATCCTAGTCAACAATGCCGGGGTTTTAACCATCAGACGGTCAATCTTGGATGTCTCCGAGGAAGACTGGGAAAGAGTGATAAACATAAACCTTAAAGGAGTTTTTAACTGCTGTAAGGCCGTGGTCAAGTACATGATAGGTAAAGGAGGGAAAATAGTTAATATTTCGTCGATCGCAGGTAAGATGGGGGGCACGGTGGGAGTACACTACGCGGCTTCGAAGGCGGGCGTTATAGGGTTAACCATGGCCCTCGCCTCGGAGCTTGCACCTTATGGGATAACGGTTAACGCCGTGGCACCCGGAGCAGTTGACACGGAGTTCATACCAGAGGAGTTAAAAGAGGAGCTGGCTAAAAGGGTGCCTTTAGGAAGAATAGCCCGCCCAGAAGAGGTTTCAAGCACAGTCGTCTTTCTCCTGGAAAACGACCACATAACCGGTGAAACCATCAACGTTAACGGCGGAAGATACATGGACTAGGATTCCAGCGCCCTTCGACGGCACTCCGAGGCCTTATCATCCTCTCCTAGAGCCCTGTATGATTCTTCTAGAGCACGCCAAACGTGAACGTCTGCTCTCCCAGCTTCAACAAGCTTCTCTAAGCACTCAACCGCCTTACTATGCTCATCAAGGTAGTTATACGTTAATCCTAAGTAGTAGATGGCGTTCAAGTCCTCTGGCTCGTCTTTAAGCCTAGCCTTAAAGTGGTCTACGGCTTCAAAGTATTCCCCTTCAAGGAGAAGGCATAAGCCCAAGTTGTAATGGGCTTCACTGTTTCCAGGGTCTAGCTCTAACACTTTTTCAAACGATTCAGCCGCATCCTCGTAGAAGCCCAGTTTCGCGTAGGATAAGCCGATCTGCATCCAAGTATGATGGTCTGAAGGGTCTATTTTCGCAGCCTTCCAAAGGCATTCAAGGGCTTCCTCGTAGCTTCCTAAAAGGTATTTCGTGAAGCCAAGATTGTAAAGTACGTCCGCTCTTTCAGGGTCAAGTTCAAGCACCTGCATGTAGATTTCAACGGCTTCCTCGTATTCTCCTTTAATCATCTGAACGAAGCCCAGGCTGAAAAGCGCCTCGGCGTCTTCGGGTGTGAGCTCCGCAGCTTTCCTGAAGCAGAAGGCGGCCTCGTCGAACTCGCCGAAGACGAAGTGGATAGTACCCAACTCGAACCAGCAATTGGAGCAATCAGGGTTTAACATCACAGCCCTAACCAGATCCTGAAAAGCCTCAACGTAATTTTTAAAGTGCAGGTTTACGAGGGCTGACCCATGCCACGTGGCTACGCTCCACGGATCAACATGCCTAAGGGTGCTATAGCATCTGGCCGCATCCGAAAAAGCTTCTAAAAGCATAAGAGACGAGGCAGCAACGTGGAGAACCGCCGGCTCGTCTGGGTTCGACTTCAAGAAAAGGTCAAAGTGTTTCAAGGCCTCAGGCGAGGAACCCGAATCTAGAAGGCGCAGTGCCTCATCGAGCTGCTTCTCGTCACCTCTGCTGCGCTTCAGGAGCCGCGAAGGCGCTACAAGGCTGTAACGTAGCCCCCAGACTCCGTAGCCTACACTAGAAAGCACGTCTCTAAGGATGCTTAAACTTTCCTTCCTGTCCAGCATCCCGTAAGCCAGGGTCAAGTTGCACCTAGCTAAAAGGAATTCTGGGTTAAGTTCGAGGGCATAAGAAAGCGATTTAATGGCCTTCTCTTCCTCCCCTACCTCCATGAGGGCTACGCCCAAATCGTTGAGTACGCCTGGGTTAGGCTCCAGCTCTGCGGCTTTAAGGTAGCATTCAAGCGCACTCTCCCACTCCCCCATCTCCCCGTATACAAACCCCATGAGATCCCACACTTCAGCGTCATACGGGTTTTCTAATAGATCATCCATAAGGAAGATTAAAGCCTCCTCACCCCTTCCATCCATGATCAACTTTATGACCTTGCTGGCCCGGTCAAGGAACATCCCGTACACCCTTCCAACGCAGCACTAGAAAAAGTAGAATAAACGGAAAATAAAGGTGTCTCCTATAAGCATCGCATGGGATCCTAGTCTCCCGTCAGCTTCCAGCCATTCCTCCCTGTCTAATGTAGGAGTTGTAGCTCCGGCTTGGGGATAGGTTTCCTTTTGTGCTCACTTTTAGAGACCATCTCCATAACTTTCATTACCGTATCGGGAGGAATGCCCATTTCCTTAGAGACCTTTTCAGGCGTATATTTTAACTCTATAAGCCCGTAGAGGGTGAGGTCTAATACGTCGTACGTTACCCCTATTTCTCCCTCATCTGTTTGGCCAGCCCACAGGCCGGCGGTAGGCGTCTTCCAAACTATTTTCCGAGGAACACCTATTTTCTCGGCAAGCCATCTAACCTGCGTCTTGTAAAGGTCGCCTATGGGGAGCATGTCAACTCCGCCGTCACCGTACTTCGTGAAGTATCCTACCAAGATCTCACTCTTATTCCCGGTGCCTGCAACGATCCTGTTGAGGAGGTTAGCGTAATAGTAGAGGGTGGTCATCCTAAAGCGGGGCTTAAGGTTTCCAGTCGCAACCAAGTTTCCTGGGTCGTAGCGTGGGCAAACCTTCGCGAACGCGTCCTCTAATGGTTGAATATCCACGTGTTCCACCTCTATCCCGAGGGTTCTAGCTACGAGGAGGGCGTCGTCTATGTCCTCCTGCTTGGTCGTTGAGGACGGCATTATCAACCCTAAAACGTTCTCGGCTCCCAGGGCAGACGCCGCCAGAGTGGCAACCGTAGATGAGTCCACTCCTCCACTTAAACCGACAACCACGCCGTCAGCGCCGGCTTCGTCGACGATCCCCCTAATGAACTCTGCGATGCGTTCTTCAACGGCGTCAAAGTTAAGCTTAAGAACCTCCAAATTCAAAGGGTCACCTCCCAGCGTGGCTACAGGAGAAGTAGGCTTGATAAGAATATAAAAGGTTTCCTTGGAAAAACGTATAAACGTCCAGCATCCAACACTGTTAAGAAATATTAAGCGTGTTTGACAGGTATTGAAGAAAGGGAGGAGGGGGTGCTGGGGTTTGCGAGGTGCATCGCAGTTACGCTCCACAGGAGGAAGCGAAGGATCACCTGCTTAATGATGGTGGCGGATGGTGCAGCGTTGTTCGCCGAGGACGCACGGCTTTAAGGGTTAGCTACGGACTCCCCGCCGAAAACTTAATATTCCAATTGAGGAGTGTTCTTTCGAAAATGGCTGACAGCAGGTGGTTGTGATGGGCGTCAAAGAGTTCAAGTCCGGCGACATCACTATTACAATAGACCATGACAAATGCACTGGGTGCGGAAGCTGTGTTGAAGCGTGTCCAAGTGAAGTTTTTGAGGTTCAGGATGAAAAATCGGTAGCCGTCAGGGTGGAGGATTGCGTCGAGTGCTGCTCCTGCGTCGAGGCATGCCCTGAGAACGCCATCAGCCACTCATCCTGCTAACTCCCCCTCTTTTTATATTTCGCTTTTTTATATTTTGCCTGACCAAACTTTTCCCATTTTTCAGGTACTTCCGGGGAGAAGGTTATAGAAGGTTATGGATGCCTTTACCATATTTTTTATAAACCGTTCAGTTTTTCTTTCAACTTGATGGAAGGCTGGTGGTAAGATGGTTGCGGTTGTCGATAAGTGTTCGGGAAACGTGCTACTGACATCCTCCTTTGAAGATGAAAGGGATGCGGCGATCCTCGCAAACCTTCTGAGG
Source organism: Thermoproteota archaeon (assembly GCA_029258835.1). Classification (GTDB taxonomy): domain Archaea; phylum Asgardarchaeota; class Jordiarchaeia; order Jordiarchaeales; family Freyrarchaeaceae; genus Freyrarchaeum. The sequence continues at coordinate 9,352 of JAPDJY010000058.1, read as the reverse complement.
ATGTTCTGTAAGCTTACGGGTGAGAACACCGCTATTATAAAGTTTGAAGATGGGGACGTGATCAAGTTCACCGAGGCAAAAAGACACTTAATCCTGCTGAGGCAACGGTTAGATGAGGACTCACTCTAGCACCCTTTAGCCGACTTAGACGGAAAGAGGATGCGTCCTTTCCTCCCCAGCCCGGGATTACTTGCCTTTAAAAAAGTTGGATAGGCAAGCTCTCTTCTTGGCGCATCTTGCTATGAGGCGCCTGGTTCCTCCCCCCTGGCTTACTACTTTGATCATTTCCTCCGGGTCTGTAACTGTTACGCCCATGACGGCTGTCACCCCATGGTCAAAGAGCACGTCAGGGATTATGCTTGCGGTTGGCCCTGCCACGGCGAACACTCTAGGAGCTATGCTCATGTCTAGTATTTCGTCTATTGTGCGGTTGACGAGGCTGCTACCGGTTACTATGACCACGTCCGCCTCCTTAAGGGCGTCCTCCATCAGGTCTGGCTGCACCACGGGAACTACCGGGTTCTCCACCTGCCTCATCTCTACAACATTCACCCTGCAGCCTTTCTCAACGAGCTTTCCTATCACCGGCCCCATGTAGCCCACCATCGCCACGTTTTCCCCCTCCTTAACCAGGTCTGCTACGTCGATGCTAACCGGACGGTACCTTTCCCTGTTTTCCTCCATGATTAGCTGGGAGAGAGCATTCATGGATGCAACTCCTATCGAAGCCTCGGCTAGGCTGGACGAGAGGGAGAGCTTGGCGAGGGATACCGCGTCCATTTCATGGTACTCACCCGAGGTTTCGAGGGGCTTGCAGGATGGGTTATCCCTGAAAACGTATGCCACACCCCCATGGGAGCCGCTGGTTGACTCTATGCTCACGCCGGCGTAGAACAAGCCTAGGGACACTGCTTTGACCGTTATATCCGCGCCGTCTACCAGCTCTTCTATCAGCTCAAGGGTTTCCTCCACGACAGGCAACAATCTCCCTCCCGATTTACCCTAAAGCCCCCCTTATGCATCCAGCTTGGAGGATTATTTGCCTTACTGCCTCCTCCAGCGTGCTGTTCCTGACGAACTCCTTCACCTCGGAGCTTCTCAACTGCTTTTCAGGTATGACCTTTAACGCCACGTACTCTGAGATCATCATCGCCAACGCCCTATGAGATACCGAGAAGTCATCCTTAGGGTCTAGGAACTCTCTTATGTACTTCACGTCCTCTTTCACGTCCGAGATGAAGGACTCGGGGAACACCTTCCCTGCTGCTTCAAGGCAGAGGTACCTCCACGCCGAGGAGACGTCAACCTCGATGGAGGGATAGTAGAGCTCGAAGACCCTGTCCAGTAGTCCCGTCTGCGAGAGCATGTTTAAGGCTCTTCCAACCCCAACTATTTCAGGGGGGACTCCTAAGCTGTACATCAATGCCACGTACTTAACAGGTGGTGGAAGGGTGAAGGAGTGCACGGGTGGGTGTCCACCCTTCCCTTTTCTGCCTTTATCGCATGTCGGGAGGCTTAACTCTTCAGCGTTAACCTTAACCTTCTCGTTGTGTAGGGACTCCCTTCTGTCAGGGATCAGCCCGGCGAGGGACTCCAGCAGCCCGTATATCTTGGATATGGCCTCCACGTAGGCTGCCGAGAAAACAGATATCACCTCTAAGACCTCGCTCCTCTCGCCGCTTAAGCATGGGGGCCTCCTACCCTGAAGGGAGTCCTTAAGGCATCTCACCAAGTCGGCTGTTTTCCTCTGGGACGAATCGTAGACCATGCTCGACTGGATGGTTACCGTGGACGCGCCCCCGTACGTTTCCATGAAAGAGTTTACGCTTTCATAGTTGAGGTTGCCTTTGAGCGGAAGCGAGCCACTCTCCAGGATCGGGTGAACGGCTACTGAGAGCTTCTCCGAGGTCTCAGCCAAGTCCGAGAGGGCAAGCCTCACCGCTATGGTTGACGCAGCCATGCCAACCTTCACCGATGGGACATCCCTGCCAAGGTAAACCCTTAACACCTCGCTTTCGGTGGCGAGCATGGTTCGACGGCTGTGAACGTACTCTGACACGATCTTGGCGGCGTCTATTAAAGATTTTAGATCCTCTAAAGCCGGGATTAAGCTTATGTCTCCCATGTCCACCGGGGTGAGGGTGCTTTCAAGAACATAGTTTTTAATTATGTTAAAGTTCGCTTCAACCCTCACTAGGTCCCTCACGCTTCCGCACACCGGGTGGATCACCTCGCTGACCACGCTGTCGTTGAGCTGGCCGTAGGCAGCATAGTTGGCCTCTATTATGGAGTGCAGGATGGCTGTCTTCCTCAGCCCCCCAGCCCCCCTTGCGGGAACCATAGGGATGAGTTTAACCTTAGAGCTCGGTATGACCTCCTCGTCGAGCAGGCGATCCACTATCTCAGTTACCTGACCATACGGTGTCAGCTTACGGTTAAAGTCGATCATTAACTCTTCTAGTCCGAATCCGCCTTCCTCAAAGGGCTTCAGGAGCCTGACAGCTTCGATCGGCTCGTCCCCAAACGACACGTAAGTGCTAGCAGAGTCTAGGCTCTGCGTCGCTAAGGTTACGGGCACTATCATGGAAACACCAGCCTCTCCCCTTAATCCCCTTATAACTAAAGGGGATTGAAAGCGTAAAAACCTTATCTTTTACCTTGTACTGCATCTCAGGGGAATGCTTTTTAAGGATCTTCGGGGTGTTTTAAAGGGACTGTTGAAGGGTGGGAAGGTGCCGGAAAGCGGGAAGGTTCTCCTAGAGCTTGGAGAGCAACTCCTCAGGAGAGGGGAGAACGCTAAGGCGGAGAAGGTGTTAAGGAAGGCTGTCAGGGCGTTTAAGTCCGACGGGGAAATGCTGGCTGAAGCCAAGTTGAAGCTGGGCGTAGCATTATACAGGAACGGGAAGGTTAAGAAGAGCCTAAGGGTCTTCAAGGAAGCGTTAAACCTATGTGAGAGGATAGGCCACAAGTCCGGAGTGTCCAGGAGCTACACGGGTATGGGTGTAGCCTACACGTACCTTAAGAGACCGCTGGAGGAGGTTTTAAGCTACCACCAGAAGGCATTGGATGTTGCCAGAGGGGTTGGAAGCCTAGAAGACGAGGCGAGGGCGCTTAACAACATGGGGGTGGCATACCTTACAAGCGGCAGGCTGGAGGATGCGTTTAGAGTTCTTCAGGAGGCGGCTGAGAAGGCAAGGAGGAGTGGTGTGAGGGATTTGGAGGCCAACGTCATGGCGAACCTGGCGGAAACTACGAGGCAAATGGGTTGGCTCGACTACTCGGCTAGAATACGCGGGGACACTGTAAAAGTATGCGAGGAGGTGGGCAACCTCAGATTGGCTGCAAGCCAGCGTCTGGCGCTGGCGTTAACGCTGAGGGAGCTTAACAGGCTTGAGGAGGCTATGGAGGCAGCCGGGAAGGCTAGAGAAGTTTTTGAAAGGGTGGGAGATAAGAGAGGTGTTAAAGCGGTGGAGAGCCTGCTGGAAGAAATTAAGGTGGAGGAGAAAATGTGCCCATCATGTGGAGCGGTGATCGCGGTTAAAGAGCTGGATTACTGCCCCTTATGCGACGCTCCCATTAGAGGGGAGAAGAGAGGTAGGAGACTCTTCGGGAAAGGCGGGCATAAGGGGACTCGGAGGCGGTGAAGGCTGAGGGCCCGGAGGCGAAGGCTCCCAAGCGATGTTTGGCGGGGCAGAAGTGTATAATGTTGCGTTTGTAACATTTAAGTATTTTTGTTGTATTTTATAAAGTGGCGATGAGGTTGTACAGGACGGGAAAAGCAGCAGAGATGCTTGGAGTGCACAAAGTTACGGTGATTAGGTGGATTAAGCAAGGTAGGATTAAAGCGGTGAGGATTGGTAAGGAGTATAGAGTTCCAGAGGACGAAATAAAGAGGTTGCTTAAAGGCAAGGCTACCAGTACAGCGGTTATCTATGCGAGAGTTTCATCATCGGATCAGAGAAGTGACTTGGAAAGGCAGGTTGAATATCTTAAGGAGTACTGCTCAGCTAGAGGATACAACGTTGTCGATATTCTAACAGATGTAGCTTCTGGATTAAGTGAAAAGCGTAGGGGCTTGGAAAAGCTGTTTGAATACGTTGTAAACGGAAAGGTTGACGTTGTAGCAATCAGCTATAAAGATAGCTTACGAGGTTTGGATTTAAGTATTTGGAAGAGTTCTTCAACTCGCACGGAGTTAGAATTGAAGTGGTCTTTGGCGAAGAACCTAAGGATTTACACCAAGAGCTTACTGAGGATTTAATAGCAATTGTAACTTCGTTTGCTGGCAGATTATACGGAATGAGAAGTCACAAAAAGAAGAAGGTGGTAGAGAGTGTCAAGCAAGCGATCAGGGACTGTTAAACTGACGGCAAGGTTTAAACTTGATGGAAAAGTGGATGAAGGCTTGTTTGAAACTTATAAATCAATAGTTAATGAGTTGTTGGGTTATGCTCATTCTAAAGGAATTACATCTTTCAAGAGGTTGAGGTCCGAGAAATATCATAGGTTGAGGCAAAGATATTCTAAACTGCCATCCCACTACATTTACACAGCCTGTCAGATGGCATGTTCTATCTACAAGTCGTTCAGAAAGCTTAGAAGGAAGGGTAGGGTTAAATCCGACAAACCCACATTTAAGAAAGATGTAATTATGCTCGATGACCACTTGTTCAGACTCAATTTAGAGAACTGGGTTGTCAGAGTCTCTACGCCTAATGGAAGAGTTGAGTTTAAGGTTTTACACGGAGAATACCATGAGAAGTTTAGAGGTTGGAAGATCGGGCAGACTTGGTTGGTTAAGAGGGAGGATGAAACCTACCTAAACGTGGTATTCTCAAAGAATGTTGAGATGAGGGATCATGAAGACGTTATAGGAGTCGATGTAAACGAGAATAACGCTACTATTGCGACTAATCAGAGCTTCATAACCTTCGTGACGAGGGAAAGAGTGATTAGGACGGCTTACTTCTTGAAAAGAAGAAAAATTCAGAGTAAGATAAGGTGCAGGAGAGTTAAGGCTAAGGTTTTGGCGAAGTACCGTAGTAGGGAAAGAAACAGGGTTCTGAACGTCTACCACGAAGTCGCCAATAAAATCGTTGAAGTCGCTTTGAAAGCGAATTCGGCAATAGCCTTGGAAAATCTCGAAGAAATCAGAAAGAGGATGGATTACTCGAAAGAGTTAAACGGAAGGTTACACAGGTGGGGTTTCAGAAAATTCCAGCAGGTATTAGAGTATAAGGCTAGGCTTAATGGCATTGAAGTTGTTTATGTTAACCCTCACAAAACCTCAAGCCTCTGCCCGATATGTGGGAGAGAATTAAGCCCGAATGGGTGGAGGCAGTTGGAATGCGAATGCGGGTTGGTTGCTGATAGGGATGTCATCGGTAGCTGGAATATCAGATTGAGAGGTTTAAAATCCTTAAAGATAGATGTGGGGAGCCCCGCTCCCCCCGAAAGCCCTCCAATGAAATCTGAGGAGGGGAAGGTTGTCCGCTACGAAAGCACCACATACAACAAAAGTAGCGGATAACCAGAACGGAAAGGTTAAGTAGCTGTTAGGTGCTGGTGTTGTTGGTGGGATCATGTCTGCTCCTAGGACTCCCTTGCTCACCGTGGACGCCGTCATACTTGGTAGGGAGAGGAACACGGTGGTCCTTATAAGGAGGTTGAACCCTCCATTTAAGGACCACTACGCTCTGCCCGGAGGCTTCGTGGAGGTTGGCGAGAGGGTGGTGGACGCCCTTAAAAGGGAGGTGAGGGAGGAGACGGGGCTTGAAGTCGAAGTTGAGAGGATGATTGGGATCTACGATGACCCAGACAGGGATCCTAGAGGACACGTGGTTACGGTCGCCTACCTTTGCAGGGAGAAGGGGGGAGATCTTAAGCCTTCAACGGACGCTAAGGAGGCGCGGAAGTTCACCTTCGAGGAGGTGAGGCGTGTCAAGCTGGCATTCGACCACGAGAAGATCCTGAAGGACGCAGGCGTCCTAGAAGGCGAGTAAGGGAGAAGTGGGAAGGGTTGAAGGTAGTTGGGTAAGCTGTCTGTTGCCGTCCTTTCAGGTGGAGCATCCTCTAGGATGGGAGGCGAGAAGGGGCTGGTCGCCCTCGCAGGTAAGCCCATGGTCGCATACGTCGTTGAGGCATGCAGACGGCTGTCGGAGGAGGTGCTCGTAGTAGTAGACCCTGAAAAGGTCAGGGAGTACGAGAAGGTTCTGCCAAGCCATGTGGCGGTTGTTCCGGACGAAACGGCAGCCTTCAAGTCTCCTTTGGTCGGGGTTTACACGGCTCTCTCAAGCTGCAGCGGGAAGTACCTAATGGTTCTCCCATGCGACGCACCCCTCGCCAAGGTAGCCGTCCTGTCGTTCCTGAAGGAGTTAGCCCACGGGTGGGATGCTGTCATACCCAGGTGGCCTAACGGGTTCATCGAGCCGCTCATAGCGGTTTACTCGGTTAAGAGGTCCCTAAACGCGTCAAGGGAGGCGCTGAGGCGGGGACGCAGGGATATGAGGGGGCTCATAGAGCAGCTCAAACCCCTCTACGTTTCAACTTTAACGCTTCAAGCGTTAGACCCGGAGCTCGAAACATTCTTCAACGTTAACACCCCCAAAGACCTTAGGGTTGCTGAGGAAAAACTGATAAAACGTAGCCTCCACGTTTAGGATGATGATTTTTAAGGAAGGGAGGCTTATGGAGGCAGTTGAACCTCTCAGAAGCGCGAAGGTGGCAAGGGAGATAGCTGATAAGATCAGGAAGTTAGAGCCGGGCCGGAAGGTTAAGTTTATGCACGTCTGCGGGACAGCTTCCCAGCCCCGAAGCATGAGCATACCATAAGCCGGTTCGGCTTAAGGAGCATTCTCCCCGAAAACGTCGAGGTGATCGCCGGCCCGGGATGCCCAGTATGTGTGGTGCCAACGGTGGCAATAGATAGAGCCGTGGAGTTAGCCCTCAACGGAGTAATCGTGACCACGTTTGGAGACCTCATGAGAGTTCCGGCAACAAGGATGTCGCTTTTCGAGGCGAGGGCTAGAGGAGGAGACGTAAGAGTTGTTTACAGCGCTTCCGACGCCGTCGAGATAGCACGCAGGAACCCTGACAGGGAGGTGGTCTTCCTCTCGGTCGGCTTCGAAACAACCGCTCCCACGACGGCTAGCGAGATTCTCAGGGGGGTTCCGGAAAACTTCAGTGTTATGTGCTATCACAGGCTCATCCCCCCCGCGATGGAGCTACTACTAGGGGTCGGAGACCTTCAAATAGACGGCTTCATATGTCCCGGGCACGTAGCCGCTATAATAGGGGTCAAAGCCTTCAGGGTCTTCGCTGAAGCATACAAGATGCCGACTGTGGTGGCGGGCTTCGAGCCGAACGACGTCCTCCTAGCGATCCTGATGCTTCTCAGACAGCTACGCGATGGAGAAGCCAGATGTGAAAACGAGTATGCAAGGCTTGTCAGGTATGAGGGGAACGTGAAGGCTCAAAGGAGGATGAAGGAGGTCTACAACGTTTCCCCCGCATACTGGAGGGGGATAGGTAGAATACCTGACTCAGGCTTAACGCTCAAAAAGGAGTTTGAGCGTCTCGACGCCGAGAAAAAGTTCGAGTTCTCCCCCATGAAGCACCTCGACTTAAACCCTGGCTGCAACTGTCACCTCGTAATGATAGGGAAAATATATCCTCCAGAGTGCAGGCTTTTCGGCAAGGTATGCACTCCCCAAAGGCCGTACGGCCCATGCATGGTAAGCGTAGAGGGGACATGCTACATCTTCTACAAGTACGGTGGGCAGCCCAGAATTTAGGCCTGATTCGGGATGTTAAGGGAGAGAGTGGGAGGTGTTCATTTACTTGGTGAGGATGGATGCGAGGTAGCCTACTATGGCGTCTCTTCCACCTCTTATCTCGTAGCTTGTTGCGTATTTTAAGGTTGACACTCTTCTTGCTCCAAGGTTTTTGGCTGCAACCATCATGCTTGCAACGGCATTTACGCCGCACATGGTGAAGCCCTCGTCGTGGACAAGCTGGTAGAGTCCGGCTGGGTCGAGTCCCTCAATTTTACTTATCATTTTCCCGTCTACCTCGTGGATCCATGAGATGACTTTTTCTATCGGCCCTGTGCCGGCAGGAGCGTAACCGTACATTGGACCGTAATGGGTCATGTCTGTGCTTCCCAGAACTAGCACGTCCCTTCCAAGCTCCATGGCTGCCTCGGCTACGCCTTCCCCAACCTCCCTGCACGTTTCATAGTCGGTCGGTCCAAAGACTATGGGGACAAACTTTACTTCTCCATAGAGGTATTGGAGGAATGGCAACTGGACTTCGAGGGAGTGCTCCCTTGCGTGGGCTCTTGGCTCATCGAGGATTATGCTGGCATGCTTCAGGATCGCCGCGGCGAGCTCGCTGTCTATTGTAGCCCTTCCAAATGGTAGAGCCCAGACACCTTCCTTCATTATGGATGCGCCTGGATACCCCATGTGGCTTGGTCCAAGCATGACGAAGCATTCTGGCCTCCCATCCTCGGCTAAAGCCTTGTAAAGATGCGCCGCTACGGGGCCAGAGTAGTAGTAGCCTGCATGGGGGGCGACGCATCCGACTATGATCCTAGGGCCTTCACTATTAACCTTCGGTGTTTCCCCGGGTCCGTGCCTGTCCGTGAAGCATTCGCTTATAACCCTCTTGAGCTCGTTCGGATTGCCAGGGTAGAACCCTATGGCTGCAGGCACTCTCTCCAACGCCACCACCAGCACGGAAGCGTTTAACGCTATTAAAGGTTTACCCAGGCTTGGCCTTCAGCATCCTCTCCTTCCACTCACCAACACTGAAGAGCAGCCTTGCCTTGTCACTGGGTGTTAGAGCCGGCTCACTGTAGGACTTGAGTTTCCTCGACCACATGTCGATGTGGTAGACTATGGGCAAGAATGACGGGTATTCCTCGTAGATCCATGACTTCATCTTCAACAATTCCTCAGCTATCTCAATGGGTCTCGTCCCCTCCTCTATAAGGTTCTCCAGCTTTATGAATCGGTCCTCTATGGGCTTACGGATCCTCTCCGATACGCGTACAAGCCGTTCCTCCTCTGGTTTGGGGGGAGGGGGTGCTGCGGTGACGGCTGACTCAGCCTCAACTACTGATGGTTCAACATCAGCTGCTACCGCTTCAACTTCCTTCGCAGGTTCGGCCGCTTCCTCAACCTGCACGGCCACCTCCTCAAGTCGCTCGGCAGCCTCCTCCACAACTTCCTCCACAGCCGGCTTGAGATCCTCGATCATCCCGATAGCAGTTGAGATGGTGTATGAAAGCTCATTGAGCCTCACGGATATTTCCTTCAGGTCTGAGGTTACTTTTCTCAGGAGCGAGATC
>JAPDJY010000061.1:0-27136 GCA_029258835.1 Thermoproteota archaeon | reverse complement strand
CATGTTAACCTTTTCGAGGAGGCCGTTAACAACCTCCTCCACCCTTCCAACCCCCTCAACAAGCATGGCAAGGTGCTCCCTTTTCTTCTCCTCCAAAACCCTGACCACCTCCTGAACTTCCCCCCTCGCCGCCTCCCTCAGTATCCTGCCTGCAAGGTCGCTGCGTGCAAAGTCGAGGTGCTTCGTCGGTTCGTCGAAAACAGCTAGTGGGACGCGTGAATCCCTCTGGAGGGCTGCGATGAGCGCTATGGCGAAAATGCTGCGCTCCCCCCCGCTGATAGCCCACAAGCTGACCATGGGCCCCCCTCTAACGCTTATCTCAGCGTCCACCCCTGCGTCGTCGTAGCCCCCAACAACCCTGATCCTACACCTCATGTTAACCTTTTCGAGGAGGCCGTTAACAACCTCCTCCACCCTTCCAACCCCCTCAACAAGCATGGCAAGGTGCTCCCTTTTCTTCTCCTCCAAAACCCTGACCACCTCCTGAACTTCCCCCCTCACCTCCTCCAGCTTGGCGGATACCTCAGCCATCCTCCTCTCCAACTCGCTGAACTCCTCCAGAACGTCCTCGCCGACATCAGCCAGCTTGGAGAGCTCCTCCTCCAAGAAGGCTCTCTCCCTCTCGATCTCCGGGAGAGGACGGATCACCTCTGGCCTCTTAATCCCCCTGCTCACCGCCTCCCCCCTCCACCGTTCCACCTCCTTCCTAACCACCTCGGCCTCCTCTCTAAGCCTTGCAAGCTCCCCTCTCCTGTCCCCGAGCTCTCTCTCCATCCTCCTAACCTTCTCATCCAGCCTTCCAAGCTCCCTGAGCAGCCCCTCCCTTTCCTCCTTCAACCTCCTCCTCTCCTCATCCAGCATCCTCCTCTCCTCACTCAACTCCTCGATCCTCTCCGTTATCACCCTAGCCTTCTCGTCGCTTCCCCTAATGGCATCCCTTAAAACTTCGAGGTTCCTCGCTAAAGCCTCCTCCTCCAGCTCAGCCTCCCTAAGCCTCACGGCTATGCCCTCCCTTTCCCCCCTCACTCTCCTCAGCTTCCTCTCCAGAGCGCGTAGCCTAGCGTTAACCTCCCCCAGCTCGTCTTGGGCCCTCCTCTCCTCCTCCTCAAGCTTAGCGTAGCTCTCCGGCTTCCTCGCCTCAACCTCCTTAAGCTTCTCCCTCCACTCCTCAACTTCCCTCCTAGCCTCGCCAGCCCTCGCAGCCAGCCTGTCAGCCTCCCCCCTCATCCTCCTCTCCTCCTCCTCGAGACTCACCTTCTCCTCCAGCATCCTCCTCCATTCAGGGAGGATCCTGAGCTTCTCGTCCACTCGCTTGACCTCCCTCTCCACCTCGCCCAGCCTCTCCCTAATCCCCCTCAGCCTCCCCTCCAGCTCCTCCTTCCTCCTCCTGGCGGCAGCTAGCTCCTCCTCGATCCTTTTCACCCCTAGGAGGTTTAGTGGCTTCCTGTAGGGGCTTCGGACAACGTTCCTTCTTGACTCGATGACCTCCCCCTTAAGGGTTACGAACTTGACGTCGCGGTGTCTCTCGCTGAGCATCAGCGCCGTCCTGTAATCCCTCACTAGGAGAGCCCTCCCCCCTATGTCCCTAACGACGTTCTTTACCCTGCTTGGGAACCTCACCACCTCGTCGAGCCAGCCGATAACTCCCTCCCCCTCGATGCTCATCCTCTCCTCCTCCCCTCCCTGCCTAGGCATGTAAATCGTACACCAGGCGTCATGCCTTCTTCTCAGCTCCTTGAGAACCTGGAAGTCTGGCTTGCTGAACGCCACGAAAGCCAGAAGGTTTCTCCCGAAGACCGCCTCAACCGCTTCAGCGTATTCTTCAGGGACGTCTATCACCTTGAGGAGGGGGCCGTCAACGGTCATCCCCCTCGCCCTAACCTCCTCCTCCAGCCTTCTAACCTGCTCGGGTATCCTGGCGCCAACGTCTCTAACCTTCCCCTCAAGCTCCCTTATGGCGGCGTCAACCATTTCTACCTCCCTTGCCACCTCTAGCTCCTCACCCATCAGCGTCTTCCTCTCCACCTCCAACTCCTCCCTCCTCCCCTTCAGCTCCTCCTCCCTGTATCCCTCAAGCTTCTCAGCCAGCCTGGCTATCCTCTCGCTGCAAAGAGCAATTTCCACCCTGATCCTTTCCAGCCCCTCTCCCACCCTCCTCTCCTCCCCCTCCACCTCCCTTAACGCCTCCTCAGCCCTCGCCAACGCCTCCCGGGTCTTTATCCACTCCTCCTCCCACCACCTGAACTCCCTCTTACCCTGAGAGCACTTCTTTATCAACTCCAGTAGCTCGCTGCTCCTCGCCGTAAGCTCCTCAACCTCCGCCTCAAGCCTTTCCTCTTCACCCTTAACCCCACCCATCTTCTTCCTTAAATCCTCGACTCTCCTCCTTACCTCCTCGAGCCTCCTCTCCCCCTTCTCCAAGGTTTCCACGGCGCTCCTCCTCTCCCCCATAACGTTTTTCAGCTGCAGCTTTAGCTCGGCTACCTCCTCCTCAACCCTCCTCATCTCCCCCTCCAGCTTATCTATCCTCCTCTTTGCCTCCTCAACCCTCCCCTTCACCTTCTCAACCCTCCCCGCCTCCTCCTTGAATCGCCTGTAAGCGTCCTCCACGCTGGCGGAAGCCTCGGCTTCACGCTTCAAGAGCGACTTGAGCCTGGCCTCCGCCTCCTCCACCATGCTCCAAAGGGTCTCCCCCTCAAGCACCCTGAGCCTTTCCTCCACCCTCCTCTTCTTCTCCAGTCTCTCCAGCTCGGGGGTTAAAGCAGCTTTCCTCTCTTGGATGGTTTTAAGGTCTGCCTTAAGCCTCTCCTCGGCTGCGACGAGCTCCCTAACCTCACCCTCCCTTAAACCTATGATCCTCCTGCTCTCGGCCAGCCCTATAAGCTCCTCCACGAAGTCCCTTAGCACTTCAGGCCTCCTCTCCGTGACGACGGCGTCTATCTTGTCCTGGGGGATGAAAACCAGGGGGTTATCCGGGTCTACCCCGATCCTGCCCTGAACGATCCCTCTAACCTCCTCTGCGGTGGCGCGTCTTCCGTCGACGTAAAACCTTGGAGGCAGCCCCCTCCTAACCTCCCTCCTCAACGCGACCCTCTCACCGTCCCCCTCAAACACCAGTTCAACCCATCCCCTCCTCGCCCCCCTCCTGTTATGTATGAAGTCCCCCCAGGTCCTATACCTCTGGTCCTTCTGGTTAGAACCCAAGCAAAACCTTAAGGCGCTGGCGATGCTGGTCTTCCCGACACCGTTCTCCCCTACGAAAACCATTAACCCCTCCTCAGCCACCTCCACCTCCTCGTACTCGTAGGCTAAGAAGTTCTTCATGGTTATCTTTCGAAGCCTCAACTATCTCCCTCCAAACATGCCCCTTATCCTCTCAAGGGTTGCCCTAGCCCTCGCAAGCTTAACTATCCTTTCCTCGGGCTCGTCAAGGAGGATGAAGGAGTACCTTGCGAGAAGCCTTTCAAGCCTCCTGTCAAGCCTCTCGCCGGAGTTTAAGCGGTGAATTAGCTCTGAGAAATCCTTCTCCCCCTCGCTTACCCCCATAAGGTAAAGCTGCTCGGAGAAGTCGTCCGGAGCCCTCTCCAACCCCCTCCTCCCCTCTCCTCCGAGGACGCTTATGCTCTCCAGGAAGTCCTCCATTACAACCTCCTCTCTCCCCTCAGCCGCACTCTTGGAGGCAGCCAGCTGGACAAGCCTCACTATGTCGAGGGTGGAGAAGCCCTCGCATGCCTCGGCGACCGCTTTAACGTCGAAGCCCCCCAGAAACCCTGAGGAGAGAACTTTTATGGCGTCGATCCTCTCGGCGAGGCCTGGCTTTCCAACCCTGATAGTCAACCATTCCCCTTCAAGCTCCTCCCCCAACCCCCTCTCAGGAAGAGGATTGTGAAGTATCCCTCACCCAGATCTGCTGCACGAGTGGATAAGACGACCGGCTCGCCTCCTCCTCCGCCTTCCTCCCTGAACTTCACCCCCATCTCCCTTAGAAGCTGCTCAACGGCCTCCCTAGCCATCATGCCCTCGCTGGAAAGAATGGCCACCCTGCTTAAAGGCTTCACCCCCCTCTCCTCCAGCTTCTCCCTTCCACTAAGCCACGCCTGAAGGACCACTTTCAGCGCTTCGAGGCTTCTCCTACAGCAGGCTAAAGCCGCCTTGGAAACCTTCACGTCCCAGCCTTCGCTCAACAGTCACCCACCTTTCACCAGCCCTGATGGTAGTGTTTCCCAACCTCTCCTATGACGATCTCTGGAAGGTTCTTAACGTTTGGGATAGGATAAATTCTTCCCCCAGCCGACAGGAACCTCCTGTACCTCTCCTCCTTCCTTCCCCCCATGCCTCCCCCTATGAAGAACATGGCTACGTGGTGCCCCGCCACGATCAGCTTTTCAAGCTCCTTAACTGCTTCACCCCAGTTGGCTATTTCAGCATCCGTTATGACCAGAACGAGGACTTCACAGGAGTTCCTCCTGACGATGGAAGAGATCTCATTTACAGGGAGGACTGTTCCGCCACCCTGATACCTTAACAGTACGTCTTCAACCTGAACCCTGCTCCGCGTCCACTCGCAGGTTAAAGTCCTATCCGAGAAGTTTACGGCTGCGACCTTACAGCACCTGCTCACGGCAAACTTAAGCGCCGCGAAGGCAGCCGTCAAGGCCAGGTCGAAGGGGGTTCCCTCCGCCACTCCCCCCATGCTTCCCGAACTGTCAAGCACTATCAGCATGTCTGGAGGGCTCCTCTCCCCCTCCCCTCCCTCCCCTGAAAACCTAACCCACTTCTTCGTCGTGACGTTTGGTATCAGCCTCGGGAAAGCCTGAAGGGAGAGGGGGACGTCAAGCTCGTCTATAGGGTCCTCAAGCCTCCAAACGTCAGGGTAAACGGGAAGCCCTCCCCTCCTCCGAGACCTGACCCTGACGTCAACTTTAAGGTTTGCCTTACCCCTGTACCACGCCCTTAACGCCTTCCTCCTGCTTGAGGAAAGGCCGGCGATCCTGGATGCCTCCAAGAACTCTTCCAAGCGCCCCCCTTCCTCAGCAAACCTTCTAGCAGCCTTCTCCCCCTCCTCCATCCTCCTACCCCTAACTCTCATAGGGGCATCCACGGGGTTTCCCCTCATGGTGTGTGCCACGTCGTCCGGGAGGAAAACCCTCCCTCCGTCCGGGGCTTTAACGAGCGTTCCCCTGACACCCTTAGGGGGGTTTCCCCCCATCTCTTCCTCTAGGAAAGGCTTCAAGATCTTGGCTAGCTTCTCAACCTTCCCCGGCCAAGCCTTCTCGTCCATCACTCCCCCTCTCTTGAGAACCCGGCTTATCCTTGTAGCTGCCTCCTCCACGTCCCTGGGAACCTCCACCTTCACACCTGTCAGGATACGTTTACCCCAAATCTTCTCGTATGATCTCACGAACAACTTCCAAACCTTGCTTCCCCCTCCAAACTTCCTGTGGACGTGATCTACGATGACCCTCTCCGTCCATAACGCTTCCTCCGGGTATCTTTCGAAGAGGTACGTGTCGACTATTAGGTCGGTGAAGAAGTTGACTACAAACGGTGCATGTCTAGGTTCAACTGCGCGTGCAGCCCTGCTGACGAGGAGTGTTGACGTGGCAACGTCGTAGGGGCAGACGGTGTAGTGGGCGACCTCGTGCCTGCAGACGGAGCGGAAAAACCTGGTTAAGTCATCGTAGTCTAGGAATGGTACGTCTTCGACGCTAACCTCCAAGTGAACCCTCCACTCCCCCTCCGTTATGTAGAACCTTGTCCACCTTGAGCCAACCTTAACCTTCGCCTCTGGAATCGGAGGATAGTAGAAATCCTCGAACGCCAGCATTACCCCCCTCCTGGCGGCACCGGCGACGGCCCTCTTCACGTCGCCCTCGAACGCCGTCTGCTTTACGCCCTTCCTCACGTTCACACCTCCCTCGCCTTAGCCTCCTCGACTACCTCGGCTATCTCCGATGCACGCCCTCCCGCCACCTCTATGAAGACCGGGTCGTCGTCCCTCTTTCCTGTCGTGTGGACTGCTATGGCTACCTCTCGTGTTTTAACGAACCTTGACTTCGGCGGGTCAAAGGTTTCCCTGAGGGGGTCTTGAAGGCTTGGAAACCTTGCGGCTATCTTAGGGTACACCATGTTAACCCAGTCGAAGTACGTCACCCTGTAGCTCCTCCTGGTGTACTCGTAGAACGCCTCGTCTATCATCCTCAACAGTTCAAACCTGTTTGGAATCCTGCTCTCAGAAGACACGGCATCCCTAACCTTCTCCAGCATCTCAGCCTTTTTCGACCTTACAGCCTTACCGAGCATCTTAACTATTTTGCGGTAGCGCTCGCTGGCAAACAGCTTCGCCTTGGGAGCCAGCTCCCTTTTAACCACCACGTCGCTTCTCCCCCAGTCCTCCAGCACTTTAAGGTTCTTGCTGTCCCCCTCTCCAACCTTAAGCTTCTCGTAGATCTCCAAGGCTTTCCTCCTCGCCGCGTACCTTTCCCTCACCAGCCTCATCAAATCCACCGTGAACTTCAGCGGGTCCCCGTAGTATGGGGCCTCCCTAAGCATAGATTCGGGGTAGCGAACCCTGTGCCATACGGTGAACGGTGCGATGGCGTCCACCACCTCCACAGTCACCCTTTCCAGTCCAAGCAGCCAAGCTAAAGCCTTCGAGTACCTCACCATGTCCTTGGCGGCCCTGACGCTGAGGGGGGTAACAACCTTATTGCAGACGGACTTTGGAGTGTTAAAGTGGCATCCGTCGCAGAGCCCGGTGTCAGGTCTAAGGACGCTGGCATTCTCCTTATCCACCCTGTCGCACGCCGAGAACTCCGAGATAACGTTCCCTATGAAAAGCTTAGCTTCGTCGTCGACAGCAACCTCGTCCACCAGCCTCCAAATGGACAGGAGCTCCTCTACGCTGAGTATCTGGGGAACCTGGTAGTACTGGTCGTATCCGTACAGCCTCTCATCCCGTCCTCCAAGGATGAAGGGTATCTCTGTTATGGTGGGCATGGTTATGGGTGCTGCCAGGCCAAACCTGTCGAGGAATGGCAGCCCTATCTCGAAGGTTCCCGGGTCCTGAGGGTTCAGGGTGGCGTAGAGGACGAAGTAGTCACACTCGTAAACGGCATCGTAAAACTTGACGCGTCCCTCGGCGAGCAGCGAAAGGAGGATGTTCTGGGTGTAAGGTGTGAGACGGTTGACCTCGTCCACTATCTTCCAGAAGCTCGTGACGAACCTTCGCCAGACAACCTCCTCAACCCCATCCCTTAATAGCCTGCCAGGCTTAAGGGTGGCAATCATCTTCTCCTCGGTGAGTTGAGGGTGCCCCCGCACAATTGCCTCCTCCACCTCGGAAAGGTACGCCCCAGTCATCATACGCCCTAAGACCTTCGCGAGAGTGGTCTTACCCCCACCATGCCCCCCGTAGAGGAGCATGGCCCCCCTGGGAACCAAGGCGTTAAGGACCGCTAGGGTGACAACTAAGGGCATCTCCCAGGTCTCAACCCTCCCGTCAACCCTGCACCTAACAGTAAGTCTACTGTCGTGTACGAATAGCCCGTGGCTTTCAACGGTGTTAATCACGTCCAACACTTTCCTACGCAGAACCTCAGACGACAACTGCTCCCCCTCTCACCTTAAAAGAACCATAACACGAAAATATTACTTTCGAAACGGAAGGAAGCTCTCTCAGCGACCCAACCGGAGGCCCCTCAACGTTTTTCCTCCTGCTCCCCCAACGGGGTCCAGCGTCATGCTCCCCCCTCAATGTTTCACCTCTATAACGGTAAGGTCGGGATCCTCTTGAAGTTCTTGGCGTTTCTTGTAAGTATGGCGTACCTGTTAACCATGCAATTGCCCCTATATTAAGTAAGTCCCTAAACTACACAACCTCCTCTTTCAACTCTAAACTGGAGGGTTCTCCCAGCTGCCTCCGCTGCCTCATCGTTGAACATGGATCACAAGCTTCCCCGTAGCCCCCTAGCGTTCTAACATTCTTTTCCCTCCCACTCTTGCAGGCTCCATAATAAACTTTAAAGGCGTTTATCGAGATGGTCGACAAGACTGCAGCCTCCTCCAGCCTACGTATGTGGTCGACTGCTTCACGCCGCCCTCTAGGATAGTCTATGAGCACGTCGAAGCCCAGGCAGACTCTTCTAGCCTCCAATCCCTCCGCCACCTCCTAAGCGAGGAAAATCATTTCCTCGGATCCTCGTCCTCATCCTTACACCAAGTAGGAAAGTAGTAAAGTTGCATAAAAAACGTTCCCGCAACGATCACAAATAAGCATAGGTTGACAGGTACCGTTGAAGCATCATGGCACAGGCACCCTCCTCCAGTCCCTTGCTTCAAGGCGCATTCCACCTTCTTCCTCACAGTGCGGCTTAAACGTACTGCTCCACCGCCGCATCCTCGTTCGTCTTGGCAACGCTTAAAAAGACCTTCCTTTAATTATTTCCTGTAGCCTTCCCGGGGAGTGAGCCTTGCTCTTTGAACTTGGAAGTATAGGTTCAATGACCGTTAAGAACAGGATTGTCAGGTCTGCTACTTACGAGGGGTTTGCAGATGAGAATGGAATCGTGGATGAACGCTACGTCAACCTTTACAGGAAGCTTGCCCTAGGAGGCTCCGGCCTCATAATCACAGGCTTCGCCTACGTTAGGGAGGACGGGATCGTCATGAAGGGTCAAGCGGGAATACACTCCGACGAGTGTGTTCCACCCCTCAGAAGGGTCGTTGAGGAGGTTCACTTGGCCGACCCGGAAGTTAAAATAGTTATGCAGATAGCTCACGGCGGAAGGCAGGCTAACCCAAAGTATACTGGAGGGGTTCTCATAGCACCATCCCCTATCCCGGACAAAACCATGAATGCCACCCCTAAGGAGATGAGCTTGGACGAGGTTAAAGCCGTCATCGAGTCGTTTATTGAGGCTGCGAAGAGGGTTAAGAAGGCCGGCTTCGACGGGGTGCAGATCCACGCCGCCCACGGATACCTGCTATCCGAGTTCATCTCCCCTTACTCGAACAGGAGAAACGACGAGTATGGGGGGAGCACGGAGAACAGGGCGAGGATCCTGCTGGAAATAGTGCATGGCGTCAAGGCCGAGTGCGGCGGAGAATGGCCGGTGCTTGTGAAGCTTCAAGTGGACGACTGCGTGGCCGACGAGAACCGGTTAAAGACCCCTGAATCAGCCGAGATCGCCAAGATGGTCGTTGAGGCTGGCGCCGACGCGATAGAGGTCTCAGGGGGAATATATGAGTCTGCACTTTACGGGAACCTCATACCCACAAGGTTCAACATAACGAGGGAGGAGGACGAAGCATACTTTCTCCCCCAAGCAGTAGAGGTTAAAAGGGCGATAGGGGGTACGCCTCTAATACTGGTTGGCGGAATCAGATCCAAAAAAGTAGCCGAGGAAATACTGGGAAAGGGGCACGCCGACTTCATTTCAATGTCCCGGCCCCTGATAAGGGAGCCAAACCTGCCGAACAAGTGGAAGGACGGCTCCTCCACCAAGTCGACGTGCATCTCATGCAACCAATGCCTCAGTGAAGCTAGGAAAAACGGCTTAAGATGCGCTCAGCTAGCCGCCTCCAGCAGCTAAAACGTGAAAGCTCAGCCTCAATTCCCGTTTCTAGGCGTGTTTACTAGTGTCACTGCCATGTCGCGGCCAAAAGACTTAAATGCCGCCGAATGTACGTTTATAGGGCGGGAGAAGGATAGCCTTTAGCTCTCTTTTTCTCGTATCAAAAAATGGATGGAACAAAAATTGGAAGAAACAAGTTTTAGTAAGGTGTCCGACCTCAAACCGAACCTTAGAAACGTTAATGTTATTGTCAAGTGTGATTCGGTAGGCGACGAAAGAGAGGTGGTTTCTAGGAGAACAGGTGAAACGTTAAGGGTTGCCGACGCCCTAGTAGGCGACGAGACAGGATGTATATACATGACACTCTGGAATGATGAAATAGACAGGATGGAGCCAGGCCACACCTACATTCTCAGAAACGCCTACACCACAATATACAGAAACTCCCTAAGGCTAAACCTTGGAAAGTATGGAAGCCTTGAAGAGCCAGGCGAGGAACAGGAGATCGAGGTTAACACGGAAAACAACCTATCAGACAGAGTTTACGAGCGGCAAAGACGAACCTATAGGCCAAACTTCTCCTCAGGATACGGTAGAGGAGGATACAGGAAAGGTAGGCGCTACTAGCCCCACCAAACGTTAAAACAACTAAGTTGGATATAAAACCTTAAAATAGCACTTTTTCAGAAAACGAGGATGCAGCCTCCGGCTGAACGATCCTCTCCCACACTTTTTTATGAAAAATCGTTTTAACGTGTTAATTGGAGGTCGTTTCCTTCTAGGAACTCTAGGTTCATGGTGTCCGGGTACCTGCTAATACCCCGCTGCCTCCTTTAAATGCTCTTTAAAGGCCGCCTCGCTTTAGTCGAGCCTTCCGAATGCTAAAACGATAGGGGGAACTATGCCTGTGGCAAGTTGAAGGGGTCTAGGCACCTCAGTTCGGGGGCATCTGCACCAGCTTCACCATGCACCTACCCTTAACCGGCTGTGGAACGTTTATGCACTCCGCCTCTGTGAGCATGACTATGGTGCGTGGGGAAGCGTATCCTGTAAGTCTTCCAAGATCGGGATTAAGCGGGTAGGGAGTCCAGGTTAGATTGGTTAGTCCGCTCTTGGAGCTGTAGCTAACCTGCTTGACTCCTTTAGCTTCGACGAGCATCACCTTTCCTCTTCCTCTCCCAGCCTTCCCAACCATCTTCTTATCCTTAGCCTCCACCCTGATGAAACCCTTGCTCTTCGCCTTCCCCCTCTCAATCAGGGCCTCACGTCTTGAACGTAAATGCCTTTCAACCATCCTTTCCCTAACGGTTAGGGAAAGGAACTCTTTTAGGTGGTTTAGGCTGCACTCCACGTTGACTCTAGCCGTTAGGCTGGAGGGGCGCTCGTGGATCCTCTTAACCTCCTCTAGGCTTGGAGTAAATTTTAACCGTCCATCTTCTATCACGTAGCTGATCCGCCTTCTCCTCAGGGAGGGGTAGATGCGCTGGTACTCTGCAAACTTGTCCCTGCTCAGAACGTAGCAGTCGTACACCCTGCTCGCCATGTAAAGCAGGTAGAGGTCAGCCTCCCTGTGGCCGGGGACAACGAACCCATACTCCTCCTCAACCCTCCCTATGTAGCGTGGGTTGTCACACTTCCTCCTTATCCCCCCATCGAACAACACGAAGAACCCTAACCCTGCCTTCTCCAGCTCGGAAATCACGCTCTTTAACGTTGAAGTCTTACCTCTACCCCTACTATCGGTGACGTACATCACCACGTTAGACCCGTCAACTAGGACGTCTAACCTTCTAGGAGCCTTCATCGAAAACCCCGCTGTTCCCCTTTGGAACGATCTTCCCAACATGCTCTTTTATTCTTTACACTTCGTGCAAAAATGGAAAGGTAAGCCGAAAAATGGAATGGTTCCACTGGTAGGCGGACGGCTTGGCGGTTAACCCATCCTCCTCATCCCTTACCTGTTTATCCTCCACGTCGTCTTGTCTCCTCTATCCTCAAGTATTACACCCGCATCCCTAAGCTTGCTCCTCAACTCGTCCGCCAGCTTCCAATCCTTCCTTCTCCTAGCCTCAGACCTGACCTCAACTATTATCTTAACCAGCTTCTCAACCATCTCCGGCGCGGCGGCACTCTCTCTTCCCCAAGCCACGCCCATCACCCCGCACGCCCTGGCAAGCATCCTTAACCCCCTCTCCAAGACGCCTCTATCAGGCTTATCCTCCACGTTAAGGTACGAGTTGACGTCTCTAGCCGCTTGGTAAACGTATCTTAAAGCGGTGGAAGTTGAGAAATCGTCTTCTAGGGATGAAATGAACCCCCTGACTGCGCTGGAAAGCTTGGCGTGGACTTCAACCTCCCTCTCCCCGGTCTTGTCCTCGGCTTGACGCAGCTCGGACTCGATCCTACCTAAAGTGTTCAGCAAGTACTCTAGGTTTTTCTCCGCCGCCTCCAGCCTCTCCCATGTGAAGTCGATGGGCGACCTGTAATGGGTGGAGAGGAGGAAAAGCCGGACAGCGCCAGCGTTATGCCTTCTTAAAACCTCCTGAACCGTTACGTAGTTACCTAGCGACTTCGACATCTTCTCTCCTTCAATGGTCAGGTAGCCAGTGTGAAGCCAGTACTTGACGAAGGGTGACGTGCCCGTGAGACTCTCCGACTGCGCTATCTCATTTTCATGGTGTGGGAAAATGAGGTCCTGTCCTCCTCCGTGAATGTCTATGCGGAGGCCAAGGTACTTCATCGACATGACGCTGCACTCTATGTGCCATCCAGGCCTCCCGTAACCCCACGGCGACCTCCAGCTAACACCCTTCCTCTCCTCCCTCTTCCACAGGGCGAAGTCTGCAGGGTTCCTCTTGAGGGGATCCGGCTCCACCCTGGCTCCAGCCCTAAGCTCCTCCACGCTCACCTTTGAAAGCTTACCGTAACCCTTAAACTTTGAAACATCGAAGTACACGTTTCCGTCAGCCTCGTAGGCGAAGCCCATGTCTATGAGTCTGGCTACAGCCTCTATGATGTCTTCTATGTGCTCCGTAACCTTCGGGTGGACGTCAGCCCTCCTGACGCCCAGCGCGTCCATGTCCCTGAAGTAGGTTTCAGTGTACCTCTCAGCCACCTCGCCGGCTGTTACGCCGTCCCTTTCAGCCCTGTTGATTATCTTGTCGTCGATGTCCGTTATGTTCTGAACGTAGAAGACATCGTACCCTAAGCATTCAAGCGTCCTCCTTATCACGTCGAAGGCAACATACGTCCTAGCGTGCCCAAGATGTGTTTCATCATAAACTGTCGGGCCACAGACGTACATTTTGACGAGCGGAGGGTTGAACGGTTCAAAGACCTCCTCCATGCCCGAGAGCGTGTTGTACACGTGTAGCACCATACGCACCGCCAGTTTAAAGTAACCCTCCAACCATTTAAAAACTAATCTGTAAGTCGTAAACTACCCTATTGAAACACACAGCCAACCGTGTTCTCCCTGTTAAACAAAGGACAAAAAGGACAAAAATAAGGAAAGCGAAGGTTATGGCAAGTAAGTAGTTACGCGGGAAACTCTTATATCCTTCTGTTCTCCCTATTTTTTGTGGTGGTTTTATTGGGTAGGTTAGACTTCTCCAAAGAGAGTTGAGGGAACTTGTAAGGGTTGTGCTTCCACCCCCGGTGGACTTGGGGAGTTCACCCCTTCTCTAACTTTACCGTACATCTTGAAGGTTACAACTTGCTTTCCCTCCTTCTCCCGGTAGAGCTCCGGAAACCCTCTTTGACGGGTCAAGGCGGCCCGCCGCCATCCCCGGTGCATGGCTCCCGTTCCCATCGTCGCGGCGGCGTGCAGCCCAGCTCCGCTAGACCCCTGATGGGGCGGCGGATGAAGAGCGCGGCAGATAGGCGAAACAATTAACGTGGTAAGGTTCCAAGTGGAAAACCTTTAAGTTGCCGGTATCATAGTTAAGTGTGGGGAAACAGCTGGATGAGGGGGGTTCAGCGTTGAAGGATGCGAGGGCAGGCCAGCAGGAGGTAGACTATTCTCGCTACGTTGTCGATCTAGCCTACCTTAAGGGGAAGGCTCCGGAGATTGCAGGCGTTCCGACAGGAACCAGGCTGGACGAGCTATTCTTCACCGTGGTGTACGACGAGGATACGGGTAGGATCGTGAGGAAGCCCCTGGGAGGCGTCCCGAAAGGGGCTGTCATAAACATTGTTGGAATACCCGACACGGGGAAAAGCGTCTTCGCCGAGCAGTTTGCCGCCTTCCAGGCTGGCAACGGCAGCAGGGTTCTCTTCGTGACTACGGAGAACCCCGCCGAGTTCCTCTACGTCTCCCTTAAGCAGAAGGCAGCCGCCCTAGACCTGAGCTTCAAGGACGTGGAGAGAAACGTGGTGGTTGTGGACGCTTCCCAGGAGCAGTCCTTAAGGGAGAACACGTTTGCTCTGGTTAAAACCATGGAGTATGCTGCAAGGTCGAGGAACGTTGACGTGGTGGTCATAGACAGCATTACGGGCCTATACGAGCACAGGGAGGTCATGGCACGCCAGATAGTTCGCATAGTGTACAACTTCCTTAAGAGGTTCCACTTGACGACCATTATGGTGTCCCAGAAAAGGTCGTCACAAGGGTCTGAGACGGCTGAGGCGGCTGGCGGACTAGCTGTAGCCCACATAGTTGACGGAACGGTGGTTATGGATAAGAAGCTTATGGAAACAAGGTTTGACGTCAGCCTCTACGGGCTCCCCCTAGGAAGCGTCCTGAGAACCATCAGGATAGACGGGTGCCGCATGTCCGGGCATGATACGGACACCTACATCATGGAGATAAACGAGATGGGGCTCATCGAAATAAAGGAAAAGCTGAGCGACTTTGTTAGGAGGAAATCCGGGATAAAGTGAAGGGGGTGGTATGGTTGGAGGTTGTTAAGCCCGTCCTACCGGACTACGACCAGATGGCGTTGAAAGTCTTCATGGAGGCCATCTCGTCGGCTGGAGGGCTTAAGAAGCTCATAGAGTACCGGAACCTGACGTGGCTTCCCTCCCTCGCCGAGGCGGCGTACGTCGTGGTTCTCAAGAACGAGGCAACCCTGACAGACTACCAGATAGCCGAGAAGCTTGGAATAACCGAGCAGACGGTCAAGAACATCCTTAAAGCCGACACGTCGAAGGTGGCTGAGTACCTGCAGGGTGTAGCGGAGAAGGTCGACGAGCACAAGGCAGGCGGCCTAGCGAAGATAGCCTACGAGAAACTCAAAGCGGATGGACGCCTGGAATCGGAAGAGGTGACACAAGCGGAGGCGAGGGATATAGAATCAAGCCTGGAAATAGAGTTCTTCTGGGCCATCCAAACACTACGAAGAATAAAGGGGCTTGACTTCCCCGCCGGGAAAGGCGAGCTTAAGGAAAGGCTTACAGGAATAACCATTAAGGGCAGACGCATCGAAGAACTACTCGACAAAATAGGATACCCCGTTAAAACCCCTGCAGAGCTCCTCCACAAGCTAAAAGAGGCAGCGGAACGGTAGCGCCACCAACCTCCTAAATAGATCCTCAATCTTTTTATGTTACCCGCTAAAATTGTTAATCATCTTTAAGAGGCTTGAAGGGTGGTTTGGTGGCCGAGGCCGGCAGCGAGTTCGTTGTAGTGAGTGGAGCCTTCTGCGGGGTCATCGTCGTTCTCCGGCCGCGTGAAGCAAGCGTGTTCTTCTTTCCCCTGCTTGAAGCAGAACCCGACCCGGCACGCTTCTCAAGAGGGTTCGAACTCTTCGTCTCTAAAGCCGAAGAGAAGGCTAGGAAGCTGGGCTTAGACCTAATCTACTTCCCCCTAGACACCCACCAATCGGTTTACAGGCGCATACTTGAACGGTTAGGCTTCACCGTCACGTCATCCATGATAAAAATGGTTTTCGACCTCTCATCGGGCGAAATATGGCATCCTCCCCCCGAAGGCTACTCCTTCAGAAACTATATGGATGGCGACATGGATGGCTGGATTAGATGTGTAGGTCTGTGCTTCGGGGGGAAGCCGGGGTCGGTGGCAGCCAAGTTCGAAAAGTACTGGCTTAAGGACAAGGAGTTTGACCCCAGCCTCCACTTCGTTGCCCAAAACGATAAAGGCGAGATCGTAGGGGTGGTAAGCGGGTGGTGCTACCCTGCGGCGGGGGAAGGATTCATAAAGCTCCTAGGGGTTCACCCCCTCCACAGGAGAAGAGGCATAGCAAAACACCTTCTCTCACTAACCTCTAAACAGTTTAAGGAGAGGGGAATGGAGAGGATAAGCCTAGACGTCTCAGCAGGGAACATCGAAGCCATAAGCCTCTACAAGAAACTGGGCTTCAAGGAAAGCGGTTTAATCATGCGTAAGATGATCAAACCATTTCCAAGAAGCAAGTAATTTAAAGGCGAAACCCCAAGAAGGATTACCTGCGGCGCCCTCGCCCACCCGCAAACACCCTTCTCATCCAAGGAGCTATTCCCCCATTTCGGAGGTTTTCGAACGGTCTCCGAAAGATCCTTGTTCGCCTCAGCCGGCAAAGTAATGTTTCTACCCGTCTGAGGTAGCTGAGCCAACAAACTTGGAGCAGAGCTTGACGATCTCCTCAACTCGACCGTGAACGTTCTCCGCGTACTCCCTGCTAAACGCCCTCCTAGCCGGGATACCCTCCCTCTCGTACCCGTATAGTGCGGGTTCCCGAACCCTTGCAAGCTCGGCTGAGAGCTCCACGATTCCATTAAGCCTTCCCCTGAGATCTGCCGGGAGCCTACCCTTAACTTGGACTAGGACTTCCCCAACGTCGTGTTCCCGGGGGTACTCGACCGCTAACAACCTTAGAACCGCCTTTAACGCCATCTCCACGCCTCCTGAGACCTCCTCACCGCTCCCGCGTAGTCCTTCTCCGATAAGGCTAGCTCAGCCTCCCTCAGGCATCTCCGCGCCCTGTAAACGTAGTCGGATGCCATTTCGATGTTTCTCAAATTTCGACTACCTCCGGTGGCTCGGCGCCCGGCTTGAGAATCCAGTAGCGTCCCTTCCCCGCCTTGATTCTCCTCGCTCCCATCCTCCTCAGCTTTTCAGATAGCCCCTCTAAAACGTTTCTAAGAAAACCGTTTTTGTCGTAGAGGATCACTCCGTCCTCCACCATGTCGAGGAGGACCGGCGGATGCCTCTCAACCTCCTCCGGGGTGAAGAAAACATCCGAAATCAGGCAGTTTCTCCCCGAGGCCCTCAGCAGACGGTAAGCCTCTGTCTCCCTAAGCTTCAGGTGGATCCAGTTTGTCTCCCTAGTCCTCAACCCTGCATCCTCGGGAAGCCCCTCCGCAACAACTAGGACGTCAACGTCGCTTTCAACGTCGTCCTCCCCCCTACAACGGATCCGAAGAGACAGGCTGAGATCAGCCTCCCCCCAAAGTGATCTAAGAGAAGCGAAACGTACTCGTCTAGAAGCCTCCGATACCCCGCTGGAACCTTGCCATCCAACGGAAACCCCCACATAATCCTTTCAACACGGGCAATTATAAACCTTCTATAAACTTTCTAGGGACTCCTCTCCCGCAACACTCCCCTTGAACAATCTTGAGCGTGGAAGCTTGGAAAGGCAAAATATAAAAGGGTGGTTAACTTTTGAGGAGTCGGCGATGGAGTAAGGAGGGAAATGCGTGAGCGCGGATAAGCCTTGGCTTAAGTTCTATCCCCCAAACGTGCCCGAGAAGATAAAGATCCCCGAGATACGTATAGATGAGCTTCTACGTGAAGCAGCCGAGGAGTCCCCAAATAGGGTTGCAATGGACTTCTTA
Source organism: Thermoproteota archaeon (assembly GCA_029258835.1). GTDB lineage: Archaea > Asgardarchaeota > Jordiarchaeia > Jordiarchaeales > Freyrarchaeaceae > Freyrarchaeum. The sequence goes on along the minus strand of JAPDJY010000061.1, from coordinate 9,785 downwards.
GGGAAAACCCTAACGTATAGGGAGCTCGACACGTTAGTAGACAGGTTTGCCACGGCCCTCGCAGACCTAGGGGTGGCATCCGGAGACGTTGTAGCCATAATGCTGCCCAACTCCCCCCAGTTCGCCATAGCATACTATGCAATATCTAGGATAGGTGCCACAGCCACGACGATGAACCCCCTCTACAGCCCAAGAGAGGTCGAGCACCAGATAACGGACAGCGGAGCGAAAACCCTAATCATCCTAGATGCCCTCTACCCGAACGTGAAGGAAGTGGTCAAGAAGGCCGGCGTCGAAAAAGTGATAATAACGAACTTGGGAGACTTCATGCCCGCCGTCAAAAAGACTCTCGGCAAACTTCTGAAGAAGATTCCTGTAGCCCAGGTGGAGCCCGAGCCGGGAATATACCGAATGATAGAGCTGATTAAAAGCCACCCGCCGAACCCGCCCGCCCCAAAGAAGAAGGTGAAACCCAAGAAGGACACGGCAGTCCTACTCTACACAGGAGGTACAACCGGCCTGCCTAAGGGGGCCATGCTGACCCATCACAACCTCGTGGCGAACGCCCTCCAGTGCAACGCTTGGCTTGGAGGGGAAAAGGGTAAGGAGGTCATGCTCTCGGTCCTCCCATGGTACCATGTTTACGGCCAAACAGTCTGCCTTAACTCCACCGTAGCCCTTCAGGGGAAGAACATAGTTCTGCCAAGATTCGACCCTGAAGAGGTCATGAAAGCCATCCAGAAGCACAGGGTCACCCTCTTCCCTGCCGTGGCTGTAATCTACAATGCGATAAACAACCATCCAAACGTTAAAAAGTACGACCTCACCTCCCTTAAGGCCGGAATAAGCGGTGCGGGGCCTCTCCCACTAGCCATACAGGAAACGTTCGAGAAGCTGACGGGGGCCATAATATGTGAAGGCTACGGGCTAACGGAGGCTTCACCCGTAACCCACTGCAACCCGATCGACAGGGAGTTGAGAAGGGTTGGAAGCATAGGTCTGCCATTCCCGAACACGGACGCCGGCATAATGGACCTCGAGGAGGACAGGTTCCTAGGGCCGGGAGAGGAAGGCGAGCTCGTCGTAAGCGGCCCACAGGTCATGAAAGGGTACCTTAACAGGCCTGAGGAGACGGCTAAGACGCTCGTGGAGGTCGACGGGAAAACATGGCTTAGAACGGGCGACATAGCCAAGATGGACGAGGACGGATACTTCTACGTGGTGGACAGGAAGAAGGAGCTCATAAAGTATAAAGGCTACTCGGTTTTCCCAAGGGAGATTGAAGAGGTTCTATTCAAGCACGAGGCCGTGCAGGACGCTGCAGCCGTGGGAATACCAGACGAGGCAGTCGGCGAAATAATAAAGGTATTCGTCGTGCTGAAGCCGGAGTACAGGGGTAAGGTGACCGAGGCAGACATCCTGGAATGGTGCAAGAAGAACCTGGCAGCCTACAAGATACCAAAAGAGGTAGAGTTCAGGGACGCCCTTCCGAGAACGATAGTTGGGAAACTCCTCAGAAGGGTGCTAAGGGAGGAGGAAATACAGAAAAGGCAGACGGGCTAACCCTCCACCCACCGGCTTCTAGCTTCCACGCGGGCACCCCTCTCCTTCTCATCTTCCTTTTCCATCTCCCACCACTCGCCTGGCTTCCCGACCCTGTTAACCCTAGTGAACGGGCAAACCCTGATGCATGTTGAGCACGATAAGCCATTCTGCATCCAGTAGCTAATACACTTTTCAGGGTCTATAGGCCACTTCAAAACCCCCGGATTGTTAGATATGGTTCTAGCCTCCGTTGCCCTCTCGCCGAATGATATCGCACCTACAGGGCAGCTCTCAGCGCACCTAGTACACTTCTCGCAGAAGCTCGTTATGCCGTAATCCACAGGCCTATCGGGAGCTAGAGGCAGGCTCGTTAAAACCTTGCATATCCTCACAGCGGGGCCATACTTCGGGGTTATAAGCAGCCCGCTTCTCCCAAGCTGGCCGAGTCCTGCCGAGATAGCTAAGGGTATGCTCAGAGCAGTATCGTTAACGCATGGTATAGCAGTGTAGCCAAGTCCCCTTATGAACTCCGCTAGGGAGGCTGCGAGGGCGACAGCCCTAGAGTACCCTAAACCAGTTGCTGCGTCAGCTATCGGCGTAGGGGAAAGCTTCAGCATTTCGACGTCCATGGGAACCACCATGACGACGGCGTACCTCACGTCCTCAGGTATAACGTACTTGTCATCGGTCTCGTACGGCTCGTCCACATCCTCGAAGACAACCTCCTTCTCTCTCATAGCCTCCCTGTTCCACTGATGCGAGTAAACCCACCTCCTGTCAAGCTCGCAAACACCAACCATCCCAGCTCCATAAGCCAGCGCGGCACGCTTAACAATCATTGAAGCCTCGCCGGGCCCCCCCTTCCACACGTAGCCTCGCCCCTTCCTAACAGACTGAAAAAGAATAACGCTTGAAGGGTTAACATCGAAGGAAACCGGGCGCCACGAGAGGAGCCCCCTATTCCCCGTCTCCCACTCGGCGAACACCGTCACAGTCCAAGCACCCTGCATGAGAGCATAATCCTCAAGCTTAAACCCTTCCTCACCCCCCTCTATACGCTTCGAAACCCGCAAAGGAAGATCCTCCCCTCTCAACCTCTTAATCCTAGGATCCCACGTCGACCGGCTAAACACGTCAAACTTCTGGTTAAAACGCCTGTAGCTAGGCGATACGAAGTAAAGGTCATCTATCCTATCAACGGGGGACGCCCTCAAAAGCAACTCCTCCTAACCCTTAAAGGCGCTTCAATAATCCTAACGGATACCGTGGCAAACCCGGGTTAACCATCCAAGGAAAACTCCTTATGAAGAATACGCTTAAGCCGCCGCGAAACAGGAAGAACCGCTACCATATGGTTGAACAGCCACCCAGCAAAAACCATAATTTTCTCCTTCTCCTCCTTCACACGTTAAAAAAGAAAAAAGGAAAAAAGGAAAAGAGAGAAAAGAGAAAAAAGAAGGGAAGGGGGGAAGGGTAATCCTTTACTACCGCCCTTTCACTTTTCACGCAGCATTTCGAAGACGATCTTACAGTCGGGGGAACTCACTTCTAGAGAGTTTATCGCCGTGGGAATGCCGAGCACCTCCTCCATAGCAGCCATGGCTATGTTGGTGAAGGGGCAGGCGAAGGGCTTTATGCCAACCTTAACAAGTCTAGCCTCCACGGGGAGGCAGACGCAATCCTTAACGTCAACAACGATCCTGTCTCCATCCTTCTTTATCTGAACGTCACTCGCTATCTTAAAGTCCTCCACAAGCCTCCTAGCTATCCCGTTAAGCACGTCCTGTGGGTCCTCCCCCGCAACCTTAAGACCCAGCTCCTTCTTCATTATCTCAAGCATTCCCTTCCCAACGGGATAAGACGCTGCAATCGCCGCATCACCCATAATATCCCAGAGAGCCTTCTGAAAACCAAAAATTATAATATTCAGAAACCTGGTCACTTCCATCCCTTCTTCTTCACCCATTCAAACTTCCTCCCGGCAATTATATGCTAGGAGAAAGTTAAACAACCTAAAAAATCACGCATATTTCTTGAGCTGCTCTAAAGCCCTTTCAACACTTAGAAGTACCAGTCCAAGGTTCGCATCCTTCTTAGCAAGCACCGTTAAAACCAGCGATCCAACACCCATAATTATCATCTGCCCGTCTTCAGCCTCAACAATCACCCTCTTCAGTCCACCCTGCTTCAACTCCTCCATAGTCCTATTACTGGCACCGAACGTCGCCACGGTCATTGCAGCGAACAAACGCCCGCTAATATCCTCTGGCATGGCACTAGCCACGACTAAGCCATCCTTTCGAACTATAGCACTAGCGAAGATGTCAGGTGCCTCAGCCTCCAAGTCCGTCAAAATCTTCCGGAACTCCTCAGCAATAGGCTTCTTGGACATCTAAATCAACCTCCCACCGTGAACAACGATCTCGCGCTAACCATCCCTCCATTTACCTTTCTTCATTCACTGCTAAAGTAAAATGTTCGCAGAACATATTTAAATTTGTTGGTGAAATCACAATAATTAATAAAAAAATACAAGAAAAACACAAATAAATTGCCATAATCATAACCAATTGTTTATCAACAATTAAAATCACCAACCACTATGAAGAGGGAGTAAACGATAAGGTAAAATAAACAAAATGCTAAAAGCAATAAGCTTTATCAAATAACCTCAAATAAAATAGCATGAACATTAACATTAAGTTTCAAAGTTCAAGTATAAGTAAAATCCTTCATCCTAACGAGTAAACATATTTTTCAAGCACTTCAATGGTTCCTTCTACGCTTAAAAGCACTAATGCGAGGTTTGCCTCTTTTCTGGCAAGCACAATCAGTATAAACGAGCCAATGCTAGAGAGGATAACCTCCCCCTGCTCACCCTCTTAAATATTCTCTTCAACTCCCCTCGCTTTAACATTTCCATAGCCTTACTACCAGCCCCAAGAGTAGTCATAACACTCATAGCAAACATTCTGCTAATTCCTTCCGGAAGCGTACTCGCCACAGCAAGTCCATCCCTTCGAATTAGCGCACTTGCAATTATATCGTCCGGCTTCATCCCCTTGGCTTCCAAAAGGGCCTCCCTTATCTTCTCCAGCTCCAACTTCCTCTCAAGCTTATAGAAGCCATCAAGGGCATTTATCCTACTTTTAAGGTTAACAGCTGCAAGCCCAGTATAATGCGGCTCACCCATCTTAACTATGACACCCATCATATCAGCTACCTTCATGAGGAAAGCATTCCGATTCTGTACGATATCCCCAATATGCATTTCCGATAATAGAAACTTTCTAAACATGTTTAACATGTCATCCTCTATCTCTCCCTTGGCCGCTCTAAGGTTAAAGTCAGAGTCAACTATACAAATTGTCCGCGGCTTCCAACGGCCAACATTAATCTCCACAAGCTTGAGTAGTTCCTCGACGTCATGCATACCCCATAACCCCCACCACCGTGATTTCCGCAAAGAAGGCAAGGTACTCTTAAAAGAAATAGGAATACCGGACATAGAAGATAAAGACATAAAAATGATAGTGGAAAAATGGCGAGACGCCGTAAAGGAGAAAAAGATTGCCCAGAGGTTCGACATACTAGACCTCACGGAAGACCACATGAAGATCAAAGTAGGGGAATGCGTACTCGCTCACTCCTGCAGGATGCTAAGGGAGCAAGGCGTAAAGATCCCTCCCTGCCCGATCCTCGGCTTCCTCATCGCAATAATACGACGCAACACAGGCATCGAAACAACACTCGTCGACTCGAAATTCGAGCCAGAACTAAACTCCACATCATTCGAAATATCCCTAGCTAACTGGCAGAAACAATCGTAAAATAATATTTAACATTACTTACAATTTAATGTTAGCTTTAAGGGGGATGTAAATGGCAAACTGTAAAAACTGTAAATACGCAGGTTCACCGAGCGAAACAGGCCTCATATGGTGCGCAAAAAACACCATACACGTTACAGGAGAAGGAAACTGCGAATTTTTCGAGCCAAAATCCTAACCCCACCACCTCCCCATTCATTATTTATCAATTCTTTTCCTTTTTCATCCCTCCCTCCAATTATCATCCCAAGATCCTTTAAGCAGAAGAATTGTAAAGCAAGTACAAATCAAAAAACGGAACTAAGCTACAAAACCAGATTTCTCCACCCAACCAGAAACAAATTTATTAGCTTTTAATGCTTCCTGCTCCCTTCTCAATTCTTCATCAGACACCTCTGATGAAGAATTCTTCATTATCCTAGAAAGTATATCTTTCCCCAGCTCCGTAAGCCCATACATCCTTCCCTTCCTAAGGTTTGGTGTAAGAATAGTCAAAACGTCCTTTTCAACCAAATCTTTCAACACCAAACTTATATGAGACAAATAAAGCCCCGTTCTCTTAGCAATCTGAGACGGCGTCAGAGGACCATCCTTCAAGCTAATCAAAATTTGCATCCTATACTTGCTTGCAACAACATAGCCATACTTTTCCCAATCCAACTTCACATCCCCCAATTCTATTCTATTATTATTAGAAAAAAATAATATTAAACTTCTCAGTTAACCTTTTCAACTATTATCCTTTCCTCAAAAATATTTGTTTTGTTTTGTTTTGTTTTGTTTTGTTTTGTTTTGTTTTGTTTTGTTTTGTTTTGTTTTGTTTTGTTTTGTTTTGTTTTGTTTTGTTTTGTTTTGTTTTGTTTTGTTTTGTTTTGTTTTGTTTACATTAATTGATAGGCTTAATAAATGTGGTATTAAGTTTTCGTTATATTTTTAATATACTTAAAATATCATATAATTAATTGTATAATATGTAATGTGTTGCGATATGGTTGTGTTTGGGTTGATAAGATTTTCGATTTTCGCATTAAGTTTCCTAAAAATGGAAAATTTCTGTATTTATAATAGGTTTTGTAATAGGTTATGCAGTGAATTGATTGGTTTGGTGTTTTTTGTGTTGTTTTTCATTTATTTAGCTTTTCTGGTTTTTAATGGAGAGATTGTTTTATGTGGGGGGGTGGTTTGGTGATTTTTGAGTTTTACTTGTTTAGGAAGAGTGGTGAGCCGGTTCTTGCTTTGGATAGTGGGGGTAGGTGGAGTGGTGAGAGGGTTAATCCTTGTCTTGTTTCGGGGTTGCTTAGTGCCGTGTCTATGTTTGTTCGGGATATTACTAAGAAGACGCTTCGCTCTATAGTTGTTGATGATTGGAGGTTTATTCTTCATTGTGATGATAAGGATGACTTGGTTTTTGCTGTTAGGGTGGATGATCGGGAGAGTGCTTTGGACATTGAGGAGAAGCTTTTAAATGTGAAGCGTTTTTTGCTTGAGAAGTATGGTGATGAATGGGTGAAGAAGCCGCTTTTTCTTAAGGTTCCAAGAGAGGAGATAATGAATATTCTTAATGCTACTCCTCTTGATGTGGATGGCAAGTTGAAGAATATTGTACTTAAGCTTTTTAAGGAGTTTTGTACTAATCCTGAGATTGGTGGTGCTGCTCTTTTCTCGAGGAGAGGGAAGCATATTACTTCTTATAATATGGATGAGATTATAGGGCACGTGTCGCGTTATATTGAGGCTATGGTGGCTGTGTCGCGTGAGGGGGATGTTAAGCCTACTCTTTTGAGCATAGGTGATCATCGGTTGATCGTTGTTGGTTCAGGTTCCTTTATAGTTGTTGCGAGGGTTAGCCGTGAGGAGCACTTAGGCGTCGCCATGACTCTTGGCGAACGCTACCTTAAAAAGATAGAGGCTTCATCGGTCAAGATTAAAGAGAAATAGGGTGTTAAAGGTTGGCTGGGAAGTCTATGCGTGAACGGTTTGAGAAGGTGCTTTCAGTACTTAATGCCGAGACTTCTGATATTTCGGCTAGTGCTATAGTTCGGAAGGATGGCCTAGTTGTTGCTAGCATTCTGCCTAAGAGGGGTGTTGACGAGCGTATGCTTGCTGCTATGACCGCTCTTGCCTTAGGGTTGGGTGGCAGAGTGGTGGAGTCGCTGGATCAAGGGCGTCTTAGGAAAGTTATTATTGAAGGAGAGAAGGGGCAGATGGTCATATGGGCGTTAGGTCTCTGATACTTGCTGTACTGGCTAGGAAGGACGCTAACATGGGGCTAGTATTGCTCTCCATGGAGAAGACGTTGGAGTCGTTGAGGGAGCTTGTTTAACGTGTTGTGTGCTTTCACTTCCCTTTTTCATATTTTAACCGACGTGTACTTTAGTTGGCGTACTCTTTTTATCGCTCTAACCCTGCTTATCAGCTTATATATCTCCTCGAGCTCCCCCTCGGCAATCAGAATCTCAAGACAATACGTCTTAGCCAAATGCATGTGCATGTTCCTGGGAGTTTGCTGCCTTCGGATGGTTCTTAATGTTTATTGACGTGTGCTCTGTGTTACGTTTATTGTTGTATGAGTAGCACGAAATACTTATTAATTGTGATACGGTTATGTGGTAGGGGTTTACGATGAGTGTGCCTGTTTCTTTTAGGTTTCCGAAGAGGTTGAAAGAGCGGATGGACGTGTTTAAGGGTAGAGTTAATTGGAGCGAGGAGGTTAGAAGGTTTGTGGAGGCGAGGGTTGCGGAGTTGGAGAAGAAAGAGCTACTGGAGAAAATAGACTTGATAATTAAGGATTTACCTGAGCTTCCACACGGGACGGTGGTTAAGCTTCTGAGGGATGACCGTGATAGTCATTGACGCTTCATCCTTAGCCAAATATTTTCTTAAAGAGAGGGGGTGGAGGGATGTTAGGGATCTTATTGATGCTCGAAGCCCTGTTTACTCGGTGGATCTTGTGGTGAAGGAGGTTGCAAACGCGGTGTGGAAGCGTGTTAAAATTCTGAAATCCATGGATGAGGACCGGGCGCAGCTGCTGTTTGAATCCCTTTTGGAACTGGTGGAGAAGAATGTTATAGTGTTAGAGCCTGAAGGAGAATACATTAGGAAAGCATACAGGATATCCATGATGGAGAACGTAACGGTGTACGACTCCCTATACGTAGCCTTAGCTGAGAAACTAGGGGAACTCGTGACAAGCGACAAAGCACAAGCGGAGATTGCGGCAAAACATGGCGTTAAAACACTGTTCATACCATAAGAAGCAAAAGGGGGGTTCGGTGAAGGGGTATTCATGATGCTGGATTTGGCGGTCTCCCACATGCTGTCTTTCTAAAGGAACCCGAAAGGTGGAATCTTAAATAATAAAGGCGGTTGGTCAACACAAGTCCGTGCATATAAAATTTAAACCCTTAAATGGCTGAATGCTATGCTGGGAGAGTGTTAATGGCGTAATGGGGAGCGACGTGGCACTAGAAACAGCCAGCATAGCGCTGATGGAGGATAAGCTCTCGAAAATAGTCTACTTGTTGGATTTGAGCGGAACAACTATGAGGGTGGTGAAGGAAAACATTGCTGCGGCAATCACCGTGAAACTTGCTCTTGTAGCCTTAACCATCATAGGATTAGCAACGCTCTGGATAGCTGTAGGCGTAGGAGACCTTGGGCTAAGCCTAGCCGTGGCAGCCAACGCTCTAACGGTGCCTGTAAGGGCAACCCCCTCCCTCAGCTAGCCCTCCCTCACATCCGCCTCCCTCTCCAAGACCTCCCTTAAAATATTACGCCACATTTCCATGCTTCTTCTTCGGATTGCACTTGAAACCTTAAACATCGACACCTTAACGTTAACCTTCTTGAAGAACGTATCCATAATAATGTAAACGTAAGTGTTCGTAATGATCCGTGAACCCAAAATGCTGAAAAGAGCCGAGTAAAACCTTTCGAGATCCCTTACAATGATCCAGGCAAGCTCGTCATCCTCATACACGTCTAACTCATCGCTCACCCTTCTAAGCAGAATCCTCATCCCAGGGAAGTTCTCCCTTAAGAACTTAAGAGTACGGGAGAACCCCTTAACAATTATGGCAATATTCCCTTCCGACATTCACAGCAACACCTTACCTTTTCCAAGCATACTTATATTATACTCCTAAATTAATTTAAAAATTTTTTCAAGTTTCTTCTTCAATAATTACAATAAACCCAGCACCCACTGCAATCTTTTCACTCAAATTCAATTGTAAAGGAGGATGTTAAGGCTTTCTTGGGAATAAAGTTAGGTGCTAGTTTTTCTGAGTAGTTCGTAGACTGCTGCTCCGTCCTTTAGCGTTTTCTCTGGTAGCATGTGGGGTTCTCCTAGGATTGACGCTATAACGTACACTTTCGCCGCCCTCTCGAGGCTTTTAGCTAGTTCGAGGG
>JAPDJY010000042.1:0-27398 GCA_029258835.1 Thermoproteota archaeon | reverse complement strand
CTTTTATGGGTAAATGTGGATTTTGGTCTATCAATCGTTTCCCCATCATCGAGGCATACGCCTCTAATGGGGCTTTCGGGGTAACCCCAGAGCCCCACATCCGAAGACTCCACCCATAAGCCACCCCGTGGCCAAACCAGCACCCCAAACACCCACCATTATATTTAACTGCTTCGCAAGGCGCCTCAAGGTTCCAGGTGGGCTGGGAAGCGATAGACCCCCCAACCGCGGGGGCTCTCCGGGAGTACCCGGAGGGGTGATTTGAGGCGCGCGTCTACCTCTGGAGGTAGCCAGCTAATACGTCCACGCTTACTGACGGAAAGGGAGGAGCAAGTAAAAGTAAGTCTACGTGGAGGCGAGGTGAAAAACATAATGGGATGTTTAGAAAGCGATGATTGCCGTGTATGATTGCCGTGTTATCCACTGTAATTCTCATTTCTATGGGTAGCATTCCAACTGTTCACACTACCCGCATTCACCCAGGTAACATGGAGCTTCTCCCCTTGCCTCTTTATCTCCTTCCATTTTCTAGTTCTATCTAAGGCTCTCTTCGCTTAATCCATATTCTCTCCTCGAAATATTCTTTAAATCTTCTAGTAGTTTCTTTTTTAGCTGAAAACGGGAAGAAGGGGTGGGTCTTGAAGCTTGTAGCCATCTCCGACATTCACGGGAACACTGCCGCCCTAAACGATGCTAAAAAAGTCATCAAAAAGGTTAAACCCGACGTGGTGGTGGTCTGTGGCGACATAACACATACGGGAGATGCCGATGACGCCATCCTCGTCCTGAGGAACATTGAAGGGCTTGCTCCGATCTTATACGTTTGGGGTAACATGGACCATGTAAGCCGCGATCTTCAACTCCCCCTTAAGGACGTAAGGTGCATTCATGGGCAGCTGGTCACTCTCAGCGGAGTCGACTTTCTCGGCCTCAGTGCCAGGTACGACCCAAGCATCCTAACAAAATTTTCTCGGGGTAGCAACCCGATGGTTGTTGTCTCCCACGAGCCCCCATACCGGTGCTGCGATAAGGCGTGGAGTGGGCTACATGCCGGTAGTAAGCCTCTCAGGGAGTTCGTTGAAGCCCAGCAGCCTGAACTAGTTTTCTGTGGGCACATACATGAGTCACGGGGGAAATGCACGTTAGGTGACACCATAGTGGTTAACGTGGGTAAGTGCTCGCAAGGCGTCGCGGTTGCAACCATAGGGAAAGGGCAGGTCAGTGTGGAATTAGTCTCCTATTAACCATGTGCAACCTATCGGCCTCATGGTACACGCCCGTTTTTAGCATCCCTCTCTTTAGGACTCGCTCCCACGCTGAATGGTGGGAACCCGGGTGATCGGTCTCGTGTCCCTCGCCGTCTGGGAACACTGGACTCACCAGTAACCCTTATAAGTTACAATAATTTTCCTTTCCTTTAAAAAATCGCTTTTGAGTTCGTGCTGCTCCGGGTGGAGGGTATCCGTTGCCAGAGGTCTACCATGCCCTAGGACTGCATTTCCACCAGCCTCATGGAAACATGAATTTTCTCCTCTCTACAAATAGGGAAGAAGCGTTAAGGATTCTTCAATGCTACATCAGGCCGATCCGGTACCTTTCTGAGTGTGAAGGCCTCGCCGCCGTCCACCTGAGCATCTCAGGCACCCTCCTAGAGCAAATGTGCACCCTCACCCTAGACGAGTTAGGAAGCCTGAAGGACGCTTTAGAATGCTACGTTAACCTCTCCAATGTGGAGTTTCTTGCGACGGGTTTCTACCATCCTGTTTTCCCCCTGATACCTGAAAGCGACTGGAAAAGCCACGTTTTGAGGTGGGTTAGGAAAGCTGAGCGCTTAGGTTTAAAGTTTAACGGTTTCTGGCCCCCCGAGCTAGGCTTCACCATGAAAATGATACCTCTCCTGTCGGAATTAGGGTTTAAGTACGTTGTAGTTGATGGAAGGTACATCGAGGGGGGAGGGGAAGACCGAGGGTTTAAGCCGCACCTTGCAGAGCACTCTGGAGCGGAAATAACCGTGATACCACGCAACGAGGAGCTAAGCGATGCCCAGATGGGAGGCGTCACTCCAAGAGGCTTCATTAACATGGTTAAAGCTAAAACTTCAAGGTTTAAAGGCGCCCTACTGGTTACGACGTGGAGTGACGGTGAAAACAGTAGATGGTTTAGGGAAGTAGACGAGTCGAAAAACTTTTGGGGGTACTTTTTCAAACCCTACGTGAAACTTACAGAGCAAGATTGCGGCGTCACCATGACCTCAATATCCGAATTCTTGAAGGAGCACCCTCCAGAAGACTATGTTAGGGTGAAGACTGGCGCTTGGAAGACCTTTTCTAACGACGGGGAGACCTTCTCCCAGTGGATTGGACACGAGGCTCAGAGAGAGGCTATGAAGGAAGTTTGGGATGCCAGCGCTAAATTACGCTGCCTCAAAGCGTTAATTGGGTGCGCTGACGGCGAAGCTGGACGGTTGATAGCACTAGCTGAAGAACACCTTCTAAGAGCCGAAACAAGCTGTAACTTCTTCTGGGAGGCCAAGTGGCTTCCCAAGGTTTACAGGGACTTAAACGTGTTTAATGCGCTCCTCCGCAAGGCAGCTGAGAAAGCGGGTTTACCCTTTAACCCTTGAATGGGGGCTAGATGGCTTGCAACTCGTCGGGAAGCATTGGCGTGCCGCCGTAGGGTTAGCTGGCGCTATGCTACTTTTCGAATCGTTCTGCCTCCTCTCATCCCTGACGAGTACCCTACTCTACTATGTTGCAAGGATGGGTGCGGTGGGATTTCTTCTCTCCCCCCTCATACTCTCACCTGCGCTGGCAGCCGCCCTCGCCCTCCTAGGAACCACAGGGTGCCTACTGCTCCTCCACTTTGCAGTAGGGTACGTAAACGTGCAGGTGGCAGAGAAATTCCTCGTCTTCGCCTTCCTAACCGGTGCAGCCTACATGCTTCTCCTCTCGTTAACCAGACTTGACGCCGCCGTATCGGTTGGAACCATGGCATCAATCCAAGCCTGTCTCTCCCCAACTTCGCTGGGTGAAAACCCGTACTATTCGGCAATGATCCTGATTGTAGAGCTTTCCCCCCCTTCAAGCTGCGGCGTCTCCTTAGGGCTGAACGCTGGATGGCAGTATGCAGCCATAAGCGGAAACTCGCTGCTTGTCTCCTCCCTCTTCTTCCTGCTTCTCGCATTCCTGTCAACCCTATCCGTCTTCCTGAAGGGGTGGAGCTTAGACGTCAAAGTTTTCTGTGTTACAGGCTCGATAGCCTCGATCCTAGCTGCCATCTCAGAGTTCTCCTTCCCCCTCTCACTCGTCCACTACGCCTTAGATTCAGGCTACCCTGTCCTCTCACCCTCCCTATTCGGAGGAGAGCCACTAATCGAGGGAGCGTCATTCCTCATACTCGGCATCCTTCTCGCCTACATCGCCTTTTCCCCTCAAGGCTCCTCCATCAGCAAGGCGCTTCCCGCCTCCATTACAGCCTCAACCTATGCTATCTCCCTAATATACCACGTAATACTACTTGCCAACCTTAACCCTATCACGTTCACCTTATCCATCCTGAAAGTCGTTACAGGAGTCCTGATCCTGCTAATCTCCCTCTTTTACATCTCCAAGCACCTCTACCTAAAATCGTAAACGTTTAAATCAGTTAGTGGGTGAAGCTGGGCTTCAAGCTAGCTTCTGGAACGCAATTTTTAAGAACTTCCAGATGGAAAGTTATCCTTGGTTTACATTTACGATGGTGGTCGAGTTGGCCTTTTTCCCGATCTTCGAAGTCCACGAGGAACTCAGCAAACTTGTTAAGGGACCCTTCAAGGGGTTTGTCCTGTTAAGCGAGGCGGGGTTACTTGTCGATACAAGCTTTGAAGACGAGGAAGAGACCAACATGGCCATCATGGTTGCAAACTGGTTAAGGGTAGCGGTCGACAGGGTTCAATCAGAGCTTGGGGTGGAGGAAAATCACGTTTCCATAATGTTGTCTCTTGGAGGCGTCAGCTACTTATTCCGGCAGCTGGGACGGGACTTCTACGTGACGTTCGTCTTGGAGGATGGTGCCACCGTACTGGGAAGGGAAGAGGAGCTTGTCTTTAAGAAGGTTGAAATGCTTCTTGAGGGTAAGCAGCCATCGGAAGTCGAAGTAAGCCTCGTTGAAACCACTCCTCCACCCGTCATAGCGGGCAGGTCCGTTGACCCGTTCGAGTCCGTGGACAGGGCGTTAAGTATGCTTAAGGACGCCATGAAAAAAATAGAGTCTGAGCTGGCAGCCGCCTCAACCATTAAGGAAATCAACACTCTTGTGGATGAGGTTCGCCTATTAGAGAATTCAATTAGCGACTTTAAGCAAGTCCTTGAAAACTTGGAAAACCAGTCTCAAGAGGTGGTAAGGCTAGGCGAACTGGTTTCATGCCTGGTTAACACTCTGCAGTCAATAAAGGATTACTCGGAGAAGCTGTCGGAACTGTTCGGCAACGTCAAGAAAAAAATATATGCCGCACCGTCGACCATGATGGAACCTGCATCCGTCGAGGTTCAAATGGAAAATTTAAGGTCTAAGTTGGAGAAAGCAGCTACCCCCGAGGAAGGAGCTGAAGCGCTGACTCAAGCGGTTAACTCCCTTGTTAAAAGGCTGGGCTACCTTCACCCAGCACTCTATGAGATGAGATCCTACTACCGCCTCTTCAAGGAGGCCTCCCAAGAAGAATACGAAGCCCTCAAAAAAGAGTTCCTGGATTCCATGAAGAGGTGGAAGGGACGCCTACTAGCGGCTGAAAGGGTTCTGTCAAGCTAGTTTTCACCTGAAAAGCACGGGTAGGTGACCTTAGCCGAAACATCCTTATCTTTAAGACGCATAAGAGTTAAACTTATCCTGTACATGGCTTCTAGGAGCTCCTTCTCCTCCTCATACTCCAAATACTCCGCGTAGCTTTCAACGCTCTCTCTCTTCTCCAGCATGGAGAAGAAGTGATCCACCACCCTCTCGGCTGAGAAGCCGGATTCCTTCTTAACCGCAGAGTTAAGGTAGCTTTCAACCAAGCTTGTGAAGTCCACCTCAACCATTTCCCCTAAATCCTCTATTGGCACTTCAACGATGAGGTCTCCTCCTTCCTTCAAAAAGTACGTTTTCCCTCCCCTATCAACTAGGAGCATCCCTCTCGCATCACCTAGCGGGAACGCGTACCCCATTTTAAACTCGACACCATGCTTCTCCCCTATAGCCTGCAGCTCCTCAGCCCTAACTCGCCGTGGGATGCTTTCACTATCTATAGTTGTAAAAATATATTCTAAGCCCAGCTTCTCGGTTATCGCTCCACATAAAACTATTGCGGCTAGCGCGGCGTCTATCTCCCATTGGCCCGCCTTCCCAGCTTCCCCCTTCCCCTCCATTACCCTCCGAAACACAGCATACGCCTTCTCAAGAGAGAAGGGGTCGCCGTTCGCCTTCGCTGCATCCCCATAAACTCTGAGAAGACCGCTTAAGTCAACAACCATCGACCCGCTACTGATAAGGTAGGGTAGAACCGCAAAGATCTCATCACCCTTATAAACTTCCACTTCCCCAGCTCCCGACAAGTCAACATTAACACTAACCCTGAGATCTAAGCATCCACCAGCGAAGGGAACTCGTAAGCACCTTGCATCCTGCCTCTTAAAGACAACCTTGTCCCCCACCCTTTCAGCCACTCCCCTCCTAGCTAGGGATCTTAGAATTCTAGAAAGCCCCCTGCGGGGAACCCCTGCCTCCCTTGCGAGCTCGTCCAAGGTGACCTCCTTCCTTGAACGCAGAATGAGGTAAACAAGCAACTCCATGTGATCCCTCACACGTTTTCCCTCCTAACCCTCAGTAACCCCTCGGTCATACACTCCGAACACGTTCACAGGGCTACCAAAGTTAAAGGCTGTTAATCCGTGATAAGCTACTTGCGCCTATGCATCCTCCCCCAGACTGTTTAATATAGTTTGCGGATTCCATCTTAAAACTCCCTAACGTCGCCCCTCAGAACATTTTTAACCCTCTTCCCCCGCGGACAGGAACCGAACTAACCGTTTAAAAGCCCATTCAAACCGAAACCTTCTTTAGAGCATCCTCACTTAAACAGGTAGTGCTTTCTTGAGGTGGTTTCTTGCTGGAAGGCACGCTTCTAAAAAGAAACCTCCTTCTAATATACCTCTCAGCCCTTGTAGCAAGCTGGAGTGCATTCACCGTAATAGGTGAAGTCCTAGGGGGGAGCTACGTCTTAATACCTGTCCCCTCATCAGAAGACTACACGTGCTACTCAGCCATCCTCTCGGCTGGTAGAACCCTAAGCTTCTTCCTCATGGGAAGCGTCGGTGCGACGGTCCTCTACTTGACCTTCAGAGAAGTTATGCTTCAACCTCCTGAAACGGTGAAGGCTAGGAGGCTGCGCGTAGTCGCGGAGATAACCTTCATCCTTTTCCTTTTCCTCTTCCTCGGCGGCCTCGCCATGAGGTACGTGGCAAACGAGCTGCACATGTACGCTTCACTGCTTCCCCCCTCCATCCCCGTCCCTTTCATCCCCCAGGCGAACGTCTACTTCCTAGTGTACTTCTTCGACGAGGTCCTCGGGCACAAACTCATATATTTAGGGGTGGTCGGCTTCATCGTCTCCACGACGATCCTCCAAAACTACCATGGCTATAAAAGGTTCTTCACAAGGAAGGAGTACTCAGCCTATGGCGTCCTCGGCTTCCTCTTTGGTGCAGGGATCGGGGTGAGCTCCGTGGAGGGACAGGCAGCATTTGAAATACTAGTCTTCTCGGCGGCTTCGCTTACATCATTCCTCATACTTTTAGCAACGAAAAGGATAATGTTCACCGAAGTTAAGGGGAGCAAGGTGCGATCAAACCCCTTCTACGCCTTCTCGCTCCTCTTCTTCCTAGGAGCAACGGTGGCAATAATAGCCTGCGGAGCATACTTTGGCATCAAACCATTTTACCCCTTCTTCACCCAGCCATCAGAAAGGGAAATAATGCTTCACAGGCTTCTCCTTCTCCTCCTAACGTTGAAGTAGGAGGTTAATTAACGATGGTTAGCGAAATCGTTAAGAAACACGAAGAATGGCGTTCCAAGTGTTTAAATCTTATCGCCTCGGAGAACGTTATGAGCCCTGCAGCGAGAAGCCTACTCTCATCAGACCTCACCCACAGGTACACTGCACCTGACGGGCTCTACCGTGGGACAAAGTTCACCGATGAGGTAATTAACGAAGCAGAGAAACTCGCTAAGAAACTATTCAAGTGTAAGTTTGCCGACGTACGCCCCATCTCAGGCCATGTTGCAGACCTCTCCCTCCTCATGGCGTTTAGGGGGAAGAAGATGGCTTGCATCGGACCAGAAAACGGAGGGTACCCGGGGCTAGTTAAAGAGAACGCTCCAAGCAGGCTTAACATAGAAGTCCACTACCTTCCATTCGACAAGGAGAGCATGACGGTAAACCTCGAAGCAGCGGTTGAGCTCGTGAGGAGGGTTAAGCCGGACCTAGTGGTGCTAGGAGCGAGCCTAATACTCTTCCCGTACCCGGTAAGGGAACTAAGCGAGGAAGTGCACGACACGGGAGGAATAGTCGCATACGATGCGTCACACGTCCTGGGGCTCATAGCAGGCGGAGAGTTCCAAGACCCCCTAGCCGAGGGATCCGACATAATGCTTGGGAGCACCCATAAAACGCTCTCCGGGTCGCAGGGGGGAATGATACTGGGAAATGGTGAAGTCTTCGGAAAGGTTAGGGAAGAACTTCGGTTTGTGACCGTTGATAACGCGCATTACGCCCGTATCGCAGCCCTAGCACTAACCCTGAAGGAAATGGAAGCATTCGGGGGGAGCTACGCCAGACAGGTTGTCAGGAACGCGAGGAAGTTAGCTGAGTCGCTAGACAGCGAAGGCATACCCGTAATGTACGCTGAGAAAGGCTATACACGCTCCCATCAAATACTAATCGACACCGAGGTGCTTAGCGAAAGGTATGGGCTGAAGTGGGAGGATGCGGCGTTAAGACTTGAAGAGTCAAACATAATAGTAGACTTAGCTGGGAGAATAGGGGTGAGCGAGGTCACACGGCTAGGCATGAAGGAGGAGGAGATGGAGTCGGCTGCCTCCCTCATAGCATCCACCATTAAGGGCTCTCCCCCCTCGCAGGTTAAGCATGCAGTCGAGGAGTTAAGGTTAAGCTTCCAGGAAGTTCGGTACTGCTTTGAAGGGTCTTAATGGTGGTTTAACGTGAGAGTAGCCGTCCACGGAACAGATTGTGACGGGATAATCTCAGCAGCCCTAATACTGGTTAAGTACCCCGACGCGGAAATAGTCTTCGTTAACAACCCCAAGGATGCCTCCAAGCTTGAAGGCTTCTTTGACATGGTAGTGGACCTACCTAAACCTATAAACTGCAAGGTGAACATCGACCATCATGAAAGCAACTATAAAAACTTGGTGAAGGAGGGACGGTTAACAGAGGATGACGTGGTCTCCCCATCAGCCCCCGCTGCGGCAAAGCTAGTAGCAGAGTACCTAAAGCTTAAGGGGGGCGTCATAGATGAACTTGTCAGCATGGCCGTAGCCGCCGACACTGGCAAGCACACCGAGGCAACGCTCGCCCTAGACAGGGTCATAAAGTTCCTTCACAGCGACGACGCTGGAAGGAGAAGGCTAGCAGAAGTCCTCGCCCGGAAGGGGGCAGCATTCACCGGTGACGAATGGTTCAGGGAGCAGTACGAGAAGCTGGCAGGAGAACTAAGGGTAATAGATAACGTGCTCAACGAAGTAGTTAACTCGCTTAGCGACGTCGAGGGCAAGTTCTACCTCGTAAACGAGGTGGACGTAACCCCCTACTACCTAGCCAAGGACATAGCCTACAAGCTGCTAAGTAAAGGATGCGACACCGTAGCGTTGGTTTACAGGGATGTCGACACCGGCTCGCTTAGAGCATCCATAAGGGTTCACGAGCGCAGCAGCACGGATGCAAGGGAAATAGCGGAGTCCCTGGGAGGCGGAGGACACAGGAAAGCAGCAGGGATCCCGCTCAGTAAACCACAAAGGATCATAGAACTCTTAGACAGGCTGGCTGAAACTTCTCCAAACCACACCGTAACATACCTGAACCTGAAGCCCTACTTTGAAGGGAAAGGAGAGGACGAACGTCACACCTAGCGTTTCACCCTTTAAGGCTTCAACAGGCTAGTAACTAGTAAAGCACGCTTTTCGCTGCGTCGAGTGCCTCCTCCGTCCTAGACGGAAATCCAAGGTCGCGCAGCGTCTCCGAAAGTGCGAACAATGCTTGCAAAGCCTTACTTGGCTGGGCATTGTAGCCCATGTGTCCAAGCCTGAAAACCTTTCCTGCAATTTTCCCCCAGCTACCAGCGATCATAACCCCATACTTTCTCATAATGTGCTCCCTTAACTCCTCATCCTTTACCCCTCTTGGAATTTTAACTGCTGTAACGGTTGCGGAGCAATATTCCTCCTCCCTGGGGAAGAGTTCGAGCCCCATAGCCTTCACAGCTTCCCTAGTAGCCTTAGCCACCCTCTCATGCCTCCTGAAAACGTTATCTAACCCCTCCTCGAGCAGCATCCTACATGCCTCCTTTAAAGCATAGATGAGGGAGACCGAGTGGGTGTAAGGGAACTCTCTCTTTTCAAGCCACCATTCCTTCCAAGTCAAAAAGTTCAGGTAGAACTCTTTAACCTTCTCCTTACGCTCCTCCATCTTCTCCCATGCCTTACCACTAACAGAAACTATTCCTAATCCGGGTGGAGCACTCAAACACTTCTGCGAACCCAATATGCAAACGTCGACACCCCACTTGTCGACCTCGACGGGCACTCCTCCAACGCTGCTCACCGCGTCCACTATCAAAACTACCCCATGGCTCTCGCAGACTTCACCGATCTCCTTTAATGGGTTAAGCGTTCCACTAGGCGTTTCACAGTGGACGAGCGTTGCCACCCTCACATCTTTCTCCCTCTCAAGGGTCCTCTCCACGTCCTCGGGACTAACCACCTCGTCATATCCTGCTCTAACCTCGACGGGTACTCCTCCGTACGCCTCCACGAACCTTATGAACCCATCCCCGTAAACCCCAGACGTCATCGTCAAAACCTTCTCACCGGGCTCCACTAAGCTAAGCACCGCCCCCTCAAGCCCTATTATAGCCTCACCGGAATGAATGATCACGTCGCTTCTAGTCTGCATAATATGTTTCAAGTCTCCACACAGCTCCTCATAGAAATCGTAAAATTCCTCGTCAAGATCCGGGTTCTGGATCCTCCTGGCCATAGCCAGTAAAACCCTTGAAGGAACCTCGGTCGGGCCGGGAGTAAACATCAGCAACCTCACACCTCCAAGCCTCCATTTTACTTCTCTCACAACTCATCCAAAATAAAACTACGCATATTTACGTCTTCTAACCTCAAATAAAAACATCATGTAACGTTTCTGACGTCTAAACTGTTTAGGGTGCCTCCGGGAGCGTCCACCCGCCAGTTATACCTTACCTTGGAGGAGAAAGAATAATCTTTATTTTATTAAATATTACCTTTAGCAATAAGAATAATGTTTGAAAAATTAAAAGAGAAAGCCTTAAGGGAATACCTACAACTTCTACTAGTTAAATGAAGATTTAAAAAAGGAAGAAAGTTTTAGAGAAAAATAATCATCGTGGAATAAAAGGGGGCTCATATCATAAGGCTCAGGAACGGGGCATGGTGGAAGTCGGCTAGAAGCGTCTGCTCATTGTACACCGCTAAGCTGGCAAACCGCATTAGAAAAAGTAGGGAAGGGAGGAGGCGGAAGGTAAAGACTTTCATATCGCGACCATCACAGCTTAGGCTCCTTATAATCCTCCTTTCAGCTGCTGTAGGCGTGATTGGAGGCCTCAGCGCCGTAGCATTCAGACATTTAACCAGCGTCCTCGAAGACCTCTTCACATACCTCCCGGACTGCCTTGGCTCAGCATTCATAGTTCTCATGCCCGCCGCTGGGGGGCTCATAGCCGGCCTCCTAGTCTTCAGGTTTGCAAGGGAAGCTAAAGGCCACGGCGTGCCAGAGATAATGGAAGCCGTAGCCCTTAAGGGAGGAGAAATCAGGGCCCGCGTTCCAATAGTAAAAACCTTAGCTTCAGGAGTAACCATCGGGTCGGGGGGGAGCGCCGGCAGCGAAGGTCCAATCGCTCAGATCTCCGCCGGGCTGGCATCGGTGATCGCCAAATCATTCAAGCTTGACAGCGAGCACAGGAAGCTCCTAGTTGTCTGCGGCGTCGCAGCAGGTATAAGCGCAATATTCAACGCTCCCATAGGAGGAGTCCTGTTTGCCCTAGAGGTCGTCTACGGCGGAATAGAAGCGGTAGCCGTGGTACCAGTCGTGCTATCCTCTGTCATAGCAACAGCCGTGAGCAGGATCATAATGGGTAATGAACCCATAGTTGAGCTCCCATCCTTTACTCTCTCAAACTCGTGGGAACTCCTCTTCTTCCTCGTGCTTGGACTCCTACTCGGAGCTGCCAGCGTCATTTGGGTGAAGCACTTCTACCTTGTCGAAGGAATTTTTGACAGGCTTAACGTAACACCCTACGCAAAACCGGCCATCGGTGGCCTCCTAGTGGGCGCAATAGCAGTTGGTTTCCCCCAAATCTTAGGTGGCGGATACTCCGTAATGGAGGACGCTTTTGCAGGAAGGTTTCCTCTCCTCCTTCTCCTTGCCCTAGCGTTCCTTAAAATGCTTGCCACGTCCCTCACCCTCGGCAGCGGAGGCAGCGGGGGGGTGTACTCGCCCTCCCTCTTCATAGGGGCAATGTTCGGCGGAGCCTACGGCCTATCCCTCAGCTGGGTGCTCTTCGAGTCCTCTGCAGGCCCCCTAGCATTCACTCTACCACTAACTAAATTATACTTCAAAATGACCCTGAACTCGCTTTTCCCATTCCTGCAACCGTATCTCTCACTATTACACCCTTACATTGGCTTCGAGCCGATGGCATACGCCTTGGTTGGAATGGCAGCGTGCTTCGCAGCGTCAGCCCGCGCCCCCCTAACTGCGATAGTGATGGTCATGGAAATGACCGGCAACTACCACCTGATACTTCCCCTGATGGCTGCCTGCGTCTCAAGCTACATCGTCAGCAGGATCTTCATGAAGGAGAGCATATACACCATGAGGTTCTTCAAGAAGGGAATAGACATATACCTCGAATCGAGGAGGGACCTGTTAGACTACATAAGAGTGGGAGAAGTAATGCAGAAAAACGTTATCACCATAACGCCTGACATGTATGTCTTCCAAGCGCTGGAACTTGCAGAGCGAACACACCATTCAGGCTTCCCAGTAGTCAACAAGGGGAAGCTAGTAGGAATAGTGACGTTTAACGACATGATAACAGCAGTAGAAGAAGGTAAAGAAGAAGAAAGGATAGGAACCATAGCTACAGAAAACCTGATCGTGGCGTATCCTGATGAGACTGTTAAGCAGGCGCTTGATAAGATGGTTGAGCATGATGTTGGGAGGCTTCCGGTGGTTGACAGGGGAGACCCGTCAAAGCTACTGGGGATCATAACCAGGTCTGACATCCTGAAAGCCCACGAGCTAACCCTCCTATGCCGCCTCAGAAGGCAGTCATGCGAAGCCCTCATAAAACTACTCGAAAAAATCGAAGAAGAAAGAGTACACGAACTCTAGGATCAACAGCCCACTTTCGCCTAAATAATGAGCTTTTAATCATCATCCCTTTAAAATCCCGGATGACTAAGTTATCCCTCCCCTTTAATCCCTCTAGCCCTTCCTGTCCGACTACGCTCTATACTTTCAAATTTTTCCTTCACTAAATTTTTATGGTTTAGAAGCCAAAATGACCTGAAATTAATGAAAAGGATAATAAAAAAATAAAAACATCAACTTTCCAGTCATTCACATGTTTTGAAGAGGCCTGTTGCCGACTTCAGTTTAAACAATGTAGGTGAGGGGTTTCCTTGAGCTCCGGCGGTGGCTACGATGACAGCAAACAAGAAGACAGCACTTCAAGAGGGTTGCCACACACCCAGGTAGTTAGGAAAATGAAGAATGAACTCGCCCTCCTTCACTCCAGACTTCGCTCCTTTAGAAACATGTTTAGATCAGAGATTTTCCGCCTTCGCCTTACAGTCTTCCTCCTCTCCGTCATCGTTGGCATACTAGGCGGTGTCAGCGCAGTCGTCTTCCGCCATCTAGTGGAGTTCTTCACCGACATCTTCATGCTTATCCCTCAGACACTCGGCCGTTACTGGGTGATTGCGCTGCCAGCAATCGGCGGATTAATGGTTGGCTTTTTGACGTACAAGTTTGCGCCGGAGTCGAAGGGTCACGACGGGGTAGCTGAGGTTATGGAGGCAGTGTCCATTGGGACGGGAGACATAAGGAGCAGGGTTCCATTTACGACGACCCTTGCGTCATCGATCACTTTAGCCTCCGGGGGGAGTGCGGGGAGTGAGGGGCCAATAGTGCAAATCTCGGCTGGATTAGCCTCGATAGTTGCAAGACTGTTCAAATTGGACACTGAACACAAAAAGCTTCTCGTCGTATGCGGTGCTGCGGCCGGCCTCAGCGCTATATTTAATGCCCCAATTGGCGGCGCCCTCTTCGGCCTCGAAGTAGTTTACCAAGGTTTCGAGTTTCCAGCCGTTATACCCGTGCTTCTATCATCAGTTGTGGCCACAACGGTAAGCACCGTAATACTAGGCGACTCCCCCCTCTTTAGGCCACCCCCATTCATCTACCACTACCATGAAATACTCCTCTGCTTCCTCCTAGGCAACATAATAGGCTTACTAAGCATCCTCTGGATTAAAGGGTTCTACACGATAGACGATATATTCATGCGCATAAACCTATCCGGCTACTTGAAGCCGGTTCTGGGCGGCGCCCTCGTAGGCCTTATAATATACTTCCTCCCGCATGTCGGAGGCGAAGGTATATGGGTTATTAAAAATGCATTCTCGGGGAGAATAGCCGTTGAAATGCTCCTCCTCATAGGAATCCTGAAAATAATCACCTGCGGCATAACACTCGGCAGCGGAGGGAGTGGAGGAGTGTTCATACCATCCATGTTCATCGGAGCCATGTTCGGCGGGGCATTCGGACTAATACTAAACGCCATTGCTCCCTCGTTAGTATCCGACTCAACCCTCTATGCCGTCGTTGGGATGGCTGCAATGCTGGCCTCAGCGTGCAGGGCGCCTCTAACAGGCATTATAATGGTCACAGAGATGACGAGAAACTACATAATGCTTATCCCATTAACAGCAGCCTGCGTTACAAGCTACTTCATAAGCCGCCTTTTCATGAAGGAAAGCATGTACACCATAAGCCTCTTCAGGAAAGGAATAGACGTATCCCTTGAGGTAAGAAAGGACATCCTCGACTACTTGAAAGTTGGGGAAATAATGCGTACAGACGTCTCTACGGTAAGCCCCGACATGTACGTTTTCCAAGTGTTGGAACTCATAGAGAAGACAGGGCACACAGGGTATCCCGTGGTCACCAACGACAAGAAACTATTTGGAATAGTTACTTTTAGAGACGTGATCAGGGCGGTCGAAGAGGGGAAAGAGGAATACAGGGTAAGAGACATCGCAACCAGGAATCTGATCGTGGCGTATCCTGATGAGACTGTTAAGCAGGCGCTTGATAAGATGGTTGAGCATGATGTTGGGAGGCTTCCGGTGGTTGACAGGGGAGACCCGTCAAAGCTACTGGGGATCATAACCAGGTCTGACATCCTGAAAGCCCACGAGCTAACCCTCCTATGCCGCCTCAGAAGGCAGTCATGCGAAGCCCTCATAAAACTACTCGAAAAAATCGAAGAAGAAAGAGTACACGAACTCTGACCTCCTCTTACCTTTTAACATGAGGGTAGGGAGGAAATTGCGTCGTTATCCATAGTCTAAGGGGAAACTTTTATATATTGCTCCCGATATAACCATCCGTACATAACGGTGGGAGTAGAAATGTTAGGGTCGGAGTTAAAATCCGCCATAGCTCTGCTACTCATACTGTCAATCCTAATTCTCGGAGGATCCTACGGCTTCTACGTCCAAGAATCATCCATCTGGGGGAGCCTTCAAGAACAAACCGATATAGACGTACTCTGCGCTGGTAGCCTAACAAAGATAATGACTCAGCTTGCTGACTCATTTAAAGCCAAGTATCCATACGTCAACGTGCACGTTTCAGCACACGGCTCCCTAGCATGCGCCCGACTCGTGAAGGCTGGAGAACGATGCGACCTGATCTTCGTCTCCGACTATAAGGTGATAGAAAATGAGCTCGCGGGAAGCTACGCTCCAAACTCTTTAAGGAAGTACTGTGACTGGTGGGTTATCTTCGCTAGGAACGAAATAGTCCTAGCCCTAGCCCCGGGGAACCCTGCTGGGCTCGACGAGAAAAACTGGTACTGGAAGCTGGCGGATCCAAGCCAGGTGAAGAGGTGGGGGAGAGCAAACCCCGACAATGACCCGTGCGGATACAGAACATTAATCGTATTTAACATATGCGACACATACTACCCTGAACACAAGGACGAGTTTCCCGGCTACCCTGAGTCTGGACTGATCAACACGTTATACCGTGCTAAGCCAGGTAACATGGTCGTGTCGGAGAAGGAGTTCGACCTCATGGTCGCCCTGCAGACCGGTCAGCTCGACGCAGGCTGGACATACCTTTCACTAGCAGAGCAGTTCGGGCTAGACTACATACGGCTCCCCAAGAACGTGAGCCTCGGCGACCCATCAGAGAAGTATAACCAGTGGTACTCCCGCTTCACGATCACAACTGAAAGCGGGAAAACCTACCGTGGTTCATCCATATCGTACGCTGTCTCCATACCAAACACCGCTGAAAACTACTACTGGGCCGTCACGTTCCTTCAGTTCGTCCTAACCGATGGGTTGTCTATCATAGAGGGTAATGGGCAGCCTGTGGTTTCTCCTCCCATGCTTAAAGGCGAGGTTAACGCTGCACCTCCTCAGATAAGAGAAGTATGTAGTGCGTAGGAGGTGTTAAGGCGTGGAAGCCGTTAGAAAAAGTAAAATGTTTCTTGGCGGAGTTTCGCCGTTCACGTTGCTCGCATTCCTCCTAGGATTATCCTTCCTATTCGGGTTCCTCGTTTCCCCGCTTGGAGCCCTAGTCTACTCCACCTTCAACCCGTCATACGCTGACCCGGGAAGGCTAGTACGCCTCTACAACCTATTTGCAAGCCAGGATGTTAGAGCGGTATGGACGGAGCTTCAAGGCTACATGGGACACCCAGTCCTCTTAGCGTTCCAAGACGAAGTGATAGTGAGCGCCATAAGAGTGAGCCTCGTGACAACAGCCATATCGAGCGCCATAGGTGTTTGCTTCGGTCTCCCCCTAGCATACGTCATGGCACGCTACAACTTCCCGGGGAAGGAAACGTTAAAGACTCTCATAGAGCTTCCAATGGTGCTTCCACCAACAGTTGCAGGGATAAGCCTCATCCTCTTTCTTGGGCCAAACACTCCTCTAGGCTCCATCCTAGCTCGGAACGGCTGGGATATAATATTCACTTGGCGGGGGATAATACTGGCTCAGACGTTCGTCTCCTTCCCGTTCTTCGCGCGGACAGCCATCGCATCATTTGAAGCGGTGCCTGAAAGCATGGAGTTAACCGCTAGAAGTTTGGGTGCTTCACCCTTCAGAGCCTTCTACTCGGTCACCCTCCCCATGTCGGCTAGGGGTTTGGTGGCAGGGTGGGCCATGATGTGGGCTAGAGCGATGGGGGAGTTCGGCGCCACAATAATGGTCTCCAGTAACATTCCAGGTCAAAGCTACACGCTGGCAACGGCTATATACTGGAAGTTCTGGGCTGGAGGAATCTATCAGAGCATAGCTGCAGCCGTAGTACTCTTAATGGTAGCCTTCACTGTTTTAATGGCTGTAAGGTTCTTCGTGGAAAAGTAGGAGGAGGAAGCATGTCTCTTAGGGTTGACTCTATCAGTAAGTCGTTTCCCCTCCCATCCTCCCTTACAGACACCCTTCTCAGGCGGAGAAGGTTCTTCCATGCTCTGAAAAATGTAAGCTTCGAAGTGGACGAGGGTGAATTCTTCGTGATCCTCGGCCCAACCGGATGCGGCAAAACAACACTCCTAAACGTGATTGCGGGGCTGATAAAGCAGGATGAAGGAAGAGTGTTCCTTAACGGTGAATGCATAGACCATCTTCCACCCGAGAAAAGGAACATAGGCATGGTTTTCCAAGACTTCTCCCTGTTCCCCCACATGACCGTTGCCGAAAACGTCTCCTACGGTCTTAGAGCTCGCGGGATTAAAGGGGACGAAGCCAGAAGGAGAGTTAAAAGGGTGATGGACGCCCTCAACCTCAGGGGATTGGAGGGGAGAATGCCTTCATCGCTCAGCGGAGGGGAGAAGCAGAGGGTTTCCTTAGCCAGAGCACTAGTCGTTGAGCCATCCGTCTTGCTCCTAGACGAACCCCTAAGTAACTTGGACGCTCAAACTAGGAACACGGCTAGAAGCGAGCTCCTCAGGGTGCAGAAGGAACTAGGAGTAACCATGGTGTACGTGACACACGACCAGATGGACGCCCGTCTCTTGGCAGACAAGGTGGCCGTCATGAGGAACGGAACTATAGAGCAGCTCGGGGAAGTAAGAGAAGTGTTTGAGAAGCCTAAAACCTCGTTCGTAGCGGCCTTCATGAACCTTGGAAACATCCTGTCAGGCCACGTTGAATCCCTTAACCCTGAAGGTGGGGTAACCAAAGTAAACGTTAATGGGGTGTTGATCTCGGCTCCCTACAGGCGAGACCTATCCATCGGAAAGCAAGTCAACTTGCTCGTTAAGCCTGAAGACGTAATCTTAGCCACGAGTAAGCCCATGACGAGCGCACGTAACGTCTTAGAAGCCACCATCGCCAACCTCTCCTTCCAAGGTCCTCTAGTAAGGGTTACAGCGTCTGCAGGCCCTATCCAGGTGGACGCCGTGGCGACACGCGCTTCGGTGGAAGAACTCAGATTAGACCTAGGACAGAAAGTTTACCTAGCGTTTAAAGCCTCAGCAGTCCATATCCTAGATTAAACTAACCCCTTTTTCCTTTCAGCTTTCCTATTACCTTCCTATACTTCTCCCTTAAGCCGATTTTCCTCTTTATTAGGGTGATCCTGACCCCTCCCTCTGGAACTTCCTCCGGGATTTCTATGACCGTGTCCTTGAACACCTCGCAGAGGATGAAGATTGCTTCAAGAGTTGGGTTATCCATCCTCATCCGGTACATCCTCCTCCTTAACTCCTCCTGCTCCTCAACGCCCCTCACCGGGTTTACTGGTATTAGTGTCCAGAGGAGCTTCCTGTCCTCGCCCATACCTATGAGGCGAACCCTACCATCCGAGTCGTACCCTATGGCTATGTTCGCCGTCTTGTCAAGCTCTATGTCCGGCAGAATCAACTGTTCGGTGTATCTAAGCTCGTCCAAAACGAAGAACGCCTCGATACCTGGGTACATGTCCCTGAGCTCTTTAACTATCCTGTAGCTTTCAACAAGCTTCTCGGGACCACCTGTAATGATGTTCCCCGATATCATAACCCACATCGGGCTCCCTTTACCGTCCAGTCCGACTAGGTCAACTTTCTCCCCACCGAGGAGAACTCCCCTAGCTATGCTCGCAGTCTTCTCCAGCAGCCCCCTCCTTCTCTCTTCAGACCGTGAAAGGTAAGACTGGATAAGGTACTCCTTAAGCTTCAGCGGTGTGACAACGGACACGTCTATCTCCATCAGCTCGTCCAGCTTTCTTAGCGCCTCCTCCCTGAACGTTAAGGGTGGCTGATAGTACTCCTTCACCTCCTCAGCGACGGCCCTAGTCTTCTCGTAGAGGAGCGGTGCAAACCTGTAAAGGAAAGCAGCATATTTCCTGTCGGCGACTAGGATTAAGGAGAGAATCCTCGACCCTCCCCTTGCAGTCCTGTCCCTGTAAGGGAAGACGTACGAGAAAACGCTTTTCCCCTCATCCTGCATGGGGAGTATGGCTATTTCCTCCTCCTCCAAGCGTGTTCCAACAGATATAGTTCCTATGAGCGCCTTCATGGTGACCCTGTCCGCCGTCCTCTGGCTTAAACCCTTACTGTAAACGCAGATGGGCCCTCTTATCTCGTCGGCTACAGCCAAGCATACTCCCTCAAGCAAAATTCTCCCCACCTTCCCTCTCTCCATTCCCGCATACACCACTTTTTAATTTTTCTTATCCATTTGACACCCGCCTTTTATTATAAAATTGAATATTATGTTATCAATAATTATGTTATCTTATGGTAAATTTTAGTAAATTTTCTTAACCTAACTTCATCCTCTACACATGACCGATACTGTTCTCTCGTTAAGTTGAGCCGCCGCCTTCCTTAACTCCTCCGCCTTCTCCTCCGGCGTAGCATCGTAAGTCCATGTGCCAGCCCCCCTCTCTATTCCAGCCGGATACTTAAGCTTGTCCCTGCTACGGTATGGAGGGTAAAACTCAACGTGGAGGTGGTAGTAGCGGTAATCCCTGCCATCCGTCGGCCTCTGATGTATAACCATTATGTAAGGCATGGAGAAGCCGAAAAGGCTATTATAAGTGGCTGTAACTCTTCTTAGGGCGTCGGCTAGCGAAAACCTTTCATCATGCCTCAGCTCTGGAAGCGACTGGACGTGCCTCTTAGGATACACGTGAACCTCGTAGGGCCACCTAGCGTAGAATGGTAGGAAACAGGTGAAATCCCTGTTCTCGTAGACAACTCTAACTCCATCCTTCCTCTCCACACTTAAAACCCTGCAGAAAAGGCATTCCCTCCTTCTCCTGAAGTAGCGCCTACTCGACTCCAGCTCTCTGGCTACTAGAGGAGGGATGAATGGGAGAGCGTAAAGCTGAGAGTGAGGGTGGTGGAGTGTAACCCCTATGACTTCACCCTTATTTCTAAAGATGAAAACGTACTTTACATGTCCCAGCCCCCCTAGCTCCTCGTAGCATTCAGCGTAAAGATCGACGACCTTCTTCATCCTCTCCAGTGACAGGTCGCAAAGATCACCTTCATGCTCCCTTGTCTCAATGATCACCTCACAAGCTCCCCTTGCAGGCTTAGTCCTGTAAAACCAGTGCCTCACAGGGCTGGGAGGGTTGGGGGTGAGGGCAGGATACTTGTTCGGCAAGCTTAAGACGTCCCACTCCCCCTCAACTTCAGGGCTTCCAGGGCAGAAGGGACACTTCTCTATCTCCTCAACGCTTTCAACAGGTCTCTCCTCCCTGCGAGCGGCCACGATAACCCATTCTCTAAGTATGGGGTTCCACCTTAGCTCCGGCGATTGCTCACGCATCAGAACACTCTCGCGTAGCACACTTACCCTTAACTTTTGCAAAAACATTTTTTAATTTTACCGCAGAATCCTCCTGTTAAACGCGAGCAGAGCTTGCGAAGCCGACCATCAGGGGCTTCCTCATGCTGCCAGATTTACCTCGAGGAGCAGAATGGACTGTTTCCTCCGCTCCTGGAAGAGCGGACTTCCTCAACACCCATCAAGACTACAAAGGCCTGCCTGTCGTCCCGGTAGCAATAACCCTAAGGACGTACATTTCGGGAAGGCTTAGGAAGGGTGGGCTCTTCAAGATTAAATCCTTAAACCTGAAGGAATCGGGTGAGCCTTTCGAGGACGCATTCCAAGCGGGAGACCCCCTCCTCGGAGAAGGATGGTTCGGCGACTACCTTCGTTCCATCGTAAACATCCTCCTGAAGGAAGGCCACATTGACGGGCGGGTTGGCGTGGAAGCCTGGGTTAAAAGTCAGGTTCCAGTCGGGGCGGGTCTTTCAAGCAGCGCAGCGCTGGAAGTAGCCTTCCTAACCCTCTTAAACTCGCTTTACGGCTTAAACCTTTCTAGGCGCGATGTAGCCGAGCTGGCCTACCTGGCTGAACACGACGAGATGGGAATTCCCTGCGGCCGCCTTGACCAGTACGGTTCAGCCTTTGGAGGCGTAATCCTCTTGGAGTGTAGACCCCCATTCAGGGTTAAAGGTTTGCCGCCTGATGAACTACTCTTCGTAATATTGGACTCGGGTGTTAGGCACTCCACGGCGGCGATACACCCTAAAAGGCAAAGAGAGATCGATGAGGGCCTTCGGGCTCTCATGGAAACGGGTCTCCCGTCATCCATTAAAGCTAAGCTGGGCTTCCGGTACTTTGAGCCAAGATGGGAGGATGTCTCCATAGAAGAGATCGAGCCATACTTGGACGCTGTTGGGGGGACTCCGGTGAAGCGGATCCTCTTCACCCTAAAAATGCAGCGTTCAACCGAAGTGGCGGTAAGGATACTTAAGGGTGAGAGGCCGGTTAAAGGTGGGGATGAGGGCGTCTGGGAACGTGTCAAAGGTTTGTCGAAAATGGAGGCCTTAGGGGAAATCATAAATTACCAGCATGAACTCCTGAGAGACCTCTACGAGGTAAGCCACCCCAAGCTTGAAGAAGTAAGGAATGCGGCTCTCAGAGCGGGAGCATACGGAGCGAAGCTTTCAGGTGCAGGCATGGGGGGCAGCATCATTTCCCTTGCCAGCAGAGACACAGCCGAGAAAATACTGGAAGCCGGAATGAGAGCTGGAGCCGTGAAGGGATGGATTTCACCGCCGGGAGAACCGGCAAAGCTACATGAGCACCCTGAATGGAAAGGCGACGCCAGCTAGCGAACGTGGAATCCACCAAAGCTTTAAAGTAATCGTTAAATATTTTTGCCGTGTTCCTTTTAGAGTTAGTGGTTGGCTTGTCGGATGAAGCCTACGTAAAGCTACGTGAATTTTTGGATACGTTCCCTTTGGGGCTCCCGGCTACGCCGAGCGGCGTTGAAATCAAAATACTTAAGAAGCTTTTCACAGGGGAGGAAGCCCGGGTCGCAGTTCTACTATCTCCCTTCCCTGAGGAGGTTTCGCAGATGGCTGAGCGTAGCGGAGTTGACGAGAAGTACCTGGCGGAGATGCTCGATAAAATGTCTCGTAAAGGGCTAGTGTTCCGATAAGTCGTGAAGGGAAAACCTTGTATAATGCAGCTCCCTTTATAATAGGGCTTTACGAGTACTCCGTTAAGAAGATCGACGAGGATAGCCCGCTTGTTCAAAGAGTACTACGAGACGGTCTACGTAGACGAGATGGGAGCGAGCAACGTTCCCGGCTTCAAGGTACTTCCAATAGAGGAGAGAATATCCGCGGACACAGTCCTCCTCCCATACCTTAAGCTTAGGAGTTGATTAGGAATGCCCACGTGGTCGCAGTTACAGACTGCATCTGCAGGAAAGAGGCTAGGCTTAACGGTGAGGGGGTGCGACTACCCATTGGAAACCTGCCTCAGCTTCGGCGTCGCCGCAGAGTACTACATTGAAAACGGGATGGGAAACGAGATAAGCGTTGAGGAAGTCATAAGGATAATAGAGGAAGCCGACGAGGCGGGGCTCGTCCACGCGTCGGTGAATGCAAAACACCTGTCAAACGTATGTAACCGCTGCCCCTGCTGTTGAGTATCCTTAAAGGGCATCCAAAAGGGGTACGAAGTCCACAAGTACATCAACTTGATATTCAAGTCCGTCATCGACTAGGATGCTTGCATCGGTTGCGGGACGTGTGTTGAAAGATGCCCCGTTAATGCGATAACCCTCGAGGAAGCCGCCTCGGTTAACGAAGAGAAGTGTCTGGGATGTGGCTTATGCGCCACTACATGTCCTGCAAACGCCATATCGCTAAAGCTAAGGGAGAGGTGGAAAGAGCCATACAATAGGGTGGCAGAGCTCGGCATTGCTTGGATGGGAAGAGGAAAAACAGGAGTATACGTTAATAAGCCAGCCTCACCGGTCCTCTACCCCATCCACCCGCCTAAACGCTTCACTTGGAAACGATGGGCGCCCAGAAAAATTTTTCAGGCGTGGGTTACAACACGGGTCTTAACACAGAATTTTCAGCGTTAAGTCTGGTGGTGGACGATGGCTAAGCCGCATCAGTCCATAAACCCTTACATAGCCCTGAGAAGCCTTCTCCTTCCATGGTTTGAGTCGGAGTTGGAGGTGGCTTTAACTCTCATCCCCCCAGAGAAGGGGGAAGGAGCCCTCCTCTTATCCATTTCTAAGGCATCGTCCATCGAGGATCTCCTCCCCTTGGTCTCCGAGGCTAAAGGAATTGCCAGGTTTGAGGCCGTGTCCAAGCTGGCCGAGCTTGCTGGAAGCGGGGAGGAGCTGGAGAAGGCTGTCTCCCTGTTGAAGGACCCCTCTAATGAGAAGGTTAGCGGTGACCTACTCATCGCCCTAGGAAAGCTCGGCTTAGAACGCGGGGTACCCGTAGCGGAGAAGATCAGGGAGGTCTTCGAGGAGCTTCCAGACAACGTTAAAGCCCAGGCATGCGTAGTGCTCGGCGTGTTGAAGGACAAAGGGGCAGCGGACTTGATATGGTCTTTCCTTCAAAGATCTGCCGGAAACCCTGACCTCTCCACTGCCGCCTTAATCGCCCTCGTCGATCTTGAGGACCCAAGGGCTAACGACCTTGTCGTATCCACGCTGGAGAAGGGGGACTTCACATTGGAACACATAGGCTTAGCTGCACGGGTTGGGGAAGAGAGAGCCGTCAAAAGGCTTTTCGAGCTTGCACTCCTCTCCGATGACAGCCAGGTGAGGGCGGCAGCTTTCAACGCCCTAGCGTACATAGTCAAGTTAAAGGGGACGAAGCCTCTCCTCCCGTACCTGAAACACCGTAAGAAGCCCGTCAGGAAAGCCGCCCGTCAGGTGGTGAAGCTGTCAAAGCAACCATTAACCTACTTTAAGCTTCTACATCCCCCCAACAAAGAATTATACTAAAATGGAAACTCAGCCGCTCCTATTAACGTCGAACGCTGTCAATGCTGCTTCAAATGGTAAAAGCTTATAGGTTCCATCATGCAACCTTAGTTTAAAGCGTCTGGAGGTTTCCCTTTGAGCTTTGAAACACTCCTCTACAAGAAGAGTGAGGGTATCGCGAAGATAATTCTAAACAGGCCTGAGGTTTTAAACGCCATCAACAGTAAAATGTTCATGGAGCTTGCTGACGCGTTTAAGAAGGCGGGGGACGAAAAAGACGTTAAGGTGATCGTCCTAACAGGAGCTGGAAGGGCTTTCTCGTCGGGGCTCGACTTCAACCTGCTGAAGGATCTGGGAAAAACAGGATTCGAATGGCTTCCAAACATCATCAGGGTAGCCCAGCAAGTCTACAACATCATAGAGGAAGTCGAGAAGCCTGTAATAGCAGCCGTCAACGGGCCTGCACTTGGGGGAGGACTCGAACTAACGCTAGTATGCGACATAAGGATAGCTTCTGAGAACGCGTTGTTTGGCCTCCCGGAGGTTGCCGTAGGACTGGTCCCAGACCTAGCAGGGTGCCAAAGGCTGCCTCGCATCGTCGGGGTTGGAAGGGCTAAAGAACTGATTTTCACGGCGAAGTTCATAACGGCTGCAGAGGCCGAAAGGATAGGCTTAGTTAACAAGGTAGTTCCGCATGAAAAGTTGGAGGAGGAAGTGTTAAGCATTGCTAAAGCCATAATGGGGAACAGCCCGATAGCCGTTGGCCTATCGAAGAAAATAGTTAACATAAGCTTTGACGTGGACATGAAAACCCTGCTCGACTACACGGCTCTAGCCCAAATAATATGCATCCAGAACGAGGACGTCCTCAAGCGGGCAACAGAGTACATTAAAAAGATTAAGGGTGGCTAACCCATCCCTTTTTGCGACTTTCATAATTTAAAAAAGTTTTATTTGTCACGTTTACAGAAAAAATAATTTCAAGGCGAAATCTTTAAATACAGCGTTTCATCCCCATAGTTTCAACTTTAAAAGTGAAGGTGGATACGATGAAAACTCTCAGGCAAAAACTAGCCAGTATCCTGGAGGAAATGGAAACATCCGACCCAGATATAGAAGCGTCAGCAATCATTCGAACCGACGGTCTAGTTCTAGCCTCTGCAATACAGC
This sequence comes from Thermoproteota archaeon, assembly GCA_029258835.1. GTDB lineage: Archaea > Asgardarchaeota > Jordiarchaeia > Jordiarchaeales > Freyrarchaeaceae > Freyrarchaeum. The sequence goes on along the minus strand of JAPDJY010000042.1, from coordinate 2,403 downwards.
ATGGCGACGAAAATCTATTAGCAGCGATGGGAGCCGCCCTGTATAACGTAGGAGAAAGGGTGATAAGCGAATTATCCCTTGGAAACCTTCAAAAAGTGGTGGTAGGCGGAAAAGACGGAACAATAATAATTTTCGGGATAGACGATAAACACATCCTATCCGTAATCACAAACCCCTACGCTAACATGGGCCTAATGCTCACATTAATCTCATCAATAAGGGAAAAGCTCTCAGAAGCCCTATCCTAACTCCCTACTAAACCTCAGATTCGGCTCGGGCAACATAACATCCACTCTTAGGAAGATATAGATGAAAGATTGCTTTAAAGTCTAACTTATTCTTCTCTTTTCTCCTTAACTTTCTTCAGGAAAAAGTCAACTATTTTCTGGGATGCCTCAATAGCCGATATGCTTCCCTTTTTAAGCCTTTCAAGTATGTCTTCAGCCAGCTTATCGTTAACTCCAGCCTCTCCCCCCAGTATTTCATCCATCTGCTTTGTGAAATCATTAAAAATATCCCTTTCCCCCTTCCATTTCTTAAGGGTTTCACCATACTTCTCCATAAAAGTACGTCCTAAAACTTCAAGGCTCTCCTTCACCGGGTCGTTCTTATCCGCATATGCTATAAAGATCACGTCACCCATACCCGTGTAAACAAACTTCTTATTCCCCATGACTATGCTTTCAACCCTCTCCCCATCCAGCTGCTCACTGAAATTCAAAATAGCGCTTAGAAAGCCCGTCACTAGGTCTTCATCTACCTTTAAGCTGCCGTACTTACGGCTTATGATGCATTCACCACTCCGCTTCATGATGTAAACGTTATGGATCATATGTCCATCTCCAACAGCTACTTCCAAAATTCCCTTAAGGCTACCTGCTGATATAAATTTTTTGGAAATCTATTATCTAAACTAAGCACATCGCAATATAATGCTTAACATACCGAATTGCATGATAATCATAATTGAATTTTCCTCAAAAAAATAGGCGAACTAAACGGAACAAATAGACCGTTCGCTATCATCCCCTTATAAGAACCCCCGAAAATGCCAATCATCTAACATGCACCTTTACAAATGTCGCAACATCAGCCACACCAACTTAACTAATTAACGTGAAGCTTCAGTAGCCTAGAGACCGTAACCTAAAGAGAATCTTTGGGAAAGAGTCCTCTACAGATTTTAAGAGGAACTTTTTATTTTCAGTTTAAAAAGCGGTGGGATGGTCTAGCGTCTGCTGAAGAAGAAGGGAATACTTTTACGAGAAATTATATTTCCCAACGAATTCCTCAGGTTCCTATGAAAAAGATGAAAATGTAAAAGGGAGGTTAGGTTCATGCGTTACAAATGGAGGATAGCTACGTGCATGGTTTTAGCCTTCCTCCTAGCATTAACGCTCACGGCGAACACGGCGGCATCAGCTGCTTCTGGACATTACATGGCGGTTGACGCCGGCGTTCGTGGCGGATCCATGTCAGCCATGAACGCCTTTGGCTGCGAAGCAATGAGCACCGCTCCTCCTGCATTCATCGACTTGATCCTAGGTGCAATCGCAGCTGCTCTCGGAGCAATAGTCAATGCGATGACAAGCGGGGTTCTCGCGGCGCTGGGCAACGTGCTAGGTGCTCTCATCGCCGCAATCGGTGGCATTATCGCAGGCGTAATCAGCGGAATAGTGTTTGCAGTCTTTGGCGCTATTGCATCGGTTATCGCCGCAGTTGTCGGCGCGGCCATAGGAGGGATCATCGGTGCATTCACAAGCGAGACATAACCCGTTCGTGGCTCATTCATCCCCAAAGAATTTCAGGTAAGAATTAAGCAGATGGAGATGCGTGTTGGTTAACCGAGTGGTCCTTTCAACCCCTTCTTTTTCGTAGTGGCCAGTAACAGTAAATTAGATGCCCCTGCACGTCATTATCCTCTTTCACTCAGTAAGGTGTTTAGGGAGAGCACACTCTCAGCCACTTTTTTACTTCCAATTTTGCTTGCCGTCCTAACTAGCACGGTTACATACTCTCTTAGAAGAGGCTTCAACCTGTCAGCTACCTCCTTACTTAGATTTGACACTTGCTCTATAAGTTTTAAAACGAATTCTACTGTTTGCTCCATGAACGTGTCAACATACTCTTCGATGGCAAGTCTTCCACTCGCTAGAATTCTCGTTACTTCGTCGTAGGCCTCTCTGACCGCGTTCTCACTTTCCCTTCCATCACGTATACTACTAAGTTTCCCAGACAGCACCCTGAGTATTTCATCCTTGACGTTCCAAACAACTCCTATATCCTTAGGTTCAAAGAAGGCCGTTATGATGTAAGGGGTTTCCTCTTCTCCCCTTGAACCCCCTGAAACAACGTACGCGAACATGCCTACATCCCTAAGGAAGACTATTGTGTTATACCCCT
>JAPDJY010000065.1:0-27554 GCA_029258835.1 Thermoproteota archaeon | reverse complement strand
CTTTATGGATGTATTGGTTGGAGCAAAAAGAAAAAAAATTTACTAGGTTTGAGGTTAGTAAAGCTGCTGCAATAGCAAAAATGTTGGCTCCTCAATGGGCTTTTGAAGCTATAAATGATGCTATGCATGAGAGCAGGGTGGTGTCCTTGGAAAAAACTGTTAAGCTGGCAGGCTTAGCCGCCAAGTTCCTGAAGAACCTTGAGGAGGAGGCTAAGAAGGAGTTCTCAAGAAGGATCTCTAAGGACCTTCCAAGGGTAGGCGAGCTCTTAGGCATAAAGGGGTTCAAAGTCGACACGGGAGTTCTGGAAAGACTGGTCTTAGGTAGGAAGGTTTCCCAGAAGGTTCACACCCTGAGCGACGGGGAGTTCATAACCCTCCTATCCCTCGTCTCAGGCCTCTTAGGAGCTTGGAGCGGCGGCAAGAGGAAGCGCTTCCTGATACTGGACGTGCCGTTAGACGAGGAGACGGCGGCGAGCCTTTCAAAGATCTTGAAGGAGATGAATTGCCTCCAGCCTGGATTCATATTCTCCAAGCCCGGACCGTTAACCGTTGAGCCCCTCTAAAGGTGTTGTAAATTGAAGAAGTCCATGAAAGACGTTGTCCCGTACTTTAAGGCTTTATCCCATCCGACAAGAGTGGAAATATTAAGGGAAATCTTCGACAAAAAGGTAGCTAACCCTAAGTGGATGAGGAAGAAGACTGGTAAGTCGTCTAAGTACGTTTACGATCAGCTTAGGTTTCTCGCCAAGCCAGACCTTGGAAGCGTCCTCAAAGCCGTACATTTAGGGGTTGTCTTCCTTCTGAACAAGATGTTAAAGCTGAAGTTGGTCGACGTCGATGACGGATCAGTCGTGACGTTCGGTGACATGTCGGTTGAGCAGCTCGCCAAGCTAGGCTTCGCGTTGTCCCACGAGAAGAGAGCAGAGATCTATGACATGCTGCTTGAAGCCCACCAGCGTGGTCAAACCCTCTCCTTTACCACCATATCAAAGGCTATAGGGCTTGAAAGGTGGAGGGTTGTGCAGTTATGCCATCAACTCGCAGAAGCAAACATAGTCGAGATAATAGGGGATCACGACGTCAGGCTAAAGAAGAAGGTGGAGCTTGAAGTCGAGGAGGTCGAGCTGAAACCGCACGAAGTCCTCTTAACAATGCTGGAAATAGGATTCTAGCCTCAGGCATCCCCACCCAGCCCCAAGATCTCCGCCGCGTTTCCTCCAAGTATCCTCTGCTTCTCCCACTCCCTGACGGGCAGCTCCCTGATCTTATCTATCTCCTTCACCGGGTCACCCATGGGAATAAAAGGCGAGTCGCTGCCGTAAACGATCCTCTCGCAGCCGATCCTTTCGAGGGCGTACACAATTCTCCTCTTAGATGCACCCGACGTCTCCAAGTACACGTTGTCGAACTTCTTGGCAAGCCTCACGGCATCCTCAACGTAATTTCCACCCATATGAGCTAAGACCAGTGTAAACCCCTGATAGGTGTCAAGCACGTCGTAGAAATGTGAAGGGTCCGCATAGTCCGGGTCGCTCCTCCATATTTTACCTGAATGGACTAGAACGGGGATCCCCAGCTTCGACGCTACCCTCCATATTTCAGGTACATCTTGAGGGCGGAAACCTTGGTGGAGGGGGTGAAGCTTTAACCCCTTAAACCCATCAAGCTTGACATGACCTAAAAGTTGAAGGTGGGCATCGTCTGCGTGCGGGTCAACGTTGCAGAACCCGATGAAAAGGTCTGGCCGAAGCTCAACCATCGCCTTTACCACACTGTTAAGGTACGTGTAAAAGGTCGACATCACGCAAAGGCTTATCCCCCTCAGCTTCATCCTGTACTCGAAGTACCTGCAAAGGCGTCTAACACCCAGCTTTAACCTTAAGTGTTTAAGGGATCGGTAGGTGAGCTCTATTGACCAGTAGTCTCTCCAATTAAAGGTTTTCCCGTCGCCATGGTTAAAGTATGGGTGAACGTGGAAGTCTATGATCAATCCTTCACCCTCCATCACGATAGCCGTTAATATGAAATGATTTAACTAAAACTTTAAATTATTTTAGTTTTGATGGAATGTAGGGGTTTGACGATTGAAGGCCCTAGCTTTCCCCGAAGGCTTCCTCTGGGGATGCGCTGTTTCAGCCCACCAAGTTGAGGGAGAAAACACGGGAAATCAGTGGTGGAGGTGGGAGGAACAGGGGAGAATACTTGACGGTTCAACGTCCGGACGTGCATGCGACCACTACAACAGGTACGAGGAAGACTTCGACATAGCATCCTTCCTAGGCTTAAAGGTTTTCAGGACTTCGGTGGAGTGGAGTAGAATAGAGCCAAAGGAGGGCGTTATAAACAATGTTGAGGTTGAACATTACCGTAAGGTGCTGTCAGCGCTTAGGGATCGTGGAATAGAGCCAATGGTCACCCTACACCACTTCACAAACCCCTTATGGTTTGAGGATCAAGGTGGATGGCTCAACCCAAGAAGCCCTGAAATATTCGAGTCGTTCGCTAGGATCGTAGTGGAAAACCTAGGCGACCTGTTTTCCATCTATAACACCATCAATGAACCTATGATCGTCGCGACGATGGGATACCTTTTCGGGATCTTCCCGCCAGGGGAGAGAAGCCTTGATAAGTGCCTGACTGCTGCCAGAAACATGCTGCTAGCCCATGGGAGAGCGTACCAGGCAATCCATGAAACATGTAAATCTCTCGGATACCCTAAGCCAATGGTTGCCCCCGTAAAGCAAATGATACCCTTCGAACCCTTAAACCCTCTCTCTAAGGAGGATGTTGAAGAAGCTAAGAAGAGAAACCATTTTTTCAATGAGTGCATGCTGGAAAGCATAAATACAGGAGCCATTCAGCCCCCACTAGGGACGGGAGAGAAGCAAGACTACCTTAAAGACTCATGGGACTTCATAGGTGTAAACTACTATAGTAGAACCCTTTGCACCCCTCAAAACGAGGAGTTCCCCCTACCATTCGTCAACGTTCCCGAGGGAGCAGAAAGGTCTGATCAAGGTCTTGAAGTGTACCCTGACGGCTTAAGTAAAGTGCTTCTTTCACTTAAACAGTACGGTAAACCTCTAATTGTGACGGAAAACGGCATCGCGACGAGAGACGACGAGCAGCGACGCCGGTACTTAGTTAGGCATCTCAAGGCTGTTCACGACGCTATATCGCAAGGAGCCGACGTTAAAGGATACATTTACTGGTCGCTTATAGACAACTTTGAATGGGTTCTAGGATACCAGATGAAGTTCGGCTTGGTAGAAGTAAACTTTGAAAGCATGGAGAGGCGTCTTAGGGAAAGCGCCTACCTTTACAAGGAAATAATCGAGAAAAACATGCTACTCCCCGAACACCTAGAAAAGTATGCTTAGCCACTGGTCTAAGCGTGCTGAACCATCCCTGTAATTCTACCAAAGAGGAAGCCTCATTTACTTGCTCACTTTTACTTTTACTCAAGGGGTGATCCCTATTGAATAAGTTAAAGAAAGACTTGGATGAACTTTCAAAGCTGGCCTTCTCACTCGGAGCTAGTAGAGTTAAAGTTGTAACCACAGACGTGATAACTGTGGATGCACGCGTCCAGTTAAAGTGCAGGTACCCCCCCTGCCCCTTCTATGGCAGAAACAAAATGTGTCCCCCGTTCACCCCGTCCGCTGAGGAGTTCGAAAAGTACCTTTCAAAATACAGGTATGCAATACTGGTTCAGGTCGACATCCCCCTAACCGAGGACATTAAGGCACGCCTCCGCGACGATGTTAAACTAGAGGATATAATCTCAGATGAGGAGTTCAACAGGCTTTTAAGGGCGAGAGGTGGGTTCGCATGGAAGCTACTCAACCGTGTGGTCTCCGGAGTCGAGAGGGAAGCCTTTAAGATGGGGTACAGGTTCGCCGTAGGCTTCGCCGCAGGAGCATGCCCCCTCTGCGAGGAATGCGACGTTAATTCCCCCTGCAAACATCCCTTCGAAGCCCGGCCGAGCATGGAGGCCGTAGGAATAGACGTCCACAAAACCCTTGAGAACGCCGGCTTAACTCTCAAATGGAGCACACGTAACATAATCACTCTAACAGGGCTAGTTTTAATCGACTAAACCCTTCTAAGGATGAGTCTCCGTTTTCGACTCGTTGTTGGTAGCGTTCACATTTGGAAGAAGGATCATAGAGGCAAACATCCTTTGTTTTTAGTCCTTTTTATGGAAGGTAAATTGGGAGAAGCGGAAAACCATGCAGTGAGGTGTTCATTCCCGTAGCCAACCTCCGTAGTTAAAATAAGTAGTTAAGTAGTCAAGATTATAGTAGTTAAGATAAAAAACTAAATAAAAATTTAAAAAATTAAAAAAATAAAAAGAGAAGAAAGATTTAATAATATAAGAAGACAAATATAATTTTCCATGGTTGGTAGTTGGAAAGGGTGGGGTAGAGGTAATGTCGGAGCTTATAGAGAATTATGATTACAAGCTTGTTACAGAGCATCTAATTCAGGAAATAAGTAGGTCGGAGAATATTTATGGACCAGTCTTCACAAGGTTAGCTATTGAAAATGCGGTGAAGTTTGAAGCTGAGAAACTCGGCGAGGATCCTCCGAGCATTGAAACATTAGATGAGTTAAAAGCTTACCTCCTCAGCAACGTTGACCGATACCCGTTCTGCTACTGCTCCGCAGTGTATGGCCTAGTTAAGGCTGAAAGCATCTTGCAGGGTGCTCCAGGGTCAGACACAAGGAGGACGGCGGCTAGTTTCACGGAAAAGCTTGCAGGGTCGGGTGAAAGTAGGGTGGACCTTCTGTCAGCGGTGAAGAGTTTCGGTGAGATGACCGCGAAAATGAACGTGCTAATACCTTTCAACATCGAGGAAGTTGGCGATGACGGCTCAGTTACAGTCTCCATCAACAAGTGCCCTTTTAAAGACGCTTGCTTGAAGTTTGAAGAGGAACATATCACAAAGATGATCGGTGGAAAACCCTGCATCGTGCTAAGAGTTATGATTAGTACAACGAGCTTAATAACAGGATCGGAATGCGAGTATGAGCTCAAAGAATTCAATAATCCGGCATGCAAAGGAAAAGTTTACATGCTTTAGCAATCCTTTCCATATTCCTTTTTGCGAAGAGACGAATATCAAAGGACACCTCTCCTAATTCTCTATTGTACTACTTTGAAGATGAATACTCCATTCACTATTCCCATCCTTTAGTCTGGCTGACGATGCGCAATTCTGATTGCTTTCTTGGAAAAATTTATATTTATCTAATTCGATATCGATATTGATATCAAATTGGATATTGGTGGGACGATGTTTCCTCACGAGTTTAAAAGATGGATGCGTCATGTGGCATCGGTTCCAAAAGGATACCTGAGAACATATGTCCTTAAGCTTCTTTCAGAGAAGCCCATGTCAGGAGCGGAGATCATGGATGAGATATCGAGGAGGACAGGAGGATTCTGGAAGCCAAGTCCTGGATCAATCTACCCCCTGCTTGCATGGCTTCAGGATAATGGCTACATAAGTGAGGTTCAAACGATACGGGACGGGTCTAAAAGGTACACGCTTACTGACAAGGGACGTAAGGTTCTGAAAGAATTCGAGAAGTCTATGGGTGAAAAGTGGTGGTTCAAGTGGGGCTGGCTTCCTCTATGGCCCTCCTCATTCTCCTCGGAGCTACGTGGCCTCGTTGCAGAGCTCCTGTCATCCCTTCAATATTTGCTTGGCGTTGAAGGTCACGAAGACTATCTCGAAGAGATCGCAGAGGCTGAGGAGGCACTCCGTAATGCACTAGAGGAAATACACGATATCCTGAAGCGATTGAGGGATAAGCGTGGTGGAAGAGACTGGGACGCTTCAAGCACCCCCTTCAAGTGGACGCCCTTCTAAATCCGTCTGAGCCTAACTGCTCGTTTGCCTTCACTGTTAACCCAGTTACACTCTATTTTGTTTTTCTTTTTTCATAATGTTGCCGTAGAAAGGATTATCGCGTGGTTTAGAGATTGAGAATTTTCTTTAGCTCTTCTGGTTCTTCTCCTTCTTCAACGAATATTTCCTTTTGCACTCCTGCTCTCTCTGCGTCGAATGCTCTGGCTATCCGTCCCCCTGCGACCCTTTCCCTTATGCTTGCCTTTTTCCCTTGCCAGATGTATATTTTATCCCATGTGTCTATGAGGAAGACGTCTTCTGAATCGAGTTCCTCCTTTGAAAGAGGTACCTGAACGAACTTTATGTCTTCGAGTGCCTCATACTCTTCCCCAGAGATCCTGTACATTACAGGTTCATGCTTTTCAACCCTAACTTTCTTAAGGATCGACTTTGCCAGGTCTTTGTCGACGATGCGCATTCCCTTAACAGCAGCCAGAAACTCCTTGGTTTCCTTCCCCTCCTCCACCGTTTCAACGTCCGGTCTCCCTCTCCTCTCTTTGTCTATTAGATCTGATAACAGTGCCCCTGCAAACTTCTCGTCAACCGTCGACTTGCTTCCAATCCAAATCCATATTTTGTCCCCTGCATCGACAACGTACGTGTCCCCTCTAGAGAAGACGGGCTTATCTACAGGGGTTAACTCTCCTTCTTCAACCATGAATATTTTCACCATGTTAATCCCCCTTCTAACCTGAAGGCTCCTTACTCCTTGAAATACTTTATGGTTCATCCGTCCCAGAAAGTTCGTTTCGCCATAAACGGATTTAAACTCTAATGCCTCGGAAACGTCACGGATTACGATCGGGAGCCCTTTAGTGGTGGAAAGACTGTGCCTTCTTTAGAAGGTAGCGCCATCATTCAGGTGATGGCTCATGTCTAGCTATTTTCTCTTTCTAAGAAAAGTAAAAAGAAAAGTGAAACGAATAAAAATTAAATATCTCTGCTAGTACTTTTCGATATCATGAGGATTTCCAGAGTCGGAGGTGGGGTCATGGATATCCTAGATACGTCCAGGCTTGTCGAGTGCACGGTTTCAAATGAAGATCTTCAATCGTTAATTAAGGAACTTGAAAATGTGTATGAATCCCTCCTCCGCGAAAAGGGAGAGAAAACAGAGGAGGATCTCAACCTCATAGGAGCACTCTACATGTTAATCGTTAGACTCAAGAAAACCCTGAAGAAAAGGATGTCCATAACATCTTAATTTCTTTTCTCACTCTTGAAAGAATATAAAATGAAATTTCCTCATTGTTTTTATGTAGTGAATTTAACCTTACTCCTCCGGTTTAGATGTAAGTGAAAGGTTGGAGATGTGTGGCTGGGAAGCGTCGAACCTGCAACTGTAATGGAAGTACGGTAGGTAAACTTACGGATTGTGTTGTCGCAGACTTTCTAATGCTTGGTTTTATGGAGCCAAAACCCGAAAATGGTTTAGCAATGATTAGGTCAACACTATAATATCTGTTGAAGAGTGTAGGCTTCGTGGAGGACGCGAAGTAGGTGAAGCTTGTCCAGCTGAAGAAGTCCTTACGTGACTCGTAAAAGGTGAAGTGGGTTAACGTAGATTCCTTGGTGCCAACTTAGAATGTACTATGCGAAACTGGGGAGAATGAAGACCTGAAAACGTGGTTAAGCCGCCCCCTTCTTCTAGAAGGGGTTAAGGAAGGGATTTCAGGCATCTAGGTGGAGTATGTACCCAGGTTCCTAGCATCCTATTTTGACATGCTTAAATCGTGTGAAAACCTGCTTACTCCTTTCGGAGGAACCGCTAAGGTGAAACTTGGCTTCACGGCTGGAGCTAAACCTCTTCTTTTATCTGCCAACACGTCCTTCAGCGTTAAAGCTAATGAGAAAAATCTTCTAGGCTGTCATGGGGAGCAATGGGTTAAGTGAGAGAGCAGCTGTTAATCTGCCAAGATACGGTAAACGTAGTGGTGTCACGCATCAAGAGGGCTTTGTTCGCGTTAGTCTGTCTCGGGTCTCCCTCCTACTTCCCCGTTATTGGGTAGCGGCCGTACTTCTCAGCCGATCTTATGAGTACCTCTATGTGCTCTAAGGGAATTTTTCTGCTTACCCCTCCCCCAACTGATAGGATGAATCCTCCTCCAGGAGCAAGACCCTCTATAACCTCCCTTACATTTCTCCTCTACCATCTCCGGAGTGCCCCTCAATATCACATCCCTTGGATGTATGTTACCCATAAGAGTGTACTTTCCATAGGTTGCCTCTTTAGCCCTTCTAAGGTCGCCTATCTCCCCGCAGTGAAATATCTGAACTTTAAACTCGGCGTCTCTTCCATAACCGTCTGCTCCAACCTCCTCCGCGAACTCCGGTGTGACCGGCCTCCCTCCGACAATAACCTTAACCTTCCCTCTTAACCTTCCTCCTCCAGCTTGCCTATAACCTCCCTTATGCGTTCCATGGTCATGGTTAAAAGGGCGCTAAGCCCTAAGATGTCCGCGTTAACCTCCTTCACCTTTTCCAAAAACTTTTCAGCTGGGACATCAACTCCCAAATCGTAGACCCCATATCCCTCAGCTGCTAGAAGCGTCGCCACAACATTCCTCCCTAAGTCATGCACGTCGTCCTTAACAGTCCCTATGACTATTCGTCCCCCCCACCAGCCCCCCTTATATACGGCCTCAACACGTCCATGGCCTCCTTAAAGGCGTCAGCAGCCATTATCATGTCAGCCAAAAAGTACTCGTTCCTCTCGAAAAGTTCACCGACAATCTCCAAACCCTTAGAGAACGCCTTAACGGCTTCCATCGAGGAACACCGCTTTCAACAGCCCCCTGTGCAATCAGCCTAGCCCCTTGAGGATCTAAGTTAACTATAGCCTTAACCATCCTGCCGAAGACATCACCCCTCATTTCTCAACACCGAGCAAACCTTAACTCCATTGTAACGTTATTACCTTTGTGTTGCCAGCACGTTTAAAGTTTCTTCATTTTCCTTCCCTCCTTTAATCAAATGTTAACTACAAGCGTGTTCGCACGGAGTAGCGTGGACTACCAAAGTTAAATTGAACCATGAAAGAACGCTCTCTTTTGAGAAGAAGACTTTTTTGGCTCTACTGGTTGAATTGAAAATGAAGCGGCACCCTCTTAAGGAGGATGTGCTGGAGGGAGAATCAACTGGAGATGATGGATCATGTTGGTTGATAGGTTGAAAATTATGGTGAGCCGTGACCTCCACGTGGTAGTTCTTACAGGAGCAGGGGTTTCAGCTGAAAGCGGTGTACCGATCTTTAGGGGGCGCGGCTCAATGTGGGAGATCCCCGAGGCAAGAGAGCTCGCCCGTAAGGCTGGTCCTCCTTGGAACAATAAGGGGACTTGGGAGTTCTACGAGTGGAGAAGAGGTTTGGTGGCTCGTTGCAAGCCTAACGCTGCACACTTAGCCATTGCGGAGATGGAGAAGTACTTTAAGAACTTCTGGTTGATAACCCAGAACGTTGACGGCCTTCACACTAGGGCTGGAAGTAAGCGTGTACTTGAACTCCACGGGAACATGTGGAAGGGGCGCTGCCCTAGGGATGGGGCGATAGTCGACCTGCCCAACACGCCCCTAGAAAGCATTCCACCATATCATAGCTGCGGCACAGCGTTGCGCCCTCACGTGGTTCAGTTTGGGGAACCGTTAGACCCTGAAGTTTTGAGGGAGGCTGTAATTGCCAGCGGCAAGGCAGAACTCTTCTTGGTTGTTGGGACTTCAGGTGTTGTTTCGCCTGCAGCCCAGCTGCCACTCATCGCCTTGGAGAACGGGGCGGAGGTGGTGGAGGTTAACCCAAACCCGACTGCGCTAACCCCGTACGTAACCATGTCGATTAGGCGCAAGGCGGCGGAGGCTCTTCCAAAGATCTTGGAGGAGCTGAAGAAGGAATTGCTGAAAAGGTAGCCGCACCAGCCTCTACTAAAGCAAGCTTTTTAAACTCTGCCTATAACGTATTTTCTGCACGTAATTTCGGGAGGAGGCTTCATGCCCATAGCTAGGGTTGGAGACATAAACATGTACTATGAGGTTCATGGGGAGGGTTTCCCTCTGGTCATGATTATGGGTTTGTCTGCTGATGTGAACTGGTGGGATCCTCTCTTCATAAAGGAAGTCTCGAAAGAGTTTAAGGTTGTCGTCTTCGATAACAGGGGGGCTGGAAGAAGCGATAAGCCAAAGGTAGAGTACACCATAAGGATGTTCGCCGACGACACCGTTAAGCTAATGGATACTTTAAACATAGGTAAGGCCCACATTCTGGGCGTATCTATGGGCGGGATGATAGCCCAAGAGATCGCTATAAACTACCCTGAAAGGGTTGAGAAGCTTGTCCTCTGTGTAACAAGCCCGGGTGGGTCGAAGGCCATCCCTCCTTCCCAAGAGGTAATTTCCCTGCTGGCATCCGATAGAAGCAAAATACCTCCTGAAGACTTGGCCAGAGCCACGCTTTCCCTCCTCTACCCTGAGGAATACTTAAAAACCCACCCTGAAGTTGCAGAACTGACTGTTAAGCGAATATCAATGTATATGATCCCGCCGGACGCTTACATGAGGCAACTTAACGCTGTGATGAACTTCGACGCTTACGATAGACTAAACAATATAAAGGCGCCAACCCTAGTGGTTTCCGGAGGAAAGGACATCCTAGTTCCACCCGAGAACGGGAAAATACTCGCGGAGGCAATACTCAACGCCAAGCTAGTCATATTCGAGAATGCAGGCCACGGATTAATAGCCCAAGAAAGGGAAGCATTCACCCAGCTCCTGCTAGACTTCCTCTCAAAATGACCCTTCCAAAACCCGGAAGAACGGCCTATCTTTTAAGTTAACATATAGCCTACACGGGGACGCTCCGAGTTTCATCCTTCCTAAAGGTTTAACGGTGGAAAGTTGCCTTGCGAAGCAGTAACATTTTTCATAGGCATTAATGGACGTTCTGCGGCCGCAACACGTTTATATCCCTCTTCCCAGACATATTTAATCGGAGCCCCGTCTGCTCAGGCAGCCTGGCTGCCTATCGGGGCAAGCACCTTCGGATGTGGGGCTCCCGGGGTCACCCGAAAGGGGACGAGCCCCTAAAGGATAAAACCAAACCTTCAAGGGTGATGCGCCCCAAAGCGGACACATGTCTATAAAAGACTATATCCGCTGAACCCCCTCACTTCCCTCTTATATTATTGCCCCTCATGGATGGGTGGACGAGTGTTTAGGGATGGCAGCAGAACCTTCCCGGTTAAGCCTCCGATGGAGACGTGCCGTTTCATCATGATGTTTTGTCACGGTCGGCTTATGGTTTTTAGCCTTCCGGCCTATTCATCTATTTTTCATGGAAAAACTATATTAACATGGAGTTTGGCATATTTCATGATAAGGTGGTTAAAGTGGGGTTAATAGTTAAAAAGCTTAGGATTTCAAGAGGATGCCAAATTTCCGTTCCTTCGGAAACAAGGGAAAGGTATGACTTGAGGCCGGGGGACGAGTTGCTTTGGATCGACATGGGGGAAGAAATCCTTATTAAGCCTTTAAGAAGAAACGCTAAGCTCACGGACCTTGTGGGGAAGTACGATACTGAAGATGCTTTTGACTCCGTAGCAGAACATGACGAGGCTGTTAGTGGTGGCCATTAGGCGCCCGTTTTTAGACACCACAATCTTCATCGCAGCGTTTTTTCCAAAGGAAAAGCATTATGAGCTAGGCAGAGAGATAGTCATCGCCGCCGAAGAAGGCTCCTTGGGGAAACCAGTAATTACCGACTACATTCTCGATGAAACAGTAACTTTCGTCAGGAGGAGGAAAGGAGTAAAAGAATCCATTGAGGTTCTAGACACCCTCCTATCCTCCCCTAAGTTAACACTAATAAAGGTCGAAGATAGACACGTTGAAGCTGGAGCCCAAATATTCAGAAGGTATGAAAGGTTAAGTTTTACAGATGCTGTATCGGTAGCTGTGATGAGAGACCTAGACATCAACATAATATATAGTTTCGACAGCGGCTTCGACGGGATCCCAGGGATAACACGACTGACAACAATAAGAAATACTCCATGAACATGTTTTGTCATGTTCTATTAGTTTGCCCATTAAGAGAATAAACGTTAAAAATTTAGCTTAAAATATAATGTAGAAAAAGGGGGGAGGTTTTACTCTGCTGTTGGTAGTTTGTAGTCTTTGTATTTTTCTCTTAGCACTTTCTTGTCGAATTTTCCTACGCTTGTCTTTGGTATCTCGTCCACGAAGACCACGTCGTCCGGCAGCCACCACTTAGCAAACTTAGGCCTAAGAAACTCTATGATCTCCTCCTTGGTCACCTTACCCTTATACTCCTCAACAGGGACGACGATGGCCAGAGGCCTCTCCTGCCACTTAGGATGACTAACAGCAATAACAGTAGCCTCCCTAACCTTAGGATGAGCCATAATAGCATTCTCCAAATCAACACTACTAATCCACTCACCACCACTCTTGATCAGATCCTTTGCGCGGTCGACGATTTTGACGTATCCTTCGGGGTCTATGGTTGCTATGTCTCCTGTCCTGAACCATCCGTCTATGAGCGCGTCCTTCGACCTCTCATCGTTGTAGTACTCCTTGGCTATCCAAGGCCCCCTGATCACAAGTTCACCTGGTGTTTTGCCATCCCATGGGAGTTCGTGCCCTTCATCATCAACGATTTTGGCCTCCAGCAATGGTGCTACTAGCCCTTGCTTCGTCATTAGCTGCCATTTCTCCTCTTCTGAAAGCTCCTTTTCAAGGTAGCTCTTTATCACGTTCGCCGTTCCAAGGGGCGTCGTCTCGGTCATCCCCCAAGCATGCTGTACCGTTGCCCCCATCTCGGCTAGGGTCTTCATCAAGGCTAGCGGGGGCTCGCTGCCACCAAGTACGATCTTGACACCGCTTAGGTCAACCTTCTTACCACTTTTCTTAAGGTAATCCACTATCATAATCCATACCGTTGGGACCGAAGCTGCTATGGTGACATCTTCCTTCTCTATGAGTTCGAGGAGCATTTCCGGCGTGTAGAACTGCGCTGGGAGGACCAATTTTGCTCCTGCTGCAGGTGCACCGTATGGGAGACCCCAAGCGTTTACGTGGAACATGGGGACTATAACCAGCATCGAATCCTTTTCGCCCACGTTTATAGTGGACGGTAATCCTGCCACTATCGAGTGCATGATAAGAGCTCTGTGGCTGTAGACGACGCCCTTAGGTTTACCGGTAGTCCCTGTGGTGTAGCACATCGCCGCCCCGCTCCTTTCGTCTATTGTCGGCCAATCATAGCTTGCCTTTGCCTTGTCCATCAGCTCCTCGTAGTTGTATGCTGGCTCAAGCGTTGTTTCAACCTCCTTGCTGTCACTCATAACTACGTACTTCTCAACAGTTTCAAGTTTGTCCTTAACGCTTTCAACTAGCAGTCGCACCATTCCGTCATCCATGAACAGCACCTTGTCCCCTGCGTGATTTATCACGTAGGTCAGGTCATCTGGGTGAAGCCTGAGGTTTATCTGGTGTACAACAGCACCTATCCCTGGCGCTGCATAGTATAGTTCGAAGAATCTGTGGGTGTTCCATCCTATTACTCCTACCCTGTCTCCCGGCTTAACCTCCAGCTCCTCCACCAGGAAGTTGGCTGCCTTCTGAACCCTCTCCCAAGCGTCCTTGTACGTGTAGCGGAAAATGCCCCCATCACTAATCCTCCTAGAAACGACCTCTTTCCTAGCGTAGAGCTTTGCAGCCCTCTCTAAAACCTTGATCACATTCAGCTGGTAGTCGTCCATCATGGTGCTTGGGAAACCCTTTAAAACACTCATCGATCTTCTCCTCCCAACCAACATCCACCATTATAAATCTTAAATGGACATTATATTTTATATAATTTTCTTCTACATTATATTTTATAATTTTTATAATTTTTTTAGAAAATGCTAAAAGCTACTACGCACATCCTTTTTAGCTTGGACTACCGGACGCTTAACACGTTTATCTCTTTTGCAATCTTTTCTAACCTAACTATTCCATGAAAATATGATTTCAGCCACCTTTCAAGTAGATTATTGGTTGTTCAACGTTCCCCTTACTGGGCTTTTCCGCCTTGTTCTTCCGCTAACTCTTTGAGGAGAGGAACTATCCCTCCTTTAAGTATTACTTTTTTAATGTCTTCTGAAAGAGGGGCTGCCTTTAAGGTGACATTCTTGGTGAGGTTTCGAACCTCCGCCTTCTCGATGTCTACTTCCGCCTCGTCTCCGTTGTCGAATGCCTCAGCCACGTTTGGGCATGAGATTACTGGTAGCCCTATGGCGACAGCGTTCCTGAAGAATATCCTCGCGAAGGACTCTGCTACGATGGCCCCCACCCCGAGGGCCTTGATAGCTTGAGGGGCAGTCTCCCTGCTCGACCCGCAGCCAAAGTTTCTTCCCGCAACCATCACGTCCCCCGGCTTAACCTTGGCAGCGAACTCAGGGTTAACAGCCTCTAAGACATGCCTCTTCAACTCGTCAATGGGCAAGTCCATATACTTTCCAGGAGTTATCAAGTCCGTGTCAATGTTGTCTCCAAACTTCCAGACTCTACCCTTAGCCTTCAACATTACACCCCTTAATACCTTCTCGGGTCGGCTATCTTCCCCTCAACACAGGACGCCGCAACGGTTGCAGGGGATGCAAGGTAAACCTCAGCGTCATAGCTTCCCATCCTCCCTCTAAAATTCCTGTTTATCGAGGCTATGCATGTTTCCCCCGAGGCGAGGAGGCCCATGTGAGCTCCGAAGCACGGTCCACAACCAGGGTTACATATGATCGCTCCGGCTTCTATAAGCGTGGTTAAAATGCCTTCCTCCAACGCTTCCCTGTATATTTTCCACGAAGCCGGGATCACCAGTAGCCTGACATCCGGGTGAACCTCCCTCCCATCTAGGATCTCGGCGGCAACCCGCAGATCCTCAATCCTCCCATTCGTGCAGGAACCTATAACTCCTTGATCAACCCTCTTGCCCTCAAACTTTGAGACAGGGTAAACGTTGTCTACAGTGAACGGTGCAGCCACCTGCGGCTCTAGGCCTGACAGATTCTCCCTGTAAACCTCCTCGTACTCTGCGTCACCATCCGCCTTTAAAGTCTCACCGTCTTCAACCACCCCCTCAAGGTACTTCACGGTTTTCCCGTCTGGCTCGAAGAAAGCAAACTTCGCCCCCATCTCCATAGCCATGTTGCTAATCGTCATCCTTCCGTCGATGCTTAACTCCTCGGCCACACTACCAGCGAACTCCACCGCCTTGTACTGGGCGCCCTCGGAAGAGTACTTGCCTATAAGGTAGAGGATCACGTCCTTCGCTGAAACTCTGTATGGCAGCTCTCCTTCGAGCTCAAACCTGATGGTCTCGGGAACCCTAAACCAAAGCTTCCCGGTGGCGAATACGTAAGCCATCTCCGTGAACCCTATACCCGTCCCGGCGGCTCCTAGGGCTCCATAGGTCGTCGAGTGAGAGTCGGTGCCAACGATAAGCATCCCCGGTGCAACGTGCCCTCTTTCAACCATCACTTGGTGGCAGATGCCAGCCCTCTCCCCATAATAGTTCTTTATCCCGAGTTTCTTAACGGCCTCCCTGACCAGCTTGTGAATGTTTGCGTACCTTTCATTCGGGGCTGGGACTGCGTGGTCCAACACCGCAACTATCCTGTCCGGGTTCCAGACGCTGCTTATCCCCGCTCCAAGCAAGGTCACATAGACTGCTGCCAGCCCCTCATGAACCATGGCGCAGTCTATGCTTGCAGTCACGTACTTCCCAGGGGTAACCTCCTCCCTGCCTGACGCCCTAGCCAAAACCTTCTCCGCCATGGTCATCCCCATGCTCCCACCTACCCTAACTCCCTGAGGACTGCCTCCGCCACCTCCATGGTCTTCGCCGTTCCACCCATGTCCGGGGTTAGAACCTCCCCCTTCCTGTAGACCTCCGCAACAGCCCTCTCAAGCTCCTCGGCCTCCCTTTCCATGCCAAGGTAATCGAGCATCATAACGCATGAAAGAATGGTTGCCGTGGGGTTCGCAATGCCTTTACCCGCTATGTCCGGTGCTGACCCGTGGACGGGCTCGAAGTAGGCGTGCCTGTCTCCTATGCAAGCGCTCGGAGCCATCCCTAACCCTCCCATGAGCTCCGCCGCTAGGTCGGATAGTATGTCCCCAAACATGTTGGTAGTGACGACCACGTCCATTTCCCTTGGAAACCTAACTATCCTCCTAGCCATGTCGTCCACGTAGAAGTGCTCATACTTCAGCTCAGGGTGCTTCCTAACCTCCTCCTCCACCATCCTCTGGAACAACCCTCCGCTCTCCCTGAGAACGTTCGACTTCGTCACGCAGGTCACCTTCCCCGGGAACCCCCTGCTCCTCCTTTTCAAAGCCTCCTTGCAGGCGAACTCTGCTATCCTCCTGCACCCCTTCACCGTGTAGAGCCCGATGGCGAACTTTCCCTCACCATAGTCGGCAAACCCTCTACCCAGCCTATCCCTATAATCCGGCATCTTCTCCGCTAGGAGGGATATATCTCCCTCCCTTCCAGGGTAAAGACCCTCAGTGTTCTCCCTAACTATAACGAAGTCAACCCCTTCAGGGCTCCTTATTGGGGTTGGAACCCCCTCATAGTACTTCACCGGCCTAACGTTCGCGTACGTGTCGAGAAACCACCTTAAGTACGCTAAGATGATGACGCTCGCCTCCCCGCTTGCCCCGAACAGGATAGCGTCAGCCGAATTGGTCAGCTCCATGGTCTCCTTCGGGAACGGGGTACCATACTCCTTAACGGCTCTTTCCCCGCAGGGAGGCTTAACTATCTCCAAGTCTAACCCCATGTTCTCCAGCACGTAGCAGGCAGCATCCACAACCTCAGGTCCAATCCCGTCGCCTCCTAAAGCCACAATAGTCTTCACCACCATCCCACCTTAACTCCTAACCTCCCTAACCCCCCATCAAGCCACTCCCCGGGGAAGTAGTCTTCAACGTTAAAACCAGCTGCATGAAATCAGCACCGTCAAGAGTCCACTACGCCTACTATTCAAGTTCAACCCTTAACTTTAAAATGTTTCCTTGCCTCTGGTTTAAACGCTTCCTCACGACGAATCTACATGCCTACGGATCTTGGCGGATACGACCGACACATTCAACGTTTATGTTTCCTCACCGCCGCCTGAAGGCATCAAGCTTTAACGGAGTTTCCTCCTAATAATAGTTAGGTGGTTGCATGAAGGTTTTGGCGATGGTTGGAAGCCCTCACGGGACTTGGGGTTGCACTTACAGGCTTACCAAGAGAATGCTCGAGGAATGTGGGGTGCATGGTGCGGACACCGAGATAATCCTACTCCAAGATCACCGTATTAACTACTGTAAGGGGTGCGGTTCCTGCCTTGTTAAGGGGGAATGCCCTCAGAATGATGATGTTAAGATGATTCAAGGTAAAATGGTTGAGGCTGACGGCATAGTTATGGCGAGCCCGGTATACGTCCTCCACGTTACGGGCCTCATGAAAAACCTCATCGACCGCTGCCTCTCCATGATCCATAGACCAAGCCTCCACGGGAAGTACGCAGCAGCCATATCCGTTTACATGGGCGTCGGAGACGTAGAGTCCGTTGCACGCTACATGCTCAACTTCCTCGTAGCCCAAGGAGCCTACCCTGTTGGCGTGGTCGCCGCTCTAGCTAGGAACATCATGGAACTCGACGAAGAAGACCTCGACCGCGCTGCCAGCCTGGGAAAGGAAATGGTTCAGTGCATAGTGGAAAAGCGAGGGTTTAACTGGGAGGAAACAGTGCTCAAGTCGAGCGAGTTTCAGGCGTTGAAAAAGCTCATATCTGAAGGGAGGGACTTCTTCAAAGCCGACTACGAATACTGGAAGTCTAAGGGGTGGCTAGACTAGCTCCACAGCCGCAGCCAGTCGCTTAGGCTCCTTGAAAACTTCACCTTCCTAAGTATGACGGGTTAACGCCGTGCTCCGTTAAATCCCGGGAGGGGGAACGTAGCAACCTAACAGCATCCTCCTCCAGCGTAGAACCCCCCAATCTGCTCGCAAGCTCCCCACCAAGCTTCTCATGTTGCGTTACACCACCCCCTTTTCCTAAACCCACCCTTACCACCTCCCCTTATCTCACCCTCACAAGACTCTTAGAAACATTCCACGCGTACACGTTGCACGCTGCCCGTCACCCGAGGGAAATCAAAGAGTTCCTTTTTCGGGTTGGAAGCATGTTATGGGTTGATGGAGGCGTGCTGGCCGCCGTGGAGCAGACACACTCGGCTAGATCTTGGTCTTCAACGTCGCTCCTTTACTTGCCTGCTCCGCCAGCTGGCTCCAAACCGCAAGAACTCCCTTCCTAACCTTCGGCTCAGGCGGCCTCCACCTTGAAGCCCTATCATCCAGCTCCTCTCTAGAAACGTCAACGTTTATTCTCCTAGCTGGAACATCTATCGTTATGGTGTCGCCATCCTCTACGAGTGCTAGTGGCCCTCCAATAGCAGCCTCAGGGGTGACGTGTCCAACGTGGAGGAGCTCCTCAGCTGTCCCGCTGTAACGCCCATCGGTCACGATCGCAAGCCTCCCTATGTTCATCATCCTCGCAAGAAAGCTTACTATGACTATCTCCGTCATCCCCGGCCCCCCTCTAGGCCCCTCATATCTGACCACTAGAACCTGCCCCTCCTCCACTTTATCCGAGATAAGCTTCATCACCGCATCCTCCATGCTGTTGCAGACGTTTGCCTCCCCTTTAAACCTTAAAAGCTCCCTCTTAACGGACGTATACCTACATATTGAACCCTGAGGAGCTATGTTGCCTTTAAGAACTGCAAACGCCCCTTCATTCATTATGGGCTCCTTCCTTGACCGGATGATCCCTCTATCTCTGACGCTGACCGACCTCAGGTTTTCCCCTACCGTGTTACCCGTCACCGTCACAGGGTCGAGGTGCAGCAACCCCTCCAGCTCCTTCATCACCCCGGGAACCCCTCCAGCCCTGTGGAAGTCGACGACGGTGCTTGGGCCACTGGGCCTTATAGCGGAAAGGAAGGGAGTCTCCCTGCTAACCCTGTCAAGAGTTTCCAGGTTCACCCTGTCAATCAGCTCCAGCTCGTTCGAGAGCGCCAGTAGGTGGAGCGCCCCGTTAGTTCCCCCGCCAACAGCACATAGAACCCTGAAGGCGTTTTCAAGAGCCTTCTCCGTCACTACGTCTGCAAACCTTATCCCCTCCTTTACGAGTCCAACTATTCTCATGCCAGCTCTCCTTGCAAACCTAACCTTCTGCGACGATACCGCTGGAGCAGTCGAGGAGTAGGGTAGGGCGAGCCCCATCGCCTCAGTTAACATTTGAACGGTGTTAGCTGTCGTCATCTCCGGACATGCACCACAGCTTTCAATCCATTCATCCTCCGCTTCAACCACCCTCCTTTCAAGCTCCTCCTCTGTTATATCGCCTGAAAAATGCCTCCTAACCAGTGGAACCAAGGCGTCGAGAGGAAAACAGGTGGTTTCTCCTTCAAAGGATCCGGGGATGGCTGGTCCACCGGTGACGAATATCGTTGGAAGGTTTAGCCTGGCAGCCCCCAGCCACATCCCCGGAATGATCTTATCACAGTTTCCTATGCAGACTAGGCCATCACATACAGACTGCTGGAGCTGCACCTCCATGCTGTCGGCTATTGCATCCCTTGTAGGGAGATCGTACCTGTAATTTCTAGAGTAAGCTGCACAGGGGCCAATAACGTTAACTTCAACCGGCGTCCCCCCAGCCGAGTAAACACCTGCCTTCACGGCCTCAGCCAACACTCTTAAATGTATGTGCCCCGGGTTAGCCTCCTCGAAGCTGTTCACAACACCTATTACAGGCTTCTCCAAGTCTTCGTCAACGTACCCGCACGCCTTGTAAAAAAACCTGTCAACACGCACCTTAGCCATAAGAGACGCTAATCTAACCCCACTCAAAAATAACCCCTCCATAAACCCCTTCTTCCCCCGTTTATTTTAAAGTTTCTTGGGGTTTGTAGCGCAACACCTTTCCCGGGTACTCCCCGGTCAACTCGCCATGTTCGAAAACCACTCTTACATTTACGATGACGTACTCTACTCCTTCTGAAAGCTTAACTGGCTCCTCTAATGTAGCTTCATCCCTTATCGTTTTCGGGTTGAAAACCACTAGGTCAGCGTACATCCCCTCCCTGATGAGCCCCCTGCTAAGCAGTTTAAACTTTTGCGCTGGGAGCGACGTCATCTTCCCGACGGCTTCCTCGAGGCTAAACAATTTCCTCTCCCGCACTTGGTACCCTAAAACCCTGGTGAATGTTCCATAGTATCGGGGGTGCACCATGTCTCTTGGCGACGCTGGAATGCCCCCGTCTGATCCAACCATCGTTAAACGGTGCCTAGCTATGTTGTCCACATCCTCCTCGCTTATTTCATGTACTATGATCCCAATGGAGGCTCCCTCCGCTTCGACTACGTCGCAGAGTGCATCTACAACGTCCTTGCCTTCTTTCTCCGCTATTTCTAGTATAGATTTCCCTCTATACTCCGGGTTTTTAGGGTTTGACAGGATAACTAGCGTCCAGTCCTCCTTACCGGAGAGCCCCTCGAAGAACTCCCCCTTATAATACTCCTTTAATTTCCTCCTCACCTCCGGGTTCTTCACCATCTCAGGCATCTTTTTAACGCCCTCTTTGAGAAGCCAAGGCGGAAATAGGGCGTGAATGAAAGTCATGGCGAAAGTATAAGGGTAAGTAGTCCGCTGTGACGTCAACCCCCTCTTCTCTCGCCTCCTCAATGACCCTTAACCTTTTAACGCTCTCCCCCCAGCTACCTCTACCAAACGCTTTAAGATGGGATATCTCTAAGGGAACGTCCGCCTCCTTAGCAATCCTAATAGCCTCCTTTATCGCCTCCAAGCCGTTTTTACCCTCTCCTCTGACGTGAATGCTAAACACGCCGTTAAACCTTGAAACAACTCTGCATAGCTCTACAAGCTCCTCGGTCTTAGCGAAGATGGCTGGCACGTATATTAAGCCGGCTGAAAGCCCGAAGGCTCCCTCCTCCATGCTCCGCTCGGTCAGCCTCTTCATTTCCTCTAACTCTTCCTTGGTTGGATCTCTTTCCTCGGCTCCCATCACCGCGATCCGTGTCGTCGTATGCCCAACCAATGGCACAACGTTGATAGCTGTCCCCGCTCTCTATAAGTCTTAAATACTCGTCCATGGTAGTCCATAGCTGCGTTGGATCTCCTTCAAAGTCGGGTGCAGCTATGGCAAGAAGCTCATGAACCGTGTCCCTGTTTAGGGGTGCAGCCAAAAGGCCGCAGTTACCTATCACGTTCGTCGTCACACCTTGGCTGACGTAGTTTAACGCGCTCTTATCCGCTAGTAATCCGATGTCAGAGTGTGTGAACGTCGATGAACCCTGGTGATACGATTAACCCTTGAGCATCAATGACGAGTTCAGCGTCAGCGGCAATATTACCTCCAACTTTAGCTATTTTTTCTCCTTTAACAAGGACGTCTCCTTTAAACCATGGATTACCGCTTCCATCCACAATCCTCCCATTCTTAATGAGAATTTCCAACATTTCCCCTCCATTAACGATTAAATAAAAAAGACACTTAATAAAAGCAATTCCCTTACTGGCCTCACACCATTTACCTCTATTCTCTCCGGTCCTTTATGACGCAGCACTAAGCGCCGATGTTTAAAGGCGGCTTAACGTGAAGGTGGTTGATAGCATAAGATCACCTAAACATAAAAATTCCCATTAATAGGAATTTTTAATAGTCAAACTCCCCCTACTTAACAATGTGAATTTATTGGAGGGAAAAGATGAGCGTCAACTTTGGAGTAGGAGTGGAGAAGGCTAGAATACTGGTTTTGGCAGAGAACACCGTAGATGTAACTCTGATCATAGACGAGAGGTTTAAGGGTAAAGTGTCTCATGCTGGCGCTATGACTATAGGATGTCTAGGCGAGCACGGCTTATCCTTGCTGCTACAGGTTAAGTCAGAAGACGGTTGGCACACCATTCTGCTGGACACGTGTGGGATTAAGGGGACGGTATTAAACAACATGAAGCAACTTAACGTCGACCCAAAGTCCATCGAGAAAGTAGTCATATCCCACGGACACTATGACCACTTCGGCTCACTTATTCAAGTGATGAATGAACTCTCCCCAGGGACTGAGGTGATCCTTCACCCGGGAGTGTTCGGCGTGAAATATGCTCTTCGAGGGGAGCTGACAGGAAAATCCATCGAGCTAAGTAAGGAAGAAATGGAGAGGCTGATGAAGGAGGGGAAAGCCGTGAGGCTTCCACCCTTAAACAAGGAGCTAGTTGAAAACACCGCCAAAGCGAAAGGAGTAAAAGTCATCGAGGATCCTAACCCCGTTGAGCTTGCACCAGGGGTTTGGACGAGCGGCGAAATACCCATACATCACCCTGAGGAAGTGTCAAGGGGGTTGTACACCGAGAGGGGCGATGAAATCGTCTTTGACGACTTCAGAGATGAAAAATCCATTTACATAAAGGTTAAGGATAAAGGGCTAGTTGTTCTTACAGGATGCGGTCATACAGGAGTAATGAACACACTGGAAAACGCTCAAAGTCTCTCGGGGGTACGTGAAGTATACGCGCTCATAGGTGGATTACACATGAACTGGGCTTCTCAGCAGCGTGTAAGCGAAACCATAGAAAAACTGAAGGAAGTAAACCCTGAAATACTCTCCCCCCTTCATTGTAGTGGAGTTAAGTTCGTTGCCAGCCTTTTAAACAAGCTCCCCGAAAAAACGGTAGTGTCCGCTGTGGGAACAACGTTTAATCTATAACTCTCTTCCACCCTTCCAGCTACCTCAACCATGTAGAACACCGTTAATGACTGCATACCTATGTACTCCATCGCTCTCATCCTCCTTTATTGTTTCGAAAGAAAGAACATCTCTCCTCCTCTAAGAGGAGGAAAATTTTCTCCATTTATTTTTCTGTTTTGGATGCTTTTGCGAAAATAAAACATTCATAGTTACTTGTTTTTAAGAAAAAAGTGTTTTTCCTCTTTCTCCAATAGAATTTTTGAACATAAAGTTTAAAACCTCGTGTATTACCGTTCCCTTTGGAGGCTGGTAGATTTGTCAGGGTATGAATACGAGTACTTAGACGTGCCTGAAGCCTTACCTGAAGGGTTTGACCCAGAAGAATACATAGTTGCCACATATTACATGTGTCTACCTGCAGGGCTTGATGCTTACGGCTTATCCCAGATGGCTGCCGTCGAGCAGAGTACTGGAACCTGGACTCCGGTTCCAAAGGAAACTCCCGAGGTCAGAAAGAAGCATGTTGCAAGGGTTATAGGGGTGTATGAGGCTCCATCATACCAATGGTCGGTGCCTAAGGACGTTGAGGAACGCCAGTACATAGTTCAGATCGCCTTCCCCATAGTGAACCTTTGCGGCTCCCAGTTCCCCATGCTCTTCGCGACCGTGGCGGGAAACCTTATGGCTGGAGGAAAAATTAAGCTTCTAGACTTAGCCTTCCCCAAGAAGTATCTTGAAGGCTTTAAGGGTGCGAAGTTCGGCATCGAAGGGGTTAGAAAGATCTTGGGAGTCAAGGACAGACCACTCGTTAACAACATGATTAAGCCCTGTGTTTACTCTCCTCCAGAGATAGGAGCCGAGCTCGCGTACGAGGTTGCCGCTGGGGGCGTGGACATAATAAAAGACGATGAGTTGCTGGCTGACATGGAGCTTAACAAAGTAGAGGACAGAGTTGTAAAGTTCATGGAGGCAATAGATAAAGCCGACGAGGAGAAAGGCGAGAAAACCCTATACACAATAAACATAACTGATAGGCCTTCACGCGTCATAGAGCTAGCTGAGAAGGTTATAGAGCTCGGAGGCAACGCTTTAATGGTGGATGCTCTCCCCATCGGCCTTGAGACGCTGAGGGACCTAGCTGAAGATCCAAGCATAAACGTACCGATCCTAGCACACCTGCCGGACTTCACCGGAGCCATTTACATGGCTCCAGAATATGGGTTAAGTTCCCACTTGATTATGGGTAAGCTTCCAAGAATAGCTGGGGCAGACATAGTGGTGTACCCTGCACCCTACGGAAAGGCGCCATTCCTACGTGAATCCTACATTAGAATAGCTAGGGAGCTCAGGTACCCGCTTTACCACATTAAAAAGGTTTTCCCGATGCCCTCAGGAGGAATAATCCCCAGGCATGTACCCCAGTTAATGCTCGACCTAGGGGTAGACATCGTAATAGGTGTTGGGGGAGGAATACACGCACACCCCGAAGGACCTAGAGCAGGAGCAATGGCTTTCAGGCAGGCCATAGACGCAGCCCTTAAGGGAATACCGCTTGAAGAGGCAGGAAAAGAACATAAGGAGCTCGGGATCGCGATAGGCGTATGGGAATCAACGAAAATCGTGTAAAACCGTGGCGTCTTCCTAGTTTTTCTCCCATCTTCCATTCTTTTTCGAATGAAATCGTCTTTAATGGTTTTTCATGTGACGGCAATCAACCGGAAGAGAGTTAATAGAGTTTTGCGTTTATTCAGCAACTTAATATAAGAGTTGTTATTAAGAGCGTGGTGCGGCTTTTAGTGTTTGATGGTGGTGTCGATGAGGGTTGATGATGTGAAGGTGATAGGGGTTTTTGGTGCTGGGACGATAGGACGTGACATCGCCCAGGTTTGCGCTAGAAGCGGCTACGAGGTCGTTCTGTTTAGTAGAAGTGAGAAGACTCTAAGTAAGGCTCTAGCTATGATAAGGGATGGTCCATTTGGGCTAATGAGGCTTGTCGAGAAAGGCCGCCTCAGAGACGACGACGTCGAGGAGATCATAGGGCGGATCAAGACGACTACGTCTCGCAGCGACCTTAAAGACGTCGACTTCCTTATTGAAGCTATACCAGAGGACGCTGCAATTAAGAAGGAAGCTTTCTCCTACCTTGATAAGATATGCAAGGAGGAGACCGTCTTCGCCTCGAACACTTCAGCCATACTCATAAGCGACCTGGCTTCCTCCGTCGAGAGGAAGGATAGGTTCATAGGGATGCACTGGTTTAACCCTGCCCCCGTGATAAAGCTTATAGAAGTTGTTAGAGGAGCGTTGACATCGGATGAAACCTTTCAACTAACGGTTGAACTCTCCAAGAGACTTGGCAAGGTACCTGTGGAGGCGAAGGATTCCCCTGGTTTTTTCACGACTCGCTTCATGATGTGCTGGTTCATGGAGGCTATTAGAATGTTTGAGGAGGGCATTGCGGGAATAAAGGAGATAGACACCATGTGCAAACTTGCGTTCCGCTTTCCTATGGGTCCGTTTGAACTAATGGACTTCACGGGTTTGGACACAGCTTTCCGAGTTGGAGAGTACGTTTACAGGGAAACCGGTGAGAAGCGCTACGCACCCCCGGTCACGCTAAAGAAGCTGGTCCTGTCAGGGTACAAGGGCGATAAAAGGTTTATCCCTGATAGTAGAGGAGGATGGTACGACTACTTTAAAGTTGAAAAAAGTAGCTGAAGGCGAGAGCAATGAATCATGTTTTATTAGAGAAGTCTTCTAATAAGATAGCATGGGTGAAGCTAGTCTATCAGGGGAAAGTGTGCCTCTTGGACACGACCCTCCTGAAGAGCCTGTATGAGGCGCTTGCAAAAGCCGACAGGGACGATGAAGTACAAGCCGTCATTCTGACTAGTAGTGGAGACGACTTCTGCGCTGGTGCAAATCTAAAGGAGCTCATGGAGAACGACTTCGAAGCAGGAATACTATGGCAGGAAGCATACATGAGAGTGATCACCCTCCTTAGGGATACGGGGAAACTCGTTGTAGCTGCCGTGAAGGGCAACTGTGTTGCAGCAGGCCACGAACTTGTAATGATGTGTGACCTGGTCGTTGCTGGAAGATCTAGTAAGCTTGGGCAGCCTGAAATCATCGTTGGCTCGACCGCGCTTGGAGGAGGGGTTCAGCTGCTTCCCCTCATAGTCGGCGAGAAAAGGGCTAGAGAACTTCTGTTCACAGCTAGACTCCTGACGGCTGAGGAAGCATACCAGCTTGGACTAGTGAATCGTGTCGTAGACGACGGTGACGTTGAAAAGGAAGCCGAGTCTTTAGCTATGGAAATAATAGAAAGGTCGAGTCCTCAAGCATTCCGTGTGATGAAATCATGCTCAAAGTTTTGGACGAACCTTGCAATGCTCAACTGGCAGCTGGCAAGAGACTTAACTGCGCTGGTCTGGTCAACAGAGGAGTTTAAGGAGCGAAGTGTGAAATTCCTCGAAAAGGAGAGGATAACCCCCGGAAGGTTTCTCGGCGTAACACCGAAAGAAGACTGAGAAAGAGTGCTCTGAAAGAAACAGCATTTAAGCGGAAAAGCCGGCGTAAACAACGGGATAAGACAGACCTCTAAAGGTTTTTGACTTTGATGGCAGACCAAGTGAACTACCCCGCCCTTACGGACGGGGCTCCTCCCGTTCCATCCTGACTTTTCGTCAGGACTTCATCTGGGAGTTCGGGGGGGGTTCACAACTTATTTTTGAAATTAGGTTGTCTATATTTGTCTTTGCTCTATTTCTCGCTTTCTTTTGAAGCAACTTTAGTTCCCTAGTTAAATTAAGTAGTTCTATAAATTCATCCTTCGAAAATCCACCCCTCTTATGTTTACCCACTTTCGAGAGTATTTTTAGCATGAGTTCTGCCTTTTTCCGTGTTGTTGGTAATTTAAAATACGGAAAAAGACGTTCTATGAACCGCTTAATGCTTTCTTGGTCTCTTAATCTAATTTTAATAGCGTTATCTTTCTTTCTTACAACCGTTAACCAATTTACAGGAATATGTTTTTTGAAATCCTCTATTATGATGGAATCATCAATTGAAATCGTAAATTCCACTAATGGTTTGAGCCTTATACCATAACGCCCCTTTGGCTCTTGGATAACGTCAATACTGATAGTCCCTTTTCCCTCAAACAAACCCGCTAAGTAACATAGTTCGGGGTGCATATATATTACTAAAACTTTGTAGTATTTAAAACTTACTCACAGCCCCATTCCATGCCTTTATTAAGACATGGGCTATGTTTATTGCAGAGTTTAAATCCCGATTATAGACCAAACCACATTTTGGACATCTAAATTCCCTACTATCTACTTGGGTAACATGCCCACATCTATGACATCTTTTCGAAGTATTTTTCGGATTAACATACACTATGGAGATTCCCTCTAAGTTTGCCTTGTATTCAATATATTTTTGAAGTTTTCTGAAACCCCAAGCATGTAGTCTTCTGTTTAGCTTAGCAGAGCCGTTCATGTTTTCTCTTATTCCGTTAAGTTGTTCCATCACTATTACTGGCTTTTCGAACTGTTTAGCATATTCTACAACCTCTTTTGCAATTTTGTGTAATATCTGATTAACTATTCGTCTTTCTTTGCTTCCAATTCTTCTAACCAAGTCTATCCTCTTCTTCCTCTGCAAGTTCCTTCTGATATGAGTATATTTCCCTCTGATTTCTCTTATCTTTGCACCGCTCCAGAATCTGCCTCTCGTAGGCTTTGGATTTTGCCTTGAAATAGCTATAGCAGTAGCAACATTCCACTCTCCCAAATCCACACCAATGACTGTTTCTG
>JAPDJY010000017.1:0-28110 GCA_029258835.1 Thermoproteota archaeon | reverse complement strand
GAATGGCAGCATGTATATTTCCGTGTCCCAGAAGACGTGCCCTCCGTACCACTCGCTGCACAGTGCCTTGGCCCCGATGCTTGCGTCGAGCCCTCGCGGAGCCGCAATTAAAAGATGGTAGATGGCGAAGCGAACCGCGTTCCTCACTTCGTCATCGTCCACTTCAACTTGGCAGGTTTCCCACTTCTCCTCCCAAGCCTTCTTGTGGCTTAGGAAGGCTGCTTCCTGCTTGCCGATGGCGCTACGCAGGATTGCTAAGCAAGCATCCTTCACGCTTCCCCCATAGGACTTCAGGTCTGGGTCTCTCGAGGTGAACACTGCGAAGTAGAACGTGAACTTGTAGCGCCTCCCTTTCTCTGCGAGGAAGGAGCACTCGCTGGCTGCCACGTCGCCCTCCTCCACCATGTTGAAAGGCAGTTTTTCGCTGGACCCCACGCCTACTGCGACTCCTATCCTGATTTTGGAGTCGAAGGTTTCAGCCTCCAGGTATGACGTGTTTTGCCCCGCGTGCCTGTCCACGACCCTGTAGTGTTTTACTGGCTGGTTTAGGGGGTGTAGCGTGTTGGCTGTTCCTCCGTCTATCAGCTTCCTGAGGGTTACGTTGCAGTCGCGGTCGAGCGAGGCGAACTCCACCTCCAAGACTCCCAAGTGCACGTTGGCCATGGACACGTAGCGCCTTGAAGCGTACTCGTAGCGGTTTCCATCCTCGTCGGCGAAAACCGTCCTCCTCGACAGGACGGCGTGCTTCAGGTTCAAGCTGCGGGTGTGGAAGGAAACCTTCATGGAGTCGGCGCTCAGCGGCTTCCCTTCCACGTAAATCTTTAAACTGAGGGGGTTAGGGGCGTTGACCAGTTCGCTGGACAACGCCTCACCTTTATCGTAGACGCTTGCAATGTAGGTTCCGGGATGGGATCCTTCGCACCCCTCCTCGAGGGATCCCCTCAGCCCCATGTACCCGTTTCCTATCGTGAAGACGGTTTCCCAGTAAGGAAGCCAGGGCCTGTGGAATTCTTCCTCTTCCAGGATCCACCCGTCGTCCTTAAACGATGGTTTAGCCATGGTTCAGCCACCCGCTTTCTAGCCATTTCCCTGTAGGCTTTCTCGTAGCCATCAACCATCCTCTCCACGCTGAACGTTTCCTCGACTCTCTCCCTGCACTTCCTCGGGTTTATCGCCTCCACTTCGCTGAGCGCCGCGGCGAACTCTTCAACCGTGTCGACGACGAAGCCGGTCCTGCAGTGTTCGACGACCTCGGGGGCCGACCCCCTTCTAAACGTTACGACCGGCGTCCCGCACGCTAACGCTTCAATCATCGTTATTCCGAAGGGCTCGTCCCACTGGATGGGGAACAGGTAGGCTTTAGCGTGTGAGAGCAGCCTAAGCTTCTCTTCCTCACTGACTTCTCCAAGGTATTTAATGTTATCGTTGAGGTAGGGTTTAACGTGGGCGTTGAAGTATTCTTTCTCCCTCTTCTCCCTCACCTTGCCTGCAAGGTAGAGTTTCACTCCTAGCTCGGATGCAACCTTGCATGCTATGTGGGGGGCCTTCTCCTCGTTGAACCTTCCAACGTACACGTAGTAGTCTTCTTTCTCCTCCCGGAACGGGTATCTTGACACGTCCACCGCGTTGTAGACCACGCCAAGGTAGTTTAGCCCTGGGAAGGACTCCATGAGGAACCTGCTCACCGTTACGAAGCCCACGTGGCCGTCCCCTACGAACATGCCGTAGAACTTCCTGTTCTCCCAGTTGAAGTTTCCATGGATCGTGTGGACGACCGGTGTGCTGATGAAGCGGGCGCACGCCAACCCTTCCTTCCACGTGTTATCGTGGACGACGTCGTAGCCCTCCCGTTCTATGTCCATGTAGGCCCAGAGGGAGTGTGTGACTGCTACGTTCAGGAAGCTTGACACGTCCCCGCATGAGGCTTGGAACATTGGGTGCTCGAAAAAGAATTTCACCCCAGCCTTAGATCTGCTCGACCCAACCGTGTAGAGGGTGACCTCATGCCCCTTCTTCACAAGCCCATCTGCAAGTAGGCCTACGACCAGCTCTATGCCCCCGTATCCTTCAGGGGGCACCCTGACCCATGGAGGAACCACTATTGCGATCTTCAACTTGCACCCCCCTCTTAACCCTTCAAAAGAAGAGAAGAAGAGCTGTGAATGTTTACTATGGGAAATAATGCTTGCAGCCAATAAAAACCTGTCGACTCCGTTAACAGCCGGTTGAGAGGGGGCTGTCTCGCATCTCCACCCGGCACTAGCTTCTCTCCCGGGGGTTAAGTCTAAGCCACGTCTTCCTGGAGGGCGCCATGGGTCCACGGGTGATGTTGGAGGGCTGTTAAACCGGGTTTTTCTTTAACATGAAGCCGTTAAGCCATCTGACTGGGGTGAAAGGTGCACGTGTGTTGTGGGGGGCCTTAAACGCCAGTAGCTTTCAGAGGTGCTTGCTGTGCTACTTCGCCGGGCGCGTTTAGACGTGCTTCTCCAGCCATTCCTCCAAGTCTTCCAACGGTTTTTCTTTTCCAAGCTCATTATAGACCTCGTGTCGGTAGCCTTCATACACTTTAAGGGTTTTATCCTTCATGGTGAGCATGCTGTAGAGTTCCTCTCTGCTTTCAGGGTCAAACGCCACGTCCGCCCCTCCAACCTGGATGAGGCAGGGTATTTTTATTTTCGCCGCCTCCCGGGCTATCTTCGACGTGTTGTAGTATATTTCAGCTAGCAGGCGTGCAGAGGCTTTCTTCGACACCAACGGGTCTTTAACGTAGGCTTCAACAACCTCCTCGTCCCTGCTTATGAAGGATGGATCCCAGGGGAGGGCGAACCTGGCTTTGGGGGCAACCTTCGCTATCAAAGTGAGCAGGAAACGTATAACCGGTGAAACCTTGCCTGGGCGCGCTCCAGTCCCCGAGAGGATGAAGCCTGAAACCCCCTCAGGATACCTTGAAAGGTAGGCCATCGTAACTAGGCTCCCCATGGAGTGGCCAAGCATGAAGACCTTCTTCCCCTTTTCCCTCTCCCGTACAAACTGGAAGAACAATCTGAGGTCTTCGACGAACTCGTCGAATGATTCGACGTGGGCTCTCTCGCCCTCAGACCGGCCGTGCCCTCTGTGGTCAAACGCATAGACGATGTAGCCCTTGGGAACCAGTCTTTCAACCACGTTCATGTACCTTCCAGAGTGCTCCACGAGTCCATGAACTATTATAACTACCGCTTTCCCCTCACCGTCAGGCCTCCAAGCCTGGTAGTAGAGCTTTACTCCCCTAAACCCCTCAAAGAACCCTTCCTCGCGTCTCACCGGAGCCACCTCCGACGGCAATGAAAAACGTGACATCCTGTTGGACTCCTCCATATAAAGCTTCCGCGTCCACCCCCGCGTCGCTTAGTAGCAGAGGTGTACACGCGTTATCCTGAAAGTTGCGCACGGGCTAGGGCTAGTGGGTGCGTGGGCTGAAGTCCCCTCAGCGTCTTAACCGTGAAAAGTAGGGAAGGCTTTTCCGCGGCGCCGTTAAATTTAGGGTTTCAAAGGTGTGGGCCCGTTCCTCACAGGGCGGTGGAAAAGGCTGCTTCCATACGGGTACAGTACCACCGGTTCAGCACGCCTTGAGGAGGGCGTACGCCCTTACGCGGCGTCCTCGGCTGTGGGGCTCGTTAAATTACTGTGGCTTACACTGAAAAACCATGTACGTGTCGGAGTCGAGGAAGATTCCAGCTGGGCTGACGTCCCAGTCGTTTACCTGGGGCCAGCCGGGGTTGCGGTCCACGTCGAGCCCACAGGGTACGCCAACCATCACGGCAGCCGCTGCTAGGATCAGCATTACGGTGACCCGGCGCTTCGCTAACCCCACTACCCCCTAACTTTAACCTACAATGTAACGGTGTATGTTTTTGCTGGTGGTGGGCGTCTGCGTTACACGTGCCGGCTAACAGGGGAGGGCTCCTCGGGGGCGGACGCGGCCTTCAAGGCGTAGCTTAAAGTCCCCCCCTTTACAGGCTTCACTCATCATTAATCGTTAAGGATGTGGAGAACCTGCGGATCCATTCATTCTCGTTTCATGGTTCCTCCTCCACGTCCTCCTTTACCGTCCCTTTTAAGCCCATACTTTTTAACGGTTTCAAGGTAGACTTCCCGTGCTTTCTCGAAGAAGCCGTCGTCGTGGAGCACTACCCCATACTTGACTATGTCTAATATCAGCGGGTTTCCTCTGCTGAGCATTGAGAGAAGCTCGTCAGGGTGAAACCCCATAACGGAGACGAGCTTGTATCCTGACGGGGCAGGATGCCTCCTCTTAAAAACGTCGTCTGGCAGGTAGCTCGCTACAAGGCATATGTCAATGTCGCTCTCCTCGGTATGTTCTCCCTTCCCTTGAGCCAAAAAGTATGATGGACCTTGCCCCTCTTCTAACCGCCTCAACGCAAAACCTCTCAATTTCCTCATCCACGCCCATGGACGCCTCCCTCCATTCTGCCAAGTATCCTCTCAGCTGTTTCAACGTCCCTCCTTAGCTTGCCTCCCGGTGAAGTGGGACTTAGCTGAACCTTCCGGGAAAGTGTTCGTGTACCTCGTCGGAATATAATACTGGTCTAAGATCTTAGCGTCCTCGACTAGAGCGGCGACGTCCTCGCCGCCGGGAAGCAAACCTGACAACTCCTCTAGTAGCCTGTGTACGGAGTAGCCTCTTCTCTCCCTTCCCAAAGCATTCAGTGCGGCTTTAGCTGCCAGCTCGGCGGCTTGCTGGGCCATAAAGCAGACCTTAGCCCACCGGCCGGTTACGAGGAGATCCTTACCTGCGCCTAAGAAGTCCTCGGCATCCTTCAACAGGTCCTCAGCTCTCCTCATGAAACCACCAGCAGTCGTCCATGATAGCCTCTTGGAAAAATAGAAATAAATTTATTCTCTATGAGGGCGGTTAGAGTGCTTGTGAAAGCGCCTACCCACCTTAATGACCACTCCTCCCGTGCATGGCTCTGCTTAGCCGGGCCCTTTTTTTAACGTGTATCTGGAGCGGATCTTTGATCCTTCCCCCATAACTAGTTGACTAGTTGAAATGGTGGTGACGTTTCACCGTCCTTATTCCTATTTTTCTTATTTTCGTGGCTTCCTTGAACTGGCGTGTTTTGCTGCGAAGCTCGGCGATCATCCCTTCCTCGTTTCCAAGCTTCCCTCTTTTTTACGAGGCGGCTCCCGACAACGGCGATGTCAGCCCACTCCCTTAAAACATATTTTACGTGTTCCGGCTTTGAGATGCCAAAGCTGACCGCCAGGGGATACGAGACCACGTGAACCGTAAGTCCTTTTTATGGTTTAACAGTAACCTCTGCACTCTATCCCGGATTCCAGCGACCCGAAGACCGATACGAGGTGCAGGAACCCTGACGTGAAATCTACAATTCTCCTCGTCCTCTCGTTTGAGGTGGAGGAGGCTGAAGGGAGACGGTGTCCACTTCGTAGGCTTCGGAAAACTCCTCGTATTCGTCTGCTTCTTCTACAGGCAAGTCCGGCACCAAATCCCATCCACCCCCTCTAGCCTCCGCCTCCCCAAAGAAGCTCCTTAAAACCGTCTGAAAAATCGGGTTATATTAGCTTAGAAGGATTATGGGTACCCTTGCCTCCTGCCTCGCCTCCTCAACAAGCCTGAGACGGTTTTTCAGCTTCGTCCCAGCTCTCAAAGCTCTCATAATGGCGGCTTGAATCGTCGACCCATCAGCTATCGATCTGAAGGAGGACTCCAAGCTCTACTATGTCAGCTCACCCTCAACCAGCGCTCCTACACGCCGGGTGTCGCTGCCGGGTCAGTCCCGCTGACACGTGAACGCCAGAAGCATAAACCGTTTAAAGGTAGTTTCTCAGAAAGTACACCCACTTAATTTCACGGGCCAAAATGGTTTTAGAAAAGGAAGGTTTAGGGAGAAGCTCCCTGCAACCCAGCTGGGTCACCAAAAAATAGGTGCTCCAAGTTGGAGGGTAAGCGGCCCCCTCTCACCTTTAGCTTTTTTAACTTAACGCCGCTGCGACGACTCGGAAGAAGGGGACTGCCTCGTGCGCGTCTCCCATTACTATGAGCTTCCAAGCCTTCCTGACATCCCTCTCCCTTACCGCCCCTGTCAGGACGTCCCTCAGTATCTTCGCGTCAGACCTGTATATGAGATCCGGGCTAGGGTACTCGCCTTCCCTGAACCTAACCCCTTTCTTCGTGAAGACGAAGTGGTATGCTTCCGTGAACCCGTTAAGGTCTCCAACCTCGAACTCGACGATTTTCCCGTAGTACCTGTCGCCCACCCACTCCTCAACGAGCTTCATCGCCTTCTCGTTGATCTTCTGAGCTAACTCCTCAAGGAAGGATTTGAGCTCGCTCATCCTCCTTCCTCCACCTTTTTAACCCATTCCTCCGCCGCCTTCCTCACGGCGTCCTCCACGTGGCTCGCCGATATGTCCCCGTAAACCTTCTCGACCGCGTCTAGGAACCTCTTGTAGAAGGGGTACTCCCACCTTACAACTATTCGCCCTTTCTTGTTCTCCACTAGGGACAGGCCAAGGTACCTGCACTCCTCCCTGAAGTACTCGTACTCTATGTCTTCAAGCTCTAGGGTTGGATACCTTATGTACTCGGATCCGGGAGCGTAGCCCTTATACTTCTTCGACAAGGCTTACACCTCCTTCACTTCCCACCTAGGGCTTTTAGCTCGTCCTCTGTGAGGATTACCTGCCCGGTTATGTAGGGCCACTGAATGAGGATTATCTTCCTGTTTCCCGGGGCTGAACCGTAGAAGAGGTATCCTCCCCTGTTCCGGGCGTACTCTGAGAGGATGAGCTTGCACACCGCCTCCAGTGGGAGGTCGCACCATTCAGCCTGGGTTTTCAGGGTTTCCACAACGTCGTCGTCCAGCTCCAACCTAACCTCAACCATTCCTACTCCTCCAAGAACGCCTTTCTAATGTAGGGGTTCCCCCATCTCTCCTTATAGAAGAGCCCCTCAAGGGGTATGCGGGAGGGCCCTATCATCCTCTCCTCAGCTCTCACCCCTATGCTCAGAGTCGCCAAGATATGCCATGATCTAGGTATTCCAAGCCTGTCGGCGATGATCTCCTCCCTTCTTGGATCCATTATCGGGAACGCCTGGTATCCTGCCCCGTACCCTAGAGCTGTAGCCATCATCCACATGCTTATTATCGCCATGCCAACGCATATTGCACCGAAAAACTTGAGGGGGTATATGGTTGGTGCATCGTGGAACGACTCGGACGCGCAGGCCACGATCACCACGTCGGCGTAGCGCGGGTAGTCGAAAAGGCTTCCATCCCTCATCTCGGTGAACGTCCAAGGCCTTCTTTCGGGTGGAACGTACCATATCCTTCCCTGGGTTAACTCGGCTGGGAACGTACCGAAGGTCTCCTTTGCAGCCTCCTTCGCCAAGTCAGCTATCAGGTCCTTCGTCTCCTGGTCATCCCTTACCACGACGAAACGGTACATCTGCATGTTCTCAGGGGAGGGGGTGTACCTTGCAGCGTCCAGAATCTTCTCCAAGTCCTCGTCGGGTATCCTCTCGCCCGTGTAGCGCCTTATGGACCTTCTAAGCCTTATCACGTCATGAATGTTAGAACACCTGTTCTCGCTAGGCTTCCCATACTTCTTCTCCATAAAATCAACCTCCCATAGCAGCATCAGCACCTATCGGAAAAACCTCCCTTAAAAACCTGTCGAAAAGCTGAAGCCGGCGGGAACAGAAGCTAGAAAGAAGAACCCTTAACTCCAGAAAAATTAGAAAAAGAAGGGAGGAAACCAGCGGGTTAATTTGCCCATGCGACCAGGTAGGTGTCGCCGTCCTCGAAGAGCTCTGTTGGGGCGACGCCGTAAGCATACGTCCACGACCATCCTGGGTTGGCGTCTATGTCTGGTCCACCGGCAGCCAAGTATGCAGCCCATGCTAGTTCGCTGCAGTAGTAGCTTGACCCGTAAACTTGCTTTGTGACCCATACTAGGTCGTATGGTTTGCCTACTTGGGCGCATGCGAACGCTACGGCAGCATACTTGACGGAGGTTGACGTTGCAACCCTTATGATGCACGCTTCATCGTTGTTGTGTATTTCCTCGGCTGGGGTGTACTTCACGGTAGGCCATGTTGCCTCGACAGTCCACCCGTTTCCAATGTAGATCATTGCATGTGTCCAGTATCCTGGTACGATGTAGTCGAAGATGCTTCCTCTGGTTAGTATTATGTCTCCTACTTGTAGGAGGCTTAGGTCTAGATTGTTGTGTCCGTCTCCTTTCGTGAATGCTGCAACCATTGCTTGGGATCCGCCAAGTGCTAGCGGTACTGCCAGGATTACGGCTAGGAAGAATAGCGCTGCGAGCCGCCTCCCCTTCAAGTCATTCTCCTCCCTTGTTGGGTTTATGAATTCTGTGAAGGTCGGCTTTTTTATATTTTATATATTTTTTGGTGTTTTCTTGATGTTTCTTCGAGCATCGTCGATGTTAAAGGTGTATTTTACATTTAAACGTTGAAAAACAGGTATGAATTGCTGGTATTTTATAATCGTTCTAGATAACTTTATCCGTTAACTCAACTACTGTTATGGCAAGAGAAGGGTGCTTCCTTTTAGAGTTTAGGTTTTCCTGGCAAGGGTGAGCATGTTCGAAGCCGTGGAACCGAAGGTTAATCATTCTTCAGCATGTTATAAAAAGGAGTTTTCATTTTTGTAACTGTCTAAGTTTAATGGTTGAATCTTTAGCTATTTCTTACCTGTTTGCTTTTAGTCTTTGCCTTATGGTAAGGGCTTTCTGCCTTTTAATGGCGTGGTATGTTGCCGTTAATGTGATTGTTAGCGTGGTTGTGGTTGCTGAGAGATAGAGGTGTGGTGTTCCTTCGGCCTCTGCTAGGTGGGCTAGGTAGTTTAGGAGTGTGAGCATCGTTGCTATTGTTGGTACCGGGGCTGGTGAGAGTTCAAAGAGGTAGAGCGATGTTTTCTCTCCGGT
Source organism: Thermoproteota archaeon (assembly GCA_029258835.1). Taxonomy (GTDB): domain Archaea; phylum Asgardarchaeota; class Jordiarchaeia; order Jordiarchaeales; family Freyrarchaeaceae; genus Freyrarchaeum. Next base: position 19,131 of record JAPDJY010000017.1, on the reverse strand, counting down.
TTTAAAAGCTATGAACTCTGGTTTTCCGTCTAGGTCGTAGTCTTCGCAGTAGGGTGTGAGTGCTGGTGTGAAGTTTGCTTCCAGGCTTATGCCGCACTCTACGCTCATGCCTTTACCCATTACGGCTACTATACCGTAGGATTGAGGGTGCCAAAGCGTCATTTTTTTCTCCGAGCTTATTGAGGATGGATTATAGCTTATGGTTACTGTTGAAAGGGTGGCGTAGGTTTCCGCGCCGAAGTAGGACGGGAATGACGCTGCTAGGAGCTTATGCTCCGAGTTTATGGTGATGGGGAGGGGGGCGTAGGACTGCTCGGATCCTGATGTTTTACCTGTGGAAACGTCTATCATCGTGTAGAACTGGATGTACTTGAAGCTGGTTTCGTTAAAGTAAGCGTAATGGTAGAAGAATTCGGCGGCGGAGTCCAAGTTTACGTCGGCTACCCCAAACGTGGAAACCGTTAGGTTCGTGTACTTTACCCATTTGACTTCGCCGCCGTGGAAGACGCCGACGCTGAGGTTTGACGGGTCTGAGTAGAACACCAGGTAGCCGCCGGTTGGATTAAACGAGTACATTGTGAATGGGAGGATGGTTGAATCTGCTGTCGCTGAGCTAACCTTGGCTTCCTCCCAGAGGGTAGCCTTGAGAGAGTACACTGTGGTTTGCGAGACCACCAGGGCTTCGAGCCCGGGGGATGAGGGGTAGAAGTCACCTGCAACCAGTTCAAGTGGAGGTGCTGGGGGGAAGTTAGATTGTAGGGTGTAGTTTCCGTCATCCACCCCGTTGTTTGAGATGACCGTTAAGTTGAATGTTAAGTGTGTTCCATTGAACAGTGGTGTTGCCACCAGGATTTCCTGGCTTCCGCCGCTGTACCAGTCGGCGATGGTGGCTGTCGAGTTTTGGAGTGTTGCGTAGCTTCCGATTAGTGTGCCGTCTCCGTCGTAGGCCAGCAACTTGCCGGGGAAGTGGAGTACTATCTCACTTAAGCCATCTCCATCTATGTCCCCTAGCGTGAACAGGTCGCATTGGGATGGTGAGCTGATAGTTTCCTGCCATGTTAGCCGCCCTGCTTTAAAAACTGTTACGTTGTAGCTTCCTGCTGATGACTGGGAGAGGACGACGATTTCCATCTGCTCACCTGTTAGCCTCCCTCCTTCAACGAACAGCACGTTTGGCGCTGAGAAGAAGGAAGCGTCTTCGGTGAGCTTCATCAACTTAGACAGCTCAGGGCTTGCTTGGAGGAAAGGTTGATGGTGCATGCTGGGAAGCAGCGTGATGACCATTGTGAGAAGTACTGCAAGTGCTATGGTTGCTTTAACCGTTCTCTGCTTCATAGGGTTTTCCTCCCAAATAGTATTATTGCTAGGGAGAAGAACGCTATGGTTGGCGGGATCATGTAGAGGATGGTTGCCCAGGGGTTGTAGAGGGGTTTTGCTATTGATTCAACGATTAGGAGGAGGGTTATGGCTTGCGGGAGGAATAGAGAGTATATTTTGCCGATGAGGACGCTGCTGGGAAGCGTGAAGTAAGCTTCCTGAAGGGCGTATGCGGGGTCGAAGACTCCCAGGTGCCATATTCCGCCGAAGATGCGGGTGTTCAACGCGTGGAGCAGCATGGAAAAGTGGTAGAGGGGGAGGTACTGTACTAGCGCCGTCACCCCTCTCACCGAGGCAGCCGAGTAGAGGATTGACGTGAGAACCTGCTGGTTGCCCAGTATGTTTAGTCCCCCGGATACTAGGGATGCTTGAATGAGGCTGGAGATGTTTACTGTAACGGCTATCGAGCTGGTTGCAGTTATGAATGTCTGGGCTATTAGAAGGTCGAGGAAGAGTATTATCGGAATAAAGTAGGTGATCCTTTTAGCGTAGACGTTTATCAGCGAGGCAGCTCCCTGAACGAGAAGTAGGAAAAGGAAAAAGGAAGGGAGGAGGGGTGGTAGGGGGGTTAAGCATTCAATTACAGGCTTAATGAGGGAGAGTGTTGGGTTGGCTGTTGCGTACAGTTTCAAAGCGTACACTACCGCTAAGGCGACTAGGGAGTATAGGAGGGCGCTTACCAGGCTGCGTACGACGAGGAGCATGTTCCGGTCAACTCTTACGAGTACGTATATTTCCTCCTCTCTTACGAGGCTTGTCCGGAACATGGTGAAAGACACTATTGGGATGACTAGCATGGGAAGCATGTATTCAAGGTAAAATGATGAGGTGGCTAGCTCCCTTCTCACGGTGAAGACGAGTGCCACGTAGCTTCTTAACGGGTCGGGGAGGAACGTGAGGGAGTTTAAGACGCTGAAGAAGCTTTCATACACGAACATGAAGCCGGCTTGTCCGGATATGATCCCCGACGCGATCTGGGATAGAGACGACTGGAGCTCCGCTGTTGCTCCTCCAAGGTATAGTAGGGTGAGAACGCCGCTCACGATCAGTGTTAAAATCAGGGTGACCGGTAGGTTCCTGGTGAACGCCTCCACTTCATATCTTAACATCGCCATTACGCGCCGTCTCGGAGCCAACATGTTCGCCTCCCCCGCCCTCAATGAGAGCCATGAAGACGTCCTCGAGGCTCCTACTCAACTCCTTAAACTCGTAAACGATTACACCTATCTCCCGGAAGGCCCTGTTAAGCTGGAACCAGAGCATTTCAGGGCTTCTGGTGACAACCCTTACCCCGTCCCCGCTGAAGGACACTTCCAAGGCAGCTTTAGAGGCTTGAAGGAACTCCGCTAACTCCTCGTCTTTATCGCTTCTCACGGCGTAAACGTAGCGTTTCCTCCTTACGAGGTTTCTGAGGTTTCTAATGCTCTCCTGGGCTATAAGCCTGCCCTTATGTATCACGGCAACGTGGTCTGCAACCCTCTCAACCTCGGGTAGAACGTGGCTGTTAAGGAACACAGTCCTCTCCCTTCCCAGCTTCCTGATCATCTCAAGTATTTCAACCCTGGCGACCGGGTCAAGGTTAGCTGTGGGCTCGTCTAAGAAGATCACTTCTGGGTCTCCCATCAACGCGTTGGCTAGAAGCCACTTCTTGAACATGCCCATGCTGAACGATGAAACCTTCTTGTTCCTGACCTCCCAGAGGCCGAACTCTTCAAGCAGGGTTTCAGCCTGCTTCTTCAAGCTACGCCTATCCCTCAAACTGTTAAAGCTTGCCAGAGTAACCAGGTGGTCTAGGGCTTTCTCCTTTGGCTTCGGAGTGAACTCCGGCATGTAGCCTATAACGTCTCTGACCTTCTCCATCTCACACCTGATGTCCCACCCCATAACGGTGGCGGTGCCGTCGCTGGGAGGGGCGAGGCCAACAAGCATCTTCATGGTGGTTGTTTTACCAGCCCCATTCGGCCCTAGAAAACCAAAGCACACCCTCTCCGGAACACTCATGTTCAACCCGTCAACCGCGACGAGCCGAGAATACACCTTAGTAAGCTCAAAGGTTTCAATAGCAGCCAATCCCATCCCCATTCTCCAACAGTAAGCCAAGAAAAGATGGCATAGTACCCTTAAATAGGTTCTCCTCAAACATCTTAAAATAAACATTAAAACGCCTACTTTTCAATTTCACCTAGCAAAGACTCCTCGTCGTAGACGCTTTAACTCGGTCCCCTCCTTAAGAACATTTTCCATTAAAAACTTTACAGGAAAAGCATCCTTCCCGCCTGAAAGGCACCATCACACTCGCTACCACCGTACTGATTATTGACACTAGCAACCAAGGGACGAAAGAAAGGGGGTCGGGGTTTTGACGGTTATTGGTGCGGGGGCCTTCTTCGCCGGAGCCGACGTAACAATGTTCTAGGGGCAGAGGCCGAATAACACCTCCACATCACGAGGGAAGAAATAGTTAATGTGACCTAGAAGTTTGAGGGTTTTCCGAAACCCCTAGTTGCCGCGATCAACGTTTTCCGCTTCGGGAACGTAAAACAGCAATTACGTGGCTTCTGAATGGTAAGCGAAAAAGGCGGCTCGGACACCCGAAATAGGACTGGGGATGATGCTGGAGTAGGAGGATCGAAAACTCTTAAGACTCATAGGATTAGGAAGAGCGAAGGAGCCGTGTGCTCGGCGACCGTATCCGGTGGACGAAGCCTACCGCACAAGCGTCGCGAACAATGTTGTGCTGGCGGGCAGGCTCCATGGGGGTTGAAACCCTGCAGATAAGGCTATGGGAGGACAACCGGCCGCTCTTAAGATGGAGAAGCACGCTTACAACTTCGAGCTAAACAGCCTCTCACAGGATTACCACTGGGGTTTGGAGCCTTCGGAGCTGAGGGATGTTGAAGAAACAACAACTTTTCGGAGAAAAGAAGAATTTACCGAGAAATAACACCTTTCCTCTTCCAACCCATTTCCAATTTCCAAGAATAAAACCCGGTGACTGGAAACACTCATCCTTCGCCTCTAACCGCCTCGAGCGTTGCCAGCACTTTTCCTTAACATTAGGTTTACTTTCCCCGTGTGGCTACACCGGACAACGTAATTGTTAAATAACTCTTACTACCCTTTCGAGTTAAAACCCCAAATTCGTTAGTGAGAATTTTTTCTAATGTTAGATTGAAGCTAATTCGCCGTCCGAGGTCGTGAAGCTACTGTTCGAGCTACGTCCGAGAGGAGCTGGTCCCCCCGAATGGTATCGGGAAAGCTAGGAGGTTGTCGGGTATTTCAAAGGAGCTGAGAATAATACCCCGGAGCCCACAAGGCAGCTAAACCGCTTGGTTACGTGAAGATCGTTAAACAAAAACCCTGATGGTTTGCGCGCATAGCCCCATACGGCTGCTCATCCTCATAATCCCCGGACGTTTCTAAATTTCTTACAAAGCACAAGGTGTTCATCTTCAGCACGACCTGCCGTTCACCTCTTTAGAACTTCTTCTCAGGCTTAGCGAGTTAAACGAGCGTGAAGCGGAAGGATGTCTACCGGATCATAGCGTCTCAGAGGAGTAATGGAAAACAGGGGCTGGGACTATGAGTAATGCCCCGGCAAACTTTCCATAGGCTACTCGTACTTGAGGAACTCTCGGATGAAGGCTTTGAGACTAAGGACAATTCTCTCCATTTAGTGAAGCCACAGCTGCTCAAAAACTAGAAAGCCGTTCCAGTCAGTTCATAAGGTTCCTAGACGAGGCAGACCTCCTCGTGGACGTGCTCGACGAAGCGGAAGGAATCCGCCCTCTCACTTAACGGAAAAATAGAATTCTATATGGATGCACGACCCGCAATTATTCATGGAATTATTCATGGAATTTTCCCCATCATTTTCCCTTCCTCTTGTTTTGAACGTCTCTCTGCACCCGTTTTCTAGGGAAAAGAAAAAGCCACTATCCTTCCGTTTTCCCAGTTAAAACTGGAGGAAAACGAAAACGATAAAATTTAACCGAATTTACTATTCGCCTTCCATAGGTGACTGACGGCTTACCCAGGCTACATACCGGGAGAAGCAGAACTCGCCACCAGGTGAAGGACATAAACCATGCAACCTGCGTCCTTCCACCCTTAGGTTGCTCTATCCCTGCTTTCAGCCTGTGACGGGTTTCCCACACCTTTTTGAAAGTTTCCGGAAACATCCACAGGATGATGGAAACTAGAGTTTTGCTTGGCTCTAAAAAAGAGAAGATTAGTTGTTGTTAGAACGTTGTCCTCATGGTTTGTTGCTAGGCTACTTCCCTTCCTTTTATTATCATTTGCAGCGAGACAGCGAAAGTCCAGACCAGTATTATCAAGACTACTGCCCACTCCATCACGGCGCTGAAACCTGTTGTAAATATCAGCACGAAGAATACTATATCCGCCGCTACCAAGATTACCCCGAGCCACACGTGTACCCACGTGAAAAAGTCCGAAGAGCGAATGGTGTAGGTGATCAGCACGATGGAGGCGAGGATGAATATGAAGAAAACATTTGAGAAGAAGATGTGGGCGGCGTACTGCGTCTCCGTGTAAACTGCAAGGCCTATGAGGCCGATGAAAGCTACTATACCTGAAGCCACGCCTATTCTCGCAGTCCAAGAACCCCCCAAGGGCTGAAGAAGACAGATGAAGAATGGCACCGCGAGGACACCCGCCAGAATCAGGCTGGTGTTAAACATGTATGACGTTGGGCCAACGCCGAGCTCGCTCACGTGCTGAACCAACGCGTTGTAACCAGTGTTCGGTATGGGTATGAAAATGGGAATAGGTTGACGGATAAAGAAAGGCCTGAAGGGACACGCACTCTGGTAAAGGAGAGCTGCGCCAATTATACCACACAACGCAATGAGCGATCCTAGAAAGCCGATTACTCCACCGATTAGGGCCGTCTTCGAAGAAACCATCCTAAAACACCTTCAGTAGAATGGTAATAAAAGCCTTTAATTTCTAACTATAAAAAGCTTAACTTTGAAACTAGTAGCACGATGTAGTAAATCACTTATCGAGGTGCTTTTCTTGAAGATTAGGGTTAACCTTTCCCGCTGCGTCGGCGTGCAAAGGTGCGGCGTGTGCTTGAAGGCTTGCCCTGTAGGGTGCTTCGCGCCAGATGAAGCAGGAATAAAAGTTAAAGTTGTTAACGAAGATGCATGTATAGAATGCTACGCGTGCAAGATCCAGTGCAGGCATAACGCAATAGAACTCGACTTCTAACCTCCCTCGGTAGCTGGGCGCCATCCCCCCTCCTCATTTTCCCTCCATTTTGCCGCTTCGCCCTCAACCACCTCAACTACTTCACCGAGTTTCCTCGCCAGCAACTTGTAATCTGACGTTTCCCGTGAAGTTAGTGCAGGGAGCCTAACTGCCCTTTCAGGCTTCAAGAACTCTAGAACGTTTCTCGCTTCCAGACTCCTCGGATCTCTGACCGCTCCAGCTACGACCTCAACCGCCTTCCTGAAACGGTCACCCCTGTAACAGAATACTGCTCCTGGCGCTACCCCTAAGACTAGGTTGAATCTTAACGCTGGATCCGGGCATACAGCGTCGTTGAAGCCTTCAACCACGACCACCTCGTGCTCCGAGCAGACCTTCTTGTAGCAGCTTCTTATCGCGGTAGGGGCATAATTGGAGTAGACGTCGTTCCACTCCTCCAGCGACTCGGCAATGATCACCTTATAAGCGTTGTCCATAAGCCTTTTAACATAAGCCCAGTTCTTGAAGAGGAGACTGTCTGACTCGAAGTTGACGCCGTTAACGCAGAGCACGCTTTTAACCCTGCCATCCAGAATGGTGTACCTTTCCACCACCAGCTCGAAGAACGGGTTAGACAACCTGACTTCAACGGACGACTCGTCAAGACTTAACCGGTCGAGAGGGCTGAAAAGGGCGTCGACGGGGTTAAGTACTTCTAGGGGAAGCGGCCTGCCTCCTTTAGCCTGAGAGAGCCTTAAGATGTCCCACGAGTAAAGACGCCCCTCAGCCGAGCACTTTGCGTAAATGTCGTGATGGTACCAGTAGCTGTGACCCGACCTAGGCTTAAACACGCCTACGTTCCACCCTCGAAGGGACAGCCCTCTAACTATGGCAGTGCACACCGTCGTCTTCCCGGATGACTCGGGGAGGACGCCGAAGACGAACACGGAGAACAAGCCACCACCCCAGTAATGGTTTCGAAGCCGCCTCTTTTAAACCTTTAAACCCATGGTTCAACTACCTGAGAACCCCTCAAGAAAATTTCTTATGCCTCCCTCCACATTGGTTAAACAGGAGGGGTATCGTTGAACCTGAAGTCTAAGTTTAGGGGGTCCATGCTCGGCACCGGGGTAGGCGACGCGCTCGGCCGCCCCCTAGAGGGAAGACCATTCCCCTGCCTGGCCAGCGGGCAGCTGCCTGTCTTCGACGGACGCTACACGGACGATACCGAGATGATGATAGGTGTCGCTGAGTCGCTTATCGAGAAGGAGGGGTTTGACGGAGAGCACATGGTTAAAGTGTTCATGAGAAATTATGACCCCACTAGGGGTTACGGGCCCGGCCCGCCAGCAGTATTCCGCATGATAATGAGAGGAGAGCCGTGGGATGCCGCCAGCAGGATGCTCTTCCATGGTGAAGGCTCATATGGTAACGGGGCTGCCATGAGGGTGGCGCCTGTCGGCTTACTCTACTTCGATGATCCTGAAACGCTGAGAAGGGTGGCTTACGGTTCAAGCCTCACCACCCACGCTCACAGGCTTGGAATGGAAGGGGCGGCTCTTCAAGCCTATGCCGTGGCTTTAGCTGTCCGCTCCAGGCCGCCCAGGCTCAACCCATACGACTTCCTGGAGGAGCTAGAGTCCTTCACCGTAGAAGACATTTACAGGGGCAAGCTTAAAGCTGCCAGGAGGCTTTTAGGGGAGGGAGCCGGTAAGAGGCGTGTCGTCTCCAGCCTCGGCAACAGCGTTGAAGCGTTCGAATCGGTTCCAACCGCAATCTACTCCTTCGCTGCGAATAGTGGAAGCTTCAAGGACGCCGTTGTTTACGCCGTGAGCCTCGGAGGCGACACCGACACCATAGGGGCAATGACGGGCGCGATAAGCGGGGCATATCATGGAGAGGAGGGCATTCCGGAAGGCTGGAAGAGTAAGCTTGAAAATGGAGAATACATAGCTAAGCTGGCAGACAAACTTTTTGAGTTGAAAATGAGGGCGTCGCAACCCCCCTACAAGCGGCCTGCATAACCCCCCTTTTCAACGTTCACTGCTTCACGTGCACAAGAAACTTCAGCGTCCCCTATTCAAGGAAGCAAATTCAGTTGAAACACCCTTTATACGCTTAGCTACGCCACGGTTCATTGCCTTCTTGCATCACCAGCTTCTCTAACTCCCGCGGGCCGGTGTGGGTAGGTGTGAAGCACCCTTAAGAGTGTAGATGAGGTAACGATGCATCTTAGCAGTCAGCAGCGTAGCGTGAAAGCGTGCAAGCGTAAGTTTAACTCCTACTTCACAGTTTAATCTTGCTCGCGTAGTGGGCTACTGCTTCACGTATTACCTCCTCGCTCAGCATGCCGTGAGGAGTCGGTGTCTCAAGGATCCTCCTAGGGATCCTGAGCTTATCAAATGAGAACCCCTCCCTAACCTTAAACCTGTACTTCTCGAAGAGGATCTCCCTGCCCAGCTCGGCTAGCTCGCCTTCATCCTTCTCTAGCCCAACAGCCTTCAACGCTTTAGCCACGGTTTCAGGGCTGTACACCCGGCGGGCGAAGAAGCACACCACGAGGCTTGACAGGATCTGCCTCCATGACTCCTCCTCGAAAAGCTTATTGGCGATCTCCTCTGGGCTGGGGGTTGCTCCTATGGTCTTCTCGTCCAAGCTGTAGCCTCCAGAGTCGAGGTGGCTGTGCCTCGCCCCGGTTAAGTATCCCACGTACCCCGCAGGGCCGGTGTGGTAGCCTGGCATCTCGTTTCCTCCGAAGGCGAGGGCGAAGTCTAAGCCACCATACCTTGACGCGGCAGCCTCGACTCCCATGGCTAAGTGCTTATAGAACTCGTTAGGCTGCTCAACGATCAATTCCACCATTTTTATGTATGTTTCATAGTCCCCCCATTTCGGCTCCAACCCTTCCAGGTCTCCTCTCGACAATAACCCTTTCTCGTAGGCCTCCGTAGCCCACGCTAAGCATACTCCCGTGCTCATGGCGTCGACACCCTGCTTTTCCACCTCGTCGAGGAGCATTAGGAACCCGTGGGTGTCCGATATTCCAAGCATCGACCCTAGAGCGTAGGTTAACTCGTAATCGTACGAGACCCACGTTGTCTTGTAGAAGTAGGGCTCGTCCTCGTACGGCTCCCTTAGGGCTGCTAGGTGTATGCATGCTACCGGGCAGTGGGCGCATGCAACCCTTCTCCCAAGGAAGTTTTCCGCTAGGTATTCTCCGGATATACGCTCAGCACCCTCAAACTCGGCGCTTTTAAGATTACGTGTTGGAAGCCCTTTAATGGAGTTGAGGGCGAGGACGTTTATAGGAGTCCCTATTTCATGGTATTTTTTAAGGGCGTCCGACTCAACCATCACCTTGAAAAACTCGTCGTACAAGTCCCTGTAAAGCTTCTTCTCCTTAACCGGCACGACGTTCCTCCCGGAGACGACCACTGCTTTAAGCTTCTTGCTTCCGAAGACCGCTCCCAGTCCGAGCCTTCCGAAGTGTCTGAACGTCTCCGTCGTAACCATGGCGTACCTGACCAGCCTCTCGCCGGCAGCCCCGATCCTCATTATGGTTCTCACACCGCTACCCGGCTCGTTCTCCCTTATCACTCTTCCAACAGTTAAGGTGCTCTCCATACCCCAGTAGGCTGAGGCGTCACGGAAGTAAACCTTGCCGTCGTGGACGGCTACATAGATCGGGATGTCGCTTGAACCCTTAATCACGATCGCCCCGTAACCAGTAGACCTTATGGCTATAGCGCTTCTTCCGCCAGCATGGCTCTCCCCTAACTCCCCAGTTAAAGGAGACTTAAACATGGCTACAGTCTTGGATGCCATCGGGAAGAGGGAGGTTAACGGGCCTACAGCGAAAACTATGGGGTTGTCAGGTCCCAGAGGGTCTGCCCCTTTAGGGCACTCCTCCTTAAGAAGCTGGATCGCAACGCCGGAACCACCAAGGTACTCCTCGAAAAGATCTCTCCTGTCCTCTGCCCAGAACCGTCTTCTAGAAAGATCCACGTAGAGAACTTTTGAGGGAATGCTCTCCGACAAATCATTACACCTCCTCCAGCTCTATAACGTTGTAGGGGCAATAGTCGGCGCAGTAGCCGCAGTAGACGCATATGGCTGGCTTATTGATCTCGTCATCCCAGAAGACTGCCCCTATGGGGCATGCCTCAACACACCTCTGGCAGCCAATGCACCTGTCCCTTATAAGCCTAACCCCCTTTCCGCCTCTTGAGACCAGTGCGTTCGTCGGGCACACCTTAGCGCATGGTGCAGGATCATCGCACGCCCTGCAAACCACCACCACGTAGCCGCGCTCAACCCCTCCAACGGACTTCACGTGAATCATGCTTCTTCCGAACCCTCCAACGCTGAACCTGCGTGTGCAGGCAAACATGCAAAGCTGGCATCCCACGCACCGCTCAGGGTCAACTACAGCAAGCCTTTTAACCAAGGTAAACCCCCCCGGAACGAGGCACATTAACTCTAATAAACATGGCGGAATGGAACATGCTTGCAATTGTTAAGGAGAACTTTTAAAGTTCACATTAACTGCTTCCCAGCACCCTTCCCGGAGCGGCTTTGAAGGCCTTAAGCAAGGGTAACGCTGCATATGGCGAAAGGAAAGGGAGTGTAGAGTGGACGCTACTAGCTGCTATAAAAGCGAGTTTGAAGCATCTTGAGAAGGGTGTCTATGAGAATGTAAAAGCGATCTTAATGGCTTTAGCTTTATTCTTGTTGAGAGCCGTCCATAGGGCTTCCTTATATTTTTCAAGGGGGAACTTGTGTGTTAGCAGAGGGGATAGGTCTACTTTTCCACTGGAGAACATTTCTAGTGCAAGCTCGAACGCCCTCCTGGATTCACCGTCCACGCGCTCCTCCCCAAACCCCATAACCCCCTTAACGGTTAGCTCCTTAGAGAATATGGGAGCCCAGTCGACCTCCTTCAGTTTACCCGCTGTTCCTACGAGAACCACCGTTCCTCCCGGCTTAGCTATCCTTAACGAGTCGTCTACGGTTTGCGCTTGGCCAACGCACTCGAAGACCACGTCGACTCCTCCTCCAACGAACATCGGCTTATCTCTTGGAGGATAGTACACTCTTCCACCCGTCAACTCCGCTACCCCCTCTATGGTTTTACCGCCCTCCTCGAGGCAGATGGTTTTGCTGGCCCCAAACCTCCTAGCTGTCTCGGTCTGAAACCTGTAGACGTCGACGCCTATTATCTCCCCCTTGAACCCTAATGTGCGAAGTGCCGTTATTACGCCTATACCCATCATGCCGCACCCTACCACGGCCACGGTTCCATCCTCTGGAACGCTTGAAATCCCCTTCAATGCCGCGTGAAGGGAAACGGAGAATGGCTCGGTGAAGACTGCCTTATCGTCGCTGACGTTCTCAGGCACCCTGAAGAGTTGGGAGTAGTGTGCTACGAAGTACTCCCCCCATGCTCCTCCAGTATCCCTGCAGAAGCCGGTGAAGATCCCTGGGGAAATAACTCCCCTATCAAAGTTGTAGCATAGGGAGTACCTTCCCTCACGGCACGAGGGGCATGCGTCTTTTATCCCCCTAACTCTACATGGCAGCACGTCGTCTAAAACTACTCTGTCCCCCTCCTCCACGCCCTCAGCCTTTGAGCCAACCTCTTCGACTACGCCGACAACCTCGTGTCCAGGGATGAGGGGGAAAGATGTTAGGGGGTAGAGGTACGTGCTTTCCGAAAGCGTTATGAGGCGCATGTCAGACCCGCAGATCCCTGAGAGAACACTTCTAACCTTTACCCATTCCGGCCCTGGCAGCTTAGGCTCAGGGTAGTCTGCTCTGAACGAGACCATGGAGAGAGGACCGTAGTATGCACCCTTAGACAGCCTAGCTCCCGCGAGAGTTAAGGCAGCTTTAAAAAGGCTGAAGTCGATAACTATAGCCCTCAAGGGGATCCCTCCACAAAGGGTATTATAAGTGAAAGTTAAAATCTTTCCGTTAAACGCTTCCGCCAGCATGGCTTCATGTGATTTCATGTGGCGCTCATCGGCGCCCTCTCGCCAACCGTTCTTATCCCTTGAGGCGTCACTTCAAACCGTAAAGGTGTTTTCCGGTGATCGCTGCTCCTCGCTTTAACTATGAACAGTGTTTTATGGGGGGCTCCGTCCGTCAAGGCATGCCGCAGGATGAACAGGTTGTCGAAGAGGCCTATTATATCCGTCTCGACTGTTTCTTCGATTAGCGAGAGGGTTGATGTGGCAACCAGTACGATCCCGTTAGCTTTAACTAGGGACTGCATGTACCTTAAAAACTTGTAGAAGCGCTCATGGCTCATCGCATGCCTGAACGGGGTTAAGCTGTCGATGACCAGAATGCTTGGCTTCTCCTCGTCCACTAGGCAGTTGAAGAAGCTATATAGCCTTGAAGGGGTGCTCTCGTCAGGCATTAAGCGTATGACGCGCATGCTGCCTTTAATGGACTCCAAGTTGAAGCCGAACTCTTCAAGAAGATGGTAGACTTCGTCCTCACCCTCCTCGGTGGACACGTAAACGCATTTTTCCCCTCTGCTAGCCGAGTTAGCAGCTATGTGTATGCAGAGACACGTCTTACCCGTCCCCGACTCGCCTTTGACCATCGTTAGAGAGCCACGATATAATCCGCCTTGAAGAGCGTCGTCAAGCCACTCGATCCCCGTCGCCACCCTCTCCCAGCGATCCCTTCTGAAAGCGGGTTTTGGAGGTGAGATAACCCATAAGCCACCATGCCTCTTGTCTATGTCGAACTCGTAGATGCCTTTCTCGACAGGAACGCCTCTAACCTTTAAAACCTCGAGCTCCCTAACCCTCCAGGCTCCCTCCTCCCTCCACCTTAAAAGGATGACTACGTCGGAGACGAAGCCTAGGGAGCCGATCTCGTCGCTTTTAGCCTCGCTGGACGTCTCACATACGAGGACGCAGAGGGCGTTCATGTTAACAACTAAAGCCTTTAAAACTTGGATGAGCTTTCTTATTTCGAACTCGCTTAGCAAGGGGGAAACAACGCTTATCGAATCCCACACCACCCTTCTCGCATTAAACTTAGAGATGGACTCCAGCAAGCTGTCAAGTGAGAGGCTAAAATCCTCCTTTCTTGAAACGAAGAAATTAAGAAAGTGGAAGAGTCCCTCCCTCTCCAGCTTTTCAAAGTTCATGCCAAGCGACGCCATGTTAGCGTAAAAGGCAGCTTTAGTTTCAGCGAAACTCACATAAACCCCCCTCTCGCCGTAGTCAACAACCCCCCTATAAATGAACTGCCCAGCCAAAACACTCTTACCAATACCTGGACCGCCTGCAATTATAACTAGCCCGCTATCCGGGAAATCACGGATAACATCGTCTAACCCCTTAACACCTAAACGCAAGAAAGCACCTCCCATGTAAACTAGGAGCATAAGACTCCCATAAAGCATCGCTTAGCCATTTTGAACACACCTACCAACATGTTACTTCTTATAGTTCTTTCTTATAGTTCTACCTGCACCTTTTTAAGCTTCCTATTCTAGAGGGGAATGTGTACCCGGTTTTAAGCCTTTAAAAGCTTAAGTTCTAAACCATTTTCCTTCCATGATCCATCATAGAAACACTTAGAAAGGCGTGGGAAACACCTACGAACGGTTGCAGCCCCTGGGAAATCTTTCACCCGAAAACGTTCAGTTAATGGAGGAAGGACGTAAAGACGTTGTGAGCTCTTACACTATTGGTATTATCTCAACGTTTAACCCTTTTTCGTCGGTAAGTCGAGGGGAGAACGCTGGCGTATGGGGGATAACGCCGTAGGCTACAACCGTTCCCTCAACGTTTTCAACCCTCATATGCGTATCTGCTAGGTGGTTAAGTGCATCTATCACTGCTTGACCGTACTTAACTAGTCCTATTTCAACGATCCCGGACCGCTTAGCTGCCGTGATCACCTCCCCCAAGGCTAATGCCAACTGGTCTAGCCCGTACAAGTGCTCCAGCGTATCCATTCCTACAACAATTATTTTATCTCCCTCTCGTTCGCCTAGCATGTGGAGCAGGGAGCTAAAGTCCTTAGGAATGTCTTCTCCTTTTAAGGGAACTACGCTTTCACCGGCTTCCTCGGAGTATCTGCTTGCTACGTCTCCCACTATGACTCGTCTTTTAACTTGCTCTTCGGGTAGGAGGCGGAATAGAAGGTTCATCACGGTTCTCCCAGGAGTTCCCCCCGGTGGGATTATGGCTATGCTTCCCCCCTTAAGGATGTGGTTCACTATAGTTGGTATGTAAAGATAGTCGTATCTTTCCCCCACTCCACCTTTTATTTCGATGAGGTTAAAGCTTCCTTTAAGGTAGCCTCCTCCAAGCAGCTCATCTAACCCCTTTATGCCCGTCGAAATATAGTTGGCATGTTGGGGTGAGCATGGGGTCATGCTTGGCTTCACGTCGGCTCTAGCAACCCTCTGCGCTAAGGAGAAGCGCTCTGACTCTATGGCTTGGAAAACACCGTTTCTCAGGGTGAAAAGATGTACTTGCTGCCTTATCGGAATGCCACGCATCTTCTCTACTCTAAGAGTTCTGATGAGCCTACCCTCACCATCCTTTTGAAGGGTGATTATCCCGTCAACCATGTAGTCTAGAATCGTCCTCTTAGAGTTTTCCATGACGAAGAAAATCTTTCCCGAAGTCTCCCTGGAAATGTCGATCAGGGCCTCCTCGAGGGACATGTCATCCTGCGGCATTTTCAAGGAAAACTTTAAAGCCTCCAAACTATCAACAATGACCGTAGCAGGCTTACCACTTTTCTTAATAAAAGAATAAATCGTCTGTAGGAAAGAAGGCTTATCGTACATTCTTAGGGAAACCATCATCTCCAGCTTAGTTTCCGCTTTGCTTTCTGTAGCGTCTATAAGCTTATCCCTATCTAAGGCCTCCCTGGCTAGAGGATAGTCAACGACGAGCTCATCGGCTGTCACCCTTGACGTGACATAAAAGGTGTCGCTAGACCCCTTAAGAAGCTTGCAAATACTTAGCATTAAAATGGTCTTTCCGGACCCGGGGTCTCCCCTAACAAGAAAGCTAAACCCTCTCTCACGAGTACACGCCTCGGCGAGCTCACCTGGCAGCTTAATGTCACCAGAAGACAAAAGAATCCTCCCCCAGTAACCCAGTTAAAAATACTGCAAAATATTACAGTGGAAGCATGTTATTTAAGTGTTTTTTAATTATTTTTCAAGTTTTCTTATACTTTCTTATACTCCCTTTCAGCACGAGAGAAACGTACTTCAACCTTGGCTCATCACGCTAAATCGCTTAAAAAGGCAAGAAACATGCCAAGCAGTTAATTCATCATCTAAACACTACACTCTCCCTCTTAAGTTAGACCTCACTTTAAGTGCTACCGGAGGGGTTGAAGAATTAAAAAATCAGGGAGAGGAGAGAAGGGGGCTTAGTGGGGGAGACCTTTCAGCCTTCCTTTCTCTCCTTAGGTGAAAAAATGACGCTCGCGCTCCTCTCGGCCTAGTCCACCTGCCCCTTTCACTGCTGCAACGTATTCTCTTGGAAGGCCTCTAAACGTTCTTATTGCAAAGGTGGAGAGCTATTTAACATTGATTTTGTTACGATTCTATAGGCTCTGTTTTCCTATCCTCAGCTATTCTGTGGAAAACCATGTCGACTTTTTTAGCTACTTCCTCGGCCACCATGTGGGAGAGTTCGTTGACTGTTTCTTGAGATAAGGTTGTCCCTAGCTTTCCCGCCACGTCTGAAACAATTACTGTTTCATCAGGGGTATAGCCTAGCTTTCGAAGGACGCAGGTACCGCACTTTTTGCTGCATCCATCAACCACGATTACCGGATAGTTCTCTATGAATGATATCTCATTTTCTCCTTTACGTAGTAGGAGAGGTAAGCATAGGGTTGATGTTCGCCCTTTACGTAGCTTTTCTACGACTATCCCCGTAGCGAGGCGTGTAACCTCGCCCTCGGGAAGCTCCTCGCCTCCACATGGGATTACTCCTACAAGCTTGGGTGTGAAAGACTCCCAGCCCATGAGTCACACTTCCAGTATTCGATCTACTTCTAAAGCCAGCTTCTCCGCAACTTTCTCGGCAAGCTTGCACCCTTTATCATCAAGGCTTATCAAGGAATGAGGGTTTGGCTTAAGCCTCCTGTTCTCCCTTAACACCTCAACAACCGATAGGCTCATTAGCAGTTTTCCTCCAGCCTCATCAACAAGCTCCCTAGCGCATCTGCTTGCACACCCGTCAACCGTTATGCAAGGGTTCTCCTTAATCAACTTTCTAGCTTCTTCGTCCTCGCATACAAGCCTAGGGAGGCAGATGTACGTGACCTTTCCAGGTCTCAGCTTTTCAGCTAGGATTCGGACTGCCTCCCTTGCAACTACCCCGTAGACCTTCCCGAAGCCGCTACACGGCTGAACCACGACTTTCAACTCTCTAAGTCCTCCAATAAATTTTCTAAGGGTGGTTTTCAAGGACATTACCTGCGCTCAAACGTTAGAACTAATAACTAATAGTTGCTCTTTGACGGATAAGTATATGTTTTTCTTTTCTAGCATTTAAGAAACTGGGAGATGCTTTAAATAATTAATAGACATGCTCCGATATATGTTTATTGATGGTATATTTATAAAGATTAGGGTGGTAGCTGCCCGCCTCCACCCGAATGGGGCTCGTTCCCCGCCTTGGAGTGCTTAAAGGCATAGATGCTGAAAACCTTAAAACCCTATAGCCAAGTTCTTTAATAGCGTCCTTAAATCTATCAGACGGAGGAGGCATTATGAGCAATGAGGAAAGCTTAACACTATGGTTTGCAAGTTGGCAGAGCGAGGCGAGGATGACGCTTATCAAAGTTAAACCCGTGTACGTTTGCTTTTCAAGGTATCAGAGGATAGAGGTGTACGATTCAAGCGTCTTTGGAAGGATCCTTGTTCTTAACGGGGAAATACAGCTTTCCTCTAAGTTTAACGCGTACATTCATGAGAGTATGGTTCACCCGTCCCTCCTCCTTCACCCAAACCCGAAGGATGTGCTCATAATAGGAGGAGGAGATGGGGGGTCAACCACTGAAGTTGTAAAGCATAACGTTGAATCAGTCACCGTGGTGGAAATCGACGAGGAAGTCGTTAAAACAGCTAAAAGGTACTTCCCAGAAATATCTGCCGGCTTCTCCGACCCAAGAGTCAAGTTAATCTTTGATGACGGCAGGGCATTTCTTGAAAAATGCAACCAGAAGTTTGACGTGATAATAAATGACATGTCCGACCCCGTGGGCCCTGCTAAGTCTGTTTTCACCAAAGAGTTCTTCATTCTTGTGAAAGAGCACCTGTCGGATGGCGGAATCTTCACGACACATGTTGAATCGCCTGATTCATGTGAGGAGTTCTTTTATAGGGTGCTTGCAACCATGAGGGAAGTCTTCCCTATAGTAAGGCCGTACCGGGTTTGGACGCCTCCCTACACGGATTACTGGGGCCGAGCTATTGCATCCATACGGTATGACCCACTAAAACTAGCATCTCAAGAGGTGGAGGAGAGAGTGAAAAGTAGAGGGATAACGCTGAAATGGCTGACGTCAGAGCTTTACCACTCCATATTTCGGTCTCTTTCGAAAGACGTGCTGGAAAAGATAGAAATGGGCTGGGAGCCAATAACCGAAACCAACTTTCCAGAATTCAAGAGGAGATAGGTTTAACGTTCCCCGGCAATTTTCACAGATAATTCCTTAATTATTTTTCTCCACTCGTTTAAATCTCCCTTTCTTAACGCCTTCACAGCATCGCTGACAGTAAATGAGGTTCTATACTTTTTGAAGATGGTTGTTAGTAGGAGATATATGTACCCGTCTGCGACTAGGGGGGATTTTAACAGTTTTATGAACGCGCTATAGAACTTTTTCGGGTTTAATATGGCAACCTTAACTACGTCCTCTAGTTTTTCAACCTCTAACTCCTCTAAGAGGAGAAGTAGAAGTGTGTGGAATCCAGGGAGCTTATCCTGAACGTTTCTTATAGATTCACTAACTTCTTTTACAATGATCTCAATATCAGCGTCTTCAGCCATGTTAGCCACGCAACCACTGAATTGTAAAGTTACGGATAATAAATGAAGCCTCTACGCTTATTAACTCTTTCATTTTTAAGCGAAAAATAATAAAAGTAGTTGGTAACAAGCGGCTCTCAATAATAGTTATTACATCTTTCCTTCCATTCTTAGGATATTTTAGGAGTTGATAAATAGTTAAAAAGAGTTGAAAATATGGCGTGTTTGCTTGACTTGACGGCTTAAACACGGCCTAAAGGGGTTTTAAAGTGAAACATTAAGGGTTGATGGGCACTTGTCTCTGTGAGTTCTACATTGGGCAGAGAGGATCTGGATTAAAGAAGCTTCCAGTGGTTAAGTACGCTCTCGCCCTACACCCGCCCATGCAGACGTCCCTAAACTTGCAAGCCGCACACTTCCCTGAAAGCCTCGAGGGGTCACATAGACTCCTGTACAGCTGGCTGCTTCGCATCTTTTGCCAGGCAACCTTTCCTCCATCCTCTAA
>JAPDJY010000052.1:0-28813 GCA_029258835.1 Thermoproteota archaeon | reverse complement strand
AACCTGCCCCTTTCGGTGCTTCATCCTTCCACCACATGTGGGACAGGTTTTAGTCGAATTATGAGGATTTAACAATCTTACATTCTACCAATGTTCCATATATGTCTACCAAGTATTTAACAGTTTCGCAAGGCGCCTTGAAAAGAGGACACTTCATCCCGTAAAAATCCAGAGAAGAGAAGCCATTGTTAAGGTCCAGATCAATAAGGCAACGGAAACTAGCTCCCAGAAGGGGATTTCCTCCTCCCTCTCCTTAAGCACTGTTACAGGGTGGTACACCTTTACCTCCTTATACGCCTCTCCTGCATGTTTCCTCTGTAGTGCGATGATCCCTACTCTTACCATTTCGTCGAGGTTAAACTCTACCTCAAAGGGAACCTTCTTGTACTTCTCGTTCTCGACCACGTAGAAACTGCAGCTTCTCTCGTAAATTCTTCCTGTCCTCTCATATTCCACGGGGTCAACAACCAACGCTACCGCTTGAGGGAGAAACGCCTGGTAAATCTGTTGCGTCTTAATATCAACTCCAGACATGAAATCAGCTCCCATCCCAGGATGGCTATGCCACCATCCTACTATAACCTCCCTTCCTCCCTCCCTCTCTAACTTGTCAACCAGCTTAGCCATGGCGTTAAAGTCTACTTCCACCCGTACTCCTCCACCAACCTCCCCCATCCAAACCCCATCATACACGAGAACCCGCTCCCCTTCAACCCTACCGACAAGAAATCCTGCAACCTCCCTACTCTTATCTCGTAAAGCCACATCAAGCACCTTAACCAAAGCCATGGGAGAAACAGCCACTTGCACCTTAGCCCACCAACCCTCTCCTAAAAGAGAGATCCTCAGAACTATGAACTATGTTTTAAATTTTTAACTCTTGCTGCGGGAAGTCTCCATCCGAAAGGGTGGAGATGGGAGCAGCCAAAAATTATCTATAGTTATTTAAACAATGACATAACTATGAGATATAAGCTTGATAAAAGCAATCATTCAGTTTATGCATTACAATACCACTTGGTTCAATGTGTGAAATATAGAAGAAAAGTTTTTGACAACGAAAAGATAGTAGACTTTCTCAAGCAAAAAATTCATGAAAATTAGCCAAACTTTTGATGTTGAGGTTTATGCGTAGAGTGTGACAAAGACCGTTTCCATATGATATTCAAGGCAAAATCAACTCTGAATATACCGAAATACTTGAACGCTATAAAAACTATAACTTCGAGGGAAATTCAAAGGAAATTTTCAGAAGTAAAGAAGAAGCTTTGGAAAGGTATGTTTTGGTCAAGGAGTTATTTTCTTGCAACTACTGGGCAAGTGACTTTAGAAGTTTTGAAGAAATATGTTGAGTCTCAAGGTGAAAAACAATGATAACTTACAAATTTAGGTTATACCCAACTAAAGAGCAAGAAGAAAAACTACTGGAGACTTTAGAAATATGTAGGCAAACTTATAATTACCTTCTCTCAAGAATTAGGAAAAGCGATAAAGTTCCAAGTAGATTAGAGTTACAGGCTGAATTACCCAATCTGAAAAAAGAAAAACCAGAATTGAAAAAAGTCTATTCAAAGGTTTTGCAAATGGTTCTTTATCAGCTCTATTCGAATCTAAAGGCTCTATCTAAGCTAAAGAAAAAGGTAAGAAAGTTGGAAAATTGCGTTATAAAGGAAAATGGTTCAAAACCTTTGTTTATAACCAATCTGGATTCAAAATCATAAGGACTGGTAAAAGACTGGATAGGCTACATTTGTCAAAAATTGGCAATATTCCGATTAAAATTCACAGACCCATAGATGGGAAAATAAAGCAGGTAATAATAAAAAGGCATAACTCTGGCAAATGGTTCGCTTGCATATGTGTTGAAAAGGGAATCAAAGCGATTAGAGGAAAACCCAAGAAAGTTATAGGCATAGATGTTGGGATAAGGTATTTCCTTACAGATAGCGAGGGAAGGCAAATAGAAAATCCAAGATTTTACGAGAAAGCCTTGAAAAGAATAAAAATCGAGCAAAAGAGGCTGTCGAGGAAAAAGAGAGGCTCAAAGAATTATGAAAAACAAAGAAAGAAATTGGCAAAGAAGTATGAGAAATTGGTAAACCAAAGGAATGATTTTCTTCACAAATTATCGAGATTTTATGTTGATACCTACGATGTTATCTGTGTCGAAAATCTAAACATTAAAAATGGTAAAAAATCATAGCTTAGCCCAAAAGATATTAGATGCCTCTTGGGGTAAATTCCTTCAACTACTCGAATACAAAGCTGAAAAAGCCGGTATTCGGGTGGTGAAAGTAAATCCAAGAGGCACATCCGAAGGGTTGAATTATAAGAATAAACTAAGAGATTACATTTCAGCATGTAGAATAAGGATGAGGGGATGGGACAGCCCTGATAGCCTGCTGGAGAGAAGACCTCTACCCAGAACCACCTCCTACATGGAGGTGGCTTCCGGGCAAGCCTTCCCGATGAATCAGGAAGCTCCCTGCGAAAGCTGGGAGTAGTTCACTTCACCAACTCTCCAAAGAAACGTGCTACAGATGGGAAAACCAAAGTTTGTAAATTGTAGGTTAGAGGTCAACGGCGAAACATTAAAAAACATTTCTCTACCGAGAAATTACTTAGGTGCCGCGCTGGTGTAGCCACCCATAAAGGCTGCAACGGCCAAGCATAAGGGGCTCAAGGCATATGCCTGCCCACTCGACCCCTTGACCCGGGAGGATCGCTGACCCGGGAGTTCAAATCCCGGGCGCGGCACCACAGCCTCTACTTCTTCTATTCCACATCACTATTTCATCTTGTCCGTTTTCTAAATTCTTCTAAAAGCTCTTCCAGTCGCTTCCTCCTTAACTCTCTCTTATTGAAGTTATCTTCTCCCCTGGTCTTGGCGGTGTCAAAGTGTACGTTTCTTCAGCCTCTATCACCCCTATTTTACCCAAAAGTCCCCTCTTCATTCCGATGTATTTGCCTTTAACTTGGTATGCTATCGCATCCATTGTGAGAACAGCTGTCGCCACTACGTCGCCTTCATTTAGCCTTTCAGCCTCCATCGATCGTATGCCAAACCCTAGCCTCGACTGGCTCATAGCCCTCAGCGAAAGAGCAGGTATAATAAGCGGCTTATCCCCTTCAACCTTAGCGATAACCTTAACTGCGTTAATCCTGTTAAACTTTTCAGCAACGTTAGGGGGTATCACCCCTCCACTTCCTCCACCAGACACCGACATAACTGTTAAGGTGTCAGCTAAAATATTAATCCTCGATTTTGCCCTCTTAACCTGCCATACTTCTTCAACTCTGATCACACCTGCCGACCTAGCACCAGTATACGCATTATACCTGAACAACGGGATCTCTGATATGAAGTCGTAATACTTGCCTCTTCTCTCAAATCCCTCAAAGACTCCTCTAACAACATAGTTGTCAAGTCTCTCTGTTATAACACATGTGCAGACAGCGCACCCATCCACCAAGTTCCTCTTCGTCTTCACCATCATAAACTCTCCAAAAACTAAAGTTTCCTCGTCAAACGCCCTGATGGAAATAACCGGAACAACGTTTGGCCTTCCATCCAGCCCTATCGTAGCCAGAAACTTTCCAGCCAACTCTAAGTTAAACGCCTCGACAGCATCTGAAGTAAGAACCACGATCACACCTCCCTCTTAACCATACCACTCCAGACAACATTACTTACTCCCTCCTCTTCAGCCACCCTGACAAGCTCCTCCATTTCGTCTCTCCTCATTAGCCTCACCCCCTCCAAAGGAAACCTCATGCCAAGACGCCGATATTTAGAAATACAAAGATTATTAAAAGCAAGCAAATCATAACGCTCAACAGTTGGCAGCTTCTCTACGATAAACCTCGCAGCAGCCCTAACATTCTCCTCATCACTAGTAAACCCGGGAATAATAGGAGTCCTAACCCACATATGAACACCCTCTTCAGCGATCTTAACAGCATTATCCCATATCAAACTTGGATCAACTCCCGTAAACTCCCGGTGCTTCGCTGGATCCATCACCTTAAGATCATACAACACTAAATCCACATACCTCAAAACTTCCCTAAACCTCTTCCAAGGCGCAAAACCACTAGTATCCAACGCAATGTGCACTCCATAATCCTTAAGGGAAGGAAGTACCTTCATTAAAAATTTAGCCTGTAACATGGGCTCACCCCCAGAAAAGGTGACACCGCCATCTGAAGAATCATAGAACACCCTGTCCCGCAAAACCTCCTCCACTAACCCTTCAACACCATACTCCACCCCTATAACCTCTAATGCCCCCGTAGGACAAGCCTTAACGCACAATCCACACACGGTACACCGCTCTCTATCAATATGCAACCCATCTCTCCTAAGTTCAAGCGCTCTAACATTACAAGCCTTAATGCAAGCTCTAACACCCATACACCTTACATCATACCACACGAGCTCTGGCCTCGGATTAATTCCCTCAGGATTTTGACACCAAACACATTGCAAAGGACATCCTTTCATAAAAACAGTCGTCCTAATTCCTGGACCATCCTCGGTGGAAAACCTTTGAATGTTAAAAATAATAGCTCTCGAATCCACTTCCATCAGATCCCGTGGCAAGCTCTTGCAATAATCTCCTCCTGTTGCTCCTTACCCAAAGTAACAAAGTACGCATTATACCCTGTAACTCTCACAAGAAGGTTCCTGTACTCCTCAGGCTTTTTCTGGGCTTCTCTCAGAATCTCCGGGTCAATCATGTTAACCTGCAAACTAGTACCCCCTATATCGCAGCACGCCAGCAGCAGCCCCGCCAACTTTTCCAAGTGTTCTACATCCCTAACTGTTGAAGGACTCAAAGTAATCACCTGAGACGCTCCATTAGGTGCAGTCTCCAACCCAAGCTTACCCACCGAACGGATAACTGCAGTAGGCCCCTTCCTATCCATACCCTGAACAGGCTGAACACCATTCGAAAGAAACCTGCCCCTGGGACGCCCATCAGGAGTAGCCGCGGTCTTCGGTGCGAAGTCAATGTAGTAATTCCACGAGAGATAGCCTCCACGGTATCGTCTCCCTGTAGCTGGGGATGTGTATTTAAACACTTCTTGAGTCCAGTATCTTGATATTTTCCTTGCTATTTGGTCTACGTAGTCATCGTCGTTGCCAAATTTAGGTGCTTTGAAAAGCAGCCTTCTTTGTATCTCTTCATGTCCTTGATAGTTATCTTTTATTGCTTGGAGTAACTGTTTCATTGTAATTTCTTTTTCTTCGAAGACCAGTTTTTTGATGGCTGCTAGGCTGTCGGCTGCTGTCGCGAGCGCGACTCCTTCTACCGTGATGAAGTTATATTTTGCTCCCCCTTGCCTTACGTCCATTCCTTTTTCAGCACATCCGTCTACTAATGCTGAGAGGTAGGGAACAGGTTCCCACTTACTTCTTATGGCGTCTGCTTCAGATGCCAGTTTTAACGTTTTTTCTATGCATTTTTTTAGCTGGGTGAAGTATGCTTGCTCAAATTCCTCATAGCTTTTGAACTTTGTAGGATCTTTGGTTTTCACACCTATTCGTTTTCCTGTTTGCATGTCGCATCCTCTGTTTAGTGCTAACTCTATTGGTTTTGCTAGGTTTATGTTGACGTCAACGGTGCCTGACCTGTCTTTTCCTTGTGCGGTGTTTTCGAGGCATCCGACGACTCCGTAATCTATGGCTTCCTCCTCGGGTAGTCCCTCCCAGAGCAGCCCTTTTATTGCTTGTTCATCGAAGTTTATGAGGAATGGTGACCCTTGGGTTTTCGTTAATATTTCACATACTTTTAGGAGAAATGGCCTAGGTATGTTTTTATGTATCCTTACATTAAGTTTAGGCTCGAGCATGTTTATTTCTTCGGCTACTTCTAGAATCAGCCATGTTAACTCATTTACTGCGTCGTTTTTGTCTTTTTTCATCCCCGCTAGGGTTATTAGCTGGCCGAAGCCTGAGTTGATGCCTTGGTTCCCTATTTTTCCCATGTAGTCGTAGGCATAGTTGTGTTTTATCCAGAAGCATTGTAGGAGTTCTTTTGCCTTCTCTCTTGTGAGCCTTCCCTCCTCTACGTCTTTTTTGTAATATGGGTACATGTACTGGTCGAATCTTCCATGGGATAGTCCTGGGCCAGGGTAGCTTTCAGCTGCCATTACGAGCATGTGAGTGAACCAGACAGATTGTAAGGCTTCCCAGAATGTTTCAGCCGGTTCCCATGGAACCTTTCTGCATATTCTTGCTATTTCTAAGAGTTCTCTTCGCCTTTCCTCGTCTTTTTCCTTTTGGGCGAGTGCCTCCGCTTCCTCAGCATACCTTTCCGCGAACCTCTTCACCGCTTCTACTGCTATTATCATTGCTTTGACATAGTCCCTTTTGGCTTTATCTGTATGTTTTTCCAGCCATTCTTCGAGTTCTTCTTTTATTCCTTTGAACCCCTTTTCTAGAACTTTCTTGTAGTTTGGTATTATGTGGCCTGGTATCGCTCCACAATTCATGACGCCTAAGTCCGACAGCTCAACCATTTTCTTGAACCACTTCTCCTCTCTTTTACGCCATTTCTTTGCTTCTTTCTTAGTGAAGCATTTGGAGAGGGCCGTGTTGAAGTGCGACCCCACTATGAGTTCCCCATCAAGGATTTTTACTGGGAGGTATTCCTCGATCACTTTTTTGAAGAAGATCGCTCTTCTAACCGGGAGGCTCTTTCTCCAAAAACCTTCAGGTAACTCCACCTTCTGCGCTAAAGCCTTCAAGGAATCTCTCATAGCTGGGAGGAATGGGAATACCTCGGGAGCTACCCCCCAGTCATGGTATGAGAAAACTTCATCCCATGGAGTGCCTGTAGTATAGGGAATTACCTCGTTTCTAAAGTATTCCCTTTTTTCAAACGAGAAGTATTCTTCTCTAAGTTTTCTAATCCTCTCGGTGAGCCTCTCTGATGGGGACCAAATCTGTTCTATCTCCCTCACGCTCCCTCTTCTTTTATCACTATCTCTCTATAAGTTGGTGCTTCCCCTTAATTTCTGTTTCTTTTTTGACGAACTTTCTCTTTTTTACATAAATGTTATATTCAGCGTGGTATTAATGATTTTTTGGGTGCTAGCGTTGCGATCGCAAAAGCGTGGCTTTTCCATTTTGGACATTGCGATGCGAGATATCGTCACGTGCAGAGAAGACGACCCTATTCCCCGTGTCGCTCAGCTTATGGTTGATAACTGGGTGAGCAGCGTCTTCGTCGTTAACGATGATGACAAAGTTGTAGGGATAATAACTGATGGTGCTATTTTCAGGCTTATCGCTAAAGAGGAGGACCCCCGCCAGTACAAGGCGAAGGACATCATGTTCCGTGATATACTTACGGTGAATGCGGATGCCTCGATAGACGAGATCAAGGGGCTTTTCGAGAAGACTAAGATAAAACGAGTCGGGGTTGTCGATAAGAGCGGTAAGCTCGTCGGTGTGATAAGTAAGAAGTGGATCGATGGTTTCAGAAGATATGCACGTTATTACAACATTGAGCTTAGACCTGTTTCCCCGGAGGCCAGGAGTGAAACCTACTAGGTTTTCTGAGGGTTGAAGGATGGCTGAGCAGAAGCATTTAGACAAGTCAAGTGAAAGCGGCTTTAAGCCGTTTTTCGCGGAGAAAAAGGATGGTGCTATTGAGGCTGTCACGGATACACGTGCATCCTTTTTCTCCGAGTTCATCGAAATATACCTTTGCTGTTTTCACGAGATTAAGGGACACCTTGTCCTTTTCACCATTCCAAGCCACCTTAAAAACGATAAGAATATTTTAAGGATTCTTCAGCGTCACCCTGTCTGGTGGCTTGCCGTCGACGAGTTTAAAGAAGAAGTAGACCACGTGGACTTGGAGTTTGGCGGTAAAGTGTATTCTGCGACGAAGTTTGCAGCTAAGTCTGCTAGGAGAAAACAGAGGGCTGGCATGACCGAGGAAACAGAGGAAGTTTTCGTGCTCATCGTGAGCACACCTGTGTCGATAGCAAAGCCTTTAGGGGAGGAACTCCTCAGGATCCTGAGGAGGAAAATACAAGAATCTCTTTCCGACCAACTTTACATCCTCATAATGAGAGAGGAAATAGCGGTTAAACCGGTTAAAAGCGAAGAGGACCGGAAAATAATTGAGGAAAGCTCTAAGATAGAAACTACGTTAGAGGACATTTGCGAATCTGCAATACCTGAAGTGTCACAGAGGGTGATTGAAGCACTACAATATGATGCTGAGAAGCAGAGGAGCCTCGTTTACTTCCTTCTCAGCCACCTTTATAGTGGGCAAGCACCCATAAGAAGCATTCCTCTTTCTGAGAAGAGCATTATCGAAGCTAGGCCTGTCGAGCTAACGCATGAAAGCCCCGTTGAGCTAGAAGGCGTGGAGCTAGTGGAGCAGGGGAAAAAGCTGAAGATAACCGTTAAGAACACGTCGGAAAAGGGGCTTGAAAACATCAAGATAACGATAAGCCACATACAAGACATTTTTGAGACATATTCTTGGTCCACCAACGTGGAGTTGTGGTTCCCCCTAGAAAGTCTTGTCTTCGTATTTCCGCGGGTCGACAATAACGGAGAATACATAATTAAAGTGGAAGACGTGACGGAAAAACTTCTTGTGAAAAAAATTTCAGTTAAAGAGTTAATATCAAAGGAGGAAGAGAAGCTAGAAGAGGACATATACTAGGTAGGACCCCCTCGCCGGTAGGTGCCCTTGGTGTTTTCCAACCTGTTGTTCTCCTTACTTAAGTTAGGGTGGGACGTTGAAGTCAAATGTCCTCAAGAGCTTTTTCATCATCTTTTTCGTGGCGGCAATACTCTTCCCCCTAACCGCCGTTACCCCTCCTCCATGGGTCACCCCCATCCTCCATCAGGAGGAAAATGTAGCCCCGCCCATAACTCCCGTTCTCCTTCATGTTAACAGTGTAAAGTATGTTATCATAGTAGGAGATCCTAGCTGGGCAGACGCTGTCATGCCTCTTGCTAGATGGAAGACCTTAAAGGGTATCCCATCAAAGGTGTACACTGTCACATCCATATATGCTAACTTTAGTGGAGAGGATAACGCCACCAAAATACGTAACTTCATCAAAGCTATGTACGATGCCGAAGGCATTCAGTGGGTTCTACTTGTGGGGGACATTGACAAGATCCCCATAAGATACTTTACTGTTGGAAGCTCACTTATTCCTTCAGACTATTATTATGCTGCTCTTAACGGTTCTTTCGATAAGGACGGCGACGGTCGCTACGGTGAACCCGGTGAAATCGATTGGGTTCCAGAAGTGTATGTAGGCAGGATCCCGGCGTCATCGAAAACAGAGGTAGAAATAATTATAAACAAAACTTTAATGTACGAGCAGCACATCAAGGACTACGCCGGCCCATGGATGAACACCGTACTCCTAGTAGGAGGAGAAATAGACCCTCAACGCGACATTCAAGGATGGAGAGCTAAGCACACTATTCTCCAGGTTTTCCCGCAGGCTAAGGTTAACCTCCTAGCCTACGATTCACGCAGGGACATCGCTAACCTCACAGAGTTTTCCTTCATACAATGCGTCAATGAGGGCGTAGCCATACTTAACCTTTGCTCCCACGGTAGTAGTACTTCTCTCTTCACAACTCGGAACGGGGTTGCCTACTATACTTCCACCAAAGCGGATAGCTTACTTAACGCCCCCCGCCTCCCCTTCGCTTACATTTCAGCTTGTTCGGGAGCTATGGTGGATGCTCCGGGGGACTCGGTAGGTGAATCCTTATTAAAGGCTCCTGCCGGAGGCGCCATCGCAGTCGTAGGACCAACTAGAACGAGCTTTGGAGGCGACTCTGTAAGCGATGCATCAGACACATTCCTCGACTTCACGTTCTTCAAAAACTTCTTCACAGCAAGTGAACCCTTCGCTCACCGTCCAGGATATGCCCTTTATAAAGCTAGGGAGGAATACTACGAGACATATAGAGGCCTAATAGAAGGGAACGCAACGTTCAGGCAGGAATTCTTAGAGTACATCCTTTTGGGAGACCCCGAGCTCTCCGTCTACCTTGGAGAACCAAGATTTCTCCAAGTGAGTGCTACAGGGCTTACACCTGGGAAGATTGCGTCTCTAAGGGTCCTTGACGAAAACGGAAACCCTGTTGCTAGCGCCCTTACTGCAATCCAAGGGATAAACTACTACCATGTTTATCTTACAGACGAGGAAGGCGAAGTACGCTTTCCCTGCCCTGAACGTGGCAATTACACCCTAACTATTACGAAAGCAGGCTACCTCCCTACGCAGTTGTCGCTAGAGGTAGGCACCCCCATCAACATATTGGTTGACGAGTATCATCAGAAGGGCTCCTCAAGGTACATGAGCTTCTGGAATAGTACCGCTTCTCTCAGAGCATCCCTTTCCCAATCCTTATTCCTCTTTCACGTCCTTAACAGTCAAATTACGTATGAAACTCTAAAAGACGTTGATATCCTAATCATTTATTATCCCTCAGAGGACTACAGCCAGAAGGAGATCGAAGCGATACGGGGCTTCGTCCGGAACGGCGGCAGCCTCCTCATAATAGGGGAAGAGAATAGCACCCTTGCGGATGACGCAAACAAGATAGCACAAATTTTTAATGTGCGATTCACCGGCGGCCCCCTTAAAGCAGGTTTACCTCCAAGCCAAGACATAGTGGCAACCTGCCCCCCAACGCCGCAAACCTTTAAAGTTAAAAAGGTATTAGTGAGAGGAGCTGGAACAGTAGAAGGAGGCTTCCCCCTAATACAAGTTCAGGCAACCCTAAACGGTACATCTGACATATTCACTATAGCTTCATCCATAACGTGGGAGCGTGGAAGAGTAGTTTTTATATCAGACCTAGATCTATGGAAAAATAAAACAGTTTTCGAAGAAGGCAATCTCCAGTTATTTAAGTCACTTTGCGAGTGGCTGGCAAAGGATCTCTCTCCAATAGCATTCAACATTGTAACGCCTGAAAAGATTAAACATGGGTCTCTTCTCAAAATACAGGTTACAGCTGACAGCCCCTACGATATTATAAACCTTACAGTGACTGCCATAACACCTCAGAAAATACTGAAAAACAGCACGGCAGCTCCGTCTGTTACGCTTTCAGTAGACACGGCTATGCTTGAAGACTCAGCTATCCAAATCTATGCAACGGCTTCGTCTTCAAATGGGAAAACAGCCATTTCAGACGTGATAACAATAACCGTAGCTCGACACCCAACCCAATTAAACTTCTCCATTGTAATAATCAAGGGGACGCGCTCTCCTATAATAGTATCTGTAGCGGTACTAATGCTAGGCATAATAGTCTTAGCCTACCAAAGCAGGAAAACCAGAAAAGGTAGGAGGCAATACAGTAAAGTAAAGTAACCCGAAAGAGCGTAGCTTTTTTTGATAATTTTTATATTAAGGCATCCAATAAAGTTCAAGTGAGCTCGGAAAAGACGTGTGAAGGTGACACGATGTCAACGCCAAATGAAGATGCATACGTGAGTTACTTTTACCCTGAACGTGTTCTCAAGGAGAAGAAGTTTGAGAACTTTGGAAGACTACAAAACCATGTCATCCTTTCAGGCGTATGCACCGAGTGCTCAGCCTGTGTCGCGTCGTGTCCTGAAGGGGCCATAGAAATAATCGACGGCCGTCCAACACTGGTAGGTAAGTGCACAGCCTGCGGCATTTGCTATAATGTATGTCCTAGGACCATGACGCGGGTGGAGGACCTTGTGGGAAGCTTTATTTCCGCTTACAGGGCTAAGTCTCTTCTTAGCGAGGTGCGTGGTCAGGATGGGGGTGTAGTTACCAGTTTACTTCTCTATGCCTTGAGGGAGGGGCTTATCGACGGAGCCGTGGTGACGCACAAAAGTAAGGATGAGCCCTGGAGGCCCGTAGCCGTGGTAGCTACTACAGAGGAGGACATTCTGAATGGTGCGGGTAGTGTTTACTCTCATAGCTATACGGTTAAAGCACTTGTTGATGCTATAAAGCAGGGCTTAACTTCCATCGCCTTCGTTGGAACCCCCTGCAATATTTCAGCCGTTAAAAAGATGCAAGGCTTCCCTATGGGTCTTCTTCCCCTCATTATGCGAGTGAACATTTTAAAAATTGGGCTGTTCTGCATGGATTCGTTTTCCTATGAAGGTTTAAAGGAGTTTTTCGAGGAGGAAGAAGGCATCCCATTATCGTCTATTTCAAAGATGAGCATTTCCGCTGGAAAGTTCAACGTTTACTATGATGGAAAGACCGCGTCTTACCCCTTAAGCCGGCTGGATAAATATCGGGCTTCAAGCTGCTATTTCTGCTCTGACCTAACATCCGAGGACGCTGACATTTCCGTTGGAAGTGTAGGCTCTCCTGAAGGATACTCAACAGTTCTCGTAAGATCACCTATTGCTCTCGAGCTTCTTCAAGGGGCTGTAGATAAGGGTTTCTTGGAAGTCGAGCCTTTAGATCGGAAAGGACTAGTGAGCGTGTTAAACTTAGCTCGTGTAAAGAAGGTTCAACTATATACCGTCAAGAGACGTAGAACGTATGTGGTCCGCACCCCAGAAGTTCCAGTAGCCGAACTTGAATTGAAGGCTGGGCCTATACCATTAGAAGAGGAGTCGGCTCAGGTAGTTAAGTTGGCTGGCAGAGTTCCCGTTAAGATCGTTGAAACTTCCCTTACAGACGCTAGTACTTCCCTTCTAGTCATCTTAAAAAATAACACCGGGAAAGTCCTTTATGATGTAAATGTTAGAATTTCACATGTAGAGGAGTTGTTTGAGACGAACGCTTGGACGACTACTATTGAGATATGGCATCCCTCAGAGGAGCTTGAGTTCAAGTATCCACGCGTCCGGAATGAACGAGAATATCTGCTAAGGGTCGCTGATAGGCATGGCACCCTGCTGATGAAGCGTATTTCACCGTCCGAGCTCAAGAAATAATAAAACAAATATATTTGAAGCCCTTACCTTTCCCCCTGTATAGTGAAGCTGGAGGGATGAGCGTGAAGATTTCACTAATAGGTCTAGCTGGCAGTGGAAAGACAAGTATATATCTAACAACTTTTGCCGGGAAAAAACCTCAGGAAACGAAAGGCATAGCCCCTACCGTGATGTACGAGGTTCGGCGGCATCCCTTTCTGGGCCTTGATGTGAGCCTGTTTGACTTCGGAGGCCAAGAGCAATACATCGAGTCATATCTTAGCGACCCTAAGGTTTTCGCTGGTACTGACATTTTAATCCCTGTAATCGACCTTCATGACCCAGACAAGTTTGAGGACGCTAAAAAATACTTCCAGAAAGTGCTTGAATTCTTTAAGAAAGAGGGTCTTAAACCGTCTATTTACGTCTTCTTCCACAAGTATGACGTTGAAGACTATGCCAGAGAACTGCTGGACAAGAACTTGGAGGCTGCAAGAAAAATTTTCAGTGAGGTCTTCGATGAATGGGAGGCACGTTACTATGTGACTTCTATCTATGAACAGGAAAGGCTCGCAGAAATATTTAGAGACATCTTAGTGGCCCACTACGAGGATCTCCAAAAGCACTTAGAAACCGCGCAGAAGCAGTTGGCTGAGATCCCGGCGAAAGTTATTATAAGCGATACTGCCGGAAACGTAATCGTTCACAATGTTCAAGGAGTCAGCACCGGCCTGCAGCTCAGAGCGGATTTAAGAGACTTCATAACAGCATGCAACAACTTGAGGGAAAACTTTTTCATGAGCGACTCGGCATCATTCACGGGTCAAGCTAAGGACGGCGACAAGGAATTAATATTAAACTTGTTCAAGTACGTATTGGCAGTTCTAATAATGAAGGCAGGCGAATTCGGTAGGGAAGACGAAGAAAAGGTCGAAGCTCTTCTAAAGGACATGGAGGTGTTCGCAGACTTAGTTGTTAGAGCACATACTGAAAGGTAGTCTTCTGATCAAAACTTTTTCGGGTTGTGGTCCATGTCGATAAAGCTGTTTTCAAGTAATGTAGCAGAGGTGGGCGGCTCGTTAAAGACTAGAGTAGTGTTTGACATAGACGAGGATATGGAGATCTGGTGGGGAGGATTCATCCTCTCCACTACGTTACCATGTGGCAACGAGCTCACGGTTGCAAGCAATGAAGTTTTCTGCGAGGGCGTCATAGGCAAAGGCGAGTATGTTCGTTCGAGAGAATTGATCATTAGTAGGCGCGTCGTCCCATCTATCCCCAACAAAGTTAATTATACCTTGAAAGCAGTACTTTCCGTGAAGAAGCCGGGAACCCGTGAAGAAGAACGTCGTCTATCCGCCGAGAAGCCTGTTACCCTCGTAGCGAAGGTGGCGGCTGAACCGACCCCCGTGTCAATGAGCATTAAAGGAATGCGGTTCATAATGGATCGCGACACATTTAAACCTGGGGACGAAGTTAAGCTTAATTACTTCACCCAAAATGTTAAAGTATTAACGGTCAGCCTTATCCATGAAGCAAATATACGTTGCTCATGTCCACAGTACCGGGCAGTATGTGCTCACGTTAAAAAGCAGCCGGGTGAGAAGGTGATGTCCGTCGAGGAGCGAAATCCCGGCTCAGGCTTCATCACCTTAAAGATTCCAGGATATGCTGAGCCAAGCTATAACTACCTCTGGGAGCCGCCAGAGGTAACCTACTGGTCCTTAACGTTCGGCGCCTACTCTAGATGGTACCTTGAAGTGGAATGTGCAATGGTCAGCGGGGAATCTGTAAAGTTCCAAATACCAATAAACGTCGTAACGGAGGAAAAAATTGAAGAACACCTTTTCGAGGAGGTAGCGGAGAAGTTTAAACCTCTCTCCAACTTAGAGCCGCAATCCATTGAGGTAACGATGTCTCAGGGAAATACCACTCCACGCTTTAAGGTTAAGAACAAATCAGGCAGAACCCTGAAGGGTATCACGGTACGGATAAGCGGAATCAAAGAGGAACTTTTCGAAGTCAAACCCTACGTTCACGGAATAAGCATTCTTTTACCCGATCAAGAAGCCGAGTTCGAATATAGCGAAAAAGCCGAAAGCTACCAAGTAACCATAGAAGATAATGAGGGCAACATAATAACCAAGCGCCTCTAATTCCAACCTCTTTTTAACCTTAAATTTTTGAATATGGCAAATTATGTTATTGTGGAAAGTGTCTGTGAATAATGAACGTTCAAAGACGTTTCTCTTTTTAAGAAAGGAAGCTGGAATGTTGAAGCCACCACTTTCTCACCTAAACTTGACTACAAAATGAGTGTTGCGTATTGTCTCTCTTCTCTTCTTCTCTCTAAGGCGTTAAGGTTTCTTTCTCTTTTCCCCTTGGCTAGTTTTTGAAGTGTTTTCATGCTCGCTTCCGGTAATGGTTCGGCTGTAATGTAACCTGCTTTTAGTGCCTCTTCAAATATTTTTTCACCCTTCTGTGTTCTCACCAGAACCGTTGACCACCCAGCCGCTGACCCTATTGAGCCAACAGATATATCTGCAAACTCATTAGTCAGGTCAGGGCAGTAATGGCATGCATGCCTCGCTAACTTGGCTATTTCCTTTATTGGTACTGCTTTTTCCTCTCCTTCCTTTGTGTATGCAAAGAATTTCCCTTTATCAATGTTAAACTTGATAACGTCTTCAAGGCTAACCCCTAAGTGGTTTTCTGTTATCTCTCTTAAGGCTTTATGGCTAAAGTTCTCCATGCAAAAGATCCCTATAAGAATAACAGGTTCCCCTAAGGACCTAAGTAGTTCTGACGAGTATATTTCAGCTTTCCTAACCGCATGTATCTGGCAGGGAACTCCGACTATAGCAACTCTTCTCAGCCCTTTCTCCTTAACAGTGTTTAAAGCTGAGATGGAAGGGGCAATAGTATATTTTGTTCCAGCGGTTTCGAGCAGCTCGTCTATGTTCGTAACGAGTGTTACCTCTGGCCTCCAATCCTCGCTTGCCCTCCTTACTCCTATAGCACAGTCTATAATGTTTTGATCGAAGAGATATGCAAGAAGGGCTGTTACTACCCCTCCGTCCTGGCAGACCATCCTTATTTTTTCCTTTGCTGACTGAGCAGTGTACGCCTTCCTAAAGTAGGAAAGTGGCTCCACCTCTAAGTCCACCGGTTCGCCCTTAACGATTTCTCCAAGCAAGCTAGCTGGAAGAAACGTTCTAGGGCAGTGAACGTTGCAGATCCCGCATCCGATGCATGTCTCCTCATCAATCATTGGTTTTTCATCAGCAAACCTTATGGCCGAAACAGGACACGCTGAAACACAGCTTCCACATCCCGTGCAAAGCCCTGCGTCCACGATAAACTTTATTTTTTCGTAGGCAGACCTAGTCTTCCCTTCACTCGCTGTGAAAACCGCGTTTCCATTACTTCCCCTTCTTTTAACATTCCCCTCGTACTCCAGCAAATTAACATGTTTTAATACTTCAATCCTTGAGAAACCTGCCTTGTCGGCTATTTGACCTATAGTTGCTTCGCCCTCCTCGCATATAATCTTCAAAACAATCCGTCTTTTAAACTCATCATCAAGTAGGTATTCTAGGTATCTATCAAATTCCTCCTTAGTAAGTTTTCCTGCATTAATTACCTCTTCTTCTCCGTAGAAGAACGCCCTTACCCTGAAGCTGTCGGCGGCTTCAACGATTGCATCCACCTTCTTCCTGAACCCCTCCAAATCCGGTACCTCCAGTAAACTGAAAGCCAACAACCATCTAACCTTTAATATTCCTCGCTCCTCAGGGGCTTAAAGGAACTTAAGTTTTGAGGCCCACCGCTTACGAGGGCCAGTCACCTCAAGCACGGAGCTTTCAGCTTGAGGCTCATCCCAAAGGAGTATTTCAGCTTTCCCTTAATGGATTAGGGCCAAGTACTTCCAGCTTTCTAATCATCTCGTCCACAGCTGCCTTAAACCGTCCAACTTCCGCCGCCGAAACATTGTACATGTTAACCCTGTCTCCTCCAAGACCCACTTTATCCAATACCTTTTTAGCGAACTCCACCCGTCGACGTGCCTTTATGTTCCCATCTCCAAAGTCACACTCACCTGGGTGTCATCCTACAACCATGACACCGTCAGCACCTTTTCTAATAGCTTCTAAGATATGCTTAACATCTACTCTGCCAGTGCATTTAACCCTTACAATCATTATCGAAGGATCATACTGCACCCTGGAAACCCCTGTCAAGTCGCTAGCTCCATAGCCTCACTTCCAACAGCAAAACGCAATTATGTTGAAACGTGTCGCAGGCATTCCAGATACCTCCGGGGGAATCTTTACCCCTCATAAATATAACATTTACTGCCGTCTATCCCCTAACCACTAAACCTCACGGATCCCCCTTCACTTCCCAACATCTAAAAAAATATCGTCCTTTCCCTTTGGGGTTTTAGAACAATTGAAATTAGTTTATAAGAAGGAGATGATGGTCCTCTGGCCGCTTAAGCCAGAGCCTCCCAACACCGGTCTGATGCTTTCGCCGGTGTGGCCATCGGCTAGGACCTTCTTAAAGTGTTCTGATGGCCGCCTCTATTTCCTCTATAAGCTGCTTGTCTCTGTAGTACCGCAAGTCTAGTGCATGCGCTGGACACGATGCAACGCATGTACCACAACCCTTGCACTGTATTTCATTAACTACTGCTTTTCCCTCTATGACCTTTATGGCTCCGAAGGGACATGTCCTTTCGCAGCGTCTGCAGCCAACACATAACTCCTCGTTAACTTCAGGGGTTATTAGTTCAACCGCGACTTCTCCTGAAAGCGTCCATGCAGCCGCCGCTGCTGCAGCTGCCCTAGCGCTTGAAACCGCGTAAGGTATGTTTTTTGGCCCTGATGCTGCCCCACAGATGTATATTCCTGGTGTTTTAGTTTCCTGTGGGTTTAACGCAACATGTTGTGGCGCAAGGAACCCGCTTGGCCTCCTCTCGAGGCCTAAGATCTGGCCTATCTGTTTGGTTCCCTCTGAAGGCACAACAGCAGCCGAGAGAACTAAAAGGTCTACTTCGGTTTCAAGTAGCTCTCCTGTCAGAGTGTTTTCAACGAAGAGCTTGATGTTCTTTGTTTCCGGGTCTTCTATTACGTCTGCAACCCTTCCTCTTACGAAGACAACTCCATACTCCCTCGTTGCCGCATAGTACTCTTCATGTCCTTCATCTATACCTCTAATGTCCATGTAGAATACTATGACTTCAGCATCGGGGTAATGCTGTTTTATGAGCTTGGCGTTTTTAACAGCTACCATGCAGCAGACCTCAGAACAATATGGGTTCCTTTTAACGTCCCGCGACCCAACACACTGGATCATCCCTATGCGTTTAGGGTGTCTTCCGTCTGAAACCCTGACTAGCTCGCCTCCCGTCGGTCCCGTTGGACTTAACATTCTTTCAAGCTCTATCTGCGTTATAACGTTCTCGAACCTTCCGTATCCGTAATCTCCATACTTAGCTATATCGTATATTTCGAATCCTGTAGCTACTATTATGCTTCCAACAGTTAACTCTATTTCCTGCGGCTGCTGATCATAGTCTATAGCCTCCGCCTTGCACTCTTTCTGACACGACTTACATCCTATGCAGTCGTCCATTGAAATAAGCGCCACCTTCGGCACGGCCTGTGGGAACGGTATGTATATCGCCTTCCTGTACCCTAAACCGTAGTTGAACTCATCAGGTACAGCAACCGGGCATACCTCCATGCAACTACCGCATCCCGTACACTTCGCCTCATCCACGTAACGTGGCTTCTTAAGCAGCTTCACCCTGTACGCTCCAGGGTTCCCCTTCACCTCCAGCACCTCAGTGTAGGAGAGTATCTCTATGTTCGGGTGCTTTGCTACTTCAACCATCTTAGGAGCTAATATTCAGATTGCACAGTCATCGGTTGGAAACGTTCTGTCTAAGCGGACCGCCAACCCGCCGATGGTTGCTTCCTTCTCAACAAGGTACACTTTAATCCCTTGGTTTGCCACGCTCAGGGCGGCACTTATACCTGCAATGCCTCCACCGATAACCATCACGGCAGGCTCCACCGGTATCCTCTTTTGAGGTACGTCCTCCAGCAGCCTCGCCCTTGCAACGCCTGCTGCCACAAGCTTCTTCGCCTTTTCCGTTGCAGCTTGCGGGTCAGCCATGTGCACCCAAGAGCAATGCTCCCGCAGGTTTACCATCTCTAGGAAATAAGGGCTAAGCCCAGCCGACTGTAGCAGCGTCCTATATGTCGGCTCGTGAATTTTGGGTGTACACGCGGCAATCACAACCCTGTTAATTCCCTGATTTTCAATGTCGTCCTTGATTATCTTCTGTCCGGGGTCTGAGCAGAAGAACGAGTACGTCTTAGCGACCTTCACATTCGGTAGCTTGCTTGCAAACTCCGCTACAGCCTCTGTGTCCACGACGGCGCCGATGTTAACTCCTCACTTGCACACGTAGACGCCGATAGCTAGCTCCTCTGCTTTTCCTTCTTTTTCAGCCATTTCCCGGCACCCACCTCCTACCTATGCTTTATTTCTTCGTCACCTTTTCTTGACCGTCGGCTCGCCCCCAATTAACGCGCGCTTAACAGCAACTCTCATTTTCCTCTTATTAAACCCTACTCTGACGCCGACCGATTCAACCAGTATCTTCACCCTTCCACCGCTCAGCCCTAACTCATCCATGACCTCCTTAACTACTCCCTTTTCCTCCTCTGAAAGCTTTATCTTGCCCATTCTAAACACCTAAGAAAAGCGCTGAGGGGCCTATTTAATCCCGTGAGACCATAAAATGAGAGAAATAAAAAATTTTCTCACAAATAGCCTGCTCACTCCTCTAAACTTTTTTAAAGAACAAGGCTTCAACAGGAAAGTGTTTCTTAAAATAAAATTACCTCCAATCTGGAAAAATAGAAGGGCATTTAATGCAGCAACTTAAAAAGTCTTCAATAACTACTGCAAGGTTTTTCATAGCTACTTCGATATAAACCGGCTGAAGGTAAATCAAATGTGTTTGAGGTGGCTCCTTTGAAATATGTTTCTTCCCACTCAAAGTTGTATGATGTCCTATTTGAAGGCGACGTGGTTATTTTGGGTAGAAGCGTAATTTTAGATGGGTGCTATATAGGTTTAAACTGTGTGATAGGGTATCCTTCTGGAAAAAGCCTTGAAGCGATCCTTCCCTCCAATACACCCCCTCTTCTACGCCTTTACGATAACACTGCGGGGGCCAAAATAGGCAGAAAATGCATCATAAGATCTAATACCATAATTTACGAGAATGCATCCCTAAGTGACATGGTGACCACAGGACACGGCGTTCTTATAAGAGAAAATACGAAGATTGGTTCAGGCACGAAAATTGGAAGTAACAGCGTTTTAGAAGCAAACGTGAATGTGGGAAAAAACGTGGTTATGCAAAGTAACGTCTACTTGTCTACGGGCACGAGAGTTGAAAATAACGTTTTCCTAGGGCCAAACGTTGTAGTAGCGAACGATAAATACCCTCCCAGCAGTAGGATAACCCCAGCGAAGCTGTCTAAAGAATGCATAATAGGCGCAAACGCAACAATTCTCCCAGGAGTCACCGTAGGAGCACGAGCCGTAGTAGCAGCAGGAGCGGTCGTTACACGAGCAGTCCCAGCTGAAACGGTCGTAGCAGGATCCCCAGCGAGGAAAATAGCCACCCGCCTCCTCTACGATAAAAGAAGAAAAATCTATGAGTCTCAGCCTAAATAATCTCTTAGTCTCCGCGTCTGCCACCAACACCCGAAAAAGTTAAACAGAGCAACCCTCCACTCTCCCTTCTATAAAGGTCTTTCTAGAAAAAGCTTATTTGCTTCCAGTCTCTACCTCTCTACTAAAAGGCAGAGGAAGGGGCGTTTAAGATGGCGCTTGACTGGGATCTCATAG
Source organism: Thermoproteota archaeon (assembly GCA_029258835.1). Taxonomy (GTDB): domain Archaea; phylum Asgardarchaeota; class Jordiarchaeia; order Jordiarchaeales; family Freyrarchaeaceae; genus Freyrarchaeum. The sequence continues at coordinate 7,955 of JAPDJY010000052.1, read as the reverse complement.
AGGAGAAATGGCAGAAACGATGGTCTCAAGCTAAACTCTTTGAAGCGGACCCTCCGCCGAAGAGTGAAAGAACCGGGAAGTGGAGGCGAGGCTTACTTGTAACTTTCCCTTATCCCTACCTTAACGGCCGCCTCCACCTTGGTCATGCTTTTACGTGTTTGCGTGTTGACATTTATGCTCGGTTTAAGAGGATGCAGGGGTTTAACGTTCTTTTTCCTTTTGCTTTTCACGCTACTGGTGAACCTATTGTTGGCGTTGCTGAGAGAATTAGTAAAGGTGATGAAAAGCAGATTGATATTCTAGTTAAGGGCGGCGTGCCTGAAAGCGAGGTTGAAAAATTTAAGGATCCTCATTACATTGTTCAATATTATCGCCGTGAAGCGATCAGGGACGTTGCGAGGATCGGTTTCTCAGTTGACTGGAGAAGGCAATTTACGACGATAGACCCACGTTATAATCACTTCATCGAGTGGCAGTATCTTAGGTTGAAGGATTTAGGTTACGTCGTCATTGGCACCCACCCTGTTATCTGGTGTCCTAACTGTGAGAGTCCGACAGGCGACCACGATAGGCTCGTCGGCGAGGGCGTATCCTACGTGGAGTTCACTTTGCTAAAGTTTGAGTTAGACGGGGCCTTCCTTATGGCTGCTACTTTAAGGCCTGAAACCGTTTTTGGCGTGACGAACATGTGGGTTAACCCGGACGGAGACTACGTACGGGCTAAAGTTAATGGTGAAATGTGGATTGTGAGCGAGGAAGCTGCTTTCAAGCTCAAGGAGCAAGGGAAGCAAGTAAACGTTCTTGAACGCTTTAAAGGTGCCGAGCTTGTCGGGAGGTATTGTAAAAACTTGGTTGTCGGCAACGAGGTTCCTATCCTGCCAGCGTCCTTCGTGGATCCTGGCAATGCTTCGGGTGTGGTTATGAGCGTCCCCAGCCATGCTCCTTACGATTGGGCTGCAATTAAGGAGTTGAGGGAAAACCCTGAGACCTTGGAGGAATATGGTTTACCCATTGACGTGGTTGCGAAATTGAAGCCTATAAGCCTCATAAAAACGGAGGGGTTAGGTGAGCATCCCGCAATAGAAGCCGTTGATAAAGCTGGTATTCGTACCCAGTTAGATCCAAGGCTGGATGAACTTACTAAAGATGTTTACAGGAAGGAGTTTCACAAAGGCGTGCTTAAGGAAATCACCGGGAAATACCGTGGCCTTCCTGTTAGGGAGGTCAAGCAACGTTTAATGGATGACTTTAAAGCTGAAGGTAAAGCGGACTCAATGTATGAATGTGCCGACACTGTTATATGCAGGTGTAACACGAAATGCATAGTTAAGATCCTTGAGAATCAATGGTTTCTTAGGTATTCTGATCCGGAATGGAAGGCAAAAGTGCGCCGTCAACTAAACAGGATGGTTATTCTCCCTGACGAGGCACGAAATGCCTTCGAAAACACTGTAGAGTGGCTTGAGGATAAGGCATGCGTCCGCAAAACCGGGCTAGGAACCCGGTTACCATGGGATCCGGAATGGATTGTTGAAACGTTGTCTGACTCTACAATATATATGGCCTTTTATACGATAGCTAAGCATTTGAACATGCTGAACGTAAGTGCAGACAAGCTCGTACCCGAAGTGTTTGACTACGTGTTTCTTGGTGAGGGGAGCCTAGACGAAGTTGCTTCTAAAAGTGGACTTGACAGGAATGTCTTAGAGGCTATGCGGGATGAATTCGAGTACTGGTACCCAGTAGAGTTAAGGGTATCAGCTAAAGAATTAGTTTTCAATCACTTAACTTTCTTCCTTTTCCATCATGTCGCCCTATGGCCAGAGGACAAGTGGCCTCGAAAGATAGGTGTCAACGGAATGATACAGGTTGAAGGAGAGAAAATGGCCAAGTCAAAAGGGAACTTTATCACCATGCGTGAGGCATTAAACAAGTATGGCGCTGATGTTACAAGGATGAGCCTGGCTTACGCTGCCGAAGGGTTAAATGATCCTGATTGGCGGGAGAAGGAGGTTCAAGGACTAAGAAGGCGCCTTGAAACCTTTTACGAGTTTGCGACGAATCTGCCTCAAACTAAGCCTCTTAACAGGGAAATAGACAGGTGGCTTAGGAGCCGCCTTCACAGAAGGATAAAAGCAGTGACCGAAAACTATGATAACCTTAAGACGAGGTCTGCCATCCAAGAGGGCTTCTTCAACCTCTGGAACGATATAAGATGGTACATGCGGCGAACCCAAGAATATGGAGACATACTAAAAGAGGCAATAAAGACCATGGTTCTCCTCCTCGCTCCGGTAGCGCCGCACATTTGTGAAGAAATATGGGAGAAAATAGGGGGCAAACAGCTTATAGCCATGGAGAGATGGCCTGAATACCGGGAGGAGTACATTGACGAGCAGATCGAGGCGAAAGAACAGCTAGTGGAATCCCTCACAGACGACATAAAGGAAATCTTAAAGGTCACAAACATAAAGAAACCTAAAAAAATAGTTCTCTTCGCGTCTCCGAGCTGGAAGTACACTATCCTGAAAGAAGCGTTAAAGGGCAGGGAAAACCTTATTAAAAGAGTTATGCAGATCCCCGAGATCCGGCAACACGGCAAAGATGCTGTGAAGTATGCAGAAAAACTTGTAAGGGATCTTCCATCGGTTACGTTAACGCAAGAAGAAGAGGTGAACGCCTTAAATGAAGCAAAATCCTTCATTGAACGGGAATTCAAAGCAAAAGTAGAAGTCATACTCGCCGACGAGTCGACGCACGAAAAAGCTAAGGTGGCAGAGCCATTAAAGCCGGGAATTTACATAGAATAGTAATCACACAGCATCCATCATGATTTTGTAAATGTACGTTCCTCCTGTCTCGGCTTTTTGGTTACCCCTTAGGCCATGTTAACATTCTGGGTGGCTCGGGCAGCTTCTCTCCTATGTACTTCTTAATTTCATTAGGCCAGTTTTCAAAGTCGAAACCGTACCTTACAAGGAAGACGTATGCAAACCTTGAGGGGCCGAGTCCAGCACAACCAGTGAAGACCGTCCTCCTTTTTTTATCTCTAAAATGGAAGCGTTTAGCATAAAAATCCGTGTGAACGTGGAAGCTTGCAATTTCAAGCTCTGCCTCGGGCCTACTTTTAGTTTGAAAAGGCAAAATAGCGGTTAAGTCATACGTTTTAACGAAGTCCCCTCCTCCTTCCTCCTCCATCTTCCCGGCATGTTCAAGGTAAACTGCCGTGGTTGCATCCACTCTATACTCTAAATCAAACACTTCATCTACAATTCTCTCTGTTCTCTCCAATATAGAATCCCTGATTTCAATACACTTCCTAGGCGTCGAAAGAAAAACAAATTCAACTCTATGGAACTCGTTTAACCTTTCCAGCCCCCTAACCCCCCCACTCTCCCACCTATAAGTAGGCCCATTTCTATCATAGAACTTAATGGGTTCTTCCTCTAAAGCATCTAAGTCAACAGTTTCCCTATGGAACATCTCATAGAACGGTTCACATTGAGCGTAAGAAAGACCATAAAGAGGAGGACGCAGCTTCTCCCTTAAAAATTCCGCTGGCGGAGGACCACCAGTAATTTCAACATAATCCACCAAGTCCTCAAAATCCTTCGGGTCACGGGAGACAGGAGGGCAAGCCCAAATAATCTCGTTCGCAATGCCAAAATGCCCCTTCCTATACTCGACCTCTAACGGTATAAGGCGAGGCATCATCACCTCCTGAAAGCCAAGCGGCTTAGCGACCTCGTCGACGATCAACTTCTCCATAGCGCGAATTAAAGCAGCCATAGGCGGCATAATCTGCCAAACACCCGTTGCAGGATACTCCTTAACCCACCCAAACCTAATAGCTAAGTCGGTCGGGTCCTCCTTAAGCACATACCTTTCAACACCCTTATTACTACGTCTAACAACACGGGTAAACTCTCCTTTACCTGAAACAAACTGCCTAGCCACCTTCTCCCGCACACGCCCAATAATCCTATCAGGATAATTCCTTTCCAAAGCAACATCATCTAAATCTTCAAGTAAAATCGTAACCTTCCTCCCATCAAATCTAACATCCTTAGCAAACAAAACATTAACAGGCTCTAACGGCTCCCTATCTAGCTCAAACTCCAAAACGTACTCTTCCACCCTAGAGCCCCTAACTCCCAACCCAAACCTAGAACCAAGGAACTCCGCCAAAGCATTCCTCAATCTAACAAAAGCAACATGAGCTCGAACATACCTTCCACTCTCAACTTCTACATAAAACCTATTCCCTCTAACATCCCAACTAATCAGCCGTGCCGCCTCATCCTCCTTCCCACGAGGAGCCCCCTTCTTGAACACGGCATCACCAATCTCACCTAAGAACCTCCTAACTCCCCCCACAGCATCATCTGAAAGAACGTCGCTAAGCTCAAAATAACCCCTCAATGCAAACCTCAACGAAACACCCCCAACAAAACATAACAAGGAAAAAATGCAATTGATGGGCGGGCTGGGATCTGTCCGCACGGCGTTCACGCCGCTGCATTGAACCCAGGACTACCGGCCCCACGCACAACACGGAAGGTCACCGGGTCCCTTAGGCGCACAAGCTAAACCCGGTTTCATTCCCGTGCCACACGGGAATCATACCAAGTTTCCCGCTTTCCGCTCTAGACTACCCGCCCAACACATACCTGAAACATAACCGCTTCAAATATCCTTAAATAATTTGCGTGTAACCTCAAGCAATGCAAAATTAAGAGGCTGTTAAGGAAAGTGGCGCCCCGGCCGGGATTTATTCCCCACCTCCGGTTTGAACCCGGGTTCGCGGGAGGCAGGACAATCTGCTCTCCATCCACGGATCGACATTACGGGCCAGTTTAGCAGTCCGTGATGATAAAACCTTTACAGCCCAGACTTAGGTGGCTACACCACCGGGGCGCTCAGAAGGTTAGTAGTTAACCTGTCGTTATAAATTTTTCGTGATTTCACCTAGAGGCTTATTGATTTATGCACTAGCTTCGGGGGCTCTCTCGTGACGCTCCTAGTTGGTGTTGCGTTGCTCACCACCACACGTATCAGAAAGAAGTTAAAGTAAATAATACGTGCCTCCTCTAAGTCTGGGTGGAACTTTCTTGCATTTTTCTTCGCTATGAAAACTAAGCTTATATACGCTATTACTGCTCTGTCCCATAAGGTTAGCCTATCTATGTGGTCTAGAAGTACTTTCAATGCTCCTGGTGTGTTTGTTGAATTCATTGTCACTCTTTTCATGATGGCCTGTCGGCCGATAAACATTTCTACATCGTCTAGTAGGGAAGCTCTTCTTTCACTTAGAAGTTCCATCAACGATCTGTTCCACCAGTCGTAGTCTTCTCTCGTCGGGGTTCCATTGTTTTATGGCGTTTTTGCGGAGTCCCTCTGTCAAGCCATTCTAACACCTTCTTGGCGAAGACCTTTGAGAGCTTGATCTTCTCGAACTTCTCCATCTCTTCCCCCGTCTCCCCGCCTTTAAACCTCATCTCTCAAGATTTAGTCTTTCACGAGCTCGTCTGCCCTCTCAAAAAGCCTCTTTTCTAGCGGTTCGTTCCCCGTAAAGTCGGTTTCCTCTACTTCTTTTACGAGCTCTTCTAGCTCCGCTGCTAAGTCGGTCACCTTTCCACCTTGTTTTTATCTAGTGACTGCCACTTCCCTGTAAATTCCCCTCTAGTGCTTCTAGATAGCTGAGTTATACTGTTGAGCTCCTCCCCTAGTTTCTCCCTTTAACTTCTTCAAGACGTTGCGGGCTTTAGCGAGAAACTCCGCTGGGTCGGGAGTGAAAATGACAAAGTATTTCTCCTCTTTAGTTCTTGGATTTTTTACAATTATCCTCGTTGGGGTTGGTTTTATATCGAATCCGTCTATTGCTTCGAGAAAGGTTGCTATGTAAACGTCCTTATCGGCTTCTCCTATCTTTAGCTTGGTTGTTTTAACTCCGTGTTCACCTTCTTTTTTGACAGTTTCTGAGAGCCTCCTGAACCTCTCCATAATGTCTCCGAACTCCTCCTCCGCCTCCCCTTCTATTTCTAAGATCTCTCTCCTGAGGTGATATGGTATTTCGACTTCCTGCCTCAGTCCGCTTTTTGTCTCCTTCACCGTTATGAGTCTATCTTTTTCTAGGGCTTCTATGTTTTCTTTGATGAGTTCGGCGAGTTGCTTGGCTTTGGGTTTTGACACCTCTACTTCGACCTTGCATATTCTTGATACTATTTTCTCTGCGAGTTTTTTGCCTTTTTCACCCGTTATGACGGGGAGTAACATGAAAGGGATCCATCCGCCAAACTCCAAACTTCTAGTCACGCTTACGGTGACACCATACCTCCTACTCACCGAGACTTGCGGGTTTGACATTTTATAAATCTTTATTTTTCTCTCTATTTCTAATGGTGGTATGCCTAACTCTTCTACCATTACTTTGATGAACTCTTCTGTAACGTGTGCCAGCTGGGATAGGCGTTCGTTTTCCGCCCTGTCGCAGCGTTCCTTGAGGTAATTGAAGAACTCATGTAGCCTCCCGTGTTGGGGGTCATCCTTTGTCATCCTAGATTGCTCCTCTAGCTTGTCCATTCTCAAGATGTAGCATATGGTTCCTGTAAAAGGCTTCTTGTATGCGAGCTTTCTCTTTGTTAGTGTTTCTAGCGCTGTTTTTACGTCTTGCTCGCCTTTGACTCCAGTTCCGGTCATCATAGAGAGAAGTTCTTCGAACTCGTTAAAACCCTCTTTTAAGGCCTCAATCCTACTATTTATGATCCAGATGTTTTGGGCTATCTCGATCCTCCCATCTTCAGTGATGCTTCCGTCTCCCATTATAATTGCCTCTTTCATTTTCAGTAAGTACCGTAACGACGCCGCTCTTTCCTTTGGGTCGCCGCTTCTCAGCGCCTCAACAACTTTTTCTAGCGGCAGTGGGCGTCTTGGAACCGTCTTTTTGCCTCGTTCAAAGTCCATGGCCTCGAGTAGTAAACCCGCCGCCCTCGAGCGTAAATTCCATGTCCCATTTCTCTCATCGAGGCGGATTTTTGGTCTTTCACCTGTCACCAAGAACACGTATTCTGCCACCCTATACACTTCTTCTCTATCCTTAGCAGTATATACGAATTTGCCTTCTTTGTTGAGTGCCCCATCTCCGACATATGCCCCCACCAACCCCCCTAACCCGTCCACAATGCGGTCAAGGTTCCACCCAAGGTTAAATGCTCTTTTGATATTGACCGCCCTTTTGAGCGGGGTTAACGCTCCCTTCACCAATGTTTTCTTCACTCTCTCTCGGTAGATGCCTGCCTCCTTTAAGCTTGCCAGCAAGCTCTTACCGTATTCATGTCCCAAAAGATTAGAGACTATGACCAGAAACTTAGCGACATCCTCCCCCTTAACAACACCTTGTTTCCCTACCTTGTAGTTATAAAGCGATAATAGTCCCGCCTTTTTATAGAAGCTGTGTTTCCCCCCGTAACCGTGTGAACCCCCTAGTATGGGCTCCATCTTCATCATAAGCTCCGGTATTTTATCTGACTTGTAGAACCTGCTCAGCTTAATATTCGCCTCGAGGTCTCCTTCGGGCGTCTCGACCTTTCTCACAATGTTGTCCTCCACCTCCACCCTTCGTAAGTAGACTTTCCATTCGCCATCAGTTGGGGCTTCCTCCACTTCGCCTCTCTTATTTAGGGAGGAAAAGAGTCCCATGTAGAACTTGCAGGCATCACCCTTTGGGGTTTGCCCAGCTTCACCCTCCCTCCCCTTCTTCAACCCTTCCTCTCCTTCTCCTCCCCTTTCCTCTCCTGCTTGGCTGAGCATCTCCCGTCCCCCTCCCGAGTATCCTTCCTTTCCCAGCGTGATTGTTTTTCCGGGCTTGGGGTGTTGGGGTGTTGGGTGTTGGGGTGTTGGGGGTTTTTCCGCGTGTTTTTTCTAGGGTTGGGAGGAGGGCTGCCAGCGCCTTTATG
>JAPDJY010000057.1:0-31854 GCA_029258835.1 Thermoproteota archaeon | reverse complement strand
AGGAAAAGGTCTTAGATGGCGAGTATGGCGAGGGGCAAAGGCTAGCTATGAAAATCCTCTGCGCCTTAGGGGACTTTTTCGAAGCAGAACGCCTTATAAGTGTTCAAAGCGCCCACGTGTCGGGTGTTTCCTACAAGACCGGCGGCGACGCCCTCATATCAACCCTAGAAAAGTTTGCAAGTTCGGGAGCGAAAACCTCTATTCTTACCACCCTTAACCCTGGAGGGGTAGACCTGGAGCGATGGCGGGACCTTAGGGTGGATGAAAACTTCCTTGAAAAACAAAAGAAGATAATATCCCTTTACGCCGAGATGGGTGTCCTGCCAACCTGCAGTTGCACACCATACGAAGTAGGCAACATCCCCGCTGAGGGGGTGCATGTAGCCTTCGCCGAATCCTCGGCTGTTACGCTCGTTAACTCCTACTTCAAAGCGAAAACTAATAGGGAAAGCGGCATCTCAGCCTTAGCGTCCGCAGTAACAGGTAAAACCCCCCTTTACGGCCTCCACCTAGACGAGAACAGGCACCCCACGGTCAAGGTAAGCGTGCACGCCCCCCTTAAGTCTCCGACCCATTACGGCGTACTAGGATACCTGCTTGGGAAAACGCTGAAGAACAGCATTCCCCTCATTCAGAGCCGCCATACATTGTCCCTTACCGCGGCAAAGCAGCTCTCAGCGGCTATAGCTGCTTCAGGCGCGGTCTCCCTCTACTACTGGGAGAGAGATCACATCAAGTCCCCAACCATAGAGGAAATAGTGGAAATCGACGACCACCAGCTCAACGAAGTATTTAACTCATTTAGCTTAACTGATAAGCCAGACCTCATCGTGTTGGGCTGCCCCCACTATTCCATCTACGAGCTGAAAATGGTTTCCGAGATGCTAAATGGGAAGGTGTCGAAGCGCTTATCCTTCTGGGTTTTCACGTCCCGCCAAGTTAAGCTACTAGGTGAACGGATGGGCTTCGTCCAGAAAATCGAAAAAGCAGGCGGTAAAGTTCTTTGTGACACTTGCCCAATAGTTGCGCCCTTAAAAGGATTCAAAACAATGCTGACAGACTCGGTTAAGGCAGCCCATTATGCCCCATCAATGAACAAGGTTTCCTCCGCACTTCTTCCAATAGAAGAATGTGTGAAAACCGCTCTGGAGGCCTAAGCCGTGGGGAAGCTTGTCTTAAAGGGGCTCGGCCTAAAAGGGTTGAAGTCGCCTGTCGCCGAGGGTGAAGCCCTGGTCTCCACAGACCCCATATCCTTCTTGGGAAACGTGAACCCAAACACTGGAATAATTCAAAACCACGCTTTAGAGGGAGCCAGCATATCAGGCAAAGTCCTAGTTTTCCCGGTGGGAGTCGGGTCAACCGTCGGGACATACGTCCTGATAAACCTTGCAGAGAAGGGCCTCGCGCCCAAAGCCATAATCCAAAGGGAAGCAGACACTGTAACCCTGATAGGAGCAGTCGTAGCCGAAATCCCCTTAATACATAAAGCAATCCCCGACCCCCTCACAGTCATAGAGACTGGGGACTGGGTTAGGGTGAACTCTGAAAAGGGAATAATTGAGGTTGAAAAAAGGAAAGGAGCATGAAAAAATGTCACTCACAAAAGAAGAATTTTCGGAAGAAGAACTTGTTGAAAAATTGGTCAAAGGCGAAATAAAACTCCACCAGATTGAAAAATACGTCGGAAGCGTCGACGCAGCAGCAAAAATCAGAAGAAAAGCCATAGAGAAGGTAATTGGCAGAGAGCTCAAACACATAGGAAGCTACTCAATAAACCTTGAAGAAACAGCCTCGAGAAACATAGAAAACCCAATAGGTGCACAGCAAATCCCATTAGGAGTTGCAGGCCCCCTCAAAGTTAAAGGAGAAGTGGCAGACGGCGAGTACTACATTCCACTAGCAACAACCGAGGGCGCATTGGTCGCCAGCGTCAACAGAGGATGCACCGCCATAACCGCCAGCGGAGGGGCTAAAGCAAAGGTCTTAAAGTCAGGTATAACAAGAGCCCCATGCATAGTAGTCCCAGACACGGAACACGCTGTAAAACTCGTAAACTGGGTAAAAGAAAACTATGATGAAATAAGGAAAGTCTTTGAAGGGGACGATCCATTCTTAAAACTCACCGGCATCCAACACTGGATTATAGGACGAAACGTTTACCTGCGATTCACCGCCGAGACAGGAGATGCTATGGGGATGAACATGGCGACTAGCGCAAGCGATAAAGCTTGCCGCTTCATAGAAGAACAATTTCCATGGGCTAAGACCGTAGCCCTCAGCGGGAACATGTGTGTTGACAAGAAGCCGTCAGCCCTTAACTACATACTAGGCAGAGGGAAAACGGTTCAGGCGGAAGCTGTACTTAAAAGAGAGTACATTGAAAAAGTTTTAAAGACGACTCCTGAAGACATGGTTGAAGTAGTCTACAGGAAGCTTTACCTTGGAACAGGGCAGGCGGCGGCCTACGGGTTAAACGCCCACGTAGCAAACATAATAGCCGCCATGTGGCTCGCCACCGGGCAAGACGCTGCACACATAGGAGAAAGCTCCATGGGCATAGTAACAGCTGAAGTGCTTGGAGACGGAAACCTATACATTTCACTCACTATTCCATCAATGATCTGTGGAACAATCGGTGGAGGCATGTGGCTACCCCAATACCAAGAGGCATTATCTATTATGGGTTGTGGAGGCGGTTTTGTGAAAGGTGCCCCTCCAGGAACGCTTGCCAAAAAGTTCGCTGAGATAGCCTGCTCAGCCGCGCTGGCTGGGGAGGTGTCCCTCATAGCGGCATTGGCTGCAGGTCATCTGGCAGAAGCACACGAAAGACTAGGAAGAGGGAAAACGGCCCGTAAAAAAGCAGAGTCAATCTAATCAACTCTACTTATTAAAACCTCAAGAAGAACCTGTTCTTTTAGGGAGGTAATGGATGGTGGACCCCGCGGGACTTGTCCACCCTTCAGGTTTTGAATTCGCGACCCTCCAAGGGTTCCCGCGGCCTCCCGGGTGCGAACCGGGTGCTCTCAGCGCCACAAGCTCTACCGAGCTGAGCTAGGGGCCCTATTTTCTCTGGATGAAATCCAGCTATTTTAAGGTTTCTCTTTGTAGTTAAAACGGTGGCATCAGCTGGAACTCTTTATGCTGCACCTTTTACTCGGCGGTTGCGCTCAGTTTCTCTGGAAAAACTCTTTTTTTAGGGTTTCCATTTGTTTTAGGTGAAGGTTTAGGTTGGCGGTGGGATGGGTTGGTTGAGTTTGACGCGGAGAAGTGTAGTGAATGTATGCTTTGTATGTTGATCTGCTCTTTCATTCATTCGGGTTCTTTCAATGTTTTTAAGGCTAAGCTGAGGATTGTACGTGAGAAGGGAGTGCTTAGGGCTGCTTTCTCGAGGGATTGTGAAGGGTGCGGCAAATGTGTTGAGGTGTGCTGTTATGGTGCCTTGAGGTGAGAACGGGTTGTACGGTTATGCTGGAAAACTCCTTTTTGTGGATCTTTCCTCGGGAACAGTGAAGGTTGTTGACCTAGATAAGTCCATCATTAACGATTTCATAGGGGGTTTTGGGGGGAATGTTAAGCTCGTGGCGGAGTTGTCTGAACCATGGGTTAATCCATTCTCGCCTAGAAGCTACGTGGCCTTGGGGGTCGGCCCCCTAGTGGGGACGCTTGCCCCTGGCTCCTCTAAGATATCGGTTGTATGCCGTTTTCCTCTTACTGAGACTTTTGGCTTTGCTTCCAGTGGCGGCTTCTTTAGCGTGATGATGAAGGCTGCGGGATACGACCATGTAGTCGTTACGGGGAGAGCTAGGAAGCCCGTTTATCTCGGGATCCTTGACGGCAACGTCGACTTGTATGATGCATCAGACCTCTGGGGGATGGACGTTTACCAAACTACCAATGCGCTCCGTAGGATGCATGGTTCATGTGGTGTTCTAGCTATTGGCAAGGCCGGGGAGAAGCTTGTACGTTTCTCTGTTGCGGTCATGGATAGTTGCTCGAGCCTTGGGAGAGGGGGGCTTGGCGCTGTCTTAGGGGCGAAAAACCTTAAAGCCATCGTTGCGAGGGGGGAGAAAGGCGTAGAAGTGGCTGATCGAAGGTTCCTCGAGAAGGCCCTTTCTCTTATCGACCGGATACGTAGTGGACGCATGTACAAGTCATGGATTAAGTTTGGCTCCATGCTTGGATGGGAATTTAGAACTGGAATGATTGGTGGCTTGCCTTATGATAATTGGAGAAGGCTTATGTCCGAGAAGGAGGCGGAGTCCAAGTTTGGACCCAAGGTTTTCATTGAAAGGGTGAGGAAGCGTGTTTTTGCATGTCCATCATGCCCGGTTGGTGACAGGCTCACCGTTAACGTTGAGGAGTGCGGAGAAATCTGCATGCACCAGTTTCTTGGGCCTGCCTACGCGTTTGGAGTGCGCTGTCAGGTTGGAGGAGGCAAGGAGATTTCCTATTGCTACTACCTTGCAAACAAGTATGGTTTAGATTATGTTACACTGGCTTCCACCGTTGAACTGGTTAGGCTTCTAAGGGAGAGACACGTGCTTAAAGTGGACGTTGATGGAAGTAGTGGCTTCGAGGAAACTGTGAGCTTGATTAAGATGATCTCTTCAAGGGAAGGGTTAGGTGATATTTTAGCGGAGGGACCGGTTTTCGCGGCGAGAAAGCTCGGCGGCGGCCTCGTGGAGAGGGTGATCCACGTTAAGGGTATGGATCCGCAGATAGATGGCCGCTTTATCTTTGGAACCGAGGCTTTCGAGGAAGTCGTCAGCCCTATGGGGGGACACTACATATCCGGCCTTTCACCAACCTTAGCGTTTGGCTCCAGCGTAAGCAAGCTTAGAAAGTTCTGTGTTAAGATAGGCGTTCCCCCTGAAGCATTGAACCGCATTTTTATGCCATCGTTTAACGTTGCTAAGATGACCAGATACGTGGAGGACTGGTATGCAACCCTCACCTCCCTGGGGGTGTGCTGCCGGCAACAGGTGGCTCAAAGCTACTCGGTAATGGACTTGGCTGACCTCTACACGTTAGCTACGGGGGTTAAGCGGTCTTCAAGGGAGCTACTAAGGGCCGGGGAGAGAAGCTGGAACCTTTTAAAGCTGCTTAACGTGCGGGAGGGCTTCTCTAGAAAAGACGATATTTTCCCTGAACGATGGCTTAAAGAGCCGCTTACGGGATGTGGAACCCAGTTAGTGCTAACCGACTACTATAAAGTTAGGCGTATAGGGCTTAAGGACGCCGAGAAACTGCTCGACGATTACTACTTAGAGAGAGGATGGGATCCTGAGACTGGAACTCCAACCGAAGAGAAAATTAGGGAGCTGAAGCTAACACGGATTGCGAGGAAGATGGGGGCTATAGGGTGAAGGAGTTCGCCAGGAGAGTGGAGGGAGAGGGGCGGCGAAGGGTGTGGTGTATCCCCGTATGGATCGGGGATGATATAATCCTATGTGTAGGCGGGGGGGATAAGCCTCACATAGGTGCAGTTTCAATATCCCTACCTTACAGGAAAGAAGGGGGAAGGTGGGCGGTATCCACTTCAACGTTTACTATCCCCTCCCACAGAGATAATGTTCTAACTAGGCTACTGGCCGAGAAGGTGTCTAAGAAAACAGGTAAAAGGGTTGTTGTGGTAGGTGGCGTCCACATAGATGGTGCCTCCAGAGAGGACATAGAGGAAGTCATTAGAAACACGTGTAAGCTTGCCGAAGGGATAGCCGCCGAGTTAGGAAGACGCGAAGCATAGCCCTCACTACTCCCACATTCCCCGTCGCGTACTCATTAAGGAAACCTGTCTAACAGCATGTTGACGAGTTGCTTAACGGAGCTAGGCGGCTTTCCTTCCACCTCAATCCTATCGTAGTACTCAACTCTCCGCTCCGTTAATCGGGAGAGAACCGCGGCTACCGAGAGTGGGAGAGCGAGAAGGTTATATCCCCCTTCTAAAATGAAGGCGACCCGCCCTTTGCAGTATTCCTCCGCCACGGAAACTATCTGTCCAGCAATCTCGTTGTAGTCTAAAGCCTGCAGGCGCATGTTCCCAACAGGATCAGCATAGTGTGCATCCAGTCCGAGGGAAACCACTATGAACTCCGGCTTAAAGAAGTCTGCCACGTTGAAGAAAACCCTTTCAAAGGCCCAAATGTAGGTTCGACCGTTGGTCCCCGGCGGTAACGGGACATTCAACGTGGCCCCTCGTCCATTTCCATCCCCTTCCTCGCCAATCCACCCTCTACCCGCAACCTCCAAGTCGTACTCATGGAAGGATAGTACGAAAACGTCCGGGTCAGAGTAGAATATTTGAGCTGTTCCATCGCCCGGGTGGCTATCAACATCCAAAATTAGCACTCTCCTGACGTCCATGTCTTGTAGCCTTCTCACGGCTACTGCCACATTATTAAAGAAGCACAGGCCTGAAGCACACCCCCAACCAGCATGATGGCCAGGAGGGCGAACCAATGCAATGGACTGACGGCATTTTCCCTCGGCGACAACTTCCACCGCCTTCACGGCTCCCCCAGCTGCTAAGCATGCAAGCTTAAACGTGTCCTTAGAGGTAAGGCTTGAGGAGCCCACTTCCCCCCTCTCAAACTTGGATAGCTCCTTAACTACATCGTAAAGGTATGGGCTATGAACTTTTAGCAAATCCCCTTTAGAAGCCTGATGTGGCGTAAACCTTTCAACCTCACTTAGGAGGCCTACCTCTTCAAGGCGGCGCATGGTTAAGGAGGCCCTTTCGGGGCATTCAAACCCCTCCATCCAAGGCTTAGGGAAAAAGGGCACATGGAGAGACCCGTAATCCTCATGATAGATCAACCCTACACTCATAAAAATCACCTGAAAGAAGAAGACAGTTCCACCCGTTTAAATAAAGGTTGATGGCGGGCCCCGCGGGATTTATTCTGGAACCCCATTTGAACCCTTAGCCAGAGGAGGGTCTCCCTCTCCTCTTGCGACCACTAGCTCCGCAGGCTTACGCACCTTACCGTTAGCGCCCTTTCAGGAATAATCCTGGCTGGGCGAGGGGCCCTCAAATCTTAAGATTACCCCGTTTATCTATAAACTTTTCTTTCATTTCATCGCTTGCAACGTCCTTTTGCGTGTTAGTCTACATTTTTGGGGGGATTTCTATTCCAAGCAGTTTCAATGCGTTTTTTAGCGTTTGAAAGGTGACTTGGACTAGGGCGAGGCGGGCTTCCCTTGTTTCAGGGTCTTCTGCGGTTAGGACGGGGCATTCTTCATAGAATTTGCTAAACTTGTTAGCTAGCCGGTAGGTATATTCCGCAAGGAGGTTTGGCTTTAACTGCTCAGCTGACGATTTAACAGCTTCAGGGAACTTTGCTATGTGTTTAATCAGCTCTACCTCCCTCTGGCCTTTAAGCTTCGCAGGGTTGATGTCTGGCTTAGGCGTCTCCCCCGCTTTCTCAAGTATGCTCTTCGCCCTTACAGCTGCATACTGGATGTAAGGCCCGGTTTCACCGTCAAAGTTGGCTACCTTCCCGTAGTCAAAAATTATAGTTTGCTCTGTGCTGAATTTTGTAAGCCAGTATCTTACGGCTCCGACTGCTATAATCTCTGCTATTTGTCTTTTCTCGATCTCAGGGAGGCCGGGGAAGTTCTTGTCAACTTGCTCGTAGGCGCAAAGCAGAGTTTGGTTGATGACCGCGTCTGCATGGTAGCCAACCCAGTTCCCCTCCCGGCCCGAGAAGCGTTCCCCTAAAAGCTGCACGTGCTTATATGATAAGTGGATAGAGTTCTTCGCTTGCTCCAAGTGCCCTAGAAGCTTTAAGCATACCTTGATGGTTTTCTGTAGGTATTCCTGCTCGTAGCCTATAACGTTTATCACTCTATCCGCTTTTGCAAAGCTATCTGATGAAACACCTAAGATAGGAGTCGTAGTCCAGAGGACTCTGCCATTAAACTGCTTATGCCACGGCCTGTAACTCATGTCCACTTCTAGAAGGCCGAACTTCCAGAGCTGGTATGCTATATCGTGAGCCACGTAGGTCGGAACCATGTTCGAACGTACGAGAACCTTGTCAGGGTTCTTCTTGTCTTTAAATTCTTCAAGATGACTCAGCTTAGCTACAAAGCAGCCTTTATACTCCCCCTCCGTCTCCCATACGAAATGTTCTGACTTTTCAAGGATCTTCATGGTGTTCTCCCAGAGCCGCGCCCTTGCCACGTCGCTCTCCCAGACCAGCAAGTCATAGGTGATGCCAACCCTAGAAGTCGTTTCTAGGTTTGACTCAACACATTTCTCCGCAAGCTGCCTGCTAAAAAGGGAGGCTTCCCCTTCGCCAGCAGCCATCTCCCTCATTACCCTGTCAACATCCCCTTCCAGTTCAGGCTTATCCTTCAATATCTGAGCTGCCTTAGCGTAGACTAGCCCGTACCAGAAGTCAAGCTTCATATCCTTCTCCCTTGGAACATCCAAGTGTACGTTGTTCATAAAAGCCCAGACTAAAACTCCCATCTGGCGTCCTAAGTCGTCAATGTAGTTTTGAACCTCAACGTCCCAGCCACACGCCCTATAAAGGTTCGCCACAACATCGCCTAGAACGGCGTTTCTGAGATGTCCTATGTGAAGAGGCTTAGTCGGATTAACCGCCGTGTGCTCCACTATCACTTTCCTACCTCTCCCTAAATCAGAGGATCCGTAGCTTTCCCCTTCCTCCATAACATGCTTTATCAGCTCAGCTGTAAGCCTCTCATCATCTAGGAAAAAGTTTACGTAGCCTGGCGCTGCAGCCTCAACCCTCCTAACCAATGGAGGCATCTTTATACACGCAACTATGCTTTCAGCTATCTCCATGGGCTTCCTACTGAGAGGCTTCGCAAGCTTAAGCGGGATCGAGGAGGCAATATCACCTAACTTAGGATCAGGCGTCTCTGAAAGCTGCGAAACCTCGCTTTTCGAGGTTGCAGAAGCGAAATCTAAGGCCTCTAAGGCGCACCAAAGCGCATCCGCTATTTCCGATTTAACCTTTAAGATCATAGCCGCTCACCTGTATCACCAGAAAAGAAAAAGACGGAAATACAAATTAAGTGTGGCGGGTCTGGAGGGACTTTCCCCAACCAACGGTTTTGAACCTTACCGGCGCACAAGCGCTCTCGACTATCGGCTCCGGAGGCCGACGCCCTATCCTGGCTAGGCCACAGACCCGCCACTTAAATAGATTAAAGCTCAAACAAATAAATTTTATCAATCTTCACGTTTCTTCACGTCACTGTAAGGAATTCGGCCAAGAAGACGGATTCCGCTTGTTCAACGGGTCAAGGTACTGGATACCGAAAGAATAGCTTCCATAAGGAGAGCCATGCCACCTTCATTTTCTATTTAATGCCCGTCCTTCAACCACCACGCCTGTCTCTTACCTTTAACTCGTGAACGTATATACCTTAAAGTGCCTCTTCCAAGCTCCTTCTCGGCCTTTTCTGAAAGATATTTCATTCGGTTCAAGATCTGCCTTCTCTTTAATCCCACCACTTTTTCTAGCTCCTTAGTGGTAGCTCCCCCCTCCCTAAGTAAGTATTCAACTATCTTCCTGTCGTTTTCATCTCTACATATCCTATATAGTGGGTGCTGCTTTCTCCCTCCTTCCCCCAGCTTATGCACACGGAGTATTCTTTCCAACTCCTCCACTTTCCTCTTCAAACTGTCTATTTCTTTGATGATAGGGTCTCTAGCGTCCTCATTGCTCATTTTAAGCTTCTCTATTATAGCTTGCCTTATGAACTCAGATCTTCTTCCTTGCCCAACTTTCTCGTCTAGGAAGTGCAATATTTCCCTTGGCACCTTAAGAGATATGGTTACATCCGTCAAAACTAGAACCTCTTCTGAATGATGTTTCTCGGTTTAGAGAGAGGGACTTTATAATTCTTAGTGTCATCTTCATATTACACAGCTACTTTTCTGGGAAATGACTTAAAGTTCTAAAGTGTTTGCTTCACTTACCCGTGTGAGGACATCTTTTTATATGCCTTTTAAGGGTTTAAAGTTTAAGTGTTATTGGCGGGGTGGCCGCTTTGCGGAGTATCTCCACAAGGATCGAGAAGGTTTATGGTCTTATGAGAAGCATGGAGGTTGACGCCATTTTAACGTTCAACCCTAAAAACATCTACTATTTAACCGGTTTCGTTAAGCCTCGCTTAAGTGAAGTTAGCGCGTTTCTCACCCCTCTAGACGATGATCCCGTTTTGATAGTTCCCCGGTATGAATTCGATAGGGCAGCAGAGTTTTCGTGGATTAAGGACATAAGGTATTACAGTCCGTATCCAATCCGTATGGATGGGGAGAGAGTTGGCGGAATCATAGACGTGCTGAGGAAGCTTCTTGAAGAGAAGAACCTGCTTGATAAGCTTATTGGCGTCGAGTTTTACGATATGAAAGTCTACCTTTTTGAGGAAATGAAGAAGGAGCTACCCAAAACAGGATTCAAAGATGTTTCATCTGGTTTCTGGAGGATCCGGTCTACAAAGGATATGGCTGAAATCGATAACATCCAAAAAGCCGCTGAAATAGCTGAAAAGGGGCTTAGAACTGCTCTTGAAATGATTAACCCTGGAGTCTCCGAGGTGGAGGTGCTCTCCGAAGTCGAAAGCACCATGATGAAGGCCGGCTCTCAAGGCGAGGACGTTGAAAGCAGCATCGTCTCGGGGGAGAGGTCGGCTTACCCATACGAGAAAGCAAGCAACAAAAAGATAGGGGAAAACGAAATCGTAGTTATAGTTGTAAGCGCCGCATATAATGGGTATCATGCACGCCTCTCAAGAACCCTTTACACGGGCAAGCCCAAGGAGAAGCATAAGGAAATATTCGGCATCGTTAATCGTGCTTTTCAAAGCGCGGTCAGCGAGTTGAAACCCGGATCCCCGCTGGGAAACGTGGACCAAGCAGCAAGGAAGACGGTCAAGGAAGGGGGATACGAAGAGTTCTTCATATATCCTACGGGTCACGGCGTCGGCCTCGACATTAAGGAGCCCCCTATAATATCGCTAAATAACAATGAGCCGGTTAGGGCTGGCATGGTTTTCAGCATTAAACCGGCAATTTACATTCCTAGGTTTGGCGGTATACGTGTTGAAAACACCGTCGTGGTGAGGGAGGAAGGGGGAAAGAGCATAAATAAGATACCCTTAGAAACAATGTAAAAGGGGCTTCAGGATGAAAATTAAGCCGATCTGCATTGTTTGCTTGATATCGAGAGCTTATAAAGAAGTTGAGCGGTTGACCGGCGACGTCGACGCTAGGATGAAAGCTGTCAAGGCAGTAGTTGAAGCCATCAACAGGGAGATTAACCATGAAGACCACCCGTTCCACCTTGTACCAGCTTACCTTGGGACGGTAAGAGAGCGCGTGATACGTGAAGTCATCGGAGTTGATGACCCGTTCGCTAAGATTAAGGCTGAGTCCAACAGGGTTGCGTTAAACGTTCTTTCAAACGTGTCTAAAAGTTTGAAGGACAAAGACGGGTTTGAAAAATTTAGGCAAGCCTGCCTCTTGGCGGTGGCAGGCAACATAATAGAGTTCGACGTGTTAGGGCACGAGTTTAGACTTGAAGATGTTACGGAAGCCGTCGTGAAAGCGGAGGACGAGTTAGTGATAGATGACACAGAGAAATTGTATAAAGCAGTTAAAGGGAGCTCCGTCCTTTACTTAACGGATAACGCTGGGGAAATCGTTTTTGATACGGTCTTGGTTAGAGAGTTAAAGCGCGTGGGCGCGAGGGTCACAGTTGCGGTTAAAGGAGGCCCTGTAATGAATGATGCAACCATGGCGGACGCCTTAGAAGCAGAAATGCACAAGGTGGCTGATAACGTCGTGACGACGGGTACGGACTGCATAGGTTTGTTCCTCCACGAGTGCTCCAGCGAGTTCCTTGAGGAGTACCAGAAGGCTGACGTAATAGTTGCTAAGGGGATGGGAAACTTCGAGTCCATGACGGAAGTCGAGCATCCATGCGATGTCTACTTTCTCTTAAGGACGAAATGTACGCCCGTAGCCGAGTGTATAGGGGTTCCAAAGGGCGGAAACGTGGTTCTCCGTCTTCCAAAAGGGGAAAAGTTGAAATGCTGAATGGTGAGGGTTTAGTTGGTGGTGCACATGGAGGTTAAGACCCCGATAATACTCGTAAATTATAAGACATACTCTGAAAGTGTGGGTGGGAAAGGATTGGAAATAGCTAAGGCTGCGGAGGAGGTAAGCAAGGAGACAGGTGTCTGTATAGCAGTAGCCCCCCAACATTCAGACTTAAGGATGATAGCTGAATCGGTGGAAATACCGGTATTTGCACAGCACATAGACCCCATAAAGCCTGGCTCACACACCGGTTACGTTCTCCCCGAAGCAGTAGCCGAGTCTGGGGCTGTAGGAACCCTGATAAATCACAGTGAGCACAGGCTAGTCCTAGCAGACATAGACGAAGCTGTTAGGAGAGCAAGGGAGGTTGGGCTGAAAACAGTGGTTTGCTCAAACAACATCGAGGTAAGCGCCGCCGTAGCAGCTCTAAACCCTGACTTCTGCGCGTACGAGCCTCCACGCCTCATAGGAACCGGTATAAGCGTCTCGACGGCTGAGCCTGAAGTGGTAACGCGAGCGGTGGAAGTCATAAGAAGAGTCAACCCAAAGGTTATACCTTTATGTGGCGCTGGAATAACTACCGGGGATGATGTGCTGGCAGCGCTCAAACTCGGAACTGAAGGTGTGCTACTAGCATCAGGGGTCGTTAAGGCAAAGGACCCTAAAAACGTACTAGAAAACATGGCTAACTCGGCATTGAAGAAGTAACTTTCTTCGCCTCCTCATTTGTTACTACGCGGCCCCATTTAAGTGGCTTGTATGGCAGGTCCTTTAACGAAGTAGTCTGGGGAGGCGATGGTTAAGGGGTCCGGTCCAAGCTGTTCCTCAATGATCTTGAATGCCTCGCTTTCTTTTTGTATTGGCGTCCCTCTTATCGCTTTCGCAGCACGATGAGACTTACATCCAAAAATAAGAATGTCATCCACGTAATCTAAGATGAACGATGCAGGGTATAAGGTGAAAAACTGGTAGAGTGGGTGGGATGCCTCTCCCTCCCTATACGCCTTAATTAAGGCTGGTTTCCTCTGAAGTTCATGGTGCTTTCTGAGCTCTTCGATGGATTCTACCTTAAGTAGCATTTTAAACGCTTCAGCGGCGCCGCCCCTTCCCACCGGCTCACTGCATTCTGCCGCCGTCAACACGATCCCATCCCTCAGGATGGAAGGCTTATTCCTGTAATTTCTGAAAGCGTAAGTTAAAGCGTGAAGCAGTGCAATGGGATCCCTCCCCGTCTCCCCGAGAAACGTCACCTCTGGAACACCTAGGACTAAAAGCCCCCCTCTCTCTCTAACTCTTGCAAGGTATTGCCTATCTGCTTCACGCCAGCATGTTTTCTCCACCTCGCTCTGCCTTCCCGCCTTAGCCGCCAGTAGTGCCCCCTTGATCGAGGAGACTATTTCAACGAAGAATAAGGGAGAGCCTTTCTCGTCCTCCACAATGTTAACCGTTTTCCAGCATGCCCTCTGAAGTGGGTTCCGGTAAGGATCGCCATTGCATGCGGCATTACTGACAACGTCAAAGTCATAGTACTGCTCTGCCGTTCTTATGGAAGTCAGGTCAAGAGATAAAACCCTTGAACCTGAATTGTAACCACCCCAGAAACTCCAAGGAATCACTTTAGCTAAGATAATGGTTAGGTCCGATTCAACCACCCACTTGTTAACCTCTAAAGGGCCTCCAAAGGGCGTCTCTCCAATCCTCACCATAGTTTTTTGATTCTCACAGTCATGAATGATTAGGGTATGCCTGCCAGCCACATCCGCACCGATCATTCTACTTAACTCCTTGAAGCTTGGCTTCCTGTAAACCCCCGTGGCAGCCACCAGAGTTACATCTTCTTTCCTAACGCCAGCCCTTTGCAGCTCTTGGAGGAGAATTCTTAGGACATGCCTCCTATAACCGCCAGGAACATGTACACCCTCAAAGCATATGGTAACCTTACTTCCCTTCTTAACTAATCCTGAAAGCTCATCCAAGCCTAAAGGTTGCCGTAAACAATCCCTAATAACCACCTCAGGATCCCTAACTCCTTCCACCGGGTTAACGCTCACTTCAAACATGGGGTAAGGAATCCTAATCTTCACGGTTAATCCACCGTAAGGAAGCTTCATCTCAGACTCACCCACTCTTCAACACCCTCATCATTAATGCTGCAATTCAGGCTCGTCGTGCCAACTAGCTAGCCTTCCGACGGGCTTCTTACAAATTAAACCACTTACTACCTCCTCTCTGTTGAACATGGATCTCTATTACATTCGCCTCCTAAATTTATTCACGTATAACCATGCAAAAAATTTAAACGTTAAAGGAGGCTGGTGCTTGTCAAAGCTCGTTCAAACATATTCTCGAAAAAGTTTATTAGAGTTGAGGGTAAAGTATCCTTTAAGCTCACAGGAGACGGTGCCTTTGAGCGATGAAATAGAGTTTATGATAGATTTTGGGGAAAGTAAGAAACTCAAGCAGCTTGCAGAGATAATAACAGGGCTAGTGAGTATAATCTTAAATGCCGTAGGGATGCTTGAAGAGAGAATAAATCAACTCGACAATGAAATAAAATCTTTAAGTAGGAGAGTTAACGCGCTGGAAAGCAAGCCTGCTATAACACCAACCGCAACACCAGCCTCACCCTTACCTCAAGAACGCGAAGCCGATCTTGCTCCGAGATATGAACCAGTAACAAGTAAGGCTCCCACGGTGGAAGCTAAACCCACAGCACCTAAGCCAGCCACACCTCCAAGTCCTGCAAGCGCAAGAATGCAGCTTCAGAGCGAGTTAAAAGCGCTTTTCAGCAAGCTCAGAAGGACAGAGTAGCAAAAATAGTAGGAAATAATTAAACTTTCAAGAGAATTATCACTTTCCTAGTTCTTAGAGAATGAATTATCCCTTATTTTCTTACTTCTTAATCTTCCTGACCTCATCTAAGATCATTTCAAGTATTTCTTTGTCCGGTAGGCATCCCTCTGGAGGATCAACCACCTTCCTCAGTCGAAGAGGTACATGATCCATCCTATAGGCGGTGCCTTCTGCCTCTATCCCAGCGATAGCTGGGGGGATCACTATTTTTGAGATCTCCGTGGTTGGTGTCGGATGAGGCTCAATGGTTGCGACCGGTATCCTCGCTAGGTGCTTCACGGCGGCTGCCGGGAAGTGTGAAACGGGGTCAGAGGCGACGATCAATGCGGCGTCAACCTCCTCTCTGAGAAGCACGTCGATGGCTGTGGTTTCCCCTGGGTTGTAGTATGGGAACCCTCTCTGGAAGTCTATCCCAAACGGGTATCCAGTCACCCACGTGAATGTCTCACCGGTTCCAGTCACATTATAGTGGCCCCGCATTGGAGCAATAATCCATTTCGAATATGAGTTAAGGTCCGCCACTAGCTTTATCGCATTGTCTACGTTGCGGTGTTTCCCTCTACTCATCGTTAATCCCATGCCGAAGAAGAGAGCTCCAAACCCGGCGTTCTTCATAACGTTTACTACTTCCTTTATTTTGGAAACAGGGACGCCTCCGATCTCGCCCGTGTTAACCGGCTTCTCCTTTAAAATGGCGCGCATGGCAGCTAGTACTTCATAATCGTGCCCCGGTTTAACTTGGATGAAGTAGTCGGCAAGCTTTGCAGCGTCCGTTTTCCTTACATCTACCACAATAAGTGTCCTGTCCCTCTCACCCTTATCCCTGAAGAACCCTCTCGGGAATATCGTATATCGTGACATGTGGCGTGGATGTGCATGGATCGGGTTACTACCCCAGTAAACTACAACGTCAGCTCTGTTTTTAACTTCTCCAAGAGTACAAGTGGAGCACCCGACTTCTTGGACGGCTATCACCGTTGGCCCATGACACGTGGTCGTGGTGCTGTCTATAATCCCTCCAACCTCCTCCGCCAACTCTAGCCCAACCCTGTGGGCGTCACACTCAGCGTTACTCCACCCGTAAAGAAGAGGGCGTTCAGCATTAGCTAGTATGTTTGCGACCTCCTTAACTGCCTCCTCTAAGCTCACCTCTTCAAATTTACCATTCTTCCTCATTAAGGGCTTTTTAAGTCTGTGCTCGCTTTGAGCATTAAGAAACTTGCTAGCACCTACAGAGCAGAAATTTTCAACTTCAACAATTCGTCCTCCATCGCCAAGCACAACTATGCCATCGTCGCATAAGGAGCCGCAAACAGGGCAGACAACGTCTCGTACCACTTCCCGTGGCATCCTATTAGACCTCCACTTCATGTTAAGGATAAATTACTTAGCGTTTAAAGGATTCTGTGTTTAATATAACGGTTTTGGTGAACCTCTTATTTTTGTAAGCCACTTATCAGGGCTTTTATGTCTGGAACGCGCTCTTCGGGTGCCGGCTCTACGGTTACCGGTATAGCCTTAAGTGACGGCATCCCTGTCGAGTCCGTCTCGGGATCCACTATTTGATTGGCCCATGGTCCCAACGGAACAAACACAACCCCTCTATGCGGTGCATCAGGTGATCTCTCCACGCTCAACACAACTTCGCCATGCCTCGTCCTTAACCTAACGGTGTCTCCTGGAAGAAGACCTAATGCTTTCATGTCCTCGTAATCCATGTAACACTTTCCGCAAGCCCTCATGTACTTATAACCCATTTTTTCTCCTTCTCTCGCAGCACCTTGCTCCACGGTCCTACAAGTTATAAGGGTCATTTCAAGCTTCCCACTCATCTTTTCACCCTCCAACTACACGGGTAGAGTTTCCTCCTCTACTTTAATAACTTTTAGGGCTCCGCTGGGGCATGCTTCCTCGCATATTCTGCATCTAGGAAGCAGCTCGTAACAAGCATCACTTACCACGCGGGATACGCCATTTACCAGCCGTAAAATCGGTGCGCGCTTCATCCACATTAGAGGCACCTTCCTGTGTTCAGGATTAAACGGGCATGCTTGAACACAGTTGCCACAGCCCCAGCACACATCCGTGTTGATAATTATCCTTTTCCTTTTCACAAATACCACCAGATACCTTCACGCAACGATTCTCCAAGTGATATTTAAAGTTTGGGCTGTCAGCTAGGCGTTCATTTACCTGTAAAAGAATCCTTCTATGGTTCACTTACGATGTTGTTTTTCCAGACATACACAGGTCTTCCGTCCGCTTTTTAAGGAGGATAAAGGATATTTTTTTAAGGATGGTTGTTCCCGTAAATAGCGAGTCATTGCTGGACGTTGGCAATATTAAGGCTGGGAGGAA
This sequence comes from Thermoproteota archaeon, assembly GCA_029258835.1. Taxonomy (GTDB): domain Archaea; phylum Asgardarchaeota; class Jordiarchaeia; order Jordiarchaeales; family Freyrarchaeaceae; genus Freyrarchaeum. The sequence continues at coordinate 14,561 of JAPDJY010000057.1, read as the reverse complement.
TATTTAATGATGGAGTACAATCTTCAAAACATGTACGAGCTTCACATAAATCCCTCCCTCTGTGTTGGGTGTGGCGACTGCGCGACCGCTTGCCCCCATAATGCCAGTTTGCCCCCGGAGAAGAGAGGAGAAGAGGAAAACTACACGATAATCGTGAGGAACGGAAAGGCGTTTGTGGTGAATCAGAGCTTCTGCGACGGATGCGGCGTTTGCATATCCGCATGCGGCCCAAAAGCCATAACTTTGAAAATAGCTAGGTAAGGTGGTGGTTTAGTGTATCCATACTTTGCATCTGAAATTAAAGAGGACAAGGTCGTTACTAGGATGAAAACGCTTGATGTTGACATCACGTTGACACTAGACTTAAACAAATGTGTCGGATGTGGAACATGTACACTTGTTTGCCCGAAGGAAGCCATCCGTAGAGGGCCTGTAGGAGCTATTGGGAAAGGATACGCTAATTTACCACCGGTGCTGGTAGACGAGAAAAAGTGTAGCTTCTGTGGCGTTTGCTCTTACATGTGTCCCTTTGAAGCCTTAGAGCTCAGGATCAACGGTGAACCCCGACTGATCCTAGTCGAGGAAGGCGCTTTACCTCCTCTCCAGTATAAAGAAATTATAACAGCCAAAAAAGGGAAGAAAGCTAAGAAGTACGCTGAAGGCGAGGTAATCGCTCACTGGGAGCTTTGCCCAGCTGGCTGCTCCACCTGCGCTGAAGTATGCCCTAATGAGGCGATTATCATACCTAAGCCAGAGAAGCCATGGGAAAAAGCTCCTAGAGTCCAGATCGACCAGGATAAATGCATTCTGTGCGGCCTTTGCGTTAATGCATGCCCGGCTCCCGGGGCACTGGAAATCAACAGGACAAAGATCTTCTATGACGAAGAGGCAGAGCACACAGAGATCTGGGACAGAATAGTCGAGAAACTCACAACAAAACTTGTTTCGTAATTTTAAATCATCAGCTTAATACATTTTTACGTGTAAAACCTTTCTCATTCTTTTTCGTAACTTTGTGGAGCCGTGTTTTCAGTTGTAAAAACCATTTAATCGGCTTTTCTCCTAAGGGTAGTTGATTACTTAAGTCTAAGGCCTCCTAGAGGCAGGTCGAGGTTTCCCGTTTGTGATTCTCGTTTTTAGACGGGGAATATGTTGAAAAAGACTGAGTAAATACTCGGTAAGAACAGCAACGCCATATCATATGAAATAAGAGTAACATACTATACTCCTAGCCTAAACAATGAGAGGTTAAGTTCTGCTCGATTATAGGTATATACCATCACTTCTGCTTTACTCTCATTTTTGGCATAAAAAAGTAGAGGTTGAGTGGAAGGAATAAATAGGCGAAACTAAACATGTGGAGAGGCGTGATCATTCTCTTTTAGCAGAATCCTCCAAAAATAAATGAATAAGGAAGGTTTACGGTCACAATTGTTTACTTGCAAACGAAAAATTGCTAAACCAGAAAATAGTAGCGTGTTCGTCTCACCGCCACTCTTCAATCACTTCTTCTTTTTTGAAGGATTTTAGCTGTCTCTTTAATTTTTCAGCTAAGATAAAGGTTTCTACTTCTAACTTTTCTCCAGAGATCTTCATCGTCATAAAACTGGGCGTCGTCCAATCCGATGATCCACCCCATGCCCCCGTCGCGCTTCCAGGGTTAATGAGCAGCCTGCCATTCCTTAGGGATATGGCTGGGCGGTGTGTGTGGCCTGAAATCAGAATGTCCACGTCCATTCTTTCAGCTATCTTCACGAGTTGCCTTTCATCTCCCCGAGGCCATACGTCTGTCCCATGGGTCAGCCCTATCTTTAACCGGTGGACTTCGATTTTCTCCTCCTTTGGAAGAGGAAGGTAGTCCATGTTTCCCATAACCACTTTCAAGGGGGCCTGCCTCTTTAGCCATTCTAAAACTTTTTCTGAAGTTAAGTCCCCGGTTGAAAGGATGATGTTGAAGCTGTTGGATTCAACAAACCTCTTAACCTGTTGCGGCACCTCCGGAACCCTGTCGGGAACGTGAAAGTCTCCTATAACCAATATTAGTGTCTCCACCCGACCACCCCTCTGATCCTATTCATTGTTTCTGGATGTTCCGCTAAGTTTTAAAGGTGTCTTTGTGGAACAGTTTCTCACGGAGGATGTTAAGGTGAAGCTCAGCGACGTGGAGGGTGTGGGGGAGCGTATTAAACGCAGGCTCATTGATTTTTTCGGCTCAGAGGAGGAGGCGTTGAACGCGATCTTGGAGGGTAGAATTGCTGAAATTGGAAACGTGCCGGGGATTGGTATAGGTAAGGCTTATACCATAGTTAGAAGAGCGCGGGAACTCGTGGAGGGGGTTAGATGGGATGAAGTCTTGAAAACCGAGGGAATTAAACGAATTTATGAAGACACATTAAAGCTTATTCAGGAATATGCACAGACAGATTACGCTAAACACAAACTCCGCCTCCTCTGGCCTTACCCAGCCTCGAAGATTGAGAAGGCACTAGAGAGGCTTAGAGCCTTCTCGGAAGCTAAGAACATGATTGAAGGATCCGACGACGCCGCCATCAACCGTGTGCTGTCTGCCCTCCGAAGAGTTAGACCTCTCAGGAAAGGGGAATTGAAGGGGAAAATTAAGGGTAGAGCCGTGATTACCCGTGACGAAGACGAATATAAACGGTTAAAGGATGCAGGCGTAGACCGTTACTGCACAACCTTCCTCATAAGTGAGGGGGAACGTCTCATCGACTATGCTGAGGGGTACGACCTAGTTATTTACGTCGGCGAGGGAGTAGACGAGTACGCCGAAAATTTAGTTACGGCTCCACGTAAATGGAGTGTTGAGGATGTCGTCCCGGAGGCTGCCATATGGTTTTACTCGGCAAACTATGATGTTATAAATGCCGTCTGCGAGCTGTCGTCCGTCATCTCGCTTCTTCCCGAAGTAGAAAGCTTGAAGGATCTAGTTGAGAAGCTGGATAGGAACACTCTGGACAGAGTTAGGGAGCTGCTTAGCTATATTACGGAGAAGGGGGAGGTAGCTGAGGGGGTTAACCAGGAACTGGACAGGTACAGGGTTGCTTTAAGAGGGCTTAACGAGGCGGTGGCTGAAGTAGAAGCTTGGGTTAATGAGGAAATAAGAGGGAGGCTCGCTGAGAGCGAGGCAAGGCTGAGAGGGGAGCAAATCATAAGAATACTCGAAGAAGCCAGTAGCTCGGCTTTTGAGGCGGGAAGGCTTAGAAGCTATCTTCCCCCAGAGGTTAACGATGTTATTTTTAGCACGATAAATGAAGCCGAGAAAAAGTTTTACCAGTCCCTAGGCCTTTCCGAAAAGGAGGTTTTATGGCTTGAAGGCCTTTTCCCCGACGAGCCAGCCTTACCTGTCTCGATGAACCCGAGGAAGATATCTGAGCTTGAAACGTGGCTGAGAAGGCAGCAGGCCTTAAGGTCGTACCGTGTCCTGCGTGAAGTAGCCCGTGAACTCTCAGGATACCGAAGGAAGGTTGAGGAAGCGATTTACACAGCCTTAGAATTCGACCTATACTTCGCAGTTGGTTGCTTTGCAAGAGACTACGAACTCAACACTCCCCGTATTGTTGAGGGAGCGGGTGTCTTCTTCAAAAAAGGAAAAAACCTTTTCCTTAAAAGGATGGAGCTGGAAGGAAAAGAAAGGGTCGTTCCCGTAAATTATGTCATAGGTGACGTGGGTGCGAGACCGGAGGGGACAAACGGGGAGAGAGTGGTAATTCTCTCCGGTGCAAACTCTGGCGGAAAAACAACGCTTATACAACTTATAGCTCAAGTATGCCTCCTTGCTCAGATGGGCCTCCCGGTTCCAGCTGAGGAGGCAATCGTAGGGCCATTCGAAGAAATATACTTTTTCGAGAAGGCGGCGGGCATGCTCTCCGCAGGGGCGCTCGAAACAACTCTTAAAAGATTCGCGGCAATAGCCTCCAATCCAACGCCTAAGCTTGCCCTCTTCGACGAGATAGAAGCTATGACTGAAAGCGGTGCAGCAGCCGTTATAATAGCCGGACTACTAGACCTCCTAGAGACCCAGAAGGATACTTGCGTAGTTGTGATAAGCCATCTTGCAAAGGAAATTGTCTCCCTCACCGAGGGAAGGGTTAGAGTCGACGGGATAGCGGCAAGCGGCCTCGACGAAAACTTCAATTTGATAGTGGACAGGAACCCTAGGTTCAACTACCTTGCTAGGTCGACGCCTGAACTGATCCTAAAGAAATTATATCAGCTATCGGGTGGAGAGGAGAAAAAGGTGTTCGGTGAGATCCTTAAAAAGCTCGAATCCTCACCTTTCCGGTAGAACCGTGATCTTAACCACGTCGCCTCCTCCTAAACCCAGCTTCTTCGACGCGTCCCCCTGGTTAACAGCTAACTCTAGGAATTCGTAGCTGTCTAGAACGCAGACGCACTCTCCCTCCGGTACGTACCCGTAAGCCTTTTCAAATGGTACCTCGATGCCTCCTCCTTTAAACTTGAATCTAAGCTTGGCTCCCTCCTTGACGTTGACCGCTCGGAGAGTGTTCAAGTCTACGTTTGTCACGAGGTTTCCGAACTGGTCTACGTGTATTATCCTTGCCGTAATCTCCGACCCGGCTACTTCCGGTTTAGGAATACGTATCCTAACATACTCTTCTACGCGTGGCCCAACCAAGCTCGGAGGAACCCCTTTAGCTATATGTGCCGCAACAGAGGAAAAGACGGTTAATCCATGAAATGTTTCAAACGGCGCGTCTAAGGTAAGCTCTTTACGGCGTATCTCGTAAACCCCTTTTACATCCTCCTTCTCCGCTAAGAGGCTAAGTAGGCCATTGTCTGGCCCAACAGCTATATGTCTTTCAGTCTCAATAACTATTCCACGTCTTCTCGTTCCAACTCCTGGGTCAACTACTCCAACAAAAATTGTTCCCTCCGGAAAGTACCTCGCTGCCGAGGATAAAACTAGTGCACCGTGTAAAACGTCAAACCTGTTAACTTCATGTGTTACATCCACTATTTCCACATCAGAACATATGGACAGTATCAACCCTTTCATCGACGCAACGAAGGCGTCCCTCAATCCAAAGTCTGTTAAAAGAGCTATAATAGGTCTCATGATCAACCCCTCAACTTTTAAATCGTTAAGGAGAGAGAAAAGGTTTAAGGCTGATGTGGCTAGTGGATTGTGAACTAGGTGGGAAGAGGTTGTCTTAGATGAAGCTTGGAAAGCTTAGAGGTCTTTTCATAGGGCGCTTCCAACCCTTCCATATAGGACATCTCCACGCAGTTAAATCCCTATTAAACGAGGTAGACGAGATCATAATAGGAGTCGGAAGCGCCCAGTATAGCCATACTCGTAAAGACCCGTTTAAGGCTGGGGAGCGAATCCTCATGATTCGCCTCTCCCTAGATGAAGCGGATATCCCCCCTTCCCGCTACTATCTTATTCCCATCCCCGACGTTAACGATAACCGCCTATGGGTGTCTCACGTCGTCTCCCTCGTTCCCCCTTTCAAAGTGGTATATTCCAATAATTCTCTAGTAAAGATTCTCTTTGAGGAGGCGGGCTACGAAGTTAAGCCGGTACCATTCTATGAAAGAGAGAAGTATTGTGCGACTAGGATAAGGGAGAAAATTATTAAGGGAGAGCCATGGGAGGATCTTGTTCCACCATCCGTAGCAAAGATCATAAAAGATGTTAATGGTGTTGAAAGAATTAGAAGAATAGTCGAGGCGGAACGTCATTAGCTGGAGGGTCTCTATTAAGGTTGCGTCGATAGTGGAGTCCAATGGGAAGTACGTTGCAGTGGCCAGAGGAGGGAAAGGTCTGCTCGCTTCAACTCTTCCCTGCCTAACTCGTGAGGAGGCTGAACGGAGAATTAGGATGCTAGTTCCAAACGTGGAATTCGGCGATGATCCAGTGTGTAAAAGGGTGGCTGAGAAAATATTCAAGGTGTTTGAAGGCGGAAACGTTGATTTCAACGAAGCAGTGGACCTTTCACAGCTATCCTGTTTCCAAAGGATGGTACTTGAAGAAGTTAGAAGGATTCCGCGTGGAAAGAAGGTAACTTACGGTGAGATAGCGGAGAAGATAGGGCGCCCTAAGGCAGCTAGGGCGGTAGGGAACGCCTTAAAAAGGAATCCTCTCCCAATAATCATACCCTGCCACAGGGTCGTCGGGAGCAAGACGCTTGGGGGTTTCACGGGCGGCGTCAACGTAAAAAAATTCCTTCTGACCGTTGAAGGAACCTTATAAGAGGTGATCGCTGTGATCGAGATCGATGGAAGCATAGGTGAAGGTGGAGGACAAGTTCTCCGTACAAGCATAGCCCTCTCAGCCCTCATAGGAAAGCCTGTAAAGGTGTTTAATATTAGGGCTAGAAGACCTAATCCCGGACTTAAAGCCCAGCACGCAACAGGAATAAAGGCAGTCGCTGAAATAGCAAGGGCAAAAACCGAGGGAGTCCATGTAGGCTCCAAAACTATAGTCTTCAGCCCAACCGGGTTAAGGGGGGGACGATACAGGTTTGACGTTGGGACAGCCGGATCCATAAGCCTAGTTTTACAATCGATAATGCCCGCCGCAGCCTTTGCCCCCGAAGCGATGGAGTTGGAGGTAAAAGGGGGGACGGACGTGGCTTGGAGTCCACCCATAGATTATCTTTCTAACGTGGCTCTCCCAAACCTGAGCATAATGGGCTATAAGGCAGAATTGAAGATGGAAAGGCGGGGACACTATCCTAAAGGGGGCGGCATCGTCAAAGCAACGATCCTTCCTGTTAAAAAACTCAAATCAGTCCGCTTATTAAAGCGAGGTGGCATAGGCTTGGTTGAAGGTATATCCCATGCTGTAAGGCTGCCTTCACACGTGGCTGAAAGACAGGCTAGAAGCGCGGAGAGGCTGCTTAGACGGGAAGGCTTCGACGTGAAAATACGCCTTGAAACCTACGGTAGGCACGACCCCCACCTCGGTCCAGGATCCGGAATAGTCTTATGGGCTAAGACCGGAGCTGGAACCGTAATAGGCGCAGACAGCCTCGGAGAGCGGGGGAAGCCAGCAGAGAAGGTGGGTGAAGACGCAGCAAGTAAGTTCCTAGAGGAGGTGAGGAGCGGCGCTCCAATTGACAGGCACATGGGCGACATGATCATACCCTTCATAGCAGTGGCTGAAGGCACCTCGGAAGTTAAGGTGTCAAAGCTCACCCTCCACCTGCTAACAAACATCCAAATAACCGAAATGATACTTGGTGTAAAGTTCAATGTTGAAGGGGGAAAGGATGAGGCGGGAATAGTAGAAGTTGAAGGGTTGGGTCTGGAAAATGAAAACCTTTAACATAAGCTATTCTCCACACTTCAATTGCTTCTAATTTCTCGTTAACCTCCCTCTCTATCTACACTTTCCCCATTCTACTTCTCTATTTTTTCAACAGCTTTCCTGATGGCCTCTTTAACTCCGATGCCCTTAGCAGCTACCGTCTCCATAGCGTCGCTGAACAGCTCCTTTGCCTCCTTCAGCTCCTCTGGAGATGCCAAGTCAACCTTGTTAATCACCGTTATCACGGGAATGCCCGACATCAACTCCTTAATCTCCCTTAAAAGATTTAGCTGGTTCTCTAAGGGGAAACCACATGACTGGGTTGGGTCAACGATAAATATGACAACCTTAGCTAAATGCTTTAACGCCGCTATCGCTTGCTTTTCAATGGGGTTTCTATCCTTCATTGGACGATCCAAAATTCCAGGCGTATCCATTATTTGATACCTTTTATCGTTAACTGTGAAATGTCCTAGAATTACATGTTTTGTCGTAAAAGGGTATTCAGCTATCTCGGGCTTAGCCGAGGAAGCAGCACGCACAAAGGAACTTTTACCGGTGTTGGGGTACCCTGCCACAACTATAGTTGGCTTCTCCGGGTTTATAGAGGGAATCTTGGAAAGAGCCTTACGTGCTCGTTCTAGAAAAGCAAGCCTGTCATCAAGCTTTCTAACAACGGATGAAATTCGACCGTAGGCCTCGATCCTGCCCTTAGCAGCTTCCCTAGGTGTTTGAGCCCTCCTTATCTTCCTAATACCCTCAGCAGCGATACGCCTAATAATTCTGGTTGCTCCGTCAAGCGATGCTAAGTACATTTTAAGCGTCTGAACCCCCACAAGGACGTCCGCTAGCTCATAGTAGAACGGGTGAACCCTGTCCAAACTCGGGAAGCTATTAACCACCTTTTTTAGACGTGCGTTTAGAATGGACGAAGCAGACCTGACCCTCGCCGCCTCTCTTTTCCTAGCCTTATCAAGCGGTGTGTCCCCAGGAAGGAACCTCACGTTAACCTTAGATGCTCTGTGGAAGGCTATATCCAGCAGCTCCTTAGACCCATGGACCTTCTTCACAGAACTAAATGGTTGCATACTTCGTTCCTCTTATCCCTTAAAGCTTACAATTTGCTTACTCCCAAAAGTGGCAGCCATTATAAAAAAGGTTTTTATTTAGTTAGTTATCCTCTGAATAGTGGGAGGTTTTACCATGGCTGGTTACCCTGACTCAGCTACTTCCATAGGCATAACATGTAGTGACGGCGTCGTCCTAGCATCCGAGAAAAGAATAACTTGGGGAGACATCGTCCTAAGCCGTAAAGGCAAAAAAGTCTTTAAGATAACAGACAAGGTTGGAGTGGCGTGTGCTGGAATAGTCTCTAACATGCAAGTTTTAGCTAGACGGTTGGAGGCTATTTCAAACATTTACTTCATGGAGGAAAAAAAGCCCATATCGCCACGCACCGTCGCCAAAATAATGGCGAACATACTCTTCAACGTGAGAACGGCCCCCCTCCTAACCCAAACCATAGTCGGGGGGATAGGTAAGGACGGGCCAGCAGTATACGTCTTAGACCCTCTAGGTTCCATAATAAAGGAAAAGTATGCTGCTGTGGGTTCCGGAGCATACATCGCCTTCGGAATTCTCGAGAGGGCATACAAAGACGGTTTAACCGTTGAGGAGGGAAGAGAGATCGCTATTAGAGCCATAAAAGCCGCCGCAAAACGGGATATAGGATCCGGTGAAGGGATAGATATCCTAACAATAACCAATGAAGGTTTAAAGATGGAAACTATAGAACAAATTTAACATTAATTTTTGAAAAATTTTAGGGAGTTTCAATTTCCTTATTTTCTCTTTCAATTTCCCACATAGGTGGACATGTTGCTTAAAAGATCTTTGGAGGCGCTGGCGAAGGAAGCGAAGAAGGCGCTGGTTTTAGGGATTGGAGGAGGTGGAGACATCCTCGGAGCGCTGCCAACCGGCAGGTACCTTGAAACGTTAGGCGTCAACGTGGTCTTAGGAAGCGTTGGATGGGAACGAATAGTTTATGATCCTAAACCGGGACCTAGGAGCCTGGATGAAATAGTAGACTTTGAGAGGCTATCTGAAACCACGGGACTTGCGAATGAGAACACAAGGACAAACTACGGTGTCTTCTTCCAATGCAGCAACATGGCAAGGTTCCTCGGAAAGAAAACGGTTATCGTGGATATTTCTAAAGGTGTTAAGGGGGTTATAGAAGGACTTAATGAGACAGCGAAACGGTTAAACATAGATTTAATAGTTGGCGTTGACGTGGGAGGAGACGTGCTAGCACAGGGTGACGAGCCTGGGCTTAGAAGCCCCTTGTCGGACGTAACGATGCTAGCCTCCCTACACATGGTGAACGTCCCAACGGTCACGGCTGTTTTCGCTCCCTCATGTGACGGAGAGCTAACTATTGAGGAAATACTAAAACGTTTAACGGCGATAGCTGGAAAGGGCGGTTATCTTGGGGCTCGCGGCCTAACACCCGAAGACGCGAGCGTGATGTGCAGCGCATTAAGGTTTGTGAAGACCGAAGCCAGCCTCCTCCCCCTTCTGGCATGGATGGGGGTTGAAGGCACCGTGAAAATAAGGGGAGGGGAAAGAAGAGTAAACCTTTCAATTCTTTCAACTCTAACATTTTATTTAGATACGAAAATCGTCTTCTCTCTTAGCCCTCTTGCCAAAATGATAGTAGACACTGAGAGCTTGGAGGAGATAAATGAATGCTTCCACAAGTTAAACATTAAGACGGAATATGACTACGAGCTTGAACACGCTGAGAAATAACCATTCCGTCGCAAACCTTACTTCACGTAAACCCTTCTTATTTCCTCCCCCTAAATGAGGGAATCAGGACTCCCCCCAAAGGTGGACTCGTAGCCGTTTGGCGCCTCGTAAGCATTTTATTTGTATACCCCTGCTTTAACGTAAAGCATATTATTATAGTCATAGTTAGTGAAAGTGGCTGTGAACCCGAAGTTTGAGGAGGGTGTTTTGTGTCAAGGGCATACGACATAGCTAGGCGTAACGTTGTGACCTGCAAGGTTGATGACACCCTGTGTGAAGTTGCTAGGAAAATGGTGGAGGAAGAGGTGGGCTCCGTTCTCGTAGAGGATGAAAACGGCGAGATTGTAGGGTTAATAACCGACAGGCAAATCTTCCAGTTCGTGGCTGAGGGAGGGAACCCGGCTGACACGATCGCCGAGGAAATAATGGCCTCTCCCGTCTACATGGTCGATAAGGACGCACCCTTAGAAGAAGTTAGAAAAGTTTTCCTTAAAACGAACGCTAGCAGGTTAGCTGTCTGTCATGAAGGACGCGTCGTAGGTGTCATAAGTAGAAAGTTCATGGAGAAACTTTTCACCCTAAAACGCGACGTATTTTACGTGTAGCATTCTCTTCTGTTTCATACTTGTTTGTTATTCTTATTCATTTAAGCTTGTCTAGGGTGTTCCCAGTTGCCTAATAGCAGGTTAGAAAGTTTCTAAAGAAACCCTTCAGTTTATCTATCACATAAGGAAATGTGATAGAGTTAAGATTAAAGATTAAGCGGCCTCCTATATGCTCTTAGTAGGTTGAGAAAAACTAATATAAGAGTTAACTTTACTTTTCAGTTAAGTCTTAAACAATGGATTTCAGTTTTATACGTGGAGGGTTTCTTAATGAAAACATATCATGAGTATGCCGATGAGGGGATGGGGGATTATGAAAGAGGTATAAACGCTCTTAAACGTTTTACTTCTAGAGTAGCGAGGATGCTACGTGACTCGGCTACTGCTGTAGGCCTATGTTTTCTAGATCTTAAAGGCCGTGTTATGTACGCAAACTCCTTTTTCAGTAAGATTGTAATGAAATCCGTGTCTTCCTATGTGAAGGAAAAGTCTTCCTCTATCCCCGTCGGTAGCTATGTTATACCCGATGAGAGCGTTCCTGTAATCCTCTGGAAGATTTCGGATTCAGCTATTTTAGCAGCTCAGAGTAAGGGGACAGTCGCCCCCCTCATAACAAAGACCCCGCTTATCCTGCGTCTTGCCAGGAAAGTGGAGAAGATCCTTAACACTCTAAGCTCCATTTCCCTAGAAGGAGAATATATTCCATTTAGTGATAAGTTGGATGTTCAACCATGGGATGTTTTTTCACTCAAACAAGAGCTGCCAGAAGATTTGGGGGAGGACGAGCTGAGGGTTCTAAATGAAATCGATGGAAATCGGTCTGTTCTGATCATAAGCGAATTGACCGGGATCCCTGTTGAAAAATGCGTAAACATTTTAAGACGTTTCCTTGCACTTGAAATAGTTAAAAAAGTGGAGCTTTGCCCAATTATTAAGCGAGTTAATGCCGGTAAGCTCCTTCTATTCGGCCTCAGTGAGAAATATGTCCGTCTTTACAGGGAATTAAAGTTTCTCTGTGACGGTACCCGAAGCGTAAGGGAGGTGGCAGATGCCTTAGGACTAAGGTATGAGAGGCTACGCTACCTTTTAAGCATTCTCGGAGACGATGTCATCTGGGTTAAAAGAGAAAGTTAGGGTGGAGGCAGAGCGAAAGGTTGAACCATCCGAAGAGGCTACCGACCTTTAAAAAGAAAAAAAATAATAGCTTTCTTGCAAAAATAATCGTAGTAGTTATTGTGTTAGCGCCACTCTTAGGAGCCTTATTAACGCCTTCAGTAAAGTATGAAGTAGTGTTTCAAAAGCCGGTAGCTATAGAAAGCCAAATCAACAATGTGAGCATTTTCCTGCAACCCATAACAGATATACTCCCTTTAAAGGAGTTCTTCAAGTTGCACCCTCTCCTGGAACCCATAATAACTTTCCTCCTCTCAGCAGGCCTCCTACTATTTACCCTAGCGTTCATTCAAACATGGGGGTTAACGTCGCTTGTCGCCAAGGGGGAACTGTGGGAAGACTGGAAATACATAGCGTACGGCGTTGCCTCCCTTCTCTACGCTGGCTACGTCACCCTAATATGCTTCATATGGGGAAACCTTAACAGCAACTACTCAATATTCAACAGCCCAGTCTTCATAGTTCCAGTAATATCCGCCATAATGGCAACACCAATTTTCCTATTCCTCTCTTTCTACCGATTCAGAAAAAAGGCCGAATTATTCCTGAGAACAATGGAGTAAACCCCGGGAAAGTCCATCAACAATAAAAATAAAAAACCTTCAATCAAAGACGATCGGAGACCCACAATGTACGTGTTGGAACTCCTCGACAAGTGGGCTGAACTCCACAAAAAAGAAAAGGAAAAGAAGCATTCCTCCCCATTCAGCACAACTAAAGAAAAGAAAGGGTAGCTACTTCTTCTTCGACCGTTTTAACTCCTCAGCCCTCCTCTCAAACTCTTCAGCGTAAACTTTCTCCCCGAGCTCTCGCGATATCACAGCTGCCTTTAAATACATAACAGCCGCATCATCAACATTACCTTCCCTTTCAAGGGTGTCCGCCTGCGCCAAAAAGACACTTCTTTTACCGTCAAGTTCAACCTCCACTTTCCTTCTTAACTCTGCCAGCTCGGGATGAACATAACCCAACGGAGCCTCCCCTGTAATCTCCTCCGCCGGAGACCAAGAAGCAACCTCCCTTGCAGGAGGAGGACTGCTCACCGAAGACACTATCCGTGAAGCCTTAGAGGCCAAATCCACCCAGAACAGCTTACGGAGATCGGCATCCCAGTCCATCCTAAGGGTAAAATCGTTAGGGGTTCCCGAAACCACGACCTGCCCCCAGCTCTTATCAACAGGGGTTTCCAAAGTTGCTTCAAGGGACATCCTCTTCCTATTTACCTTAACCTTAAAGCCACTCTTACCCAGCTCATCGGCGAAAGCGTTAAGCAATCTCTCCAAATCAGTATTCTGTCCTCGAAAACGTTCCTCCCACCCAGGCAAACATAGAACCTCCATGTCTAAACCTTACAATAAAAATCAAGGATGCTAACTTAATTAAGTTACTCTTAAAAACCAGCTAAAACCAGCTAAAGAAAAGTGGTCCCCCCGCCCGGATTTGAACCGGGGACCACTCGGTGTCTGCCATGTTATCCTCTATTGTCCGAGCTACCCGCTGAGTTGCCACGCCTCATGGCGCAGCACTACAGCCGAGCGCTCTACCACTGAGCTACGGGGGGCTGTCATCTGCTAGATAACCAAAACCAAACTATGAGTAAAAATATTTATTCTTTTCGAAACTTGGTTCTGGTAACTCTTCGGGAGATACGTGGTTACCTTCCCTCTTTTGCTTACCCAAGCTTTTCCTCATCGCCATAGGGCTTGTTAGGGCTGGGTTCACGGCTACACGTGAGGGGCGGTCGAGGGCGAACCAAGACACCCCCATCTGAGGAGGTTCAAGCAAGCCACCACATGCCTGTTCATCAAGCCATGCTCCTCACATCTCACCTGCCTATTCGGGTATTTCTTCAGTCTGAACCCACATATCGGGCAGGTGGATGAGGAGCCTCTGATGTGTTGGCTCTCTATGGTTTTAACATCCTCCAGAGGGCTTTGTACTCTATCTGGTTGAGGAACTTCCTAAACCACCAGTTGTTCAATCTCCTCCTGAGTCTCTTAGAGCGTTTGGAAATTCGCTGAACTTTACAGTTAAACTTGTTGAACCTTTTAGCCTTCGCATTCACGGTTTTTCTTAAGCCCTTCAGGTTCTCATGGATTAAACCCCATAATTCTTCTCTCTACACCATTCTACTACGCGTTTTGAGGCTTGGTGAAACATGGTGGAAACCTTGTTACGGTAGTTCCTAGACAGCTTTGAAAGAGCCTTCCTCAACACTCTTCTATCTTATGATATCTCCACTGAAGACTTCTCCTTCTTTCGAAGTGTCCGTACACGGCCTCCTTCAACTTGGAGAGGTCGAAGACCTTAACCTCACCATCAGAGCTTACGGCTGCGATCCTCGTTCACGTCCATAGCGATCCAGCCTCTAGGCTCCTCCACTCTGACCGTCTTAGAGAAGGCTACGTAGACCGTGCTGGAAGTCAGAGTTACCGAGCCAATCCTATGTTTTTCCTAGAAGTCTCTTGGCTCTCTTGTGAAGCTCCACGTAAAAAAGAACTCTCTAGGCCTTAAGGGTATTCCTAAGCCTCCCATCAACTATTTTGATTGCTTGCTTTCCGGTCTTAGCCACGAGCTTTCTGCCTCTAGGAACCTTAACATTCGGATTTCTCCTCTTAGCTTTCCTGTGATTCTTGAGGATTGCCGTAGCCACCTCGACTGCTGAGAGAACGTAC
>JAPDJY010000024.1:0-31935 GCA_029258835.1 Thermoproteota archaeon | reverse complement strand
CTACTCCCAGCTTTCGCAGGGAGCTTCCTGATTCATCGGGAAGGCTTGCCCGGAAGCCACCTCCATGTAGGAGGTGGTTCTGGGTAGAGGTCTTCTCTCCAGCAGGCTATCAGGGCTGTCCCATCCCATCATCCTTATTCTACATGCTGAAATGTAATCTCTTAGATAAATAATTTTTAGCTGCTCTCATCTCCACCCTTTCGGATGAAGACTTCCCGCAGCAATGGTTAAACCTTCCCACCCACCTCCCCTTGCGTATCCCCACGCTTTCGCATGGGGTCTTGCAAGCAACGGGAAGATAAAAAGGTGGAGGTTTAGAGTGAAAACTCCTGCTTCAGCTTTAGTATTCCTACTATCAGCTTGTCTCTCCGCCTGTTTAGCTCTCTTATACTCTTCCCCTTAGACTCCCTCTCCATGGCTTTAATCAGTCTTTCCTTAACTTCCTGCGGGAAGGCCTCCCAGACCTGCGGTGCAAACGTTTCAAACCACTTTACTATTCCCCCCTCCCCCCCGGCTAGGTGGAACGTTAGGAGCGGCCCCATTATCGCCCACCTGATCCCTGGACCCCACTCCATGGCTTTGTCTAAGTCTTCCCAGTCGGCTATTCCCTGTAACGCCATTTCAATAACTGAAGTAATAACTGCCTTCTGGAAGTTATTGGCTACGTGGTTTGGGTTCTCCTTCTTGAGGATTATCGTCACTTTTCCAAGCTTCGTGAAGAACTCGTCAGCTTCCCTCACGTATTTCTCGTCTGTTTTCTCGCCTGCTGCCAGCTCGACTAGGGGCATGAGATGAGGCGGATTAAACGGATGTGCAACTATGCATCGTTCAGGGCGGGCCGCAGCCTTCTGGATCTCGGTCATCAGCAACCCCGACGTACTGCTCGCTATGATGGCGTCCTCAGGACAGTACCTGTCTATCTCCTTGAAAACCTGCTTCTTAACATCATAATTTTCAACTACGGATTCTTGGATGAAATCGGCGTCCTTCACCGCATCCTCAATGCTTAAAGTGTAGTCTATCCTACTAAGGACATCTTCCGGATCCTTAAAATCGCATAGTCTCTCCTCCACTAGGATGCTGGCAGCGTCCCCCACAAGTTCCCTCGCATTCCTCAACGCTTCCTCGCTTATGTCCTGAAGCTTCACCTCAAGCCCTTTTGAAGCGTAGAAAGCCGCCCAGCTATGACCAATGACGCCGGCACCAACACATGCTATCCTTTTAAACCTCAAACAGCATCCCTCCAACATTATTTAGAAATTTTTACAGATAAAACATTTCCCACCTGTAAACATCATGTAGCAAAGCTGGATTGATGTTACTGCATCAATCACCCATATAACCTAACCCTTCTTCCTTCCTGATCACCCGGATAAACCTGCCTTTGCCTGAACGCGTTCAAGCCTCTCACCATGTTGACACGAAACTTATTAAGAAAAACCTTCATCAACCTAAGTAAGAATAACACCAGTTAGGACGTTAACGGGAGCAAATAGAACGGTTAGCAACCAGTCATTAAAAGGGCTGAAAAAACGGCTGAAGTTGACAGGTTTGCTGGAGGAAACGTTGACGGTGGCGTGGAGGAGGCTTTAGGCCGTGAGCTCGTCGTCGAAACCAGTAACTACTTATCAAAAATTTATGAGAAGTAATCTTAAAAAGACAAGGAATGTAGAATATAGAGTGGAATAGGGAGTCCAAAGTAGGCTTGGTGCTTAAGTTGCGTAATACAGATAAGGCTCGTGACTGGATGGATATGGCTGAGTATGACTTGGAGGATGCAGAGTTAGACCTTCAACACGGACGTTTCCCGAGTGCGGTGTACCATGCACAGCAAGCATCTGAGAAGGCATGTAAGGCACTTCTCGCCCTCTTCGGGGTTGAAGCTGGGAAAACGCATTTTCCATCAGAGCTTTTAAGGGAAATAGTGTCGGAGGAGAAGGCTCCACCGAGCATTTCAGGGAAACTCGAAGAAGTTTTACTCTATGCGAGAACCCTAGAGGATCAGAGGACGGCGCCGAGGTATGGGTGGGAGACGCCTAGGAGGATCATAAAACCAAGTGAAATCTACGATGAGCGCCGGGCGAGAGACCTCGTTGAGGCTGGGCGAAGAGTCGTCGAGCTAGCTAGAGAGGTTATGGATGCAGTTACGGGTGGGGGGAATGGAGGATCTTAGCTGGATTAAGGAGGGTTACCGGGAGCTGATTGAAGAGTATGTTGGTAAGCTTAAACGCCTTGAGAATGTTCTTGGAATACTTCTGTTTGGCTCTGTTGCGCGGGGGAGTTGTGCTCCATTCGCTCTTAAAGCTTCAGACATAGACTTGCTCATCGTCGCAGACAAGCTGCCACCGAACCTGTTGGACAGGAAAGCCATGTCCCTCCAATTGAGGGGGACCCCGCTTATACAGGACATTTGGGTTACACCCGAAGAACTCCTTGACCTGATAGATGGAAGAGCAGGATTCATAATGGATGCGCTCACGGAGGGCTACATCCTCTACGATGAAGCAGGAATTCTCAGGGAAAGTAAAAGGTATTTGAAAGAGTTAATGGAGAAAAAGAAAATTGTAAGGTGGAAAGGAGGGTGGAGATGGACTGGACGCGGGCTAGGGAGCGTTTTTGAATTATGAGGAAGACATCTAAAACAAGGTTTAATCCAGTTTTTACCCTCCACGTTTTGAAAGGTCTATTCATTGGAGGCGGATCCCGCATGCGAACGCCACTTAAATATTCTAAGCGCTCCACGGCTTCCTCGCAGCAGACGGAATAAGTCAATAGAGCCTCCTTCCTAAATTAACTAAACAGTTGCAATAAGTTCAATCAGAATTTTTAACAGTTATTAACTTTTACTTCAACCACTCTCCTTAAAATTCCTCTAACAGTTTGCATGCTGAAGGAAAATAGCCCCTACAAACTGAAGTCTCATTTGAACCCCTCTACGCCACTAATAAAGAAAAGAGGTGGGTTGTTAGTCTATTCCTAGTAGTCTTTTTGGGTTTTCCTCGAACAGCTTCTTTAAAACCTCCTGTTTTAGGGGAAGCTGCTTTAACTCTTCTATTATTCTCTTCCTAGGGAGGAGAGGGTAATCTGAGCCGAAGAGGCACTTGTGCTTTAGCGGCCCGTTCATGTATCTTATCACCGGCTCTGGAATGTGCCTCGGAGCCCAGCCTGCAATGTTAAAGTAGACGTTCGGGTTTCTCTGGCACACCGCTATCGCCTCGTAGAACCATGGAAATCCGAAGTGGGCTATCACTATCTTCAGGTCTGGGAAGTCCACTGCTACATCGTCCAAATATATCGGCTTACAGTACTTGATGCGCGTTCCAGTGTGAAACTGGGTTCCGGTGTGGAATAGTACCGGTATCCCCAGTTCCTGCGCTTTCTCGTAGACCGGGTACATTCTCTTGTCGTTTGGGTAGAGTTCTATGAGGTGTGGCAGGAGCTTGAGCCCTTTCAGCCCAAGCTTCTTAACCGCTCTTTCCAGCTCCTTCACGGCGACAACCCCTTTATGGGGGTCGACGCTCGCGAACCCTATCAGCCTGTCTGGGTACTGGCTGACAGCCTTAGCCACAGCGTCATTTGAAACCTTGTAGTCCCACACGGTTTCAGCGTCTATAGCTACCACCACCGAGACGTCGACGCCCGCCTCATCCATATCTCTTATCTCGTCCTCAAGCCTTGGGCCCTTAAAGTCCGCCCCAAAAACAGCTATGTAACCCGCCTTCATATGGTCAGGCATAGCTTGGAACGCTTCCTCATTCCACAACTGGGCATGTGTGTCAATTATCATTCCTTAACCCCCAAGCGTTGACACGTATTAAGCAAGCCATAAGGCTATTAAACAGTTTTCCTCTTACTCTGAAAATGCCACCTTTAAAAGTGTTAAACCGTCAATCCCCCTCCCAGAAAAGAATAAAATTTTTTTATAGAAGAAAGAATCCTTCCCTTAGTTTAAAGGTTGAATAGGCTGGTGAACGCTTTGTCCGAGGCCTATGACGTGGTTGTCATAGGGGCAGGACTGGGAGGCCTATCTGCCGCAGCATTCCTTGCTAAAAAAGGCCTGTCAGTACTGCTTGCCGAACGCCACCATGCCCCAGGAGGGTACGCTTCAACTTTTGTGAGGGGGCGATTTGAGTTTGAAGTATCCCTTCATGAACTGTCCGGGATGGACCCTGAAGCTAAGAAGGGCGGGCTCTACCATTACCTAGAGTGGCTGGGGGTGACCCGAAAGGTTAAATTCATAAAGCTTAAGACGCTTTACAAGTCGGTTTTCCCAGACCTAGAAATCACCCTTCCCGTGGGGAGGGAGGAGGTTGAACAGGTTCTCAGCGAGCACTTCCCCCACGAGTCAGAAGGCATACACAGGATTTTCGACAGGATATTTTTAACCTATAAGGCTCTTGCCATGCTTCAGAAGGGTGCCCCCGAGCTGACTCAAGAGTTCCTCAGGTCAAACCTCCTCGACTACATGGATAAAACGTGGGGTGAAGTGCTGAAAAACGACGTTAAGGACCCGAAGGCTAGAGCGGTCATATCCCAGCTTTGGGGCTACTTTGGACTCCCCCCATCACGCATCTCCTACATTTTCCACGCTATAGGGCTGGCATCCTACGTGAAGCTTGGACCCACACAGGTGAAAGGAAAGTCTCAAGCACTCTCTAACGCCTTCGTGGACGTCATAGAGGAGGCTGGGGGAGAGGTGAGGCTGGGATGCGGGGTGAGCAAGATCCTCGTTGAGGAAGGGAGGGTCTCAGGTGTAGTAACCGATCAAGGGGAGGAGGTCAGGGCTAAGTACGTCGTCTCTAACGTGAACCCCATAACCGTCTGCAAGGAGCTGATAGGGACCGACAAGGTTCCGGAATCCTACCTTGAACGCTTAAACTCCAGCGAGCTCGCACCATCAACGATCAACGTTTACATGGGGCTAGACTGCCCCTACACGGAGCTGGGAGTAGACGAGTTCGAGACGTTCCTCAACGAGGACTACAACTACGACCGCCAGTTCGAGAAGGCGTGGACCCTCGAGCCCCCCGGAAGCATGTCGGTGACAACATATAACCTTGCAGACCCAGACTTCTCTCCTCCCGGAACGTCAGTAGTCGTCTTGACAACTTTAAGCTACGCTGACCCGTGGCTGCGCCTCAATCCTAGAGAGTACTATGAGGCTAAAACCGGGATCGCCGAGAAGATGATAGAGCAAGCCGAGAAGGTGGTTCCGGGGCTAAGGGAGCACATAGAAGTGGTTGAGGTTGCAACCCCCATAACAAACATAAGGTATACCGGCAACTATGGCGGGTCAATATACGGGTTTAACCAGACTCCTAAGGATAACATGCTGATCA
Organism: Thermoproteota archaeon; assembly: GCA_029258835.1. GTDB lineage: Archaea > Asgardarchaeota > Jordiarchaeia > Jordiarchaeales > Freyrarchaeaceae > Freyrarchaeum. The sequence goes on along the minus strand of JAPDJY010000024.1, from coordinate 26,596 downwards.
GGCTCCCCCATGAGGGGCCCATTAAAGGACTTTACTTTGCTGGGGCGTGGACCCAGCCGGGTGGAGGCTACGAGCCATGCATTCTCTCCGGAAGCATGGCTGCGCAAAAGCTGCTGAGCAGCATGGAGAAGGAGGGGAAGTGAATGTCCAAGTCTTGGGGGTACTTTAAAGAGTACGACTCGATGATGAAGGCGGTTGAGGCTCTTCACCCTCCTAGGATGCGTATGAAGGTCGCTGAGGTCAGAGTGGAAACCAGAACCACGAAGACCTTTAAACTAGTCAGGATGGACGGGGAGATACCGCCCTTCAGGGCTGGCCAGTACGTGAGCATATGCGTAAACATAGACGGCGTGGTAACCAATAGGCCATACAGCATATCCTCGCCTCCGACAATAACCGACTACATTGAGGTGACCGTTAGAAGGAAGCCTGGCGGCTTCGTATCCCACTACCTCCTAGACCGGGTCAACGTAGGAGAGGAGCTAGAAGTCGTGGGACCCGCGGGCCAGTTCTACTATGAGCCCTTAACCGACGGGAGAGACCTCGTCTTCATAGCTGGCGGCAGCGGCATAACACCTTTCATGAGCATGATACTCGAAACCGTGGAGCGCAACCTCCCACTCAACATATGGCTCATCTACGGCAGCCGAACCCCCGACGACGTAATCTTCGGCGACAGGCTGGAGAAGATAGCGGAAGAACACCCAAACATACACTACTCCCTAGTTATCTCGGAGCCGCCAGAAGGCTGGGAGGGGCTAAGAGGCTTCATAACGGCTGACATAATAGAATCCCAAGTTGGCTCCGTCGAAGGGAAAACATTCTACCTATGTGGCCCACAGGCTATGTACTCGTTCTGCATACCGGAAATCGAGAAGCTAGGGGTTCCAAGGAGAAAGATAAAGTGTGAAGCCTATGGTCCCCCAGACGACGTAACCAAAGAGCCGGGATGGCCTAAAGGCCTTCCCCCAGATGCAACGTTCACGGTGGAGGTTGTTGGAAGAGTTAGGAAAACGTTCAAGGCGCGCGCAGGGGAACCCCTATTAAACTCGATGGAAAGGGAAGGAATAGTTATCCCTGCAGTTTGCAGGTCAGGGCAGTGCATGGTTTGCCACGCCAAGCTCGTATCTGGGAAAGTCTTCACTCCAGGATACGTCATGCATAAAGCCTCAGACGCAGAGTTCGGATACATACACCCATGCATGAGCTACCCGATAGAAAACATAAAAATAAAAATTTAGACCACATGACCCTTACAATGCGAACCCCTTCCCCCTCCTTTTCTTTCACTTAAGAACCGTCTTCTCTAAATACCAGCCTAATGTTCACCTTCCTCTAGGATTCCCTTTGAAACCGTATTATGTTCCTCCCTACTTTCCAACTAAAACGCTGAGGGCTTATAAGAAGCTTGAAATTGCATAGGAGCCGTGAAGAGCCCCAATCTAGCATTAAGTAAAGGAGGAATCTACATGTAGATGGGAAAGTTAAAGTACATATTCCTTCTATTATTGGATGTGGCTTCTGCGTTTGATGGAGGGATCATATGCCCCTAATAGAGTATTTTGGTAAACTTCCAAAGGTTCACCCCAAGGCTTACGTTAGCCCCAATGCTTTTGTCTCTGGAAGTGTCGAACTAGACGAGGGGGCGTCAATATTCGACTACGCGGTGGTTAGAGGAGATTTCTCAACCATAAAGATCGGCAAGTACTCTAACATACAGGATAACTGCTCGGTTCACGCGGGCGTAACCCCCTGCATCATAGGGGATTACGTCACAGTTGGACATGGAGCAGTTGTTCATGGGGCAACTATAGGAAACTACGTCATAGTCGGGATCAATAGCACGGTGCTTGACGGGGCTGTGATAGGGGACAGGTGCATAATAGGGGCAGGAGCAGTCGTAACACCCAACACTAAAATCCCGTCTAACAGCTTAGTTCTTGGAAACCCGGCTAAGCCTGTGAAGGAGCTGGAGGAACGCCACATAGCAACGATAAAGCTAAGCGCTGAAAGCTACGCGGAACTAGCTCAAAAGTACAAGCAGCTCCTAGAAGGCAAAAAGTAGCCTAAACCCTGCTAAGCCACTTAGACCCGCGCTGGCTCTAAGCGTACAAGAGGGTTTAGCATGCTTCTCATACCACTTTTTTCTCTTCAGGCGTGACCAAGTGTATCTCAACTGGATGTATTAAGGGTAGGTCAGCCTCTCTTTAGCCTTTGCCCTTTTCCGCTCCCTCCCGGTGTCCTTGGCGACACAACGAGCACGTCTACGTCGCCTCCTCCAGTCAGCTCCTTACCGCGCTTCCAAAAACGAGCACTTCAGCCTCACCAAGAACCAAGAACCCCCTTTGACGCCACAGCAACTCCTTCCTCCCGCCTCCCCCACTCTTTAAACATTCTCGCTTGCTAATCCGCTGCGAAGGTCATGATCAATTCTAGACTGCTACCACGTACCCATAAGCCATCTAAACGCCTTGCCGGACAGCATCCGCAGGTCTACAGGGTCTATAGTAGGACGCGGTTAAGAGCAATGTTAAGCCAGCGAAGGAGGCAACCTCCGTAGAGACAGTCTCCGTAAGGGAAAAATAAAATTAAAGGGATGAACGATTACGGTGTCGACGTATTTTTTGTTCTTCCTACGTTCATACTTTGTGAATTTATCAGGTATTTCAAGGTTTCCGTGCTTTCACATGTTCACTTTGATCCTTCTTTCATGTTTGGATTAGCTCGAGGGTGATTCCTATTTCCTTCTCGGTGTCTAGGTAGGCGTACTTGACCCCCAGTATTTCCCCTCCTTCAGCGACCTTAACCCCCCTCTCCTCCATAACCTTCAACGCCTCATCAAGGTTTTTCACGAAGAACCCCAGGTGGTGGAGTCCCTCGCCTCTCTCCCTGAGGAACCTGCTGTGGATTGACTCTCCCTCCAATACCTGTATCAGTTCTATCTGGACTCCTCCAAGGTGAAGCAAGCCTATCTTGAGCTTCGCTGACCCATGCTCCGCCTCTATGGAGGGGAAGGGTCCTATTCCGAACTTTTCAGTTAGGAACTTCGAGGTCTTCTCGAAATCCCTGACTACAATTCCTATCTGATCCACCTTCGTAAACTTTAATTCGCCACTCATTTGCACCCCTCCAAACCAGGCCTCAACCGAAACGTGTCCTTCATCGGTTAAAAGACTTATCCTCACCAGCAATCATCAACGCTGAACCCCTGCAAAATAGGAATCCTTTTTATTACTTACAAGGCATACTTTCCCTGTGAGGGTGGTCGCGTTGAAGGTTGAGGAAGCCCTGGCTGAAGCAGACTCATGCTCTGAGTGCAACGTCTGCCTTGACGTCTGCCCAACCTTTAAGGCTTCAGGCGATGATGTTCTCTCTCCTCCATGGAGGTTGAGGTCTGCCGCCCGAATCCTGCGGAGTGAGGAGCTCTCAGAGAGGGATGTTGAGTCCATGTACTCGTGTACTGAATGCTACCTTTGCACCTCGGTCTGTCCATACGAGATTAAGACGCCTGAAGTGGTCGGAGCCGCCCGGGCGGGACTGGTTAAGGCTGGCTTAGCTCCGCTCGAGAGGGGGAGGAAGATAATAAACGGCATTTTGAAGCTGGGGAACTCGGTGAAGGGGGACCCCGAGAGAAGGCTTGACTGGCTCCCGGACAAGTACGAGGAGGTGGACTCAGACGTTCTCCTTTACGTTGGCTGCCTCGCATCGTACCTTGTAACGGACGCAGCCCGGTCAACGTATCAAGTGTTAAAGGCCGGCGGGGTGAAGTTCAGGATTCTTAGGGACGAAGGCTGCTGCGGAAACTACATCTACGAGGCAGGAATGACCGACCTAGCCGAAGAAGTTTTCACGAGGAACGTTGAGAGGTTTGAAAGTGAAGGGATTAGAAGGGTGATACTGCCATGCGTCGGATGCTACAGGTGCTTCAAAAACTACTATCCCGAACTGGTTGGAAAGCTTCCCTTCACGGTCGAGCACGTAACCCAAACAATCTTTAACCTGGTTAAAGCCGGCAAACTCGGGCTGAAGAGCATAAGCTGGAGGGCAACCTACCACGACCCATGCCACTTGGGAAGAACGGAAGGCATCTACGACGAGCCAAGGGAAGTCCTTAAGGCATGCGGAGTGGAAATCATCGAGATGCCTGAAAAGAGGGAGAAGGCTCCATGCTGTGGGTCGGGGGCGGGTGTACGCTCCCTCTACAGGGACCTATCCCTCAAGATGGCCTCCAACCTCTTCGCCCAAGCACCAGAGAAACGCATAATAACGCCATGTCCATTCTGCGCCTTCAACATGAGGTACACAGCCGAGAAAACAGGGGCAGACAAGGACATAATATACTTCACCAGTGTGGTGGCGGAGGCCGCATTGAACCGTTAAACAACCACCAACACTACCAGTCAAAGTGCTCCCTCTAACTAATCATCTAAAAGAGGAGGTTTGAATGCTTATTCAGGAGTTCCCTTCCTATGCCCCTTATGGCAGACTCTCCTACAGAAGCCTAAGAACCTACATGGCAGTTAAGGAAGCGGCGCTTTACCCATTTCCCTGAATTAAACCTACTACTTACTTATTAGCAAACTAATTCAAACTAAATTAGGTGCATATGTCTGTCAGTGGAATCTAATTTAAACTTTCCAATTAATCGCGATGCTAATAAAAATCAACACGGTAATTAGCACGTTTTCACTAAAAATTTTTTAAATAACCTCACATTAATATGTAAGCTTAGCCTCCACGATGCTGGAAGGGGAGGCGTCCAAAGACTCGTTCAGGGTTACACGTTGCATATTGGCATGACATGTTAAGGGGACATGCTGAAGGATCCAAAATACTACGAGTTGGCATCCTGCCAAGCGAACAAGCTAAAGCAGCCATCAAGTATGGTTGTGCATCCTGCGGTTCCTGCGTAGCACGCTTAGTAGAGAACGTAGGGTTGAAAGCACAGCAAACAAGCTGCATAGCGGATGAACCCAGAATGCAACTGGTTCATCGCCTAACCCCCTCCTTAACGAAGGGGACGGTTAGTGGATCTTAGACTTCACACCAGTCAAATTTCACGCAATTTTCACGCAATTGTAGGCATACGAAGCTTCTTTGTAAAATGACACAAATCACTCTGCTGTAAATAGCGTTCTTGTTAACAGTCCCTAATCCTCTTGAGAAACTTGATCTATTCATTTGTCGCCAACGCGGTGCTTTCCGTTACCTTAATTGTTTGGCACAAGTTTAGCATCTTTCAGCGGATATATGTGACCTGCGAGGGCTTAGGTGAACGATAGCGAACCACATATCTGCTGTTAAGCGACCTGTGGGTAATGCGGGCACCACATAGCCCCGAACCCACCCGCCCTTAACCATCATAACACTTTTCCCAAAGAGCTTTAGTTTGATTGAGGGAACTTTATCGGCCTGCAGGAACTTTTTCATTTCGAAGATAACCCCTTTTAACATCCGATTATTAGAATTTATTTCTTTCAGCCTTTCCCTTGAAATTCCTGATTCTTGTGCAGGTTTATGGCTGGAAATCGCCCACACATTAAGTGCAAGTTCCAATTTCTTCCGATTTGACGTTCTCTTTAAGATAATTTTAAGATAAATAAAATTTATTTCTTATTTTTATTCATAACTTATTCATAACTAACAGAGAAGGTGAACCCTTATGGATTCAGAACTTGAGAAGTGGAGAAACATTGGTAAGTCGCTTGAGGAGATGCTTCGGCCACACACATACCCACTTGCTGTAAAACTTGTTAAGGATGAATCAGAGTTTCCAGAGAGAACGAGAAGACCCGAGAAGAAGATAGCGGTCTGCCAGGCTCTCACACTGAGCCGAAGATACGGCTGGACTGTTGGTGTGACGAAAGAGGACAGCGGCTGTCCGGCTGCAAGCCTAAACTACGGATGGGCGGACATCGACGACTCTCTCATTAGACAGTTCTTTCTTGGAGTAGGGTACGTGTCAAACGATGAGGCGGCAAAAATGCTTGTTGAAAGCATGGATCGCCTTGAAGCGGGCAAATATGGTGGTATTGTTGTTTCTCCCCTTACTCGGACGAGAATCCTTCCAGACCTGATCCTCGTTTACGGGAATCCCGCCCAGATTATGCGGCTCATCCAGGGAGCGATGTACAGGGAAGGGAGGAGGCTTAAGGCAGAGCTGATCGGTGTTACTGCCTCATGCTCCGCAGGAATAATTCGGACCTTTAACACCGGTGAATACCAGTTAGTAGTGCCTGGAAATGGAGACCGTGTTTTCGCCATGACCCATGACGATGAGTTACTATTTACGGTTCCCACATCAAAAGCAGAAGAATTAATTGACGGGATGAAAAAGCAGAGAGTCGCCAAGTATCCCGTTCCAACAGCTCTACCAATGCCCCCTCCCTTTCCAATACCCTGACCTCCTCTTTTTTGAACAGCACTCCAAAATTCGAAAAGGAGTCTACACTCTACGCTTGCTTGGATTTAATGTGCTAAAATAAAACGGAAACCAATTATGCAACGGGTCACCTCCCAGAAAACCTTTAAAAGAAAACGTTTTACTTTCCCCACGTAAACGTTGCATGGTGGCTTTCACGACACTTTTTGGCGAAATGCCCCGCCTATGTGTTTTTAAGAGTTCACGGGACGAAGCGATGTCCACGTTTCCCTCATGCTTAGGCGTAAGCTAAGGGACATGCTTGTAGGTGTAATTACAAACCCCTAAAGGAGACGTTTACGTCAAATGTGCTAACGTCCTTGTTGTCTTGGCTGAGGATAGGGTTGACCTTAGGCTTAAGGTGCTTGATGCGGCTAGGAGGGTGGAGAGGGAGGTTAAGGAGGTATAACCTCCTTCATAACAGCCGTGGATGACGAGGAGGTTATCCACGTCTTCCAAGACAATGTAATTCCACCTCAAGCATGCTTCATGCTCAACCAGTCAGTAACAAACTGTGAGAAAAAAGAAGTAATAGAACATGAAGGAAGGGCATAAAATATCCCGGCGACGAAGTTAACGACTACGTTTTAACCCTTCTCCAGTCAGACCTGACAGCAGCCGCAGACCATCTCTTCCCAATAGCGCCTCTTTCCACGCTTTGGCCTTCTAAAGCTGTCCTAAGTCACCATCCCTAATCATCCTAAGATTGCGGAAGGGTTGGCCGGAGTACCTTCAATTTCCTTAATTTTAACTCCTTCTTGAAGAAGTCAGATGGCTTTGAATTTTCTCAACCCGCTTCGGGTAGACGCCGTCATGAAATGTTAAGTTTAGACTGCGGCTAAGAGCCTTCACACCATCTCCTCGTCGTTCCCAGTCTGCCCCCCGAATAAGCTTGCACTAACCCCTAGAGGCACCTATCTATTGAACTTCTACAGTGACTTCACCCGTCACAGCTGCAAACCTACCCGATTAAAGTCACAGGATTAACTAAACTAAATAAAATCCGTCGCCATCCAGCCTTCCACCTAGGATCTTTAAAGTGAAAACTGTAGGATGGCAAAGGGAACGTTAGAGCTTGGAAGCTATCAGCCTCGGCTACGAGAAAAAAGTGAGGAAGATGCTACCGATTTTAGCAAGCCTCCCTGTTTCCCTTACTTTAGAGGTTATATATCCTTTTCGCGTTACCACCTATTATTGCTTCTATTTCTTCCTTTGTGAAGGTTATCCCTTCAGGCGCTTTTTCCGGAAGGTTTTTCACCATGTCGACGAACTCCTTATCTGGCATCGCAGCTCTCAGGTATGGCCCATCGGTTCCGAAAAGCACCCTTGAAGCTCCGAACTCGTCTATGCACTCCCTCAGCGCTTTGCAGAACCGCTTGAAGTTGCTGCGTGCTATGGTCTGCCAGCCCGAGAAGTCAACAACCAAGTTCGTCTTCGTTGCTCCCATGTGGAACAACTCATACCTCCAGCCAAACCCCATATGCGCCGCTTGAATGGTTAGCTCGGGAAAGTCGATCAACAGGTCATCCAAGTATATTGGGTTGCAGTACTTGCTTCTGAGAGGCTGAACGATCTGTCCGGTGTGGAAGAGAACCGGAACGTTAAACTCCCTCGCTATTGAAAGCAGCTTGTAGACGCGTGGCTCGTTCGGGTAGAAGCCAGATGCAGGGTGAAGCTTTAACCCCTTCAACCCCAAGTCCTCAAGCCCAGTCCTCACTATCTTATCAGCTTCAGGCCTCCTCGGGTCAACGCTCACGAGAGCCACCACCCTCTTCGGATACTTCCTCTGGATCTCAGCGAATATCTGATTCTGCTCCTCTATAGGCGTTGGAGGCTCGCCGAGGGCTAAGCCATAATCCACAGGACATACGACGCTGACGTCAATTCCCGCAGCATCCATCTCCCTGATAAGCTTCTCCCCGTCAGGGTCGAAGAAGCCTTGGAAGATCTGAGACTTAACCTGACCCACAGTCATGGGAATGCCCATCTCCTCCAATGCATGCACGTAAACCCTCGCCAATCCATCCCACCACTTCTTCGGCATCCACCCCTCATCCACAATATGAGTGTGCGCATCCACAACCAGCATCCTTCTCCCTTCCTTAATCCCTAGAATATGAAGAAGCCAACATAAAAATCCTTTGGCAAAAACATCAAATCCAAATCCCACTTTTGAAGGTTTCTAACCTCCACAACGGCTCCTTCGTTGTAGAAAGGAACGTCTTTTAACATGGAGATGCATATTAATTACCACTCCAGCAATTTAGTAATGATTCCAGCACTCGGGTCACCTTCAACCCCCCTTTTAATCTTAAGTTAGAAACACGTTGTTCATGCTTAACAGCTTGGAAAATATGGATGTTCTCGAAGCTGCTTCCTTTGGTGGCCCTCCATCTAAAGAGGAAAAAGGAAGATTGGAAAAGAAAGAGGAGGGGGTTGATCGATCACTTCCATGGCCAGAAGTCGAATGCCATGTATATCAGCAGCCACATGATGGAACCAAGCACGAACCATCCAAATGTTAACGTCGTGCCTAGGAGCTGAACTGTTCCTTGCGTCTCTAAGAGTATGGTTAAGCCTGTCAGCGGCATGCCTAGGTTGGCGTACGTCATTAATGCTCCATACGCTAGAGCCTGTAGGCCGGAGACTGCCGCGGCCGAGCTGGCTCCTGAAAGAGCCATGGCTATCGGAGTATAGGCTATGGTGATGAAGAATGCTATCGTCCCTATTATAAATGCTAAGATGACTGCTTGAACTCCTCCCTTCGCCCCTTTCCCGGCAAACCAGTGCATCTGGAAGAGCTGCTGAATTATCAGGATTAGCAGGACCACGTAAAGCAGGTAGACCGTGACGTTCCCGGGTGAGCGTACACTTATGATTAAGGGTGCAAGCTGGCCTTGGAACGGCACTGCGAAGACGTGGGGGGCTGAGCCTAGGATTGGCATGAGAATGAACCAGAGGATCACGCCTATTATTATTGCTATTATGATGTTGATTACTCCTCTTGTAGGCTGGCTTCTTCCTTCGAACGGGTTGATCACAGCCATTATGTTTATCCCAGTGATTATAGCGACGAGGAGCGATATCCACTGGTCGTAGTGGTTGAATGGAAGCAATGGCTGGAGCAGGGTTGCGAAGAGGTCGTGCCCCGGCAGATACATTTCAAAGAAGGTTGCCCCAGACCATGCTAAGCCATTAAAAACGTAGTATAGTATGAATGTTATCACCCACGAGATAACGGCGTACGTCGCCCCCCTGGCTACAGGATGTACGGTCGCCCTCTTCGGCACGAACGGCCAGTAGTGGAAGAGCGTCGCCCATATGGGGAACACCAAGAACCCTGCAGTACCGAGCAGCAGTAGCTCGTACCCGGTGAAGTGGAAGAACGATGAGAGAACGTAAACAGTCAGGAATGCCAAGATCAATGTGATGGCTGCGACGGCTAAGCCGCTTTGGGGCTGCTTCGGAGGCGCCCCCCTCTGAAATGGCATGCAGAGCACAGCTATCGTTACGAACCAAACAATGCCAAAGACCACCACCGTAAGCCAGTCTAGGGGGTACCCCAACGGGTAAAGGGCAGAGTAGCTAGCAGACCTAAGCGCTAGGGCCGGGGCTAAGAGCGCAGCCATTTCAGTAGCTGCTGCACCGTAGACCGGCGCTAGAATCGCAGGTAAAACTTGTGATAGAACCGATACATCCGCCACCACCAGCCTTGAAAGCAAGCCACCCACCGGGTTCAGAAACACCATGTAAGTCAGGTAGGAGATAGCATACACCGTAAGGAGAGCTAAGACTCCCAGCCATGGCTGCTTAAACTTCCCTTCCTCTCCCACAGAATTCCTCCCCTTTTTAGGTTTTCTTTCAAGTAGGTTCTTTTCAAAGGAAATCTTGTCTTGTTCTTCTTAGTGAGAAGAAGAGAAGTATTTAAATTTACTGATCAGGAAATGAACGATGTTCGACAAATGTCTATAAAGAACATTATTTTTCTTTAATTTAATAAAGGAAAAAGAGAAGTTTAAATAATTTAAAAAATCTTTCCCTGTAGCGACCCTGTCAGGATCCCCCTGAACCCTTCATATTCCCACGTGATAAGGATGGTGATCATCCCTTGAGGATCTAGGTGAAATGTCTTTCACCCTGTTCTCGTTTATCATTCCAACCTGAATGGAAAAATTAGGGGAAGGAAAAATGTGGAAATTATGATTTGGGAACCTTATGGTTTTCCGGACTTTATAGCTGCCATCACCACAATTACTATTAGAACTGCCGTAGTGGCTCCACAGACCATGAGGTAGGAGGTGGACGAGTACATAACCGCAAGATGCGATAAGCCCTGTAGCATTATGAACGAGTATACCGCTTGAAGCAGCTCCTGCTGGCGCAGCTGCTCGATCATGCTTACTGCTTCGCTAAGGGTGCATACCGGCTGCTCGCTTATGGACTCACCGTGTGCTAAGACGTCGTTCATGTAGAAGTAGTCTGGGTGGAGCTGGTCCCTGCTGTAGTAGTTGAGGAGCTGGTCTGCGTAGTGCTTTGAGGATGGGCTGCTGCTTTCACCGTATGGTAGCACGCTGAAGGAGGTGACGTTTCCGGGCTCAAGGTGGACAACCATTATGTAGGACGAGCCTCCCGTACACTTCCACTCACCCGTCTCGTTGCTAAAGGTGTACCATCTCGGGTTTAGGCAGCCGAAGGCCTCGGGGGAGCGTACTGTTACGCGCATAGGGTTCAAACGTCTTAGACAGGTTGCCGGTCGCTGTGAGGAAGTCAAGCATTACCGTTTCAACGGCGTCCTCTGCCTGAGCATGCCCGAAACCAAAGAAGACTCCCTACTTAGTTGCTCGCGTTAATGTGCGGCACGCCGATCGTCCCTTATTATGACCACGTTCTCTCCGTTAACGCTGAGCCTTGTGGCGTGGGACGCCGCCTGAACACTTGTAGTAGAACCGCTTCCTCCCGCGTAAACGGTCAAACTCCATGTTTCCTCTTGGCTTGGGAGGCTATAGCCGGGCCGGCGGCTGCAAGAAGAAGGGCCATGGCGAGTAAGGCTACGGCCACAAAGGTTTTCCCGCGCATTTCCTCCCCCTCTTTTTCAAACCCCTTCCGGATTTTCTGAAAGGTATGTTGTATGAAGAATGAAACATTTTCTCCCTTCCCTGTTGCAGTCCTCTCAAAAACGTTTATTTTTCCCGGCTGTTAAGTGCTTAGAGGTTTACACGCTTCACGGGGGGTTCACTCTGAATGAGCACCTTTCAGGCTCAACTGTTTGGACTATTGGTACTAGTGACAGGACTGCTGATGAGTTCATCTCCATCCTGAAGGAACTTGGCGTTAATGTTGCGGTGGACGTTAGAAGGTTTCCAACCTCAAAGTTTGAATGGTTCAAGGGGGAGAACTTGAAGAAACTCCTAGCGGATGCAGGGATCGAGTATGTCCACTTAGAGGGTTTAGGCGGCTATCGAAGCGGCGGTTACAGGAAGCATATGAAGTCGGAGGTGTTCAGGGAGGCGTTTAAGGAGCTTCTAAAGTTGGTTAAAGGGAATAAGGTGGCCATTTTCTGCTCGGAGAAGCTCTTTTTCAAGTGTCACCGAAGGTTCATAGCAGACGAGCTAACACGTAAAGGTGTAAAGGTAATCCATGTGGTCGAAAAGGGGAAAACGCGGGTTCACAGGCTCGCTGGGCATGGTTGAAGCCGACAGCCCATTCAGACGTGGCTGAACAAAACCATCAGCGTTCACGCTCAAACCAATTAAACGGCTACTAACCCTCCAAGCATACTTAACTAGAATGATGTCCAAGGTGGCCTCGACAGTCAACCTAACTTCGGAAAGGTAGAGAAACCGTTAGGTGCCACTCGCCTAAGTAAAAATACTTTTAACCTTTCCCTTCTCTCCTCCTCTGCATTAAACTTAAATTTTATTTTATTCTATTCTTTTTCCATTCTATCTTGTTACCTTGCTTTGCTCTGTAGTGTGGTGAAGGATGCCTATGAGGCTGCTTGACCATGACTCATACATCATCGACGAAAAGTTGTTTACTGTGAGAAATACTCTCATAATTAAGAGTGAGGATGGGCGTGAGGTTGGAAGGGCTGTAGCTAAGCTTTTCTCCATCAGCGGGGAGATGAACCTATACGATGCCGAAAGCAACGTTGTCGGCATCGTTAAGGGAAAATTATTTTCGGTGCGCCCTACCTACACCCTACACGACCACACAGGCTACCAGGTGGCAACCGTGAAAGGAAAGCTATTTGCACTACGTCCTTCGTACCAAATTGAAGATGCTAGAGGGAACGTGATATGCCGCTTAGAAGGAGACGTCTTAAGAAGGGAGTTCGAGGTGAAGGATGCTAAGGGAAACGTCGCCGCCAAAGTTACTAGGAAACTCTTCTCGTTAAGGGATCATTGCACTCTAAAGATACATGGCATGGACCCATTACTAGCCCTCCTAACGCTCCTAGCCATAAACATGGACGTTCTAAAGTGTAGGAGAGCATCAGCATCAGCATCCTCCTAGACCCTAAACTGAACCGGCTTCACCGATAAGGTTTCCCGTGGGAGCGTGATGCCTTTCATGGTTGACCCGTCACCCTATGGCTTCTGGACCGACCACGGCCACTAAAGTTTCCCACTCGCTTTGACCTCTGGCGAAGACGTGGCAGTTGCCCAGCTTAACGTTTCTCAGCCCAACGTTTTTAACCGCGAAGTAGGCGTCGATCATTTCGAACATACGTGGGCTTCTAACGCTGGACAGCTTGTACGCTGGGAAGAACGCGAGGATGGTGAAGGGGATCTCCGAGTCAACCTCGTGTACAATCTCCGCTATCCTAACTATTTGGTCTTTCTCGACCCACCCTGGAATGTAGAGCGTTAACACTTCAAGGGTAAACCCCCTGTCAGCGATCCACTCAGGGGACTTAAGCACCCACTCGTTTGTGGCGCCGCAGAGGCGCCTGTAAACTTCCCTGTCATAGGCTTTAATGTCAAGCCAGAATGAGTCAACCCCGCCGGAAGCCAAGACGTCAAGGTTCTCGGGTGTGAGCCCATACCCGTTTGTTTCGATTAGAACCCACATGTTGGAGCACTCATCCTTGATCTTCTCGGCTGCCTGCGCGTAGAACTCAGCCTGGCAGACGACGTCCCCTCCGGTGAATGCCACGATGTTCCTTGCAGGCCCGTATCCCTGAGGGCTCAAAACAACTTGCTCGCTTTTAAGCTTCCCTGGGCACATCCTCCCTCTCACACCGTAGACGACGCACATGCCACAGTGGCGGCACAGGTCCGTTGCGTGGAACATTGTCGCCCTCTCCTTTGGCTCCCAAACGGTTACAAGTTCCTCATACTCCACGGCCATTTCGGCCAGCTCGTCTGTTGAAACCCAGAACCCATCATACCTCTGCGAGAACTCCCATGAATGACACTTCAGGCAGCTATGGTTACAGCCGCTCTGGTAGACGCTGAAGTAGTCCTCGGGCCTGGAGAGATGCGCTGCCTTGATAAGCCTGTGCCAGACGCCTCCCTCCTTTTTAAGGGTTCCCTTACATGCAGGCTTAAACGTTCCATCAGGCATCTCGACCATGCAACTTCCAGGAGCGTAACCCTGCCTAACCATGCTACAATGGCTACTCAACATCCACCACCTAAGCCGTGAACGCCCCTCTTAAAGAGCGGAAGTGGCGATTACCCGTGTTTATTAATGCTGGAAGCACTCTTAACGTTTACGTGTCAGATGAGGCAGAAACACGCAATGCTGCGCTCGTAATTTAAATTTTTTAATTGCAAATTGCATTTTGTAACATTTCTGAAACCTTGAGTGCGTTTTTTAGGGCGACGAGATGTTCACACAACCCCCCGCTAGGATGCGTCTCGCTATGGAGTAATATACCTCGTCTGCCCCCTTCCCAGAATCCTTCCCTTCTTCCGTCCGTTTTCCATCCTCGCCGGAATATTGTTCCTATCGTTCACAGAACTACTGCTCCGCCCCTTCCCATTATAAACCCCGAGTGACCAAGTCTTTGACATGTTATCACTACAAAGATCCCGGGTGATTAGTATGAAAGTGACTATAATTAGCAAATTAGCATAATGGCATTAGAATAAAAAATAAATAAAATTAGGATAAAGAAGCGGTTCTTGATGCCATCTCCACTTGGAGATTGTTTTCGTGGACTTAAAGTTTTATGAGCCGGTAATGGAGGTAGTGAGAGGAACTTCCGGTAGCGATGAAGGAAAAATTTATACGCTACGTATATTTGAGGGATGTGCTGTGGAAACGCGTCCCATTCCTGTTAGGCTGAGCAAGGAGATGCTCGAAAGCATAGACCTCCTCGTGAGGCTCAAGATTTTCGATTCAAGAAGCGAGGCTCTCAGGAAGCTTTTGCAAATAGGGCTTAAGGAAGTGGAAAAGCACGTATGGATCTTAAGGGCTATCGAGGAGCTTTTTGATATCGAGAAAAAGACCGGTAAAATCCCGATAAGGCTTGCAGGGGAAAGGGCACAACTCCTCAAGGAGAGGGACAGATTATAATGAAGTATATCGACACGAGCGTAATGGTTTCCGCATTAGACCCGCTGGATGAAAAGCAAAAGACGTCGCTACAGTTCTGGAAGAGGAGAAAGGAGAAGGTTGCTTCTGAGCTGGTCATGATTGAACTGGCAAGTGTCGTAAGTCGAAGGCTCGACGAATTAAGTATTCCACTCAGGGAGTTCTCCCTCTCCAGCGAGCAGCTCCTCATTGCAATTCTCGTATATGTACTTAGGAGGTTTAGCATCAAATTCGTTAAAATCGGGGGGAGCATGGAGATCCCGCTGCTCGGACAAATGTCTCTTCCGGTAGCGGCCGCCATCGAGCTATCAGCAAAGATCAAGTTGAGATCCCTAGACCTACTGCACATTGCGTACGTGAAACTCCTAAAGGAGAAGGGTTTTAAGATTTCCGCATTTGCAACGTTAGATGAAGACTTTGTGAAGGCAAAAGAATTTCTAGAGAAAGAGTTAAGTGTGGCGCTTGAAACTCTGTAGGCGGGGTTCACTGTTGGTAGGCTTTTATGGGTAGATGCATGTTTTGGTTTGCCAGCCGTTTCCCCATCATAGAGGCTAACGCCTCTATCGGGCCTCTCGGGGGACCCTAGCGCCCCACATCCGAAGGTTTAAAACGGCTATAGCATCTCTGTCTGCAATAAATCCACATTTTTTGCATCTCATCAGCCTGCCCCCATAGGCCGCCATGCGGCCAGAACAGAGAGGACAGGTCCTGGAGGAATAGGACGGGTTAACGTACTTCACAGGCAGCCCACCCCAGCTTGTACCCTAGCATAAGCTGGAACGTCCTAGCATTCCACTTCGAAAGCCTTCGGTTGAGCCCTTCGCCCCGTGTAGGAGCCTGCCTTTGATGCCCTTCAGGTTCTCGAGTATTGCTCCACTACGTAGCTCCTCCAGCCCCCCGGCTATCCTGGTTGTCAGCTTGTGCATGAAGTCCCTGGCCCTATCTTTTTCCCTCCTGGAGTGCTTCCGCATGAGCCTCTCAGCCGTCCCGGGCTTGCGCCTGGAGAGCTTCTGCAACCTCCTCCTCTCCTCCTCGTAAACCCTGCGGACGTGGTACAGCCGCCTGAGACCGTACCTGACCACTCCCCCGTTGGTCAGGGCGGTCACGTTGGCCAGGTTCACGTCGAACGAGGCCCAGCCCCTCGGCTCGACACTTCTCGGTTTTCTCTTGAAGTCAATTATGAGCCCGTTCTCTGTCAGCAGCAATCCTCCGATGGAGTCGAAATCTTCCGGCAGGTAGTCGTACCTTGTTAGGTCTACTTCTAGGTATCGTTTGTTCGGTTCGATGCTGATTTTGAGTTTGCCATCCCTGTAAGTGAATAATGTTGACTTTATGTAGACTGTTTTCCCCGTTATTCTAGGTCTTGATTTCGCTTTCCCCCTGTTGTATAGCTTTATCCACCCCTTAACCAGCCCTATGGCCGAGTTTATCGCTGAGTCGACGTAGTGCCTGGAGTACTTCCAGCCCTCCAGGAGGTTGTTCCTCAGCCTCCTCCTATCCCCGGCTTTGAAGCTTAGGTGGGCCTTTCCATTTTCTGAGTGGGTGACGTGGTTTAGCACTTCCCTTAATGCTTTCTTCTTCGCTTCGAAGTACGCTTCTATCAGGTCTTTTGGGGCTTCTATGGGAGCCTTATATGCTTTGGTTGCGGTTGCTTCCTCCTTCAAGTATCTTTTTCACCTCGCTCTCCGGGATCCTGTACCTTCCGCTTGGGAGCCTTACCGTTCTGATCCAGCCCTCCTTGACCCACTTGGCAACGGTGTGCCTATCGACTCCGAGGATCTTGGCTACCTCGCCGCTCCTCAGCATCCTCCCCACCTTCCCCCCATACACACCACAAACACCAAAACAAGCAAACAAACATAAAAACCTATCTAAAACACAACAGTTACACAAGGCATTGTACTTATCCTAACTGGGACGATTAAGAGTATCTCCTCACAGAGCCTTAACGGCTTTAGCAGCTTACTGACGTAGCTTTCTCAGCATGAAAGTGCGTGATGGGGCTGCCATCGCAACCCTCAATCTTCCTGTGTTCTCCACTCGGCTGTGCGAGAAACAATTCCTGCCCCTCCAGTTTATTCCTTGTCTGTGCTTTTCCACGTTCTGCCGCTCCTTTTTCGTTATGCTGTTAGTGCCTGTCCCGATTTCTCTTCCAGTCTTTCCTTAGGCTTGGGAGAGGGCTTGGTCGAAGTCTTCTATCATGTCGTCTGGGTCTTCTAATCCTACTGAAACCCTTATGAGCGTGTCCGTTATCCCCAGCTTTCTCCTCTCCTTCCTTGGCATTGTCATATGGGTCATGTATGCTGGCCACTCGACAAGGGTTTCCACGTCTCCTAGGCTTACCCCTATGTAGCTCATCCTAAGGTTGTTCATTACGTTCATCGCTATGGTGGTGTTTTCAACCTCGAAGGAGAGCATCCCTCCGAAGCACCTCATCTGCTTCTTAGCTATCTCGTGCTGGGGGTGGCTTGGTAGGCCAGGGTAGAGCACCCTTTTAACCTTGGGGTGGTCTTCAAGGAACTCTGCGAGAACCATGGCGTTCCTGCAGTGCCTCTCCATTCTTACATGGAGAGTTTTAACCCCTCTAAGCACAAGCCACGCGTTAAGCGGACTCATCGTTGCGCCGAAAATTGTGCTCCACGTACCCCTCAGGTTGAGGATGTAATCTCTCCTTCCTATCACAGCGTCTCCAAGCGCGTCTCCATGCCCGCTAAGATACTTTGTTAGGCTCTCTATGTTAACGTCTACACCTAGCCTTAAGGGTTGCTGGCAGTATGGGGTAGCAAAGGTATTGTCGAAGAGTACGGTTGCACCTGCTTCATGGGCGACCTTGGAAACCTCCTCTATGTCGATAACCTTCATGGTTGGGTTAGCGGGCGACTCGAAGTAAACAACCGATGCGCCACGTTTGAGCTCCTCCTCCAACCTTGAAATATCCCCGAAATCGACGTATGAAACCTCAAATCCGAGCCTTGGGAGGATCTTGGTGAAAAGGTCGTGTGTTCCACCGTAAATTATGTCTGACGTGACAACCCTACCATCCTTCTCTAAGCAACTCATGACAGCTATCGTTATGGCTGCCATCCCTGAAGCCGTGACCAGAGCCCTTTCCCCACCCTCTATCTCAGCCAGCTTCTCTTCTTCTCTTCTAAAACTTCTAATAAAGTAGGGTTTTGTATGCGCGTGTAAAAGTACCTTCCCTTCATTAGCTCGTCGAAGTTTTCGTAAACAAAAGTGGACGTCATGTAAACTGGCACCCTTAAAGCCCGGGTAAGCGGGCAAGGCTTCTCCCCGGAGTGGACAAGCTTCGTGTCGATCCGACCCTCCTCCAAATCAAATTCACCTCTGCCTTTTCCTAAAGCTAAATTATGGTTATTCTGGTTGAAGCTAAATAAATAACTTCGTTCTTCCCTTGCCCCCTTCTAGAGCACGCATCAGCATTAATCATGCAAGTGTCCTCGTAAAATTACGTTGGCTTCGAACACGTGACTGTGAGGGGGAAGCACTCTGTTGCTCCCTAGCACCTAGAAAAGGCCTCTGAGACGGAACGACGACCCAGCGTTGTGATGGTTAAAGTAGGCTGGGTGTAAGACTCCATGTGTGAACGTTCGCCATCCGGATTATGGTTAATGCTAAAGCATTCAGCCTCATCATAGCCTGAACGTAAGCCTTTGAACGTTGCCTTTCCTATGAGCACCGGCTTACCTACACCTTTGAAAGGGAGCCTCATGGATGGATGAGGAAATAACTTAATTTATATGGGAGAGAGTTCTTTTAGGAGAGAGTTCTTTTAACATCTTTTAGAGAAAAGGGGGTGCTTTCGTTGTTTAGTAAGATAATTTACGAGAAGGAGGGAGGAATTGCCAAGATAACTGTTAACAGGCCTGAGGTTTTAAACGCTATGGATGCTCAGACGGCTAACGAGGTGCTAAGCGCCTTGAAGGACGCTGAGCTGGATGAGAACGTGAGGGTTGTCGTGCTTACGGGGGCTGGGGATGCCTTCGGCACGGGAGCCGACCTTAAAGAGGCGAGCCTTGCAAGGGATGCTGACCCGCTGGACATCAGGCTTCACATTCAGAGGGTTTTCAACGAGATAGTGCTTCAAATATTTAAGATGGAGAAGCCTGTTATAGCTGCGGTGAACGGGATAGCTGCTGGCGCGTCCATGAACATTGCTTTGGTTTGCGACCTAGTAATAGCGTCAGACCAAGCTCGCTTCAGCGAAATATTCGCCCACATAGGCTTCATCCCCGATGCCGGTGGAACATTTCTGCTTCCTCGACTTGTAGGGGTTCACAAGGCTAAGGAGCTCTCATTCACAGCACGATTCGTGACCGCTGAGGAGGCTGAGAAGCTAGGCCTAGTTAACATGGTAGTTCCGAGAGATCAGCTTGACGATGCCGTGAAGAAGGTTGCAAATGAAATAATGAAGTTTCCCGGGAAGGCCATAGGTGCAGCTAAAAAGGCGATAAACATGGCTCTCACGTCAACTCTAGAGGATGCCTTAAACCTTGAGGCTACAACCCAAGCTTTATGCTCGGTTTCTCGGGAGGCAATGGAGAGGATACGTAGCTTCCTAGAGAAACGGTCTGAGTCAAAGGAGAAATAGGTGTTGACCGTCCTATAATTCTTCACAATTTCCATTCATTTTTGTTTTCCGCAAAAAAACTTAAGATGAAAGGAAACCCAGAATACTGCCTCTATACGCCCTTCTCGGCCAGCCACCCGTCAACATGCCCTATAATGCTTCGAAACAAAAAAGGAGGGTAAGATTACATTACTACTACTCTAAGATCCCTTCTCTTCTGCCTCTTCAGCCCACTTCCTAAGTATGTTCACACTTCTATCCTCCGCTCTGCTTTCCTCCTTTTTTTCGCATGGGACGGGCTTCCCAAGCCACTCCTTGTAAAACCCTTCAACGTCCGGGAGGAACTCAAAGGTTATAGGGTACCCTTTCGGCGCGTTTTCCACGTCTAACAGTTCGCCGCATCCCGGGCAGTAAAACTCCCTTAACTCTATGAACTCGGTGTCAAACTCGAAGAAGTCTGGGTAGACCTCCTTGAAGTCCTCATTGGTCCCCCTTACCCTTATCAAGCACTTAAGCTTCCAGTTCTCCCTGTAATCCCCGAACTCATGGCCGCATGCAGCCTTAACAATCAACTCTCCATTCTTGCATACTACGAAAAGGTGCTCGTGGATAGGCAGCACTATCTTCTCCTTCCACGGAACCCTCTCCTGAAGCACCCTAACATACTTCTCGAACCTGTCCCTGTCCTTGGGAGCACTCATCATCCTCTTAACCATGCTCCAAGGAAGCTTTCTCTCAACAAGCCCCTTTATAACGTCATCAGGGTAGCTTGGCGCCTCCAAATTCTTCCACCCCCTCAGAGTGTGAAGTCCTCCGGCAGCTGCCAGAACTCCCTGAACTCCTTCGCCATTTTCTCAGACCTTGACATGCTATCCCTGATCATTTCCTTGACATCCTCCGGAAGCCTCCCTGCTGCGACCTTTTCCCTCTCCTTAACCCACCACTCCTTCACCGGGACGCCTTTGCTTAGCCTTTCTTCCCTTATCCTCCTTCTCTTCTCATCCGTAGCTTCCTCGTCTACGACCCACTTTTTCTCTCTTTCGTCATACCTGCAGATGACCCCGTAAACCTTCTCAGCCCACTCCTTGGTCAGGAAGCCGTTTTCAAGGTCTTTGACGATAAGTGAAGGGTCCCTCTCTATGGGGTCGCCGAATCCTACGCCACCAGTGTAGTAGATACCCATTAGGTCCCCTTGCTTCACATCCTCCCAGAAAGGCGTCCTGTGGATCACCAAGTCCCCTTTAAGCTTCCCCTCCTTAACCATGTCTATAACTTCCATTATCGATCCGGGCACCTCACCCTTACCTATAAGCTCTAGGATATTCGTGTTCTTAACCGTTATTCCGAACCAGGATGGGGGCGGATACCCTCCGAAGAGCCCTTTAAGGTATGGTAGCGTAGGCATATGGCCGTTGCATCCGACGTTGAACCGCTGAGTCCTCCATATCAGCCAGAGCGAAGCCCAGCCGTTGCCTCCTCTAAACCTTCCATACCCGTGAGTGTTCGGTATAAACCTTCTTCCTAGGTATACTATTGGAGCAAGCATCTCCCATAGCTCCACGTTCCCCTGATCCGCCTCAGGGTTCCATATAGCGTAGCCCGCGTCTATCCCGTCTAACACCCCCCTTGCCCCGCTTTGGTTTGCAGCCATCTCAAACACCGAGAAGCCGACGACCTCTCCAAGTTGGTTTTCGCCTCCACCATTATAAAGCGAGTTGGCAGCCGACGGCAGGAAGACCTCCTCTAGGAATCCTCTAGCGTAGAATCCTATGGACAGTAATCCCCCGACAGCCGCGTACGTTGGTATCAGCGTCCCCCAGGTTATGGCTGTTCCAGCGTAGGGGTAGTCCGTGTTGACTATCGTTCCCTCCGGGAGATTCTGGGTTACCGCTATGTAGGCTCCATCATTAACTTTCCCGTCGTACGCGAGGACCTGGCTTAGGAGAACCCATAGTCCCCCATCCATGGCTGAGGGCGTACAATTGTACACGTGATATCCCGGCCTTGTCGCCCCGTCAAAGTCTATGTGCATCTTCCCCGTAACATCTATGGTTATTTCTATCGGTATAAGCGACCTCACTTTTTCCTCGGTTAACGGGTGAGCGTAGCCGGTCTTAAGCGTGAAGCTGATCACGTTTATTCCTTTATACCTTCCCGGCACCAGCCTCTCCTTAACCTTCGCTATGAAGTTCCTCCTGTTCTCCTCTATCAGCTCCCTTATTGCTCTCATGTAGTATTCTAATCCGAAGTCCTCTATGACCTTATAGACCTCCTCCCTTATCATTATGGAGCCTGCAAGCCTTGCCTTCTCGTCCAGGATCCACGCGTTAGGCATCCTTGAGGCGACGCTCAGCCTCTTAATGTAATGCTTGTAGTACTCGTCGTTTTCCCCCGTCTTCTCGGCGCTTATGTGGTGTCCCTCACTAAACCTTTCAGGGGCGAATATGGGCATGGAGCCGTGCTCGTGTGCCCCCGCCTCGAGCTCGTGGGTTACCCCTCCAGCCCACCCTATGAGCTCACCCTTATAAAATATCGGTATGACTGTCTGCACGTCTGCAGTGTGCACTCCTCCAGCCCAGGTCTCGTTGTTCGTGAATATGTCGCCCGGCCTTATACCCGGGTTCTCTTCGTAGTCGTTCTCTATCAGGTACTTGATGAAGGCGCTCATCGTGTGCACGTGAACCATTATCCCCGTCGACAGCGCGACGGCGTCCCCCTCGGGAGTGTAGAGCCCGAAGACAAGCTCACCATACTCCCGTACAGTAGGGGATGCTGCTATGAACTTAACAGACTCCCTAGCACCTATAACCGCTGACAGCAGCCGGGAGTGAAACCTCTCATACTTAAGAAGGTCCTCCTCCCTAAGCCTCAACTCGCTCACACCGTAGTAGTACCCGGTCTCCTTGAAAAGTCTTTCACTCTCCCTCAGCATCTCCTTAAGCTTCCTGCCTCCATAACCTATACCCTTCCCCTCGCGTGAAGCCATACATACTCCTCCTCACTTCCCTCCAAACCATATGAACTCGTACTCGTCAAACCTCACCTTATACTCGGGGGGTACCACGAGGGTGGTTGCCGGGTGCTCTATTATAGCAGGCCCTTCAAGCTCGTTTCCAGCCCTTATCTCGTCCATCTCCCAGACGGAGAAGTTAACCCACTTCCCCTTGTAGTAGGCTTCCCTCTCGCCCTTAAACGCCTGCTCCGAAGGCTTCTTTCCAGCTAGAGGCTTCCTGACTATCTTAGGCTTCGGCCTTTCAGCGTGAGCGACGACCGCAACCTCAAGTATCATGTAACCAGCCTCTGGGAACTTGGCGGCTTTAGGGTATATCTTTTCGTACGTCTCCTCGAACGCCTCCACGATGGAGTCTAGGTCTTCAAGCTTTTCAACCCTTGATACTGGCGACACCACTTCGTGGTCGTCAAGCTGGCCGCTATACCTAACATATGCTAAGTGCTCGAACTTCACCTTCTCCTTAGGTATTCCCTCAGCCTCCATTTCCGCTAGGGCCAGCTTTTCAAGCTCCTCCCAAGCCGAGTTTATGGCCGACTGCGTCATCATCCTAAACATTAAGGCCCTCTCGTCGCTTCCAGGCGGAATCTGGCTGAGGATGCTCTTATGATACCTGTGAGTGTAGTCGGCTGTCGCTATGCCGAAGGCTGAGAAGACCGCTGCGAACGGGAACGTTATAATGTTCTTGAACGGTATCCCCTCAGTGAACCCCCACATGTGAAGCGGCCCTCCTCCTCCATAGATCATAGCGGTGTAGTCTGCAGGGTTATACCCTCTAGCCATTAGCATGGCGTCTATCTGCCCTCTCATTTTGGTGTTAAGGAGTTCAATTATTCCCATTGCCATATCGTAGACGTCCGCATCGTAGTGGTCTGCTACCTGCTTGCATGCCTTGTACGCTCTTTCTTTGTCAAGCTTTATCTTCCCCCCTATGAAGTAGTCCGGGTTCAAGTAGCCTAAGGTGACGTCGCAGTCGCTAATGGTCGGCTCAGGGTACTTGTAGCACATTCCAACCATAGCCCCGGCGCTCTCGGGTCCGAGTTCTATTCTACCCGTCTCAGGGTCTATCTTGATGACGCTTCCAGTCCCCGCACCTATAGAATCCATGGTTACAAGGGGCATGTTTAGGCGGAACCTTGCTATGTCGGGCTCCCTAAGCATGGGTATTACACCATCCCTTATTATGCCCACGTCGAAGCTCGTCCCTCCCATGTCCATGCACAGAATGTCCTTGATCCCGAGTATGTCCCCAATGTACTTTGAGCCGAGCATTCCTCCTATCGGCCCGGATATCAGGGTCTCGTAGAGGCGCGGATACCTTATGTTTACGAGTCCGCCATATGAGAGCATGGTGAGGAGCTCATACCTGAAGCCCTCCTTTCTAGCTCTCTCCTCTATTTTGAAGAGCTGCCTCCTCGTTGGCTCTGTAGCGTAAGCTTGTATTAGAACGCTGTTGAGACGGGAGTACTCGCGCATTATGGGTGCAACCTCCGAGCTCGTGTAGACCGTGACTTCAACTTCTGCCTCTCTAGCAATCCTCTCAACGATTTCTTTCGCTTCCCTCTCGTGCGCCGGGTTCGTATGGGAGTAAGGGAACATTATGGCTATGGCTTCTACTCCCATGGACAGAAGCTCCCTAGCGGCCTCTTCAACCTCCTCCCTGTTAAGGGGTATCACCGGGGTACCGAACATGTCTATCCTCTCCGTGACTCCGCGCACCAGCCGCCTATCCACCAAGGGTTCGTTGTGGACGTGAGTCACTGTGTGCAGCCTGTCAGAGTAGCTGTAGCCAAGCCAGACAAGCCCTCTCTCCATGAGGACGTAGTCTTCAAGCCCCTTCGAAATTATGAGTCCAACCCGTAGCCCCTTCCTAGTTAGAAGGGTGTTAATCATGGTTGTTCCAGAATAAATGCATGCGCCCACGCTTCTCAAAACGTCGCCGACGCTCATATCCCAGTAGCCCGCTGCGTCCATAACAGAGTCTGCGAAGCTCACTGACTCGTCCTCCGGAACGGTTAAAGCCTTGCCAACGGTGAATTCTCCCTCTTCGTCCACGATCACCGTATCCGTCATCGTCCCTCCTGCGTCAAGGGAAACAATTACAGGTTTCCGAGCCAACCTCCACTCCTCCACACATCTCTTCAAAGTAATTAATTACTTTCTTTTCTATGTATTAAAATATTTTCTTATGCTTGCAGCCGGAGGATCCCCATGTAAGCCCCCGTTAGCGGGCTGCGTGGACCATCTTCCAGCTTAAAAAACATTTATTTCTCGTTGCCGTTTACTTCTCTTGGTGGTTATTTTGCCTCGTGAAGGATGGGACGTCGTCGTTATTGGTGCGGGTTTGGGCGGTTTAACGTGTGCAGCCCTACTTGCCCATGAAGGGTTAAGAGTTTTGGTGCTTGAACGTGAAGCACGCATCGGAGGGCGTGCCGCCTCCTTCAGGGGAGGAGAGGACGTTAGTGAGCTTAGAAGGGTGATGGCTCGCACCTGTAATGAACGGATTGTTAGAACTGAGCCTGGTCTAGACGAACTACCCAGCCTAATGGAAGGCTACGTCATAGACCTCGGCTTCCACGAGTATTCGTACCATGAACATGGCCGCCTCGGAGTTCTGCTGAAAGATTTAGGGGAGCACGTCAGGTTTCACCCTCTCAAGGAAAACCTTTACTTCTTCGACGGTAAACTCTGCTCCATGCAGCCTCCACGGATAGAATTCCTCCCAGATGAGAGCACTATGAGCGAGTTCTGGAGGGTCGCCCGCCTCATAACCTCCATGAGCAGGACTGAAGCGGCCAAGCACGACCACGAGTCCATGAAGGAGTTCATGGAGTCCCTCACCGGCAGCCATAGGGTGCGCGAGTTCTGGTACCTCATCGCGACACTTGTTGCAACCATAAACGACCCAGCAGACATCTCCGCCGGTGAAACAATAAAGTCTAATGTTCCAGCGTCCCACGTCGGCGCCCACGCGGGAAGAGGGAACGCCGGCTCCATAGAGGGCGGCTTCATAGAGGCAGCTAAGGCGCTGGCAAGAACCGTGGAGAAGCATGGCGGCTCCGTCAAGACAGGCATCGAGGTGAAAGAGGTGGTGGTCGAGGACGGGGTGGCTAAGGGTGTTGTCGCCGACTTCCCTAGGGGGGAAGAGCACGTTGAGTCGAGTGTTGTGGTTAGTAATGTCCCCATCCAGAAGGTTTTCAGCATAGTGGACAGGAACGTTTTCCCCAAAGGCTGGGTTGAGCGCGTTGAAAAGCTAGCTAGTGCGGGCGCCGTCACGGGCTACGCCGGCCTGAAGAAGCCGGTTCTGAAAAACAGGGGCTACATCTACGTTCCAGAACTTATACCTGAAGGTGAAGGATTCAAGGGAAGCGTAAGGTTCATCTTCGAAGCCCAGTCAAATTTTGACCCGTCCCGCGCCCCCAAGGGAAAGCAATTGTTCACCTTCTACTGCCCTCTAACACCTGAGGAGGCAAGAAGCAAAAGCAAGGTGGAGCGAGTCCTAGACGAAGCCATGAACTTTGTCAGTGGGATGTTCCCCGAGTTCGACGCTTCAGTCGAGTGGCTCCTCTACGCCTCCCTAGACTACCTCGACGGGGTGGCTCGAACACCCGACCAAGTAGGCGACAAAAGGCCAGATGTGAAGGCTCCAGGGGTGGAGAACCTTTACTTCGTCGGCGATGGGGTTGGGGGCTGGGGCGTCCCAATGGACGCCGCAGTCCACTCAGGGTTCATAGCAGCCTCCATGATAACAGGTAAAAATCTCCTAGAGAAGTTGCCAGAATACCTCCACTAAAAAGGAGGAAGTATTGAGAAAGTATCTTTTTCTTTATCCTTCTTTTATTTTATCTTGAAAAAGATATTTGAAAAAGAAGGTGAAAAAGAAGGAGGGCAGGGAGGCTGAACCCCTCACGGTCTATTCCTGCTTAGGATCATTAACCCGTGAAACTGAAACTGTCCACCCCACCCGTGTGCTAGGGCTGTTTCAACGTCCGGAACCTGCCTATCTCCAGCCTTACCCATAACCTGAAGAGCA
>JAPDJY010000056.1:0-32762 GCA_029258835.1 Thermoproteota archaeon | reverse complement strand
GGCAGCATATTCCCTGGGCGTGATACCTTCTATCTAACGGGTTTTCATACTCCTCTCTGCAGTAGGAGCATAGCGGGAACTCTCTCATGGTTGTTAACTCTCTATCGTATGGCAGCGCTATTATTGATGTGTACCTTGGACCACAGTCGGCACAGCATGTGAATGGGTAATTGTAGTGCCTATCCTCAGGGTTTAAAATTTCCTCAGCGCACTTGTCACATATCGCCACGTCTGGTGGTATGTAGGACCCTTCAAGGACCTTCTTTTTGCTACTTTTCCTTATGGTGAAGGATGAAAATTCTCCTTTATACCTCTCCCACTTCACATCTATTTTCTCGAACCGTGCTAACGGCGGCTTCTCCCTCCTCAGGTCCATGAGAAATTTCTTTATGGCTTCTTCCTCGCCTTCAACTACTATTTTAACCCCTGCATCTCCTAGGTTTAGGACGTATCCTGTAAGCTTGTTTTTAACTGCTATGCGGTATACAAAAGGGCGCATTCCAACTCCTTGGACGATGCCGCCGCACAGAATCTTGCATCTTTTTTTCACGCTGAGCCCTTCCAGTCTTTCTCCGTTCAACCTAACAGCACCTTATAGTTCTATATATTTGCTTCTTGTTTAGAATGTAAACAGAAACCGTTAAGGAACTAGAAAAGTTAAAAAACGTTTTTTCTGATAGAAATTACTCTGAAGCATTTTCGAGCGTGGAGGGAGGTCCTCTACTTAGAGGTGGGGCTTTTAATGTTTTATCTGCCTTCTCCTGAAGATCTAAGGCAGGCGAGAAAGCGTTTAGGGTTAACCCAGGAAGAGCTCGCAAGGCGGGCTGGTGTAAGCCAGTCGTTGATAGCTAGAATCGAGTCTGGCTCCGTTGACCCGCGCCTTTCAACGCTTAGGAAGATTGTTGCGGCGATGAGTGAGTATGAGAAAAAGCAGGTTACCGCTGGGGAGGTAATGTTCTCCCCGGTGATATCTATTTCCCCTGATGCCTCCGTTAAGGACGCTATTGAGCTCATGAGGAAAAACGGTATCTCCCAAATGCCAGTCATAGAGAATGGCCGCTTAATAGGTAGCATTAATGAGGGAACAATAATGAAATACCTGTCAGAAGGATGCGATGTTTTCGAAAAAAGAGTTAAGGACGTAATGGAGGATAGCTTCCCAGTGGTAAGTCCATCCACGAGCGTAGAGGTTGTACGTCATCTTATAATGAGCGGCAATCCGGCAGTGCTAGTAGTGGATAAAGGAAAGGTTGTTGGAATAATAACTAAGATAGACTTAATATCTGCATATAAACGCTAGTACTGCGGGTAAAGAGTTGCATGGAAGAGAAAGGAAAACACTAAATGCAACATTGATTTTAAGGACGCACTTCACCTCAAAAAATAAAAATACTTCTTCTAAATTAGAGAGAATATAGAGTGGACAGAGCGCCCGGGTCGCCTAGAGCTGGGGAGTGGGTAATGGTAGGGCGGTGGAGCCTCTAAGGCGCCGAAGCTCGAGATCTTGTGGGAACATGGGGGCAAGAAACCCACTGGCGGAGGCGTTTCCCGCCGCACTCCCCGCCGCGTGTGTTCGAAAAGGTCTTCCTCGGGAATCACACCCCGGGCGCCACATCTCCCTGCTTTCCTGTTGATTTTCCTCTCTTACTGTATTAGCATTCTTCCTACTTTCCTTGTTTTTCGTCGCGCCAGGTTCTTCCAACATGCTGAAAATGAGAAAAAGGAGTTTAAATAATGGGAGTAAGGGTTAAGGCTGGAGAGGATAATTAGGGAATAGGTGGTTGTTGGGGGCTAGCCTAGAATATAGCCTAGCTTCCTTACAAGCTCTCTTCTCTCCTTCCTTTGCTCTTCGTTTTCTATGTTTGTGACACTATTTCCGTCGACTGCTCCTAGGATTGCTCTTCCCAGAGGTGTTTCTGCGATTATCAGTTGGACTGGGTTTGCTGTGGCGACTATTACGTTGCATATTCCTGGCACGTTCTTCAGAGCGTTAAGTACATTGATTGGAAATGCTTCTTTCATAAGTATTACGTAGGCGTGGGATGCTCCTATTGCTAATGCGTTTTTCGCAGCTAGCTCCTTTAGTCTTTCATCGTTACCGTTAACTCTTACTAGGCGTGGGGCTGCCTCGTTCATCGCAACTCCACATTTTATTCTTGGTACTGCGGCTAATAGCTCCCTGAATATGTTGTCGCAGGTGTAAACGGTGAAGTTCGCCATCCCGCAGATAAACTGGTCGTCCTTTTCCTTCTCTACATTAACGACTATTATTTTGACTTCAGAGCTCAATATCTTCCCCTCTCATTAGAGTTGTAAGATGTTTTTCGCTTCTCTCCTTGAAAAATTTAATGGAGTGCCGATTGGTTTAAACCCCATGAATTTGCTCAGTAACCGTTTTGCGCATCTGCGCTCTTAGTAAGATATTTTGGAGGAGAACGGCTCTCCAAGTATTTTCTTTGAGGCTTCCGCCACTATCTCTCTATTTTTCACGTTTGTATACACTCTGATTATGTTTAGGAACCCCCTCATGACTGAGAGAATGTTGGAGACGTCCCCAAGACGTAGGATTTTCTTGCTTCCATTTTTTTGCCTTTGAAAAATAGGTATCTCCATCGGTTCGTCTTTCATTGCGTGGTGGTAGGGAACTGACGGTAAGGTTGGCACATCTATGTACACTTCCCCCACATCGACGCTTGCCTCTCCAGCGATCTCTTCTTCAAGTTGCCTTCTAACACTATCCTTGGTGAGGATCGTCGGGAAAACTCCGTCCTTGGTGAAGGACGCTTTTTCATAAGCTACTTTTAAAAGGTCGCGTCTCCGCAGTCTTTCAATGTATTCCCTTGATTTCTCGCATTGAAGTAGTAGGGTCCACATGGTGTAGTCGTCTTGCTTCAGATATTCTTCAGCACTTAATTTCAATATGTCCACTTCTTTATGTGCTTCTTCAAGGGCTTTTTCTAAGAGAATCTGGGCTGCTCTCGAAGCTTTATGGAAATATATGCTTCTGAAGAGTTCAAGCCTAGCTATAAGGAACGCTTCAAGGGTCGGGAGAGCGGCTAAATCCACAGCCAAGCTCCCCTCGTACAAGTCGATAGTGTAAATTAGTCGGAAGACGTCTATAGACGCGAACTCTCCGCCTGTATGGTAAGAATCCCTTAAGATGTAGTCTAACTTATCGCAGTCAACAGTACTCGAAATTATTTGACTCCAAAATTCTCTCTTCCTGTTATCGAGTTTACCTACAGCTAAAAGCGCCGTGTCCTTAACGTTTAACCCTATCTCGTTTAAAACATCTTTCAGGCTGCTCTCGGTGATCACTTTCACCGTCATGTCTTCATGCGTTTTTCCTAGGTGCCTTATTAGGAGGGCTTCAAAGACGTGACTAAATGGGCCATGTCCCACATCATGGAGTAACGCGGCAATCCTTATCTGCCGTAACCCTTCCTCCTCCAAAACTCCCTTCTCAATAAGGGTACTAGCTAATAACCCTGCAAGATGCATAACCCCGAGTGAGTGCTCAAATCTAGTATGTACTCCAGCAGGGTAAACGAACTCGCTACCTGCAAGCTGCCTAATCCTACGCAGCCTCTGCACGGCTTCAGTGTCTATTATCTTTTTTTCCTCTGGACTGCATTGAATGTACCCGTAGATTGGATCCTTTATCAGAATCCTCTTTTCTTGCACTATTCCCCCCTCTCAACCATTCTGAGGCCCCTCCGCAATCCCTCCCTCAAATTAGGGTTTACCTCCCACAATATTTTCCTTCCCTCCCTCATCCTCAATAGGACGGGCTGCCTTAGCATTTTTTGAAGCCTGTAAATTTGTTGAAGATACGTTGAAACCGTGGTGGCTTCAACACCCATCATCTCGCTTAGCTTGTCCCGGCTGCAAGCCTCTGCAACTTCCACGAGTGTTCTAAGAGCCTTTAAAGCATAATTTGCCCCATCCCTAACTTTCTTTAAGAAACGCAGTATTTCCTCATCCACACTCCCCTTTTTCCTTAGGGGCGGCCTCCTCGTGTTCGGATCGTAGTCGCTTTTAACCCCGAATAGTCTCACACAAGCGTCATTTACGGTTTTAACATATCCATTATTTGAAACGTATACGCACACCTGCATTAAGCTTTCATATCTCGCCTTCAAAGTTTGAACTATGCTAGGGTCATACTCTTCTAACGTGGCGTCGCCAACTCTCACCTCCTCAGCCCCCTTATAGTAGTCTCTTGGAAGATACAAGAAAATGTCCTTTTCATCGATCTCCAAGCGTGGATTTATAGCCTTTGCTTCATTGGCTATTTCATCCTGGAGTTCATGGTAGTTTATCATCCCTAAAGCCGCCTTGGAAACTTTCTCGGGTAGTTCCTTTAAATGTGCCACATACGCCTTTTTTGGTAATTTACGGTAACGCATCCTGCAAGCAAGCACCCTTACTTCCTCTACCTCTGACCTTATAAACTGGTTAAGAATTTCCGCGTCATCTAAGAAGAAGAGCTCATAGAAGTCGTAATCTCCGAGCGCCTTCACCAGCATCTCTAAGGCTAAGCAATTTGCCGCTAGAACCGTTAGGTGAAGGTAAACCTTCTGCATCATCCAGAAGCGGCTTTCAAGGACGCTTACCGCTGCTCCTATAGCGTCATGTTTAACTTTCAGCGTTAGCTCGTCACCCTCACCCACGTTGAACGACGAGAATATTCTGTCATCGTAGCTTTGAGGGACACCTGTATAGTACGCGTCTCTTTTCAGATAGTCGAGACGGTCTGCATCCAGCGCTCCATTGACAAGCTGCGCTATGTATTTCGGCTTAAACTCGCCTGTTATTATTCTCACAATTTTCCTTCTGTCAGACCTGCTGTACCCCTCCTCTTGCAACG
Organism: Thermoproteota archaeon; assembly: GCA_029258835.1. Lineage (GTDB taxonomy): Archaea > Asgardarchaeota > Jordiarchaeia > Jordiarchaeales > Freyrarchaeaceae > Freyrarchaeum. The sequence goes on along the minus strand of JAPDJY010000056.1, from coordinate 27,892 downwards.
CCTCCTTTAGTGAAGGCACTTCTCCTTCTGCTTCAGGATGCCTTTCGATATATTTCTCATAGCATACGCCTTCAAGTACCTCCCCCACGAACTTCTCGTGTGGTGGGATTATGTCAGGGTAGAACCGACGGAAAAAGTCGGATACTACATGACTGAAGACTGGTGTTGCTGCGTCATGGAGCAACGCAGCAACTCTAACAAGCCTTAACTCCTCCTCATCTACCGGTAACTTTGAAGCACTTATTATCCGATCGACGCATGCCCTTACTCCTAAGCTATGCTGGAATCTGGTATGCTCTGCACCTGGGTAAACTAAGAAAGCAAAATCCAGCTGCTTTATCCCTCTTAACCGTTGCATTTCAAAGGTGTCAAGTATTCTCCTGTCCTCAGCTGTAAGGAACACGTCCCCCCAGATAACATCCCGTACTTTCCATGATTCTCGATGCAAACAATTCACCTAAAATAAACGTAGTCATCCATCAATAATTGACTAAAAACCGCATTTTGACGGTGGGTTTGGAGCAAGCGCCTTCTATACTCTTCAACGTAGTTTTTCATTTTGTTCCAGTAGAACATTGCTTTTCTCCTATTCGCTAGGTTATAAGCGGCGCCATCAACCAGGTACGTTCTAGCAGTTGGTTGGTATGTTTTAATGTTCTTTCCCTTTTTCTTCTCCATTAGCCCCCTCTCGCATAGTATTTCCAAGTGGACTTTACACGTCTTCAATATTGCCTGCTTCCTTGCAGCATACTCCTTTCTCTCTTCTACCTTAAACTCTTTAACCCCCGCCAGTTTTTCGTAATAGCTCGTCCTTGAAAATGCTGTGCCCGCTACGTCCTCTAAGGTTGGAAGGCAACTTGTAACCATTAGAAACATGTTAGCTGCTTCTAGGTACGGGAAAGCGTAACTTTGCCCGTCCTTCATGTCGTCTCCATCTAAACCATGCCCGGAGAGACGGGGAAGGGTCACGTCATCCAACTCTACTTTTAATGATTCTTTCATACGCATTGCAGGATTTGCTACCCTCCTAAACCTGCTTCCTTTTTTGTACCTGTATAAATTGTAGGCTAGAGAATTATACACTATGGTGTCTCCTTTTATGAACGCTTCAAACGGTATGTTTCTTCTTCCCCAATCGTCCTCCGTTATGTTAAACAAAAACATGTAAGCCGTATTAACTAGGTTCCTGTCCGCTTTCTGAGAGAAGGCTAACAGCTCTTGGAGAAGCTCTGCTAGCTTTTCTACACGGGGAATCCCTTTGCTCTTAACGTAGTTATACCCGCGCCATGTTAATAGGACGTGCTCGCTTGAATTTAATGTTTGAATGTGTATAAGCTTCTCGTTGGCTGCGAATCCTAAAGCCCTTGGGAAATTAGCATCTTCAGGTCCAAAGTAGTCTATGACGAGATAGTCTCTCTCCTTTAGCACTAAACTGTCAAGGATACAGAGAACCTTGGCTAAGGTGGTTCTACCCTTAAGGGCACCGTCTGGACGATGAGCTAGCAGGAAAACTATCTTATCATGTGGTTGCTTGAGAATGTGTTTCTTGGCCTTAATTTCTTTTCCAGCTTTTTTAGCTAGTTCACGGAGAAACGCTAAGGTTGCCCTGATGTTTATCAACGTGACCGTCCCCTCTCTCCCTAAAAATGGGAGATCTTCGAACTTTTAACTTTTTCCTTAGAATAAACATTGTTTTTGACCATTATTTGACTGTTCGCTCTTTCCTCTTTTTTAGGAAGCCCTTCCCCTGTTTTCTGAAACGTAATATTTTAAGGACGACTTGCTCTCTTATTTAACACCAGCTGGTGGTATGCATGTCCCTTAAACTATTAGGATTCCTCGTTAATCCCATTGCCGGAATAGGAGGTAAATACGGATTTAAAGGGTCAGATGATCCTGAACTCGTTAAAGTTGCGCTTAAGAGGGGTGCTAAACTAGTCTCCCTTGAGCGTGCCGAGAGAGCATTAAATGTTTTAAGCTCTGTAGGGTCTGCAATATGCTTGGTGTGCCCTCCTGGAATTATGGGGGCTGCTATAGCGGAAAAACACGGCTTTCACACGCATGTTCTTTCGTTAAATATTTCTGAGCCAACTACACCCCAAGATACTATTAACGCTGCCCGTCTCATGGTTGAAATGGACGTGCCTCTTATCCTCTATGCTGGAGGAGACGGAACAACGGTAGATCTTCTAAAGGCCGTCGATAAGGAGGTGCCGATCCTAGGCATTCCCTCGGGCGTTAAGATATGGTCTGCTACTTTTGCAACGTCTCCCGAGTCGGCTGGACATCTTGCAATACGTTTTCTTTGGGAGGAACTATCTGTAAGGGAGGCGGAGGTCTTAGATGTTGACGAAGACGCCTTCAGGCAGGGTAAACTTTTAGTTAAGCTGAAAGGATACGCGTTGACTCCTTATGAACCCACCCTTCTTCAAGGTGCAAAGGTGATGAGTCCCACCGTGCAGGATGAAAGGGACGACCAGTATGCTATCGCCAAGTATGTTAAGGAGCTTCTGGAGCCAGATGTCATCTACATTTTAGGTCCTGGGTCTACTTGTAAAGCTGTGGCGGACGTTCTAGGCGTGGAAAAAACAGTTCTTGGCGTAGATCTAATTGAGAATGGACGCGTAATAGCTAAGGACGTTGACGAGGAGGAAATACTCAGAAAGATCTCGGGAAGGCCTGCAAAGATAATCATCTCTCCTATCGGGCGGCAAGGATACATTTTTGGAAGAGGAAACCAGCAAATAAGTAGCGAGGTCATAAAAAGAGTTGGTCTCGAAAACATAATCATAGTGGCTACGCCCTACAAGCTTTCAACCCTCCCCTCCTTAAGGGTTGACACTGGCGATCCAGAACTGGACAATCAAATGAAAGGTAGATATTTTAAAATTATCACAGGCTACCACCAAGAAGCCGTTAAGAAAATAAAGTAAGCAACAACTTTTACAGTTCCAGAAAACTTAGTTAGAAGCGTCCCCGTTTTCGAAATGTTTATTTTCGCTTTTTTGCTAAAACCAACTTGGAGGCGCTGGTAATGTATCGACGTAAACGATCCTCACATAGACTCATTACGTGTCCTCAATGCGGGTTCACTTTTGACATTAGCTACTCTCGAGCGTTTGCATGTAGCGGCTGTGCCGCGTCTGCTCTGGGTAACTGCGGCTTCATACGTTGCCCAAAGTGTGGCCACGAATTTCCAAGCTCCTAATTTACGTTGCTTCCTTTGCTTAGGAAAATTTTGCTTTATTCCACGTGTACTCTTAATAGGTCTATATCACCTGGCTCTCCAGGTATCCTCGTCTTGAGTATTTCAAGGAACTCTCTAACAGACCTTCTGATATCCTTAGATTGTGTAATGTACCTTCCCACTATAAGTATGTGAGCTCCAGCATTTAGCGCTTCTTCAGCAGTCTCCGGCACTATCCCTCCTGCTACAGCAAAGAGCATTTTATGGCCTTTAAATTCCTGATTAATTTCCTTTATTAACTCCCACCTCGACCTCCTACCAGATGCCTCAGTGTCTATTGCCCTGTGAATTATTACCACGTCTGGCAGTCTCTTAAGTGATTTAAGTTTTGTTATCGGGTCGTCCACCTCCATCATATCTAGGAAGGCGTAGACCCCCATACGCTTCGCTTCATAGATAAATTTGTCAATTGCCTCTTTTGAAGCTAGTCCGGAGGCAACAACACCATCTGCAGTTTCCTCGTAGGCTAGGTCTACTTCGACTTGCGCTGTATCCAGCGTTTTTAAGTCTGCTACTATGAACGTGTCTGGGGCAAGCTCTCTAAGCTTGCTAACGACGCTTACTCCATGCTTCTTTATTAACGGCGTTCCCGCTTCTAATATGATCATGTCGCTTTTAGGAACTTCCCTAACTACGCGGAGCGCTTGCTCTAGTGACGGGTTATCTAGTGCTATCTGAAGGTAAGGTGGCCGCCATAATCGTGGCACTCTGAACCCCATTATCGGATGCACCGCCCTATCTTTATCATACATTATTTTCTCTAGAGGCGGGTAGGCTTCTAAAGCACGTTTTAATGCCAGTTTCGTTGCACTATAATTGTAGTGATATATTTTCCTGTAGTCTTTCGCTTCAGGATGAACAAACACGCTTGCCACTATTACCCAATTTTCAACTTTATCCTCTGGAATTATTCCTTCCTCTACAGCATCTGCTACAGCTTTAGCTACAGCTGACTGGGCTGGCCCAAAAATTTTGTTAGCTTGCTCCATGTTCTTAACGGTTACTTTTGGGATTATCAAAACGTGAGGCTTAGGAGGCAAGTTGGGGCGAATTACACCTAGCAAGGGCGTGTGTCCTTGCGACATATGAGTTAATCCCTGTGCAAACGCTATGCCGACCGGCCCCATCTTATCTCCTATTATTAAATCTATGTGGGCCACTTCTGCTCCTTTGCCAACCAAAGCTTCCCCAATGTAAAACTCCATCTCTATTTACCCTCCTTTAGGGGGTTCCCTTTATGTTCAACATCAAATTTTAACCTTTCCCTCTAAAAAATCGATTTGAAAGAACCATGCCTCCTCTGTTTTCCTCCTTTTGTCAGTAAAAGTTGTAAGCCTCCTCGTCACTTTTATCTTTGCTTCTGAACAGCTTCTTCCTCCTTAAACTTAGGCTTTTCACCCATTTTTCATGGGCGGAATCTAAGCTCTCTGCTTGTAGTATGAATTCAACGTAGTTTAAATGCTGTTTAATACAATCCTTAAATATCTCTTCGGGCATCTTGTCTATGTCGTAGATGCTTGAAAGAATCAAAAGGCTCTCTAAAGGTGGACGCCAATAATGGTATATGTACTTAATTTTAACTTTTCTTCCTCCTAAATTTTGCCTAAATGCCCGCACTCTCCCTCGAGATAAAATGCATACACTCGAATAGTCATTAACATTAACTATGATCTTGCGGGAAATGGAACTCTTATTATTTGCATCCAAACATTTTTTAATTATATGTTTCCACTCGTCCAAAAACAGTTTTCCTGTGACTTTGCATTTAAACTCAAGATATAACTGCTCTTCTAAAAGTTGGTTTGCTTCTTTGTGTTTCTGTGCTTCTTCATAGCAGTATAAATCAAACGCTTTTTCCTTAAACCTTTTTCTTAGCGCATTAAGCATGGGGGAGAACCATCTTCTCGTTGCATGAACTACTGGTTCACTACTTTCCGTTAAGGACGCATAATCCTGCCATACTTCGTCTTCATCAATTTCACCCTTCAGGAACAGCCTTAACGTTTCGTTTAACTCTTCTGGTAAGTTCAAGAAAAATGCGTCAAAGAATAATTCAGAGATCGTTGAACTTGCATGTTTGCTCGCTGTTAAGAACCCTGGGACTACTAGGATTACTATCTTCTTTTCTTTGTTTAACATCGTTTTCTTGCTTGTAAACACTTTTCTTCCCTCACGGGCAAGTTTAACCATCTCTTGCTTTTACATTTTTCTCTTCTAGAAAGCTGGAGTGTGAGTCATTACGTTTCCAACCCATGCTGTTAGATTTAGGTGGAGAGTGAGGGAAAAACGGAACAATAAGAAAAATAAATAAGCGAGGTGGTGTTAAGAGTCTCTAATGGGTTACTTAAAAAACAAATCCGCCTTTAGTAGCACTAAATAACAGTGAATACGAACTTCGTATTGGGGTGCTATCCCTTGGGCTCTGGTGAGAGGAAAGAAGTTTTCAGGTTTAGTGTAGACGATGACTTAGATGCGTCTTTTCTTGATGAAGGATTCGATGCGTTAGAGGAAATTACAGTGCTTGAATTGGAAGAATTAGCTGACGCTTTGCGTTTCCTCTTAGATTTGGAACCGTATACATGCCCTAAGAGAGGCGTCGATATCCCTTGCATTGTCTGTGAAGACGTGTGCGGCAACGTAGGCTACCAAGAAGTCGAAACAAAGCTCGGGCGGGGGAGAAAAACCATTAATAGTTCAATAATTTCTCTCCGTTTCGAGAAACATGACGAAGTTGAACGATATCTAGTTAAAAGGCTGGTGAGGGAGCTTGCTAGAAAGAAGCTTAATGTAATAGATACGGAGGAAGGTTATGACGTTACCTTTCTCTTTACGCATGAGGACCGTTGGCGGGCGGATGAAATAATATCTTTCATACTAAATTTATTTGAGAAAGTGAAAGAGATGATGGCTGAGGCAAAGTCCGTCCTTAACTCATGGATCAGGAAAAAAGTTGAAGAATTCAAGCGAGAGGAAAGAAGGCGGAAATAAAGGTTTAGACCGCTTCTCCTATCAAGAGGATGCTTTCACGAAAATGTCCCTCAGAATTCCTCTTCATATTCTTCATATTGTAACCCTGCTTTCTCTTTAAGCGCTTTTATACTAGCGATGACTGAACGTATTTCTCCTCGAAGCCTTGATCGTTGTGCAGCATACTCGGCCTTTTCCATTGCCCCCGCCTGATATCTTCTCGTTATATACTCCAATTGGTCTTTAAGGGACTTAAGTCTGCTTTCAAGCTCTTCTAATTCTTCGATCGCTGTTGGTGGAAGAGTCTCTCTTGTTGTTTCAAAGGACGGCCTTGTAACGACCACTCCCTCTCTTCTTCTTTGAGATAGCATTCTTGAAGCGAATATTCTAAATTCTTTTACAAAACCATCAAACCGTCTCCGTAGGTTAACGATTTCCGTAAGGATCTTATCAAGTTCGGGCGTATACGCCGCTACCGCCGGGCGCTGAACGCCTTCAACTGCTTCAGGAATACGTGTTGCTGCTTCAGTGCTTGGCATGGTTACAGTGGAAATCTCTCTTGTTTCCATTAAGGCTTCTGCTCTTTGGACGCTTATTTTCCTCTTCTCCTTGAGCCAGTTAAAAATGTTTAACGCTAAAAGTGCATTTTGAGCAGTGTTTAACCCTCCAGCTGTTCTATCTCTAAATATTTCGTAGGACCCTAAGGCTACAACTTTCCCTCTCCCAAACTCCGCAGCCGCTATAATAGTCGCCTCTGGTGGCTCTGCAGTTTTGCTTGCAAATGCAACTCCTATAGCGTTTCCACCAATAACCTTCAAACCGCAGCCTGCAGGATAGCATAACTCATTAATGCCTTGAGTAATCGGATGATCCGCAAAACGGGTAATTTTAGGCATGTTACTATGGACAAAGTTCTGCCGTTCATCTACAACTTGGTTGTTTTGGAATGAAACGCCAAATTTCTCCATTATTGTGTTTAGGTTTGTCCTTAACCCTGGATCTCCCCCAGCATGGCTCATAACTAAAAGGCTACCGCCACGGGCTACAAAATCCACTATAGCATCAACCTCTGCAGGGCTGAACTTGGACTGGTCAGGGCATGGAATCACAAAAATATCAAATTTTTCAAGTTTATCTTCTGTGATGGGAAATTCCACCAGCCGTATGCATTGGAAGCCTTCCTCCTCCAGTAACCCCTTTAAACCACGGTAGTTTAACGCTAAGCGTCCTCTCTCCTTTTGTGTCTCGTCAAAAAGCACTTTCCAATTAAATCCTCTCAGCTTTTTTCCCTCCCATCGGGGTTGCTATGACATCAAAATGCAACAGGCTTCTTTAAAACCTATTCTTCTTCTAAGTTTAAAAGTTATCTCATTTCTTCTCCTCGAGAAAACCATTTTAACTCTACTCATCTTTTTCAAAAATCTCTCTAAAGGATAAAGTTATTAATAATGCTCTTAAACAACCAAGAGAGTGAATGCGAAGCTTACATAATTTTATATTGTTCATTTGTTCTAACCGTTAACGCCTCAGGGTTCCTTGTTACATAGAACTTATATTTCTCTCTTTATCTTTTTAGATCTCGGAGAAGGGAGGGCGCTTAATTGTATAAGGAAACTACTCTATTCCAATTTATCTCGGATAAAGTGGAAAGTGAAAATAAAGCTGCGGCAAGTGCTGGTAAAGCGGACGTTTCGGCCACGGAGGCAAGGAAAGATTACGAGTATCCTCCGGAAAATCTGCCATGCCTTCTTTTATCGGTAGGATATCATGGTGAAAAAAATTGTGCATATGTGCGCTTATATGACCCTGAAAGCCGTAAGCTTTACTGGTGGTATGACAATACCGATCACCACCCTTACTGTCTGTCCGATTTGAGCATAGACGATTTAAAGAAGAACTCGAAATTGATGTCTCACAGCGGGCTTTTAGGCTTTGAAGAGGTAGAAAAATATGACTTACTTCATGATAGGAAAGTCAGAATGACCAAAATACTGGGAAAGAACCCGCTTGCTATAGGTGGCAGATCTGGATCTATCAGGGAGTTGCTTCCTAATGCTTGGGAGGCCAAAATTCAATACCACAACTGCTACATTTATGATAAAAAAATCATCCCTGGCATGTTTTGGATGGTGAAAGGAGGACGATTAGAAAAGGCGCCTTTAGATGTAGGGGATATTAAAGAACTTTTACAAGTTTTTAAAGGGGAATCAGAGGAATTTCTTGAGGTCTTAATGGAGTTTCTTCCCTCTTTCATAGCACCTGTACCCGACATTAAGCGGGTGGCCATAGATATAGAGGTTTTTAGCGAATTAGATCGAATCCCTGACCCTGAGTCCGCAGAAAATGAGATTATCTGTGCAGCGATTGTTTCAAACGACGGCGAATCCCGTGTTTTAATACTGAAAAGACCAGAATTAAGTAAAGGCGAAATTCCTAGTGGTTTTACTGATAAATTTAGAGTGGAATTTTTTGATAAGGAAGTTGACCTTATAAAGACGCTGTTTGAAGTGGTTGACTGTTACCCCATAGTTCTGACGTTTAACGGTGATAACTTTGACTTAAAGTATTTATATCATAGAGCTCTTAAACTTGGTTTTCCTAAGGATGAAATTCCTATAATACTTGGGAAGGACGCTGCTTACTTGCGTTACGGCGTTCACGTTGACCTTTACAAGTTTTTCCATAATAAGTCGATTCAAGTTTACGCTTTTTCAAATAAGTATAAGGAGGAAACGCTAGATGCGATTGCTAAAGCGTTAATAGATATTGGTAAGGTTTCCCTTGAAACGGAAATATCCGAGTTACCTCTCCTAGTTCTGGCTGCATACTGCTGGCAAGACGCATACATTACTCTTGAACTAACACGGTTCGATGATAATTTAGTTTTAAAACTAATTATTTTGCTAATGCGTATCTCTCGTTTATCAATGGAGGACGTGACAAGGCAAGGGGTTTCCTCGTGGATTAAAAACCTCTTCTACTATGAACATCGTTTGAGGAACTATCTAATTCCAAGGCCAGAGGATATCGCCTCAATGAAAAACGTAAGCGATACGAAAGCAATTACCAAGGATAAAAAGTTTAAAGGAGCTAAAGTTGTTAAACCAAAACCAGGGGTACACTTTAACGTAGTCGTTTTAGATTTTGCCTCCCTTTACCCCAGCATAATAAAAGAATACAATCTGAGTTATGAGACCGTAAGATGTCCCCATCCAGAATGTAAGGTAAACGTGGTCCCTGAGACGAGTCATTGGATTTGTACCAAAAGGCGAGGAATGAGCTCGCTACTTATAGGTTTCCTTCGAGATATACGGGTTAAATGGTTCAAGCCAAAGTCTAAGGATAAAGGTTTAAATGATGAGTTGCGAAGGTGGTACTCAGTCGTTGAACGGGCGCTTAAAGTAATCATAAATGCAAGTTACGGTGTTTTCGGGGCAGAACATTTTCCTTTCTACTGCTTGCCTGTGGCTGAAAGCACCGCTGCTATAGGAAGGCATACCATTGAAGCAACTATAAGGAAGGCACAGGAGCTTTCAATGGAAATTCTCTATGGCGATACCGACAGCGTTTTCATAAAAAACCCGCAAGAAAAGAAAATATCTGAATTAATTGAGTGGAGCCAAAAAGCCCTGAATGTAGACTTGGATGTAGATAAAGTGTACAGGTATGTGGCTTTCTCCGAGCGAAAGAAGAACTATTTAGGTGTTTTTAAGGATGGCTCTGTTGACATTAAGGGGCTTACAGGGAGAAAACGTAACTCCCCTCAGTTTATTCAAAAGGCATTTCTTCAAATGGTTTCTGTTCTAAGCAGAGTGAACTCCGAACAAGACTTTAATGAGGCAAAAGAGGAGATAGAGCGAATCGCTCGCACTTGCTACGTTAAAATTCAGAGAAGGGAGTTCACACTCGAAGATTTCGCCTTCAGGGTGCAGTTAACTAAACCCATCAAAAGCTATGTTAAAACTACTCCGCAACATGTGAAGGCAGCAAGACAACTTTTAGAGCTTGGGAAAGAAATCAAGCCAGGTGACATAATTTCCTTCGTTAAAGTAAAAGGTAAAGAAGGTGTTAGACCCATAGAGTTAGCTAGGAAAGAAGAAATAGACACAGAAAAATATAAAGAGTATCTCCGAACAACTTTTGAGCAAGTCTTAGATGCATTGGGGTTAGATTTCGATAAGATTGTGGGGTTAACCCGCCTAGAGTCATGGATATGATTTTTGTTGGAAATCAAACTTCTAATTGTGCAACTCGCAACTATTATAGAGACTCTACATTAGTAAAGTTTTTTACCGTGCTTTCACATTTTTTCCATTAAATGACGATTTGCAGGTGTACCAAATGGAGGTGCGGGATCTTTTAATTCGTAATGTACTCTTAATAATTGACCCATATACTCTGGATAAAAGTGCTGATGAATTTATGGCTGAATTTGGAGGTTACATGAAGCAAATTGCTGCTGTTGCGAAGGATGAACGAGGATACGCGCTTTACAATAGTAAGTATGCTCCTATACATGATGAATATGGAAATTTTTTCTCAACAGTGGCTGAGACCACTGGGGCTGCGGGAATAGACCTATATGCTGTTATTAACATGTTTATCGACGAGTATTACGCCGTTGATCCCTCATACAGAACTTATAGTTCAGAAGGGAATGTGGCAGAGGGCTTTGTTTGCCCTAACAGGAGCGCCTTCTGGGAGTATCTTGCAAGTGTCGCCGATGAAATAACGGAGTTTCCTGTGAAGGGGATAATCCTTCAAGGAAACTCTTACATCAGAGAAACATACTGTTTCTGTGAAACTTGCAAAAGCGAGTTTGCGGAGCTCATTGGAATAGATTCCCCATTAAGTTTTGAAGCCTTACGCGATGACCCGCAAGCTCTGTCAAAATGGTTTGAGTGGCGTGCTGAAAAAATAAAGAGCGCCGTTTCAACAGTTCACAACGCTGTTAAAGATAAAGGCGTTGAAGTTCTAGTAACCGTTGAACTTGACCCTGAAACAGGATATCAGAAAGGTGCTTACAAGCACTTTGGCCAGGACATAGAAGCCTTGTCGGCTATAACAGGTCACGTTCTCATTAACATAAATGCATGGTCTCCCATTTTACCGAAAGTTGACACACCCGAGTTTAACGCTTTAAGTGAAACGTTGCTTCCTCTTAGAGATATAACTGCTAGAAGAAGAAAACTGTCCTTTATGTACTGGTCTTTCACCGACGATGACGAGTTTGAATCCGTGAGGAAATTAGCAACTTCCTACAAAGCCACAAAACTCGTAACATACATAAGGTTTCCAAGCGATTATAGGCGGTGGCGAGAGCTACACTTAAACATTTAACTTTTCTTTCAACCATAAATTTATAATTGTACGGCTCGTCCGCATCGTTTACAATATCTTGCGTTTAAAGGAAGTTTTTCACCGCAAAAGACGCAGAATCCTCCTATTTCTGGTGTGTACTCGTTTTCTTGTTCTTTCCATCTTTCTTTTCTTTCATATCTATATTTCCCTAAGTAGTCGTTTTCATCAGTTAAATATGTTTTTTCAATATTTTCCTCCCTTATGCCCCATAATCCCTTTGCATATTCGATGAACTTATTATGCATGTATCTCTTTATCTTCAAGTAATCCGCCTCAGACAACCCTAACAGTCTTAATGCTTCATCCCGAATAGGACATTTCTTTTCTAATCCGCAACAGTACGCGAGGCTGCCATAACAGGTGATGGCCATAGCGCGGTCTTGAACGCTTTGAAAAAGTGGCTGGATGCGTTCTCCTCCTATAACTAAGACGCCGCCAGCTTCTATCTTCACATCTGCAAACCCCTCCCTTATAAGGGCGCTAATAACTTTATTAGCTGGATATACTCTGCCGCTAATCACTATATGTCCTTCAGCCTTAGGGTTCTCCTCCACACAATCACCTCCCTATAAGGCTAAGGCGGCAGCCATCAGCATTTACCTTCCTAATTTCTCTTTTAAGCGTATTTAAACTACTACCTAGAGTATCATCTTTGACTTAAAAATACCTGTAATACACAAGAAAGTCTTTAAAAAGCAGCTTTTTATTGTCATTCAGGGAAATTATTCTACCTTAGGGCTGCTTTCATCGTCTTCTTCTAAGAGTTCTCCTATTTTGTCGATATCAAAAGTTTTAATTTTCGTGGAGAATGGATATTGTAATGAAGAGCAAGGAGTTGACTGGGATTGACTGAAGATTTTGAATTGATACTTGCACGGGAAGCCCAATTAATGTACGAGAGAGCTAAAGGATTCACGCCGTTCAAGGGCGACCTAACGATATGGAGAGGTGAAATCGCAGGGAGAGGTGAATATAGAGGACTTAAATTCGAGGTTGAAGTTAAGATTCCTCCAACTTTTCCATTTGACCCTCCAATTATCCGTATGATCTCGCCAACAGATCATCCTAATGTGGATCCGGAAACAGGCAGGGTCCACTTAAGCATACTAGACCAGTGGAAGCCGGAATACCACGTTTATCACGCAATAAACACGCTCAAGGGCGTTTTCGCAAAGGTTCCTCCCCGCCCTCTATTTAAGAAACCTCAGAAGACGCCTATACCTTCTCTCTCTGAGTCAGGTGCAGAGGTGCCTCCATCCGAATTTCTTGACAGGATTGCTGCTTTAGAACGGCAAGTAAAAGAACTTCAACGTAAGCTTCAGGAGAAGGATGAAACAATCGCCTCTCTCAGAAGTAGGTTAACTACCCACGCGGAGGTCGCCATCGGCACCGTTCAGACTAGCATGAAAGTTCCTGTCGACGAAAAGTTAGAATTAGAAAGCGAGAAGATCGCTATAGAAGACCTCATAAGATCTCTCGAGGAAAAGTTTGAAGCTGGTGAAATAGATCCGACAGATTATACTAGGCTATACAGAAAATACAAGAAGCAATGGTACATAGTCAATAAGAAGCTTCAGAGCCTCCGAGGCGAGGTTGAGTCTAGTTAGTGGGTGGTTCTAAAAATGAAAGTCGCCGAGAAAGCTAAAGAACGACAGAGAGGTAATAATCAGCTTAGCCTTGAGGGGGAACTGTATGCATGCATAGCAACATTAGATATGCTAACTAGCAGCTATGAAAACGGTTTAATTGACGCCATCACATATCAGAAACAGCTGGAATGGCACATAAAGCAGATAATTAACGTACGGTCTAAACTAGAGAGTAAGGGTTTCGATCTTAAAAAGTTTTTAGAAGAGAATGGTATTCTCGAAAAATATCCTTATGCTTCTTCACGGTTACGGCTTGCCGCGTCTGATGGTATTACTGTCAGGTCTGAGGACGAAATTCCTATGGAAGCTCTTAGGGTTTCCCCTTCCGCGCTAGCCTCAAGAACAGCCGATGTGATTTCTAATTTAATAACGCTAATAGATTCGCTTCAACTAACCGACTATGCTAGGATTGACATTATTGTCCCTCTCTTAGATGAATTAGCTCTCCAACTTGAAAAATTTCCGGGTTTAGAAGGTGAAAATTATTGGGTCTACAAAGAGGTTGTTGATTGGCGGAATCGTTTGAAAGACTTACCTCCTGACCTAGTCTTAGACCAAGAGGACGCTAAGAAAATGGAGTACGACGCTTATCGATGGTACCGCGACTTTAAGCAAAGGCTTAAAGATTTATCGCTTTAAAATTTGTTGGGGCTGTCAGATTTGGGGATCCGTGAAATTCGTGAGAGAATGGAAAGAAGAAAACATATGGAAAGAAAAGCTGCCGAGCTAAAACTTGAAGAACTAGAGGAAGATCTTAAGGCGGCTACAAAGATTAAAGGTAAACTTGAAGAAATCGCTGAGAAGTACGGTGTAATAATTGCTACAAGCCCAAAACTTCAAAGTGAAATAAGTAGAATCAGAGAGAAATATGGTATACCAGAAAGTGCCGTAATAACCCACGTGATAAGTGAGGAGGAAGTATTGAAAAAGAAAATGCTAGGTTTGTCTGTTGGAATAGACTACGAGAAGCTGGGATTACTGTTATATCAACGTGCTCTTCTTAAGCGCAAGGAAACTGGAGGTATAATGACCCTCGGAGATGCTTACCTTATAGTAAATACTGGAAGGTTAAGGGGCAAGGTGAAAGTAGACGATGTAGAGCGGGCGATTAAGGAGCTCGAGAAAAGGAAGGTGATTCCTGGTTTACGTCAACTTAGATCGGGTGTTAAAATCGTAGTTTTTATCCCTGCTGAACTGAGCGACGACCAAAACGAGATTTTAAGCATTGCTAGCGAGAAAGGGTACGTCACTCCAGAGGATGTTATGTTAAAAACTGGCTGGTCGAAGGAACGTGTTAACGCCGCGCTCACTGCACTTGAGGAAAGTGGGATTGCAAGAAAAGAGGAAAGCTATGCGTATGGAGAAAAATACTATTTCCCCGGTTTAATGGGTTAAAATGTTTTAAGTTTCTTCCTTGCTTTCTCTCATGTTACTTAAGGGCTTTCCATCTACAGTCATGACCGGTTTTGCCGGTATTCCCCCCCAAACCTGGTTTGGCGGGATCCTTGTTCCCGAGGTTACTAATGACAGCGCTCCGACGACAGAGTTATCACCTATCTCAACATCTGGAAATATTACCGCGTTGCCTCCTATAACCACGTTTTTCCCTATCTTAACTTTTCCTATCTTCAGTTTTCCTCTATCAAATACGTGCCCTGAAATTATCGAACCTCCCCCTGCTATGGACCCGTCTCCCATTTCTATTAGGTATGGATCTGCAACGAACGATGCCACAGCGCCTCGCCCCATTTTTGCCCCTAGTGCCCTCAGAACCAAGCTTCCAAGCCCGGGCATACCGAACGGTTTATTCCTAGTGTAGAACGCATCTACACTAGTTCGAACCCTATATAGTGAAGGGCTAGACACGTTGCTATTCCATTGCGCAGCCAGTTGACGGCGTTAACATTGCTCATGCTCATTTCGTGTACTCCTTCCTCAACCGGACGTATCGAATGTTTCGCTATGAAAAGCAGAGTTAAGTTAAAGACCCATCTGGTGAGAACGTAATATCCTGGTGCTAAAGCGATCACTAAAAACAACGGTAACTTTATTATGTCTAGGAGAATATAAACTAAAACTATAGTGGGGCAAATTCCTACCATAGATGCTGCTAGAAGATACGACACAAGTAATCCAAGAAAATTTGGTGTCTTTTCCTTTTCTACCTTGCCTTCTTCAAGTGAAGCCATAATTTCACCCTCCTTTTTCTTTGAGTTTTCTTTCTTATTCCTAAAAGAAAATAAAAAGATTCTCTTCAGGCATCAACTCCTTTAATTTTCTTTTGAGTATTACAACTATTGTATCATAGTAGGGTATGCTAAACCACTTCCAGCTCATCATCTTTAAAATCGTCTCCAGCATTTCATTGTTTCCCTGTTTCAGAGCGTAAATTGCCTGCCGTATCTCCCAAGCTAAGTGAAGCTCGCCTATCTCTCTCCCTCCTTCCATTGTTTCTATGGTAAAATTTAATATGTCAAGAGCCTCTCCGAAGTTTCCCAATGCAAGGTGGCAGAGCGCATAAGTCTTAAGATTGTAAACCTGCATTTCGTCTTCGATATCCGGGTTTGCAAGCAGTCCACGAAACATTTTTTCAGCGTAAACAGTATCCCCCCTAACGAGAGAATAACAACCCGCAATAAACTTTAAAGTTGTTTTGATGAATGATGAAGTTTCCCTATCCAACGCTTCCTTCAACGTTTCTAAAGCGGCCTCAACGCTTCCCATTCTGAACAATGATGACGCTAAAAAAACTGATGGCACGTTTAAAGACCGCTTTTTACTATGGAGTTCCAAAAATAACTCTCTCGCTTCACGCCTCTTTCCTAGTATAAGGTAGCATGTAGCTGCATTGTACATTCCCATGACTGGACGCAGACGATCCTCTTTCCTTAAAGCATGTACATTTTCCTTCGCAAAGAATTCTGCTGCCTTAATGAGGTGCTTAACGAATCGTGGCTTATCAGCATAGCAGTAACCTAACCAAACATGGAGCAGCCCTAAATCATAACATCCCAGCTTCGAATTTGCCAATTCCCTTTTAAATTCGGAAATGGCTGCCCCTTTAAGTTTTAGTGCTTCTTTCCTTTTTCCTTCATACAAGAAGCAGTCTGCTATGCTACTAAGCATGTAGCCTCTTTTAGCGGGAACATTAAGATATTTACTTAACATTTCAAACTTCATTTTTAGCTCTTCACAAGCCAAATAGCTGCCTCCTCTCAAGCAAAGTAATATTATTAAAAGACTTCACTTCCCTTTAAATACAAGTTTCTCCTTGATTGTTTTTATAATCAACTGGTGATTGGTTTATGACGCCACGTAGACTACCTCTTCATGAATGGCACGCCGAACATGCTGTTATGTTTGAATTTGCTGGGTTTGAAATGCCATTGGAATATAAGGGTTTCGGTCCAACCGTGGAGGCCCTCTCGGTTAGGCGCAACGTGGGTCTCTTTGATGTGTCCCACATGGGGCGAATAATGGTTTCAGGAGATGATGCAACCCGTTTAATGAACCTCTTATTTACTAGGGATGTTGAAGCCATGCGGAAAGGAGACTGTAAATATGGTTTTTTACTTAATGAGCATGGAGGAATAATAGACGACATAATCGTATATAAGATGGATAATGGACTGCTACTTGTGGTAAACGCGTGCAATAGGGAAAGGGCTTTCTCTTGGATTACAGCAAAGACTGACGAGTTTAACTTTAATGTTCAAGTAGACGACTTATCCGATGAATCCGTCATGTTTGCAGTTCAAGGACCTTTATCGCCACAAGTTATTAAAGGTCTTACAAGTCTCTCTTCTTTGGGAAGGTTTAAACATTGTAGTGTTACCGTTTTAGGGTCGCCCTGTTTACTCTCTAGAACCGGATACACCGGCGAGGACGGCTTCGAAATAATACAGTTTGATGATGAAAAGGCATTAGCACTCTGGGAACTGATACTTAAGCTAGGAGAATCGTCGTCAATAACTCCCTGTGGGCTTGCTGCAAGAGATATCCTTAGGATGGAGGCAGGGCTTGCCTTATATGGAGTAGATATTAATGAAGATGTAACCCCCATCGAGGCCTCCCTTGAGCGCTTCCTAGACTTGGACAAGAACTTTATAGGGCGGAAAGCCCTTGAAACACGTGGAATACGGTTTTTACGGGTAAGTCTACTTATGGAAGAAAGAGGAATACCACGTAAAGGGTACAGTATTCTCACAGATGGAATGAAATCCGGCTTTGTTACTAGTGGAACTTTATCTCCTCTTAAAGGAGTTGGAGTGGGCATGGGATATATAAAGAAGAACAGCGTTAAACATTATGGATACGTTGAAATAAGAGGTAAACCTCGAAAAGTCAGAATTCTCCACCCCTCTGAAATCCTCACCGAATTGAAATCTCTTCAACGTTAATGCTCCATTGCTGCCTTCCCTTCAAGGTACATTTTCCATGTTAGAATTTGCTCTTTTGCCGCTTTAGCTTCATCCACCCTTCTTACTGATGTGTTATGTGGGGCGCGTTTCAACACATCTGGTTTAGTATACGCCTCCTCAGAAATTTTCTCCATGACTTCAACGAACCTTCTTAATGTGTCAAGATTTTCTGTTTCAGTTGGCTCGATCATTAAGGCTTCAGGTACTATTAAAGGAAAGTATATCGTTGGCGGGTGAATCCCATAGTCCAATATCCTTTTTGCAATGTCCAGCGCGGTGACGCCGGCGTCTTTTTTTAACTGTGCAGCACTCACTACAAATTCGTGTTTATACAAGCCTTTATATGGTAATGAGAACCCCTTTATCTTCTCTATCCTCTTAGCAAGGTAATTTGCATTGAGTACGGCTACCTCAGCAACCCGTCTTAATCCCTCTCTTCCAATCATTTTCAAGTAAATGTACGCTTTTAAGATCACGGTGAAATTTCCATAAAAGCTTCTGACCTTCCCAATAGTTTTCGGCCTGTTATAGTTAAGGTAGTACTTCTGTTTTTCTTCGTCGTACTCTACCGTTGGTACTGGAAGGTACTCAACTAACCGTTCGTTAACCCCTACGGGTCCTGCTCCTGGACCGCCACCACCATGAGGAGTAGAAAACGTTTTATGAAGATTTACGTGGGCTATGTCAAATCCCATATCTCCAGGTTTAACTACACCTAACAACGCGTTCATATTGGCTCCGTCTAAATATAGTAGGGCACCATATTCATGGACTATTCTAGAAATTTTTAATATGTCCCTCTCGAAAAGCCCTAATGTGTTCGGGTTTGTCAGCATTAAGCAGGCTACTTGCTCTCCGATTATAGCTTCTAAAGCATCTAAGTCCACCAATCCTTCTTCGTTTGAAGGAATTGTAACCACGTTGAAACCGCACATTCTCGCACTTGCAGGATTCGTACCGTGAGCTGAATCTGGTATTAAAACGTCTTTCCGGTCCTCTTCGAGGTCCTCAAAGTACCTTCTCGCCATTGCCATACCAGTAAGCTCCCCCTGAGCTCCAGCAGCTGGCTGAAGAGTTACCCTACTCATGCCTAAAATCTCGGCGAGCATCCTTTCTGTTTCATAAAGTATCTCTAATGCTCCTTGAACCGTTTCCTCATCTTGGTTGGGGTGGACGTAGGCTACCTCAGGAACACTAGCGATCTCTTCGCATATCTTTGGGTTATATTTCATAGTGCAGGACCCTAAAGGGTAAAATCCTAGGTCTACACAGTAGTTCATTTGCGCTAGTCGGGTGTAATGTCTAACAACTTCAACCTCTGATAGTTCAGGTAGGTTAGGCGGCTTTTTCCTCCTCATTCTTTCAGGTATCATGGCAATTACTTCCTCTACTAGTTCACGTGCTTTTTTGATTGGTTCTGGAGGTTTATGTCCCTCTCTTCCCTTCTTGGAAAGCTCGAACACCGTTGGCTCTAAGACCTTATCCTTATACCTCCACGTGGCTTGCCTGAACTCCGCCATTTTAAACACCTTCTAGCTTGAAATGCTTGATAATGCTTTAATTAAGGCCTCGACGTCTTCTTCTGTATGTACTTCGGTTACGCAGAAAAGGAATACTTCCCCTAGCTCTGGAAACTCGTCCTTTAACATTTTTCCTCCGTGTACGCCGCTATTTATGAGCGTTTTATGAACTTCCGTTGATGGGAAATCTGTTCTCACAGTGAACTCCTTAAAGTGAGGGGCTGAGAAGATCGGTGCCTTAAAACCGTTTATCGCGTCTATTTTCTTCATTAAATATCTTGCATTTGCCATGCACACTTTAGCCACCTGCTCTATTCCTTTGGGTCCCATGTATGCCATGTAAATTGCTGCTTGCACCGCGCAGAGCGTCTCGTTGGAACAAATGTTGCTGGTTGCCTTTTCACGTCTAATATGTTGCTCTCTCGTTTGGAGAGTTATAGTATAGCACCTGTTGCCTTCATAATCCTCCGTTATCCCTATTATCCGTCCAGGCATGTTCCTGATCATTTTCTTATCGTTACGACACGTGAAAATACCTAGAAGAGGGCCTCCAAAGTTTAGTCCCACGCCTAAGGGTTGTCCTTCTCCTATAACTATGTCTGCACCGTAGTCTCCTGGAGGGGTTAGAACTCCCAGCGAGATAGGGTCGACTCCTACTATGAAGATGGCATCGACTTCATGGGCTATTTTTCCGGCCTCCTCGGCTTCGCACTCTATTACTCCAAAGTAGTTTGGGTTTTCAATATACACTCCTGCTGTCTCCTTAGATATCACATTCTGTAATCCTTCCAAATCGATCATGCCTGTTTCCACGTCGTATGCTACTTTTCTGATCGTTGCTTTGCCATGAATGTACGTTTTAAGCACAGCCTCCCTTTCAGGGCTTATCGCTTGAGGTATCACTATTTCCTTTTTCCCTGTTACCCTTAAAGCCATCAAGGCTGCTTCACCTAGCGATGAAGCCCAATCGTACATCGACGCATTAGCAACGTCCATTCCCGTCAGCTCGCAGATCATGCTTTGATATTCAAAGAGTGCCTGTAATATTCCCTGTGAAATTTCAGGTTGGTAAGGAGTGTAGCCCGTCACAAATTCCGGTAATGCAGATAAATATTTAACAACTGAGGGAACGTAATGTGGCCACACGCCCCCTCCTAAGAATAGAGGCATGGTGCTATATGGCTTGTTTTTACTTAATATTTTCATTACATGTCTCTTAACTTCGTACTCTGTTCTTCCGCGTGGTGCTTCAACCATGCTTATTTTCAATTCAGGCGGTATGTCGTCGAAGAGTTCCTCTATGGTTTCAATACTTATTTCCCTTAGCATTTCCTCTATTTCACCTTGAGTTAGCGGCATAAACTTGCTCATTAACCTTCCCCTTACACAACCTGTCAGCTTGCATTATTCATAAAAATCAACTTACTTTCTCTTTTAAATTTCTTTCAAAATAGCTTATTCTATTAAGTTGTTTTTTGAATAGAGAAAGAATCTGCTTAAGAGAATAGCGCCACATAATTGGATCGGTAAAATGGTGTAGATAAACGTTGTTGCTCCAAATAGTAATGACCACATAGTTAAGAATACTGGTAAGAGAAAGGTTATACTTGTTACAAGCATCATCCTATTTTCAAGCTCTAACGTATATCTTTGGTATTCGTCTCTAATTTCCATTCTAGCTTTATTAACCACCTGCCGCCATGTCATATGAACACTTTTCGCTCTTACCACCAAAGGAAGATACAATTTCAATGCTCTCGTTGGTTGTCTCTGTGCAAAACGAATTATCGCTTTTTCCATGTTTTCTCCACAGAGAATCCTCCTCGCAATTTTTCTAAATGTAAACGTTACCTCTTCCTCATCGAGCCGTGTTAATGGTATAATTGCATCATATATGTTTCCTGTGGTGCGCTCTGCGAATAGGATCATCTTAATGATCGTGTCTGCATATAAGCCATATACTCTCTTCCTTCTCTCTAGTTCTTTTAAAAGAAGCGTGAAAGGTAAATTATAGGCCGCTATACTCGTGGTAACAGTAAATGTTATTGCGATGCCTACGTTTTTCAGCAAAATGGTTGATGGTAAAAAAATAAGTATCCCAACGAGTATGCTAAAGATTAAACTCCCAGTATGCAGCTCTTCACTAGTAACTTGAAGCTTTTTAAGTATTATGTTTATTTCCTTTTCCCTCGTTTTTAAATTGGTCGTTGGTAGCTTAAACGGAAGCAACGACGCTAAATGCTTGCAGATATTAATGATAATTAATGTAGCTTCTCTATAATTTTCTCTATCTCTCTTTTTACATCCTTCCAATCCATCTCCCCTTCATCCACGTTGGAGGATAAATAATAAAGGTGGTTTAGTATTGAAACATTATCCTTAACTGTGAAGATCTTTTTCTCAACCATTTTGCTGAAAGTAAACTTGTAGACATCCATTTCCTCCAGTACTTCTTCCTCACTCGCATTAAACCGCTTACGTATCTTTTTGAGAGAGGGTGTTTTAAGGAGATCTGTAACTAGGGATAATTCATCTCTCTCCGGGCTCCATGCGAAAACGTCAATGAACGCTTCCCCCGAGAAAAGCTTTTCGACTGTTAAAAACTTCCGTGGATCATCGCTTGCCTCGACAATCTTCATAACCCGTCGTTTAGGCCTTCCGGCAATGCTAGGTAGCATTTTCATCTCTACAATTATATCTAATGCCTTAAGGTTAGTTAATGGTATTCCGTGATGGATAACCCAACGTAAAATGATGTCCTCTACGGATCTGCCGTGGCATGTCTGAAGCCCTACCAACCCTGCTGTAAGGGCGTGGAACATCGCCCAGCTATCCTCCCTTGTGCGTATTTCTCCTAGGAAAACCCAGTCGGGAGAACGATGGAGTAGCTGTGTAATTTCTTTAGCCTTGCTTTTCTCCCCTTCTTCCTCCGGCGGCTTCACTTTAACCTTCGCTTGGTGGCTCCCATGCTCTTGGAGGGAAAGACTTTCAATAACATCTTCAACATATACCTTCCTCCAGTTTAATGGCGTCATTAAGTCAAGGGCATTTATCATTGTTGTCTTACCTGCCCTAGGCTCCCCTATAACACAAATGTTAAACCTTCTTAGAATGCAGAAAAGAAGATAGGCCGCGGCTTCGACCGATATCGTGCCATTATAAATTAATTCAGGAATCGTATACGGTTTTTTTCGCATTCTCCTGAAGGTTAACATAATTCCCTTTGCTGCTATGGGTGGAATATCAACTAAGACTCTTACCCTGAAGAATTTGGTTAGCACCTCAGCCTTCAGCGAAGGATGTACCTCATCAAGTCGAAACCCACTCTCAAGCCGTATTCTAGTAAGAACTCTTTCTATGTCCTTATCAGACAGTATAATGTTAGTTTTGCATCGCCCCCAATCTCTATGGTCTAAATATACGTTTTCCTCTTTTCCATCGAGGTAAAACTCCTCTACTTTATCATCTAACAGCAAAGGGGCAATTGCAGATAAACCAGCGCACCTGAACGCTAAGCTTAACGCCACTTTTCTTGCCGTTTCCTCGGAGAGTTCCAAATAGCCTTGGAGCTGTCTAACTGCCTCATCAACGGTAAATGCAAGAAACTTATCAAATAAATGTAACCCCTTAATTTTATAGGCAATATTATCTGCTAGTGTTGATGAGAGATGTTCAACCAATTTTTCACTCAGCAGTTCAACTGAAGAATCACTGACGCCATATATAAATTCGAGCTCTCTTGGGGAGGAGAAAATACAAACTTTATACGGTCCCACTTCGTACTCGTCTACCTTTAATATTTTCTTCTCTAACATTCGTTCTCTTCCAAAATTTCTCTTGAAAACCTCTAAGAGGCCAAACTGCCCCTCATTTACCACTAATTTACTGTTAAAACGAAACCATTCCTTTTTTAAGGCGTCATCCATATTCAAGTAAACCCACCAGATAAGCTGCCTAAACGTATTTAAACACAGCACATCGCAAGATTAACCCTGACATGCCCCTTCATTTTTCCCTGCTACGTTTAAATCCAGAATTTACATTGCATTCTCCTTTCAATTTGCAATCCAAAAAATATAAGTAGCCTTCCATGATAATTCATTCAATGATACGGGCTGGTAGCTCAGAGGCGGAGCCGGGAACCTAGGTAGAGCATCTAAATGCTCGCCTAAAGCGCCGGACCATGGGCGAAGCTTTTAACCCGGCGGTCGCGGGTTCGAATCCCGCCCAGCCCGCCATCTTCCTCTATCTAGTCCTTTCTGTTCTGTATGCTGCTTTTTAATACCTCATAGGGTTCTTTACCAAAGTTTCATTTGGTTTTTATACCGTTATTTTTAAGCATTCTGTTTTATTTATCAACGGTATACTTTTAACGTAACGCTTCAACATTACAATCATGTTATTTTCTCTCCATTATACCTTTCCTTCCATGTCATCCGCTTTAACTTTCAGTAACTCTAAGTGCTTAGGTGGGTCGTGTGTTCGTCTCTTTCACTCAGGTATTATCCCGTTTTCATCGTCGCTGTCCTGAGGGTAGCGTATGAATGAGGAAATTGATAACATAGACCGGAAGATTATTTCAATATTGCTTAATGAAGGTAGAAAAAGTTTTAATGAAATATCGTTAATCGTTGGCGTCAGCACCGGGACGGTAGCTAACAGAATAAAGAAGCTTCTCAAAAAAGGCGTCATTAAAAAGTTCACAGTGGACCTTGACTGGAAAAAGCTCGGGTTTAAGGTTTTCGCAATTCTTTTAATAGAAGCAGAACTCAAAAAACTTAGTTCCATAACGGAAAAATTGTACTCGTACCCAGAGGTCAACGAGATCTACACATGTATGGTGGGAACGCCAAGCATCGTAGTTTTTATTAGGGTGAATGCTATCGAGGACCTTTCTTTTTTCATACAAGATAAAATAGCTTCGCTTGAAGGAGTCAAAAACTTCAAATCAATAATAGTAACTGATAGCAGACGGAAGTAGGGCAAAAATAAAACGGGGTTAAACCATGCTTTCCAATTTTAACCTCGGGAAAATGCACATGGACATAAGCTCTTGGATTAACAGCTTGAACGCATAGCTTACAACCGCCTTCGAGATGCGTGCCTTCTCACCGCAGAGGGGACAGTAGAGCTTCCTGTTTTGTGTTTGGACGGCAAGCGCCCCGCATTCTTCGCAAACATAGATCTCTGTTCTGTCAGACTCATCTACTAACTTTTCCTTAAGTAAGAGTGCTGCTCCCATCCCTATTAAGCAATCCCGTTCCATTTCGCCAAATCTAAGCCCTCCTTCCCTTGCTCTGCCCTCTGTTGGTTGCCTCGTCAGTATCTGCACTGGCCCCCTCGACCGTGCATGGATCTTATCAGCAACCATATGATGCAGTTTTTGGTAGTATACGACGCCTATGAAAATATCCACTTCATATTTTTCACCCGTTATTCCATTGTACATGACTTCTTTCCCGTTATACTTGAAGCCCAAGCTTTTAAGCTCCTGACATAGATCCTCGGGTTTCTCCCCGCAGAAAGCTGTTCCATCTACCCTCCTTCCAGCTAGGCATCCCACCTTTCCTGCTAGTGACTCTATTATTTGTCCCAACGTCATTCTCGACGGAAATGCGTGAGGATTTATTATCACGTCTGGAACTATGCCGTCCTCGGTAAATGGCATGTCCTCTTGGGGGACTATCATTCCTATTACGCCCTTTTGCCCATGCCTCGTCGCAAATTTGTCTCCAAGCTCGGGTACTCTTTGATCTCTAATTTTCACTTTTACAAGGCGATTTCCATCGATTGTTTCCGTTATTACCACTGTGTCCACGGTGCCTTTTTCCCCGTGTCTTATGCTAATGGAGGTCTCTCTTCTCGCCTGTGCAGCCACCTCAAACTCTGCTCTCTCCTCTAGGAACCTCGGCGGGCTCGTCCTGCCGATTATTATTTCGCCTCCCTCGACTTCGGTTTCAGGTTCTACGACGCCGTCTTCTGAAAGGTGCCTGTACACTTCAGAGGCCCTGTACCCTCTAACGTTCGGGTCAGGAATTTCAAACCTGTCTTCCTGTCCTCCGGGATACTTTCTTTCCTCGGCTTCGTAGCATCTAAAGAACGATGACCGCCCCAACCCCCGCTCAATGGACGCCTTGTTTATTATGAGAGCGTCCTCTATGTTGTATCCCTCGTAGGATAAGACTGCTACTATGAAGTTTTGCCCTGCCGGCCTCTCCTCAAATCCTGAAACCTTTGCTACCCTAGTGCTAACTATGGGCACCTGAGGGTAGTGGAGAAGATGTGACCTAGTGTCCATCCTAAGCTTATAGTTTGAAGCGAATAACCCCAAAGCTTGTTTCGCCATCCCTGCCTCGTAAGTGTTTCTAGGACTCTGATTATGTTCCGCATATGGTATTATTCCCGCGGATATTCCAAGAATAGTTACTGGCGCAATTTCCAGATGAGTAGTTTCCTCCTCTACATCCTCTGGGTTCAACGCGATGTACGCTTCCTCCTCCTCCTCAGCATCTAAGTACTCAATTATACCTCTCCTTACCAAGTCGGTGAACGTCCACTCTTTACTTCTCAGCTTCTCCGTATGTTCAGGTTTAAACTTAGGCACCCCGTTCTCGACTATAATGTACGGCCTCCTTACCCGCCCAGCATCACAATTTATTTGAACTTCATCAGCGTCATCGTAGTATGCAACGTTAACTTCGTCGCTTATCTCTCCCCTCCTTCTAAGCTCCCTAATGGTATTAGCGAGTTTTTCGGGGTCCTTATGGAACCCTACAAGCCTACCGTTCAAGAAAACCTTGGCTCCCTCTCTTCTCCCAACGCGGCTGAACTCCTCTATCGGGTGAAGCCCTAGCTCTATGAGCTTTGCCTCAACCTCTTCCTCGTTTAAGCCAACTGATATGTAAGCAAGCAAAGCGAGGTTCTTTACGAGGCCGCAGTTTGGCCCTTCAGGTGTTTCGTTTGGGCACACCTTCCCCCAGTGAGTTGCATGTAAATCTCTTGCTTCGAAGTGAGGCTGACTTCGACTTAAAGGAGAAGTTACCCTTCGAAGATGGCTTAAGGTTGACATGTAGTTTGTTCTGTCGAGAAGCTGGCTAACACCCGACTTTCCTCCAACCCAGTTGCCAGTAGCGAGGGCATGATACAGCCTGTCAGTTATTACATCTGCGCGGACAGCATTAGCTATGTTACGCCGTCTACCTCGAGCAGCATTTCTCTCAAGCTGGTACTTAATGTCCTTGCATAAGTTAAGGAAAGCCACCCTGAACAAGCTCATTAGCAAGCTTCCCGCTAGTTTAAGTCGCTTGTTGGCGTAGTGATCCTTATCGTCTGGCTGCCTTCGCTTCAACGCCAACTCTATAAGGCGTTGCGCCATTTGGCCAAGATAGAATGCCTTCTTTAACCTGTCCTCCGGCTCCGTCCCTACGTGCGGAAGCAAATACTTGTCAAGAACTTGCTCCGCCCTCTTAATCCTGTAATCCCTCGTTTGCCCCACAGCAACTCTCTTTCCTACATAGTCTAACGCGTCCTCCCTTGTAGAAATCGGCGAAGCCTCGTCTATTGAAAGAATAAACTCGTTCAGTATTTCCGGGTCGTCTGCCTCTATCGTACTTGCGACCTGTTGGTCGGTGACCAGTCCAAGAGCACGCATTAAAACAACCAACGGGATCTTCCCGGGGACAGAGGGGAACGATACCTTCAGCGTTCCATCTCTCCTTCTCTCCATGGTGACTGGCGCCCTGAAGCCCCTAGACGTACTAAACACCTTCGCTATATGAGTGATAGGTCCTCCCTTATTCACTTCTTCCACAAGGATCCTGTTAGGCGCCAAGTCTTCTTGGGTAACCAGCACTCTCTCAGATCCATTTATGATGAAGTACCCTCCGGGATCATCAGGGTCTTCCCCTATCTCTATTAGCTCTTCCTTACTCATCTCTGAAAGAGGACACTTAACAGACTTCAACATTATAGGAAGCTGGCCTATGTAAACTTGAACAGGTTCTTCCTCGATTTCCCTCCCATCACCCTTGTAAACTATACTCATCTCTAAATATATAGGGGCAGAATAGGTCAGGTTTCTAATCCGCGCTTCAGCAGGCGTCAATAAGTTCCGTGAACCATCAGCCTCTTTGATGGTGGGCGGCCCAACCTCTATCTTCCCCAGCTTAACATAGTAATCCTCTCCTTCCACATCTATTTTTCCGACCTCGTCAACCACCTCTTGCATTCCATGCTCCACAAAGTCATTATACGAGTCTAGGTGCTGGCGGACCAGTCCCTTCTCCTCTAAGAATGCTTCAACTATCGCCCACCTGTCATCCATAGTTAACTCATTACCTGTCATCCAAATCACCCTTCCAATAAGTAATTAGAAAAGTAAACCAGAAACTTTTTAGATAAGAACATGAAATAACACACATGCAAACTTCTACTTCCTTCCATCTTAACTGCGGAGAAAACAGAAGTCCCCAATGTATAAATTCTTTTTGCATTAGCATACTTTTGTTCTTTTCCATTGTAGTCCTTCTCTTGCAGCAGCCAGCACCCTAGGCAATAACTTTTAATTTTAATCATACATTGCTTCATGGTTAAAAACGTAAGGGGTTCAGCGGACGTAGTCTTTTATAGACGTGTGTCCGCTTTGGGACAAATCAGCCTCGGCTCCCTCAGGGTTCATTGGGAGCAGGTCATTGGCCTCGCCCCCTTTTGGGGTAACCCCGCTCCTTC
>JAPDJY010000088.1:0-33072 GCA_029258835.1 Thermoproteota archaeon | reverse complement strand
CCTCCCCCTCTACCTCCCCCTCCTCCTCCGCGAAGAAACCCACCCTCCCCCACCTTCCCCTAATCTCCCTCACCAAGTACTCCTCAACCCTAAAATCAAACCCCCTCGTCTCATCCCCCTTAACGTTAACCCCCACAACCCCGCGTTCACCACGCCACTCACGCAGCAGCCTAACCCGCGCTCTCTCAAGAAGATCCACCAGAAACGACACGTACCTCTCCACGAAGAACCCCCGCACATCCAGACAAGTCAAACCGGCCAAGACGGCACGAAACCACAACCCACAAGCAAGAGCAGCCTTACTAGGAAAACACCAGCCAAACCAAAACTAACTCACTATAACATCCTCTATGCCGAAATGGCGCTTGGCAAGCAGCCGCGCCCTCGCAATAGTCCGCCCGTTCTTACCTATAGCTAACCCCTTATCCCTGGGATCCACGCTCACAATAGCAATCTTCTTACCATCCTTCTTCTCGGTGATGTGGACGGACTTCACCCTTGCAGGTGCAAGAGAATTCTGGATGAAGGCGGCAGGGGAATCCGCATACTCAACCACCTCAACGTTCCTCCCCAAAACGCTACGAACCTTCTTAATGTTAGCGCCGCGCCGCCCAATAGCCATCCCAAGATTCCCCTGCTTAATGACAAAAATCAACCTGCCATCCTCAGGGTCAATCACGCAATCCTTCGCCGTTGCACCAGTCAAAGTTTCGAAAAGGGCAATGTACCTAAGCTCCTCAGCCGTCAACCTAACCCCGTAACCAGCCAACCACACTCACCCCCTACCAGCCAACTCAACAATGTCGGAATCACCAGGGTCAAGAACCGTCAACACCGCAACCATATGCGGCCTACCACAAATAGCACCCAAATCCCAACTCGACCCAGGAAACACGATGAAAGGAACACCAGCAAGCCTACAGTAATACACAACCTCATCCCTCAACTCCTCAGGGCAATTCCCGGAAAGCACGATCAACCTGGCGCCACCAGTCTTCAAAAGCCTAACAGCCTCCCTGAACCCCATCCTAACTTTCCCCGACCTAACAGCCACCTGAATAGCCCTATTCAAATCCAAAACCTTAGCCCCCCGACCGCCTCTCGCGATAAACCAGCAACTCAACAGCACCCGTACCAACAGGGATAACCTGCCCAATAATCACATTCTCAGTAATACCTCTAAGCGGGTCAACCTCACCCCTAACACTCGCCTCAACAAGATGCTTCACCGTCGTCTCAAACGCAGCCCTCGCCAACACACTCTCCTTCTCACCACTAACACCATGCCGCCCAATCTGCTGAACCTCACCACCCATCGTCATTAAATCAGCAACCAGCAAAATATGCCTAACATCCACATCAAGACCCTGCTCCTCCAAAACACCCAACGCCTCACGCACAATCACGTTCCTAGCAGCCTCAATACCCAAAACAGAAGCAACCTCATGAATATGATTACTAAAAGTCCTGGTCACATCCACACCCGGAACCCTCAAAACCTCAGCTAAATTCGTACCCTCCGAATAAAGAACATACTCCCCATTAGCCTCCCTCTTAAGAACCACCCTCTCCACGCCAGCAATACCCTTAAGAGCAACACCCCTCACACGCTCAACCAGCTTATAAAGATCGATCAAACTCTCACACTTCGGAGACAAATAAACAGTAAAACCATCATAATCCACATCACCCTTCCTAAGACCAGCAAGCCTCCTAACAACATCCTCCACACTTAACCCCTTATCCTCCAACAACTCAGGATCAAGATTAATCACGATCTGCCCCGTAATCCGATCAATCTCCACACTCGAAGCCACACCCTCAACCTTAGTCATCTCAATACGCCGCTGAACCTCCCGCGCCTTCTCAGCATCAAACCTACACTCCTCATCCAAAAAAATGGTCATCATGGGAGTCGAAGGATTACGACGAGCATCAACAATCTCAATCAAACGAGGCAAACCCAACGTAACATTCAACTCAGCAACACCAGCATAATGAAACGTCCGAAGAGTCATTTGAGTCCCGGGCTCACCTAAAGACTGTGCGGCAACTGTCCCTACAGCCTCCTCCGGCTCTATTAAATTTTTCAAGTATGATTTTTTCACTTCCTGTATTATCTCGTCTAGTTCCTGCGGGGTGAGGTCGCGTACTTCAGCTCGCTCCTTCAGTTTCTGCTCTAGCTGGTCTATTATAAGGGGAGGTAATGTTCCCTCCTTTCGAAGGCGATTGATTTTCTCGGTTAACTGCTCGTCAGTCAGCATATTACTCACTTCTAGCTCTTCCTGTTAAGAATGAGGACTAAGTAGGTTTGAGTTTAAAGTATGGTGGAGGGCTATTTAAATTTTATTAAATTTTATTTCCAAACGAGTTTAACAGGGCAACCACTTAAATATCTTTTGTTTAGTTTGAGCCGCTGCTCCGCCCACGTCACGGCGGCTCGTGGCAAGCTACTCTGATCAGTGGCTGTTTTTAGCTGCTTGAGCATTAGCCTAGCTTCCGCTGTGGGCTATTGCTGGCGGTTTGCTGCGTACTGGGCTGAATGGCTGCGGCCAGCTGCGTCTACAGCGTCTCTGCACGTACCTCAGTCCCCCTAGCGCCCCCACTCCACGGTCTAGCTTGGCTACTCTGGCTCCTTCCTAGCTTCTCAGGCTGGAATGGGCAGGTTTTGGGGTAGATGGGCTTTTGTGGATGTCTACTCCTTTCCACGCATCGGCCTGGGTGGCCTCGTGGGCTATCGGGGGAGCCCGGGAACCCCTCATCTGAGGGTTCCGCCCTCTAGGCCGCTAGGCGGCTGAGCATCCGGGGCAGCCTCCACCTGTTCACTCACCAACACCCACAAATACCACCAAATACCTAACTGCTTCGCAAGGCTTCCCGATCGGCCAAGCTCGCAGAAAGCCACGTGAATCCACGCCATACCCATCCGAACCCACGCCGCATGCGCCGTGCTGCGTGAGTCCCGAGTTGTAATGTTACGTGCTTACTAAGACTCCTGAAGGATTGGTGTAGGTTGGGTTCACGCTTGATAGGTTTTTATGGGTAATGTGGTTTTGGTCTGTCAAGCGTTTCCCCATCATAGAGGCATACGCCTCTAATAGGGCTTTCGGGGGACCCCGGAGCCCCACATCCGAAGACTCCACCCCATAGCCACCCCGTGGCCAAACCAGCACCCACAAACACCCACCAAACATTTAACTGCTTCGCAAGGCTTTAAGGACGGTGGCGAACTGCTGAGCAGGGGCGGCTTCACCCATCTGCCTTCCACGTTGCCTGCGTTCCCCACGGGGTCATTAACGGACTTCAGACTGACATGTGTTACTGGCGATTGCGGACGCGAAAATTAACAATCATTAAAACGCGGTCGCAGGTTGAAGGCCAGTCACAGCCAAACAGCTACTCTAAAGGTAAACCCTCCCCCCTAACAAACTCTACGCGTGACGGGCGAGGAAGCTTCCTCCCCCCAACGTAAAACGCCCTCTTAATAGCCTCCACAGCCCTAGAAGAATCCACGGCCCAAACACTACAAATAACCTGACCAGCCCTAACCCTGGCAGCACGCAAAGTAGGCTTCCCAAATGAAAGCCTCATCCCATCTTGCAGCCGGTCTGCTCCTGCAAACGCTAGCATTCTCCTCTCTCGTATGATGTGGTGTGGCTTTGGTCTGATTTTAAGGTAGTAGTTATCTCGTCCGAGTCTAACTGTAAGGTGCCTATTAACCGCTATTCTTAGGGCTTCAAGTGCTCCATCTGTGATCTGGCATGGCTCTTGAATGATCAAGTCCGCTCTTAACGTATAGTTCTGCTTGGGGTTTCCCATCTCATAAATTCTTATCTTGGATGGTGGGCTTCCGTGAATATACTCAGAACGGGTGTACGGTGGCCCATCCACCTTCGTATAACATCTTGATGGACGTCTAGGCAATGCCGCCCCCTCGCCGAGCTCTGACCTGTGGATTCTAACCTGCAGTTTCACTTATTAATTTTTCCTGTCCGGATTGCCGCAGTGGTGGCTGTTACAGATCCACCTCTTCTGGCGCTGCTTAATGATGTGAACTGCTTTTGTTTGATATCCGAAAAAAATAAAAAAGTGGAGTTTTGATTAATCAGCGTGCATGAATGAGTTAGGAGGATGTTAGCATGAGTGCTTCTAAGCCGCATTTGAACTTGGTGGTTATAGGGCACGTGGATCACGGCAATATTCCCCGGGCGGTGTAACCTGTCTTCCCGGGGAATGCCGAAGTCGACTCTTATGGGTCATTTGCTTTACCTTACTAAGGCGATTGATGAGCGGACAATCAAGCAATATGAAGAGGAAGCAGAAAAGCTTGGAAAGGGTAGCTTCAAGTTCGCTTGGGTTATGGATAAACTCAAAGAGGAGAGAGAACGCGGTCTAACCATCGACATCTCATTCTGGAAGTTTGAGACAGATAAGTATTACTTCACTATCATTGATGCTCCAGGTCATAAGGACTTTATTAAGAATATGATTACTGGGACGTCGCAGGCTGATGCTGCGGTGCTGGTGGTGTCTGCTAGGAAGGGTGAGTTTGAGGCGGGGATTGGTCCTGGTGGTCAGACGAGGGAGCATGCGTATCTTGCGTTTACGCTGGGTGTTGGTCAGATGATTGTCGCTGTTAATAAGATGGATGATGCGAGTGTGAACTGGAGTAAGGAGAGGTATGAGGAGATCAGGAAGGAAGTGGAGACGTTGCTTAAGCAGGTTGGCTACAAGGTTGACGAGGTGCCGTTTGTTCCTGTTTCTGCGTGGACCGGTGATAACTTGCTTGAGAAGAGCGGTAATATGCCTTGGTATGATGGGCCGACTTTGATTGAGGCTTTGGACATGTTGAAGGTGCCGCCTAAGCCGGTTGATAAGCCGCTTAGGATTCCGGTTCAGGATGTTTACAGTATTACTGGGGTGGGGACTGTTCCTGTTGGCAGGGTTGAGACTGGTGTCTTGAAGACTGGTGATACCGTTGTTTTCCAGCCGCCCAACGTTAAGGGTGAGGTTAAGTCTATAGAGATGCATCATGAGCGGATTGACGAGGCTGTTCCGGGGGATAACATTGGCTTTAACGTGCGTGGTGTTTCTAAGAAGGATATTAGGCGTGGCGATGTGGCTGGCCACCCGGCTAATCCGCCTACTGTGGCTGAGAGATTTGTGGGTCAGATAATTGTTATTCAGCATCCGACGGCGATCGCGGCGGGCTATACTCCGGTGATTCACGCTCACACGGCTCAGGTGGCGTGCAGGTTTTCGAAGCTTCTGGCTAAGCTGGATAGGCGGACGGGGCAGGTGATAGAGGAGAACCCGGACTATATTAAGCGTGGTGACGCGGCGCTGGTGGAGTTTGAGCCGACGAGGCCGATGGTGATTGAGCCCTATAAGGAGATTCCTCAGCTTGGCCGCTTCGCGGTGCGTGACAGCGATTACACGGTTGCCGTCGGAGTGGTTAGGGAGGTTAAGGCGAGGTCGTAGGTGCTCGTGTTTCCCGGTGAAAGCTGGGCTGTCGGGGTTCTCTCCTGTTCCTTTTTTGAGGTTTGTTCTGGTGTTTTTCTTTTTGTGTTGGCTGCCGCTGGTGTTGGATGTGTTTTGCCTGTTCTGGGAGGCTTTCCCCTATGGTTGTGTCTGCCGTGAACGTGTGTAAGTGCCGTGCTGGTGGGGTTCGTGTTTTACGTGTTCTGTGAAAGGTCATGTTTATATTGTCTATTGTAGCGTATTTAGCTTATGAAGTCGACGTCGTTTAGGGTTCCTGAGGAGTACGTTAAGGGTTTGAGGATGCTTGTCGAGCTTGGTGTTTACAGGAGTAGGAGTGAGGCTGTCCGTGTGGCTGTCAGGGATTTACTCTACAAGGAGGGGGTTCTTCCCGGCCGTAAGGGTGAGGGTGAAGCTTTAGCTGTTCTTGAGGTTGCCTCCCGGAAGGTTGCTGAGGAGTAAGGGGCGGGTTTCTCTGGCTGGTGCTGGCTTGTTTAGGGTTTGCGTCTCCGTGAGGGCTGACAGTGAGGAGGGTATGCTGGAGAAGGCGCGTAGGGCGTGTGATGCTGGAGCGGACCTGGTGGAGTTGCGTTTAGACTATCTTAAGAGGAGGAGGGTTCGGGTTGGGAGGCTGCTGTCTGACATTGGGGTGCCGGTCATCGTGACTGTTCGGCGTAGAGGTGAGGGGGGTGTTTTCCCGTTTAGCGAGGGTGAACGGGTGAAGCTGATAGAGAAGTGTGTTCTTTCTGGACCGGACTTCGTGGATGTGGAGGCGTCAACTGACCCCGCCCTCCTCGGCAGGCTGGTTTCACTGTGTAAAGAGGTTGGGGTTACCCTTATCCTGTCCTACCACGACTTTGAAGCTACGCCGACGTGGAGTTTCCTGGCTAGGAAGGTTGACATCCTCTTCAGCCTCGGATGCGACGTAGCTAAAATCGTAACCTTGGCGAGGAGGATCACGGATAACCTCCTCCTTTTAAAGCTGGCTTCAACCAAGCGTCGGGGGAGAACCGTGTCCTTCTGTATGGGCAGGCTGGGGGCTGTTTCGAGGATCCTTTGCCCCCTTTTCGGCTCTCCCTTCACGTATGCCTCACTAGACGATCCTGTTGCGCCGGGGCAAATAAGTGTGGATGTGATGAGGAGGATACAGGAGGAGATAGGCTCCCTGCTAAACGATGCTGCCCGACCCCCCTAAGGGGAGGGCTGAAGGGCGCCGCACCGTGGACTCCTGGCCGCTCCGCCCTGAGCAAGGCTTCTCTACTGTTAAGGGCAGGTTTTTAACCGTGGAAGCAGGTGACGGTGGAAGGTGCTAGCTGGATGCAAGAAACTTTTAAAAAGACCGCTGGAGAAAGGAAAAGTAACTTCACACTTATTAAAACCTGATGGAGGTTTATTTTTGACGGGGAATGCTGGCGCATTTGAGGATGCTGCAAAGTCGCAAAGCGTCGTAAACATAGGCACCGCAGGACACGTCGACCACGGCAATGCCCATCCATGCTGATGGGGGGCGCCGAAAACCACCCTTGTGCACGCGCTTACAGGGGTCTGGGCTGACCGTCATAGTGAGGAGAAGCGGCGCGGCATCACCATCAAGTTGGGTTACGCCGACGCTGTTGTTTTGAAGTGTCCCTCCTGCCCTCCCCCTCAGTGCTACTTCACGTTGGCGATGGCTGGAGGGTACAAGTGCCCGCATTGCGGCGAGGACGCCGTCTTCCTGAGGAAGGTTAGCTTCGTGGACAGCCCAGGGCACGAGCGTCTCATGGCTACCATGATTAGTGGCGCCGCCCTGATGGATGGCGCCGTCTTGGTTATCGCGGCGAACGAGCCTTGCCCTCAGCCTCAGACGAGGGAGCACTTCGCCGCGCTGGAAATCACCGGGGTTAGGAACATCGTCGTCGTGCAGAACAAGATCGAGCTTGTCTCTAGGGAGGCGGCAATCGAACATTACAGGCAGATCAGGGAGTTTATTAGCGGGACATTCGCCGAGGGCGCCCCGGTCATCCCCGTGTCAGCCGTCTTCGGTGTGAACCTTGACGTTTTGGTTCAAAGCATCGAGGAGGTGATCCCCACCCCCACTAGAGACCTTAGTAAGCCCTTAAGGATGTACGTGGCTAGGTCTTTCGACGTTAATAAGCCTGGTACGAGGCCTGAGGACTTGGTTGGGGGCGTTATTGGCGGAGCTATCGTTCAGGGGAGGGTTAGGGTCGGTGACGAGATCGAGATTCGCCCTGGTGTTAGCCTTGGCGGAGGGTACGAGCCCATCTATACTGACGTTGTGAGCTTGCATGCTGGTGGAGGCGTGGAGCTCGAGGAAGCTGTCCCCGGAGGGTTGATTGGCGTTGGAACGAAGCTAGACCCCTCCTTGACAAAGGCTGACGGACTTATAGGGAGCGTGGTCGGGAAGCCGGGTACCCTTCCCCCAGTATGGGATGGTTTAAGTTTAGAGCTGCATTTAATGGAGCGTGTTGTCGGCAGCGTGGAGCTTTCTAAGGTGGAAGATGTAAAGGTTAATGAGCCGTTAATGCTGAACGTTGGCTCATCGGTTACTGTAGGCGTGGTGTCCTCGGTTAGGGGCGGGGTCGTCGAGATCAACCTGCGCCGGCCGGTCTGCGCCGAGGAGGGGCAAAGGGTTGCCGTGAGCCGGATGGTTTCGGGGAGATGGAGACTCATTGGGTGGGGAATTGTGAAGTGAACGTCGTTAAGGTTCTGGTCGACACTAACTTTCTGCTTGCCCCCTTCTCCCTCGGGTTAGACCTTTTTTCGGAGCTTGATAGGGTTATCGTTGCAAAGTACGAAGTGGTGGTTTTAGACTGCGTGTTAAGGGAGCTGAAGGAGCTTGCTAGAAGAGGAGGAAAGATTGGAAGGATGGCTAGGTCAGCATTGGAACTTGTTGATCGTGCAAACGTGAAGTTTTGCTCCTTCAGCTGTGGGGGGGTGGACGAATCAATTTTGAACTATGCCAAAAAGGTTGAAAGGTGCGTCGTAGCCACCAATGACAGGGAGCTTCGGAGGAAGCTTAGGGAGGCCGGCGTCGCCGTGGTCTTCCTCAGGCAGGAGGACCACCTGGCACTTGACGGGGAAGTTTTATAAGGGGATGTCGCTTACAGGTGAAGCAAGCCAGTTATAGTGGCGCTTAGGGTTACCGTAGCCTCCATCAGCACCTTCTACCTTTTGGCTTTCATAGGGGTTCCCAAGTGTTGCTCCCTCGTTTAACGAGGCCCCGTTTACCTTGGGGTTTTGTTGAGGTGAATGGGAAATGTACAAGCTCGTAACTCTTAGAGACGTGCTTAGGATCCCCCCTGACAGGTTCGGGGAGCCAGTTGAGGAAGTAGCTCTTGAAATGCTTAGAAGAGAGTACGAGGAAGTGATGGACCCTGACTTGGGGATAGTTATCAGCGTTATAGACGTGGAGGACGTGGGGGTTGGAAGGCTGATCCCAGGAGACGGAGGCGCCTTCCATCAAGCCACGTTCAGGGTTCTCACCTTTAAACCGGAGCAGCACGAGGTCGTAGAGGGCGCCGTGACGGAGGTCGTCGATTTTGGCGTCTTCGTAAGGCTTGGCCCGGTCGAAGGCCTCATACACATTTCCCAGCTCACGGACGACTTCATCGACTTTGACAGTAAGACCCCTGCCCTCATAGGGAAGGAGACTGGGCGGCGTATAATGCGGGGCGACATGGTGAGGGCGAGGGTTGTCTCCGTGTCCATGAGCGGGGGGGCGAGAGGCGGGAGGATAGGTTTAACGATGAGGCAGCCGTTCCTCGGGAAGATCGAATGGATAAAGGAGGAACTGGAGCGAATATACGGGAAGCAGGAGGCAGGAGAAGAGAAGCACTCCTCTTGAGGTGGAAGGTTGAGGGAAAGGGCTTGCCGCACATGTAAGCTTCTCGTGAGAGGGCAAATGTGCCCTGAATGTAAGTCGTACTCCCTGTCCGACGACTACGGGGGGTTGCTGATCGTATTTGACCCGGAGGGCTCGCAGATAGCTAGAAGGCTGGACATTAAAAAGAAGGGTAAGTACGCGTTGAAAGTGAGGTGAAAAAGGGGAGAAGGATGATTCCTGACTGCGACTTGAAATTGCCGCTTCACCTCAGAGACTCCCTTAAGGAGCCTTTTGGAGTGCTGGTTGAGGGTGAACACCCAGAAACAAGCTTGAAAATTAAAGGTCTTATCGCGACGCGGAAGCCTGCCAAGGTGGTGGTGGTGGGCGACGTCGCTACGGACACACTGCTTGACGTCGGCGTAGAGTTTGACGTTAGCATCGTCGACGGGAAAACTCTTAGAACCGTTAGTTTGAACCGGAGTTTAACGGACGGGGTCAGGCTTAACTTGAAGAATCCTCCCGGGACGATAAGTAAGGATGCTTGGAGGGTGATCAGGGAGGCTTACTCGAAGACTGGCCGCGTCTACGTGGTTGTTGATGGAGAAGAAGACCTACTGGCGATACCGGCGATAATACTCGCCCCTGAGGGGGCGATAATAATTTATGGCCAGCCGAAGCAGGGGTTAGTAGTCTTGGACGTAAACGATGAAGCTAGGAGGAGAGCGATCAGCATCGTTAGGGAGATGATGGAGGAAGCCTGTGATGGAAGTGAAAGTTGTCTCTAAACGTAGAAACCCGTTCTTCCAGAGAGAAGAAGTTGCCTTCATGGTGTTGCATCAGGGGGAAGGAACGCCTAGCAGGATGGAAGTGAGAAGGAAGATAGCCGCCCTTCTAAGCGTCCCCCTAGAAAACGTCTACGTTAGGAAGATCGTGACGGAGTACGGTTTAGGCCGGTCGAAGGGGACGGCGATGATCTACGATTCAAAGGAAATAGCTTATCAGGTGGAGCCAGAATACATTATTAAGAGAAATGAGGTGAAGGAAAGTGAGGAGGCAGCGTAGTAACACGCTAGCCGACCTTGAAAATAGGTGGCGGAGGCGGTCGGGTGAGCGTTAGCAAATATTATAAGATTGTTGATGGGAAGCTTGTCCGTGTTAAAAGGTTTTGCCCTAGGTGCGGCCCCGGCGTTTTCATGGCTGAGCACTGGCGCCGTTACACGTGTGGCAAGTGCGGCTACACAGACTATGTGAGAGAGAAAAAGAAGGAAGGTGGCTCAGAGGAGAAAGAGGCGTAACGGAATGCCCCTCCCCTCGCTGGTGAAGAGGAATCTGGGTGGCCGCCGAATACTATGCATCGGGATTGAAGGGACAGCGCACACCCTAGGCGTAGGGATCGTGGACGGTGAAGGCGAAGTGCTCGCCAACGTTAGGGATGAGTACGTTCCGGCCGAAGGAGGGATACATCCCAGGGAGGCCGCCCAGCACCATTCGAACAGCGCTAAGCAAGTAATCCTATCAGCTCTAAAGGATGCAGGAGTTAACATGGAGGACATCAACCTTGTTGCCTTCTCGCAGGGGCCGGGGCTAGAGAACCCCCTAAAGGCCCTTGCTTAAGAACCGTTGCAACCATTGCCAGGGCATTATCGCTACTGCTTGAAGTACCCCTAGTAGGCGTAAACCACTGCCTGGCACACATAGAAATAGGCCGCCTCGCCGAGGACGTAAGAGACCCTTTAACTCTGTACGTTTCCGGGGGGAATACGCTGGTCGCAGCCTACGAGAAGGGAAGGTACAGGGTTTTCGGCGAAACATTAGACATAGCCGTGGGGAACATGCTCGACATGTTTGCTAGGGCTCTCGGTTTGAAACACCCTGGAGGGCCAAAGGTAGAGGAGCTTGCAGGCAAAGGAAAGTTGTTTATTCAACTTCCATATGTTGTCAAGGGCATGGACCTCTCGTACTCGGGTTTGTACACGGCTGCCATAGGAAAGATAGGACACTGCAGGATCGAGGATCTATGTTACAGCGTTCAGGAAGTATGCTTTTCCATGCTTGCAGAGGTGACGGAGAGGGCGCTGGCTCACACCGGTAAAAGAGAGGTCTTACTAACGGGTGGCGTGGCTAGGAACAAGCGTCTACAGGAAATGATCGAATACATTTCCAAGGAGCACGACGCAGAGTTCCATGTGGTCCCCCCCTCCCTGGCAGGCGACAATGGGGCAATGATTGCATGGACAGGAATACTGGAGTACGCCAGCGGGAGAATAATAAGAGTGGAGGAAAGCCGGGTTAAGCCTAGATGGAGGCTTGACGAGGTGACCGTCCCCTGGATGGAGGAGTCATAATTGCTTTTCAGGAAGGGCGCGGAGGCTCACCTTTTCCTAGAAGACCTCTTCGGCAGGAAGGTTCTCGTCAAGGTGAGAGTCACCAAAAATTATAGGGTTACAGAGTTGGACCTTCTTTTAAGGCGGCAGAGGACGGTGCGTGAGGCTCGTCTGCTCCACGCCGCCAAGAGGGCTGGAGTACCGGCGCCAACTGTTTACCTGGTAGACGTAGATAACGCAACCATCGTAATGGACTACGTTGAAGGTGGAACCTTGAAAGAGCTTATTAAAAGTGGCAGGTTACCGGGTGAGGAGCTGCGTAAACGACTTTACGAGGTGGGAAAGTCGATAGGGAGGCTGCATAGGATGGGAGTAATACATGGGGACCTGACAACTTAATATGATACTCAGCCGTGGAAAAATCTTCTTCATAGACTTCGGACTGGGCGACTTCTCCCGAAGCGTTGAGGACCGCGGTGTAGACCTTCACCTGATGAAGAGGGCGCTGGAAAGCACCCACTATGACGTTTTTGAAGAGGCCTTCGGCATCATACTTCAAGGCTACCGGAGCTCGTTCAGCGGGGCAGACGCTGTAATAGAGAAAATGTGGGAGATCGAGAGGCGAGGGAGGTACTCGGAACGGTGAGAAAGGTTTTTTTCGCCACCGGAAACCCTCACAAGTTGAAGGAAGCAAAAAGGGTTCTCTCCAAGTACGGTATTACGGTCGAACAGTTAACTGTTAAACGGGTTGAGGTACAGTCGGAAAGCTTGGAGGAGATAGCTAGGTTTAGCCTGGAACATGTTATGCGTGAGGTCCACTTAGACGGCGTCGTCCTCGTCGAGGACGCCGGCTTGTTCATAGAGGCTCTTAATGGCTTTCCGGGGCCATATTCGTCCTATGTTTTTAGCAAAATAGGTAATGAAGGCATCCTGAAGTTGATGGATGGCGTTGAAAACCGCAGGGCAAAGTTCGAATCCGTAGTCGCAGCCGTAAACCAGAGCCGAATCGTAACGTTTAGAGGGGAAGTCCTCGGAGTGATCGCGCACGAGGCTAAAGGCGGGAAAGGGTTCGGGTTCGACCCTATATTCATACCCTACGAAGGCGACGGGAGGACCTTCGGAGAGCTTGAAGTGGAGGAAAAGAACGCCCTTTCCCATAGGGCAAGAGCTCTTAGAAAGCTTGCGGAATGGCTCACTGGAAGCTCGAAAATTATTTAAATCTTCGAACCATAGTTCCTCCAGCTTTCACGGTCTAAGACTTCTGAAGGGTTCAGCCATGGCGAGGATATACGCCAGGAAGAGAGGGAAGTCATCGTCGAAGAGACCCCCGGTGAAAAGGCCGCCTGAATGGTTTGATAAGACGCCGGAGTGGGTTGTAGACAAAGTAGTAGAGCTTGCCAAAAGCGGCCACCCGCCATCCATGATTGGAGTTATCCTAAGGGACCAGTATGGTGTCCCCCTTGTTAAGCCGATAGTAGGCAAAAAGATCACCCAGATCTTGAAGGAGCACGGACTCGCCCCTTCCCTTCCAGAGGACCTCATAAACCTCATGAGGCGGGCTGTGAGGGTTAGACGTCATCTTGAAGAGCACAAGAAGGACCTCCACTCAAGAAGGGGTCTTCAACTTATAGAGTCAAAGATCCACAGGCTGGTAAAGTACTACAAGCGGAAGGGAGTTCTACCACCAGACTGGAAGTATGACCCTGAGAAGGCAGCCATACTCATACGGCAGTAAAAGGCGGGTTTGAAGGGAAAGTGCCTCCACCTCAACTCGTTAAGGCAGCTAGAGACGTGGCGAGTTACCTGCGTGAAAAAGCACGGGAAAATGCTCTTTTTCAGGTAGTTTCTCACCTGGACGCTGACGGCATCGCAGCGGCAAGCATCATTTCAACCTCCCTTACACGGCTTAATGCAAGGTTCCACGTCCGGATAATCCAGCAGCTAAGCAGGAAGAGCCTAGAGCGTATCCCGAGAAGGGAGAGAGTGTTCGTGTTCACCGACATGGGTAGTGGACAGTTAAAGCTTCTGGAGGAATCCCTGCAAGAAGACACCGTAGTAATCGATCATCACCCCCCCGAAGAGGGCGGTGGAAGGCTCATTCACTTTAACCCTCACCTTTTCGGCTTAGATGGAGGTGTCGACGTCAGCGGCGCCGGAGCAGCATACCTGGTGGCAAGAGAGATTGACGTTAAAAACAGGGACCTGTCCCCGTTGGCCATCGTCGGAGCCCTCGGGGACAGGCAAGACAAAGGAAAGCAACGTAGTCTAACAGGCTTAAATGCCGAAATAGCTAGGGAAGGAGTGGAGCACGGCATTCTGCAGGAGGTTAAAGACCTGATAGTTTTTGGACGTGAGACACGTCCCATACCAGTTGCTCTTGAATACACGACAGACCCATTCATACCCGGTTTATCCGGGAACCACGGTGCATGCTTAAAGTTTCTCGTGGAGAGAGTGCAGATACCATTGAAGGCGGGTGATCGCTGGAGGACAATAGCCGAGCTTTCACGTGAAGAGAAAGCTAGGCTGGTCTCCGAGCTTGTAAAGTACATGTTGGGTCCGGGAAACATGAGCGCTGACGAAGCTCAGAGCATTATAGGTACTGTTTACGTCTTAAGCAGGGAGAGAGAGGGAACCCCCATGAGGGATGCAAGAGAGTACGCGTCGCTCCTTAACGCCTGTGGACGTACCGGGAGGACCGGGCTGGGATTAGCCATATGTATGGGGGAAAGGAAGAGGTCCCTTTCCGAGGCAGCGGAGGCCGTTGACGAGTACCGGGTGAAGCTAGCAGACTACATCAACTGGGTTGAAGGAGAGGGGATGAAGAAGCGGAAGAACCTGTACTGGTTCAGTGGAGTTGGCCGCATCGACGTAAGGATGGTTGGAACAGTTGCGTCCATACTCGCATCCTCTAAGAAGTATCAAAGCAAAGTTATCGTTGGATTAGCCTACTCTAACGAGGAAGACTGCATTAAAGCTTCCATTCGGCTGGGGAAAGGAGGGGAAAATGTAGATTTAGGAGAATTGGTGAGGAGGGTTATGGAGAGGATGAAGCTTGAGACGGCGGCTGGAGGCCATGAGTTAGCTGCTGGAGCATACATACCTGTTGGTAAGGAAGAAGAGTTTCTCATGTTACTCGACGAAGAACTGGGGATGGGCGGCTGTGGCGGAAGATAGCAGATCTAAAGCGGTGATCGAGATACTATTTGAGGATGCCCACATGGCAGAGGTAATGTTTAAAACGCTGCTCCCAGACAATAAGCCTCTTCCTAAAGGGTTAAAGTTAAGCATGAAAAACGTCGGAGAGAAGCTGATCATAATGGTCGAATGTGAAAAGGGCCTTAACACCTTCTTATCAACGATCGACGACATCCTTGCAAGCGCCTCTCTCACAGAGAAAACCGCGGAGTTAACCCGGAGAAACGTTAAAAAGTAAGGGTAGACGTGTGTCGCTTCTTTTACCGCTTCCTTTTTTCCTTCCATGTGTGGTGGCATACTAAACACTTGTAAGTGTACTCAACCCCTGAAGTTAACGGCTGCCTAAGTAAAACTTCAACTTGGGGGGAACCACACTTAACACACTTCTTCTCCAAGCTCAATGTAGACACCCCGCAAGCATCATTAAGCTGGTTGGACAGCCTCCTGACCTACCTCCACCACCCGTGTGCGAAGCTTAATAGGCTTCGACTTCCAAACATCACATTTCCTTAAGGGCGCTATTTTCCTAGCTAAGTTATAAATTTCAGAGCCCACCTTGCCCAGCACCATCTCTTGGGCGAAGTCGCCATAATCAAGCTGCTTCGCCTTGTTTTCCACTATTTCCTTCATTACCTTCCTAATGGCTTTTTCTTGGCTGGTCTTGATCCTGTTTACAGTGAACGCTACAGGGTAGACGCGTAACCCCCGTCCATCCCTGGTTACAACGTCGAAGATACCTTCCACTTTACTGCTTCCCCGCCTTATAAGGCTCCTGAGGAAGTCCCGTGCAAATTCGTGGCCGTGAAACTCTGTCTGCGCAACATCCCCTGAAACGTTTATTATTTTAAAGTAAAGTTTCACGTGGATCAACGAGAAGTCTCCTGTAATGTCGTACAGTGTAGTCTCCATCACTCTACCAAGGATCTTCTCTGGGCTGTTCGCCGGAGTCAACCCGATCTCAACGTTACCAAAGTAGGGTGGGGCTAGGACGGTAAACCACTTTTTAGTGCTCCATGTATCCTTCACACGCTCTTTACGGCTCATCAGCGACCGCCCCGGATCCAACTGTAACATCTTGACTAACATCATCTTTGACAAAGGGACTACACGCACCCTTTTTATAAAGCTTATCCATCCACAGCTCTCTCATTCCACCAAAAAACTTCTTATCATGGAGGATCCGTAAGGGAAAGATATCTTTAAAAGAGGGGTGATGTAAAGAGGAAAATTAAATAAAGGGAGAAACGGGATGAGTCCGTTGGCAAACAGGAGTTTTCTGGCAAGCCTTTTCGACGACATCCTCCGGGTAGTTAAGGTCAAAGTTGATAAAAAGCTCTTCGTCCTAGCTGCAAGCGTCGCACTAATAGCACTTCTTGCCTTCTTAATCAGGCTTTTCCCGTTCTTCCTGTATCCCCCCTACATAGCAGCGTATGACCCCTGGATCCAGTACTATAACACCGTGTTTATAACTACTTACGGGTATGGTGCCTGGTTTGGATGGTATGACAGGATGAGGTGGTACCCGTATGGGCAAGATATATCACGCAGCTACCTTCCAGGAGTCCCCTTCACAGCCGCTACATTATACTTCTTACTAAAAGCATTAGGCGTTAACCTCGACGTGTACATGGTTTGTTACGTCCTCCCAGCCGTCATGGGCGCCGCCTCCTGCGTCGCAATGTTCTTCCTCGGACGTGAAGTCTTAGACGAGAAAGCAGGCCTAATAGCCTCCTTCCTGCTTTCCTTCACCCCAGGCTTCATTGAACGGACCATCGCAGGCTTTTTTGACAACGAGTGTGTAGGCCTATTCTTCTTCATATTGACAACTTTCTTCTTCATAAGATCCTTGAAGAGGAAATCGGTTTTTTCAGCGGTTATGGCTGGGTTAAGCTTGGGAGGGTTCATAGCCAGCTGGGGGGCTGCAATATACATGCTGTACGTTCTCCCGTTAGCAGTCATCCTATTAATCCTACTTAAGAGGTACTCGAGCAACCTGCTAATAGGATATAGCATAACCGTAACACTGGGCCTCTTCGTGGCCACACGTGTCCCGGAATACGATGCCGGCTACCTAGTTTCAGGAAGCGCACTTCCCGCAATAATTGGGTTACTGATACTTGTGCTCTATGAAGTGTATCCGCGGGTTAAACCTGCAATCCGCAGCATCCCTGAAAAAATAGCTAAGTACCCGCAGATTCACAATCTCATAAAAACTAGGAGGAATGCCGCACTCACGCTAGCAGCGGTCACTGTAAGCCTCCTAGCGTGTGTAAT
This sequence comes from Thermoproteota archaeon, assembly GCA_029258835.1. Taxonomy (GTDB): domain Archaea; phylum Asgardarchaeota; class Jordiarchaeia; order Jordiarchaeales; family Freyrarchaeaceae; genus Freyrarchaeum. Next base: position 15,975 of record JAPDJY010000088.1, on the reverse strand, counting down.
GCTGCTTTTATATTCAAATCCTATTCTCTCCCTTGCTTTATCTTACAAGTTAAGTTCGTTTTTAAGTATTAGCGGACGCTATCTGTCGGTAGCCAATCCATTCTACAGAGAGGAAGAGGTAATCATAGCAAGCGTCGCTGAGCATGCTTCCACAGCGTGGGGCATGTTCTTCTACGACCTTCACGTTACAGTAATACTTTTCCCTGTTGGAATGTACTTTGCGTTTCAAAGGAGAAGGGATGAAGATCTCATGCTGTTAATCTTGGGCGTGACGACTGTCTACTTCGCAGGGTCCATGATTCGGCTCGTACTACTTTTTGCCCCCGTGGCGTGTCTCATGTCGGGCTTCGCCCTCGCCATGATATATGACCCGCTTTCACGCGTACTCCTAGGCGAGGAGAAGATAGCCATTAAAAGAAGGAGAGCTATTGTAAGGAAGATCTTGGGTAAAGAATCTGCCTTTGCCGTTTTTGCGATAACTGGAATTCTCCTTTTCTTTGCTTTCCATCACGGTGTAACGGCAACGGTCTTTTCCGGCTCGCCTCAGATGGCTCCAAGGGACAGCTATGGGAACTTTTACCTTGACTGGGAGGAGGCATTTGCATTCATGCAGAACGAGCTGCCTCCAAACGCTATTATAGTATCTTGGTGGGATTATGGCTACTGGATTACCGTCAGGGGCAACAAGACAACCGTGGTTGACAATGCAACATTTAACACAACTCAAATAGCGCTTGTTGGAAGGGCGTTAACGTCTACCAATGAGACGGAAAGCTTGGAGATCCTGCGTCAGTTCAACGCCACCCATGTCCTCGTGTACTTTGGGCATAACGACGCAAACCTGCATGGAGACGAGGGGAAATGGATCTGGATGGCGAAGATCTCCTTTAACGTTTTTTACACGCCATGGGAGTACGAGTATTATGCTCCCACGCCAACCGGAGTAAAATACCTTCCAAGCTTCTTCAATATGACCCTCTACAAGCTTCTCTACTATCACGACCCTAACCCCGAAAACCCGTCTCAAAACGCGTTGGAGTACCGTCTTTACAGCTACATGCAGGATAACGGTTACCCCCTCGTGATAGGGTACAATGAGGTTGGAAACCCTCCGGGATGGTACCCCAATTGGCAGCACGGCTTCAGCGTTTTAAAACACTTCAAGCCGGTTTTCATATCGAGCAACCACTTGGTTAAGATCTTCGAAATAGATTACTCAATTCTGGACGCAAATATGAGCGTTGAAAGTGTAAGCATCGACGCGTCAGGGAACGGCGTAGCAAGGATAGTTAACAATGGAAAAGTCGCGTTCAACGTTACGGGAATCTACCTTAATGGTACGGCATGCGACTTCTCCGGTGTGACTATTCAGCCGGGTGAAAGCGTGGAGTTATCCTTCAAAGCAAGCGGGTTAACCCTTAACAGTGGCGATAAAGTACCCCTAAAGATAGTGGCATCCATCCCTGATTTAGAGAGGGAAATGGAAGTTACAGTAAGCTGATAAGGGTGCTCCCTAATGGGGTTCCTACTTAGAAAGTGTGTTTCATGTGGCCGGTACACTCTAAGGCAGGATGCCTGTCCCTACTGTGGAGGAGAGGTTAGGATCCCCCACCCGCCGAAATTCTCCATAGAAGACCGCTTAGGTGAGTGGAGAAGGAAACGGAAGAAAGAACTAATGGAGTTAAAGTCAACGTAAAGAAGGTCTAAACTTACCTTACTTTTCACGTGTGAAGGATCCTTGCCCGCGCTCGCTTTTAATTATCGCTAATGCAGTATCCACCACCTTCTTTAACGCGGCTTCAGCTTGCTTATAATCCTTAGCCGTTACCTCGACTTTATATCTGGGAGCCCCCACCGTGTATATTTCAACGGATATGTCACCGTTCCCTGCGGCCTTTTCGGCCGAGATTAACATCTTCTTAATGGCGTCTATTCCGTTAGGCTTCCAGCAAGTTAGTTCGAGGAACCCCCCTATCCTAACCCTTGGAATTTCAACGTATGCTCGGGCTAGCTCGGCTACAACAGCGGCCCATTTCTCGTCAACGCCTGCGTCGAGAAGAGCTTGCTCCCCTCTCTCTGAAGCCTCCTCCAGTCCAGCATATATCTCCCCATATTTGTCTTCAAGAGGCCATCCTACCTTCTCGTAGACTTCATCAATGGTTGCCTTAAGCTTTCCTGCAGCCAGCTCAAGAAGGTTATCAGCCTTCTGCGCCCTCTTCCACTCCTGTATTTTCTGCTTCCTCTGATATTCCGTCACCCTTCGAAGTGAAAGATCTATAAACCCTTTCCTAGGATCGGTTCTAAGGACCTTAGCAACAACCTTCTGCCCTTCTCTAACAAAGTTTCTTATGTTCCGAACCCAGCTTTGAGAAATCTCTGAAATGTGGATTAGCCCCTCCTTCCCCTCGTACTCGTCTAAGGAAACATAGGCTCCATGCTTAGCAACTCTCGTAACGGTGGCTATCACAAGGTCCCCCTCGCTCGGAAATCCTTTCCGCAACCTAACCATTTTCACCCACACTCTCTTACTTTTCCTACTTTCCTTCTCAAAACTTCAACTCAGAACCTGGATGATGTTCTTCTTTTTAACTAGGAGACGAGCCTTTCCTCCTCCTGGCTCAGCTAACATCGCTCCACACACGTGGCACTTAACGACAGTGCTGGCCCTGTCGAAGATTATGGTTTCCGTACCACAGTCTGGGCATTGAACCTTCAGGAACACGCTTCTAGGCTGTGGAATTATCTCACGCTGCTTCCGCAACCAAGCACCCTCCTTTAGACAGTTTCAACCTTCCTAAGGCGGATACCCTTAGTATGAATAATATGGCCGCACTCCTTACATTTGAGCTTAAAACTGACTTTCTTCGTAGTTTTTGCAAACACTCTCTGGATCGGTTTGCCCCCCTCTACGCAGCGTAGAGAAGATTGGGCTGGCTGCCGTAGCCACGTTTCTTTCTCGCGTACCTTCTAGCGCCCTCCGCTAAAGCCCTATCCTTACCTTTCTTGTAAACACTCACTGAATGCTCGGTGTGCCTCTTACACCTAGGACAGTAGGTTCGCCTTATTTTAGGATATTTCACCGTTAACCCTCCACTTTTCCTCTAAAGAACCTCGATCTCGTTCAAGCTTGAGTAAGGAGAGAATGAAACCAATTTTATACTTTTCGCCCCGGAGGGGTCAGGTTTAAAAGTTAGGTAAAGAGCAGATGCCCGTAGGAGAAAATCCACTTTTAAGGCGAAGAATCCGACTTTGCATCCTCTTTTTTCTTCCAGAGAGGCGGGTACGTCCCCTTCTCCATGATTACTCTCTTGGTCTTAACGGCCAACCCCTTCTTTTCTCTAATAACTTGCTCCGTCGACATTAAAGCAGATCCCAATGCGACGAGCTCTCCTTTAAGGGTAAGAATGGCCACCATCCCCCCCGGCTCGATGCCCTCCTCCAATTTAACCACGCCAGGAACTGCTAGGTCAGCGCCATGACATATGGCGTCAACAGCCGAGTCACGAACGAATATTTTAGGTAGGTGTTGAACGGCTATTTCGGCTGGCAATAAAAATTTCTTAATAGTTAAATCCCCCTCTTCCATCCAGAAGACATATGCATCCTTTAAATCATGCAACGTCACAATATTTTCCTCCGTGAATGGTCCACTCCCGATTCTTCTAAGCTCACGCATATGTGCTCCGCACCCCAAAACTTCCCCTATGTCATGGCACAGCTTCCTAATGTAAGTTCCTGACTCGCAGCGTATCTTCAGCAAAACGTTTCGGCCGTCCATTTCGAGAGCTTCTATGCTATGTATTCTCCTAATCCTAAGCCGTCTCTTGACTGATGATCGAACTGGAGGTCTCTGATAGACCGGGCCAGTAAACTCGTTGCAAACCATTTTAACCTGTTCAAAGCCAACGTCCCCGTGCATCCTCATTACACACACGTATTCCTTACTTGCAAGGTGCAATGCTTGAATAAGCTTTGTGGCGTATCCTATAGCTACGGGTAAAACCCCGGTAACCTTAGGGTTTCACCGCCCTTACGTGAGTAAGGGCTCTAGTGTGCCTGCATGCCCGGTCTTCTTACAGTTAAGGATGCGTCTCACCCAAGAAGAGACCTCGTGGCTTGTAGGCCCAGCCGGTTTGTCGATGTTAACAAAGGATCCCTCTAAAAGTTCCTCAACGCTCCTCTCATCGGGGTACTTCCCGTACTCCCTTGACGTCTCATCCTCACTTTTAACGAGCATCCTCCTCTTCGTGTTTAATGAAGACTTCTCCATACACCCATCTCCCATTAGAAAGAGAGGAAAGCAGTTTAAAGCTTAATCTTCTCCTTTACTTTCTCGGCTAAGTTCGCCTCCTCCAGCTTCTTGAGAACTAATTCATCATCTGCTCCACGAGGAATGTCTATGTAATACCCTGTCGCTTCCAGATGTTTTATGTTCGCTCTTCGACGTTTAACTCCTGTTAAGCTGGGGGGCCCCGTCACTAAAACAAAGTTTTTGTCTAACACGTCCACAACAACGCACTTCCTTCCAGCCTCTCTTCCAGCGGTTTTCACACAAATACTTCCGGGCTTCAATGCCACCGTATCCACCTCCATTCCAAGCCTTCACTTTCTAGTCTTATTAAAGCCTTCACTTCCCTTCGGAAGACGCCAAATAAGCTTCAACCAGTAATTCTAACACCTTCCTTATGGTTTCCTCATCCCACAAAGCCGTGTTTATAACGAGATCGAAAATGCTACAGTCATCAACATCTACCCCGTAAAGTTCCTTGTACCTTCTTTTCTCACTCTCTTCCCTTACGATAGTCTCTTTTAAAGCTTGTTCAAAGCTTTTCCCATCTCTCACAGCAATCCTTTTAGCTCTGACTTCAAGGGGCGCCGTTAAAAGGATCTTAATGTCCGCTTTATCCCCAGCCATCCAGGCGGCCAAACGTGCATCCAAAACCACGTTCCCCTTTTCAGCTTCGGTGATGCTCGCGGCATCGATTAGCTTGTCGATTTCAGGCTGCTCCTCAACGATCCTTGAGAACTCGTCTAAGCCTATTCCCCTCTCTTCGGCCATTCTCCTCATTATCATTCCAGCTGAGAAGTGCCTCAGCTTAAAGCGCTCCGCTATGTAGCGTGCCTGCGTCGTCTTTCCTGTTCCGTGCAGCCCGCTAATGGCTACGACGACCACGGCTCAAACTCCCTCTCGAACTTTAGCCTTTATCATGGCCCTGAGGCAGCGGTGGCAAAGGTATCCTCCGTACGGTCTCTCCGGCCTCTTCTTGGTCTTCGCTAGTTTCTCGTCTTCCTTGCTGGTGGGGCATCCATGGAGCACTCCCCCACACACCGCGCACCGATACTTCCTCACCGTCCTTCTCCAATAATGAGTTACAAGTCTTCCCCCGGGAGTCCTGACTTTCTTCCTTTTTAAAGATCTAGACCTTAGTCTAGGAGCTGGCATACCACTTTCACCTCAAGATTGTTGAATGTAAACTCCGAAAAGACGCTGAAAGAGTCCCCCGAAAGCTATGCTTGAAATGAAATACCACCATATGAACCATAATCCAAATCCGGGAATAGGAGCCCACCCGTCAAGAACAGGGGGAATCGGAAGGTTTACACTTGATTTTGTCAGTATTTTTAGGACGTTCAGGTATTGTTGGACTGCGGTAAGTCCGGGTAGTACTTGCATGAGGTATATTCTAGGCCATAAAGTAGCGAATAGAGGGTAAACCGTTGAAATATCTGTGAGGAGAGGGCTGACGAATCCACCGAATGTTCCCGGAGAAAACCCGGGTACGTCAAATAGGTTGACTGGGAGTACTGCAACGATTGTTGGTGAAACGGTTGGTCCAAACGGTGCACTGTAAAAGCTGTTCAAATAGTAGAACAATACCAGAAATGGTATGAGGTAGACGAGCATGGGTCTAAACTGAAGTGTTGCTTGCTCCCTTTGCATCTTCTCAATAAGCTTTTGCCGCCTTTTAGCCTTCAGCATCAGTTTTTCGTCTCCCGTCTCCTTTGCCCTCTGCATCATCTCTCTCCATTTCCTTATCTCCTTAGCGTACCTTCTAATTTTCGGTATTGGCAGAAGCACACGGTTCACCACGCTTGACGTTAACGTCACTAAAATCGATACTGCCAAGACAATTAGAGTAGACGCTGGCGGAGCTGCTGGATCCCAAAACACGTCCAGAACCTCCTTTCCGCCTACCTTAGCTTTCCTTTAACGTCCTGAATAGTTTGAACACTTGTTCAGCCGCCTCGTGGGCGCGTCCGTCATGATTAGGGATAACCACGATCGTGGCCCCGGTTAAGGCTGCGCATGCCGCTGCAGCAGACCTGCACATTTCTTGGTGCGTCTGTATTTCCTCGATGGACTGTACATCTCTTTCCCTTGTTTCGTCCTTCTTCCTTCTACGGGCTATTTCTTCTGGTTCCGCCTCGACAAGCACTAATACGTTGGGCTTCAACTCTTCGGCGACCCATGCTGGGATTCCGGGGAGGAACCCCTCCGGTGTACGAATTAACATGTGAGTGTCAACCAGCACTACGTGCCCCTTAGCATTCTCAGATATCCTACGTGCCGCAAGCCTTTGGATTCTCCTCTGCACGTGTGATGGCAGCCTCCTCATTTGGTCTCTGTTTTCAACTAGTCCCTCAGCCTTAGCTATTTCAAACATGACCGTCCCATAATTCATTAAAGTGACGTTCATGTTTTCTCTCTTTGCCGCTTCCATCGCCGCATCAATAACCGTGGTTTTCCCCACTCCTGGTATTCCGGTGATAACTATTACAAATCCTTCCTCGCTCAAGTTTAACCCTCCTACTCTAGCCCGAGTAAGCCGCGTATTGCAGGGCTTATTGAGGCAAGCTGTTCCCTTGCAATTAACTCATAATAGTTATATATTATTCCTACGGTTAGCAGAACCCCCGTCCCCGTTCCTAATGCACCAAGAAAATCAGCAAACGCAGCCAGTAACCCTACGGCGAAGCCGCCAAGGATCGTAACGGGAGGAATATACCTTTCGAGAAGCCTCTCAACTATTTTAGGCGACCTCCTGAATCCTGGAACCTGCATTCCAGCCATGATAAGCTGGTTAGCCACATCTCTTGGAGCCATTCCCGACACGTCTATCCAAATATATGAAAGAGCCGCACACAAAGTTGAAAATATGATGAGGTATATGAGTGCCCGCCCCGGATCCTTAAAGACGTTATCTAAGCCGTAGGGAGTTGAGAAGTAGTAGGCGATTCCGCCTACCGGAGTAAGCTGGCTCATGTTCGGTGTTGAGGGAATAAACTGTCCTATTATGTTAACCAAGGAGTTATAGTTCCACCCTAAGCTCGCTAGTGGTTGGAGCTGGGTAACGTCGATGTCCGGCCAGATTGCTCCTAAGAGCGGGATAAGCTGCGAGAAGGGGACATACCCAACATTCGACCATAAAACCTGTGAAACCAATAAGATGTTAGCGATCACTGCTTGTGCGAGGATAACCGGTATATTAGATGTGTAAAGAAACTTTATCGGGTATCTCCCTCGGAACCCTCTAAAACGTGCGTACTGGAGAGGGATTTCAACCCTAACAGACTCTACGTAAACTACTACAAGAAAAACGATGATTGTACCTATAACCCCCATCATGCTGGGTTGATTATGAGACCTGAAAAAAACGTAGTAGACCCCCGTATAAGGGTAAAATGCCATGTAGTAGAGCATGTATGATGCGGCCTGCGTCGCCGACGTTAAACACTCAACACTAAGTCTTTGGTCAGGTGGGTAGGAATATAAAACTTGAAGGAACATGGAGGCTGCTGGCCAGTAAGGAAAGGTTAAAACTTGTACTAGTGCCACTAAGGCCCCCACGCCAAGGTAGTCGTATGGGCTCGTATTAGGGTTTAGGGAAAGCCAGAGTATTTGTCCTGCTACGTTAGCAGCTATAAAAAGGCTGACCCCACTCCCTAGTCCCCAGCCTTTCTGAAGCATTTCATCCATAAGTATCAAGACGATCCCTGCCGTGGTTAACTGCAGGAACACTAAAGCTGCTTGGTAGATGGTTAGGTCGCCATATGCCTTAGCGAATATGTAGACGCCGGCCTCCACCATGGTCATCAGCACAGCGAGAACCTTCTGTGCTCCGGTGAACAGCGACCTATCTTCAGGGTTCGACAAGTCTACGTCGATAAGTTTTGATCCAGCAAGCAACTGCATGACAAGTCCCGCGGTAACTATGGGTCCTATACCCAACTCCATTAAGGTTCCTCTAGAAGACGCCAGAATAACCCTAAGGAAATACAGGTAGTCAAACCCTTGCCCTCTAGGTATTCCGTAGAGTGGGATGTTCGCCATTATAAGGTAGAGGATCAAAACGACACCGGTCCAAACGAGCTTCTCTCTGAAGCTAACCCTACGATCCGGGGCTTTAACTTCCGGCATGAAGCGAATGAACGGTCTGAAGATGTTTAGGAAGGTACCGGCCATAGAAAGCCCCCAAGAATTGTGAAATTGCCCACCTAAGCAATTTCCAACCTGAGCATCGGCCTTCTTCCCGTTAAATCACCCTATTTTTGCGGTCTTTAAACTTTTATTGCTTTTCCACCTGCCTCCTCAATTTTTCTAATAGCCAACTCGGTGAATTCGGTTGCTTTTACTATTAGTGGCCTTGTAACCTTGCCTGATCCTAAAACCTTCACATATCCCAAGCTGGTCAAATCTATAATCGGTACACCCTTCTCCTCTCCCGATTTAAGGAGGCTTACGTTCTCGTCAAGCCCCCCTACATTTAGCGTTGCAACGTCCCTTGTCACACCGTGCCTTTTAAAACCGTGCTTTCCAAAGTATTCTCGGTCATATTTTAAAACCCAGATCCATAAGTGTTTATGTTTTCCGGCTCCTCCTTTTCCTCCACGTTGTCCTCCTCCACGGTGCTGCCCAACCCTGCCATACCCATGCGTTCTACTACCACGCATTTTACGCACTTTTCTTTTCCTTCTAATCAATTGCCCGCACCATCCTGCTTTTAAGGCTCAAAGGAACATAAACTAAATTTATAATTTTTGTTTCTAACGGTTCAACAAGATTAAAGCCGAGTCTTACCCTGTTATGCCATCCTTCTTATTAACTCGTTTATTGCTGCTCCGCGATAACCGAGTTCGCCTCCGTCGTTGTAAGGCCTCTTTGTCCCTCTTTTATAGCCGCCTTTTGGAGGGTGTAGTCTAAACACCGGCTTAAGTTTGGGGACATCGCTTATTTTCGCCTCACCTTTAAGGATTTTATCGGCGAGCTCCCTCACCGAGTTAAACCTTGTATTTTCTTTAAGGAACTCGTTGGTTAGCCTCTTACCTCCTTCAAGCCTGCCCCTTCTTTCAAGAAGGATGCTTAGCGTTTCAGAGTCTATCTCACCCCAAGTGATGTAGTCCTTTGCCTTCTGAAGCATTCCTCTATAACTTGGCACATCCGGCACCAGCACTGCATGATGAACCCTGTGCAGCCTTAACATCTTTAAGGTGTCACGTATTTCCCTTCTAACACCTACGTCTCCTCTTATTCTTACCACGGCAAGGATCCTGTTGTTACTGCTCAACGCTTCACCGCCCCCAGTCGGATGGAATTAAAGTTTTCATTGTCTGTTTGAGAGCGTTAAACGTCGCATACGCAAGATTTAAAGTAGTTTTAGTATGTCCCTTCGAGAAGGACCATACATCTTTCACGCCGGCCAACCTTAAAATTATCTTAGCAACATCCGACGCGACTAAGCCAAGTCCTCGAGGTGCGGGTATCAGTGTTACCCGCACACTTCCCGCTTTCCCTAAAACTTTAAATGGGACCGTGTGCGGTGCACCGCAGCCGCACTCCCAGCTCCCACAAGCCAACCTGATAGGCGTCACAGCCATTTTAGCATTCACCACCGCCTTCCTGATGGCTGGTCCTATTTCCGCCGCCTTAGCGCTTCCAAGTCCAATATATCCTTTCTTGTTTCCGACGGCTACGAGGGCTTTAAACCGTGTTCTTTCGCCAGCATCTGTCTGTTTCTGGACAAGATTTATTCCAACAACCTCATCTTCTAAGTCTGGTAGGAGAAGATCGATTATTTGCGGCTCCATTATTCTAAGTCCCTGAGCGAAAATCTCATCTATACTTGTGATGTAACCTTCCTTAACAAGCCTTCCTAGCTCCGTCTTTGGCTTCCACTCTTCAAGCTCATCTAACGCCATCAACGTTTACCTCCCAGATCTTCAAGAATTGCCTTTTTCACCTCATTAAAATGCTTAGGCATATCTTCAGGTCTTACTCCTCTTTTTATCTGCGCTGAGAATTGCCTCGCGTAGATTGTAGGATCTAGCTCTAAGAGGTAGCGTGCGTATTTCGCTATGTGACCTCCTGATATGCGCTCCTCGGAAGGAAGTATCTCTTCACCGTGTGGAACGTCTAGTCCTCCGTCAAGTACCCCTTTCAACGCGGCGAAGACCCTACTCCCCCTCACCGGGGTATGTAACCCTATGTCTAACACTGCACGTTTAACCTTCCCTTTAGCTTTTAAGGCAAGTAGAAGTCCCGTTAAGTACGCTGCCGGAAGGTTCCCACAATGACCCTTCCACCCGTACTTTTTCACCAGCTCCCTTGAATGGGCAGAAAAGAGTACTTTATCCCCTCCGAATGACGGCTCAATCAACTGTACGGTAATGTTGTTTAAGCTTCCACGAACCACGACTCTCGGAAGTTTTGAGAGAATGAGCTTCCTCCTAAGCCTGTAGTTCGTTTTTCCCTCCCGTCTCCGTCTAAAGGGAACCCTGTACCGAGCGCCTCTCGCCATTTTCACGACACCCTCTCAGTTTTCACCGTCTCGCAAGCTTCCTCTCCCTTATGTAGCTCTTTAGGTACGCAACGCTTCCAAAAGCGCCTCCCTTCGCCATCCTGTAAAGTTTCCTGTATGTACTCTGGGTGATTATCCGTCGTGCCCTGAGGCGCTTAAGAAACTTTCTTATTGCTCTAATTTTCATCATCCACTTTTCCTTTCTTGGCATCCTGGCTGTAGCAGCACCCTTCCTGCTACCTGGCCCTCTGCGTTGCCCTCTACGCTTCTTCTCGTGCAGCCTTCTTGCCCGAGCTCTGCTCACTCCGACCTTAGGCTTCGCCTTTATTGCTCCCTGCTTTATCAGGCTACGCACATCTTCACGTGTAACCGCCGTTGAAATGTCTTCTATGCGTTCTGGGTCAAACCAAACCCTGCTCTCGCCGACTTTAAGTATCTCCGCGGCGATCCTCCTCTGAACCGATAGGTTCACGTTTCACCCTCCTTAAGCATCTCCCTAGCCTTGCTAACCCATTCTTCAAGCTTCTCCAAGGGGATCTCTGTTATCTCTGATAACTCCTTTAAGTCCTCCTCCTCAGCCAGTGCTTTAAGGGTAAATACTCCAACCTCCTCCAGCTTTTTAGCGCTTTCCCCGTCAATCCATTCAACCTCTGTTAACCGAACCCCTTCCTCTTCCTCTACAACTTCTTCAAGGTCTGCTGCCTCTATGACCTCTTCCTCTTTAACAAGTTCCTCCTCAACTTCCTCCTTAACCACGCGAGGATTAAGGATCCAAAGTCCCTTTTCTTCGGCCTTATCCATGATCTCCAATGCCTTTTTGTTTCCAACAGAGCCAGCTATTCTGACGGCGTGCTCTTCAGGGTTTAACGGCTCTAAATCCTCAACCCTATAGACGATAACTTCCTGGAAGCCTGAGGGATGTAATCCTCTAACCTTCTTAGGTGCACGGTATCCCACGTTAGGGCTTTTTGGCCATCCTTTACGCTTCTCCCGCATCTTATTATCGATACCCTTCGGCCTTCTCCAGCTACTCTTCACCCTTACATACCGCCAACTCTCACACCGTATGAACTCTGGCTTTCTGGCCTTTAGCCTCTTCCTGAGCGCTAAGAGTCTCTTTTCGCTCAAAGCGTCCCCATCCTATGAATTCTTGAGTCCATTTCAGGTTTCTTACCCAGTAAGAAGGGCGGTTAAAAAATGTTACGATTTTTTTTAACGAAGAATCCTTTAAGCATCATTCAAATAAACATGTAATTTAAACTTTTTCAATCAAGAGTAAAGCTCCAATTCTCGGTTTTTTTTAAGAGCGTCTCGGTAGGCCTAAAGGGAAATCTCCCTGTAGGGCAAGTACATTGAACTGGCAAATGTCCTGTGAAAGTTTGGCTCAGCCGCCAGCTCAACATAATTAACTTTTTTAGCTATCTTTTCGGCTTCCTTCCTCTTCTCCGCCGAAATAAGGCACATTCTTGCACCCATTATCGCGGCGTTGCCGACGAACCTTATTTTCTTTGATGAAATGCCCGGGAAAAGGCCTATTCTCCTTGCACTATCAGGATTAATATAGTTTCCAAAAGCACCTGCAACCAGTAACTGGTCGAGTTCGTCTACTTGCATACCTCTTTTCCTGAGCAACGTTAGCCATCCGGTTTGGATGGCTGCTTTCGCCAGTTGAATCTCTCTGATGTCCCTCTGCGTAATAACAATTCTCTTCTCCGTCTCTGTTTCGCCCTCCCAGGCTATAACAAAGCATTCCTCTCCGTTGCTTTTTAACATGCGGGGGTTATTGAACCCTCTGAAACGTCCCTTGTAATCTATGATTTTTTCCTTAAGCATTTCAGCTAATGCATCGATTATTCCTGACCCACAAATCCCAACGGGTTTACTGTCTCCTATCGTTTTAAACTTAACTTCAGAGCCTTTTATTTGGACTGCTTCTATTGCCCCTGAAACCGCTTTCATGCCATGTTTTATGTGCGCTCCCTCAAAGGCTGGTCCAGAAGCACAAGAGCAAGCGTAAAGCTCTTCTCTATTCCCAAGAATAACCTCAGTATTAGTTCCAATGTCTATTAGCATGGAGGCTTCCTCAGATTCATGTATGCCTGTAGAAAGAATGCAGCCTACAGCATCTGCACCAACGAAGCCGGCAATCACCGGGAGAAAATACACTTTCATATTGGGGTTAACCTTCAACCCCAAATTTTTAGCTTTAACCTGGACGCCTCCTTTAACCCCTGGGACGTACGGGGAGTTAGCAAGATACCTTGGCTGTATGCCTAGAAAGAAATGATGCATCGCAGTGTTCCCCACAGCGACTAACTCGTAAACATTGGAGGCTGAAACCATATTTTCACTGCAAACCCGCGTTATTAGCTCACTAACCCTTTCAATTACGACTCTCTGAAGTTGTTCTCGCCCGTTTTCGTTGGTGATTGCAAATGTAATTCTCGAGATCACGTCTTCTCCATACGATATTTGAGGGTTCTCGGAGGAGGCAACACCAACCAGCTTTCCAGTTTTTAAGTCGACTAGGTGAACTACAAGCTTTGAGCTACCAACATCTAACGCTATACCGTAAATTTCACCAGTAGTATCTCCCGCTTCAACGGCAATTACCTCCCTTCCCCCCCAAAGCGCAACAGTGACCGCCCACCCTCCCTCCCTAAGACGAGCCGGCAACTCTCTTAAAACGTCATAATCAACTACAACATTATCGAGGTTTTGAAGGCCCGCTAATGCTTCAACCAGCCTCTCTAGGTCAGGTGTGGTGTCTGAAAGCGTGGGACGCGGCAGCTTAACAAAAACCTTTTTAACTAGCGGTTTTAACCGGGCTTCACGCCAAACACCTGAAACCTGGATCTTCCTTTCCCTAACACGGCTCTCCCTCGGTATTTCGATAACCAAATCGCCTAACGCCACCGTTTGGCATGCAAGTCGATAACCTGCTGAAATTTCTTGAGGTGAAAGATGCTTCTTCTCAAGGGAAGATATGGAATTCACATGTTCTCGATCTCTAACGATTACTTTGCACTGTCCACATATGCCTCGTCCTCCACACTCGGACCTTATGGCTCCCCCAGCTTCTCTCGCAATAGACAGTATCGTCTCCCCTTTCACAGCCTTAACTTTCATTCCCTCCGGTTCGAAAACGACGGTGATTTCCTCGTTGAACATTATTCTCGGCAACCTCCGAAGCAAGGCTTTCTACTCAAGCATCAGTCCCCCGTTCTGCAAAATAGAAAAGTATTTGACATACCTAAAACTAAATTCTTATTTAACGTTAATTTAAAATGAGGGGGCGCCTTTTTGGAGGGAAAAAACAAAGGTTTCGAAAAAGTCCTAGAAGAAATCCTAGCCGTTAAAACGATCCTTGATGATTTCTCAAAAGCCATATTCAACGTATTTAACGATGTTAAAAGCGCGATGGCAAACCTTCAGAACAGCTTAAACCTCACGCTTCAAGCGATTAGGGCGTTAAGCGACTCTCTTTCAAGCTTCCAAGAAAGTATGCAGCAGAACATAAAAAGCCTCGAGGAGCGGATTTCAGGCAAAATTGAAAGTGCTGCTGGAGGCGCACCCTTGCAAGTTGCCTCGACGGAGAGCGTCACCCAAAGGCAAGTCCTACCCGCCGCTGGAGAGCCTCTCATGGTTAGAAGCTTTGGCGTGAGGGTCTCTCCGGCCTTCTCCACAGTCGTGGAGAAACTTGAGGGAGGCAGACCTGCAGAGGAGATAGGACACGCCTTAGAGGACGCAAGAGATCAGCTGCAGTCAAAATACCCTATGAGTCCTGTCTTCTATGAGATGACACAACTTATAAAACAATTGAAGTCTAGTGGAGGTGCTAAGTTAGACGTTAAATCAGCGGAGGAGATAATGAAAAAACTAGAGGAGTGGAGTGAGCGGCTTAAAAAGTAAAATCTTTACGCCCAAATCTCGGCTGCGAAATAAATTTAAACCTCCTCCCATTTTCCATCCTAAGGAGGCTTCCAACGCCTCTCATGGAGGAAACGGTGATGGTTAAAACCGTCCACGCGAAGTTAGAGGTCAATGTGCCAAGTGACGTTGAAGTCAAAATAGAGGGTAAACGGGTGGAGGTCAAAGGTCCTCTAGGGAGCGTGCAGAAAGACTTCTCCCATGCAAGAGACATATCAATAAAGATGACTGATGGAAAAATAATTCTGGAAACATACTATCCTAAAAAGAAGCAGTTAGCTGTTCTTGGAAGCGTGAGAAGCCATGTTAGGAACATGATCGCAGGCGTCACCAAAGGATACAAGTACGTTATGAAAATAGCATATGCACACTTCCCCATTAGCGTGAAGTTTATTCCAGAGCAGGGTGAACTTGTAATTGAAAACTTCTTAGGAGAGAAAAGTCCTAGGAAGGCAAAGATCCTTCCAGGTGTAAACGTTAAAGTAGAGAAGGATGACGTGATTCTAACGGGTACGGATGTCGAAGCTGTCGGGCAGAGTGCCGCAAACATTCAGCAAGCAACAAAGATTAAAGAGAAGGACCCCCGAGTCTTCCAGGATGGAATATATGTTTATAGGAAGTATGTCGGAGACCAGCTGGTCTGGAAGATCATTTAAACTGGTGTGAAAGAAGCATTTGCGGAAAAAGGGAGCTAATACACGAAAGCTAGTAACCGTCCGCCAATCCTCTTCTCTTTCGCTTCATAATGGGACATTACGCCTTCGGGTGTGGTTAAAATAAGGATCCCTATACCCTGTCCAGGAAGATATTTCCTTTCTGCTTCGTCTATCTCTTTGAACTTTACGGGGAAACGGGGCTTAATTACGCCGCACCTATTTATTCTACCTAAGAGTTGAACACGAAACTTTCCCGCTCTCCCATCGTCTATGTGCTCGAATTCCCCTATGTAGCCATATTTCTGCATGACGTGGAGCACGTTGCCCACAAGCCTTGATGCAATGTTTATTATTACCTCCTTCTTGCCAACTCTTTCATTGTTTAAAATGTTTGAAAGTGCATCTGCCAGCGGATCCAGAAGCAACCTTTAACCTCCCCTTTCAATTGTACTTTTGAAACCCCATCGGGCAAATCTTGAACTCTCAATGTGGATGGAGCCGGATGCTGGCGGCTGCCTCGGATCGGCACTCTACGCCCTGTCCGGGTTTAGCGGTCATGGTGGTGGAGCCGGGGGCCGTCGGGAAGCCGTCAG
>JAPDJY010000009.1:0-36219 GCA_029258835.1 Thermoproteota archaeon | reverse complement strand
CGGACTCGGCCACGTCAAGAAGGCTCTCAGCGCAGAACTTGGCGATTACGTTAGCCAGCCCAGGGGAACTACCCATACCTATCAGGGCTGTAACACCCGCCCTTTCAGCCTCCCCGCTTAACTCAAGCTGTGCTTGAGTTGCATCCAGATCGTCGCAGACATCAACGTAATTTACCCCCTCACTTATTGCTACACTCAGAATCTTCGGACCATACTTATAGAACGGGCCTATGCAGTTCAGTACGACGTCTGATCCCTTCATGACGGATCCAAGGCTTTTAGGCTTATCAGCGTCAACCCTAACTGTTTTAACGTTCCCCTTACATGTCGAGGCAACTTTTTCCGCAGCCTTGACGTTAACGTCACCTATAGTTATTTCGTCGAAGAAGTTGCTTGCATCTAGAGTCTTAACAGCAGTACTCCCCACAGTTCCGCATCCAAGCACGGCTACTTTCAACGTTAACACCTCTATATAAAGTTACTACGCAAAAAATAAAATCTTTCTCCTAAGTTAGGATGGCTAAGACCATTTCACCGTAATCTACCTTATACGGTGCTTTAAAGGGGAAGAGCAACTCCACCGGATGAAACAGGAGGGTGTAACTGGCACAGCACTTACCGATGTCCAAGCGCGCATCCTTCAGCCACGCCAACTGCCAAAGCCTTAAAGCCCCTTCTTCAGGAGATGACAGCCAGTATACCAGAGCCTTCTAAGGTTGACGGCTTCGACGTAAGCAAAGGCTAAATCCGGGCTATTAGAGCAATTCAGCACCGTGATTTCCGGAGCATATTTTGAACGCCACAAGATTAATGTAGAAAACATGGATATGCAAGTTAAATTGGGATGAAAGATTTCCAGTCATAAGAAGCGGAGGGCTGGCCAAAATCTATGGAGAAGCTGTAAGGTGATAGGCCGCTGATCTTGCTTCTGCTCTTGCTCTGAACCAATGAGGGGAAATTTAAAAAGTATGGTGGTCGGGCAGATCTTGTGAAGGCCGAACATTAAAGAAAGCCTAAAAAGGGTGTAAAGGCTAGTTTACTTGCAGAATAGGGGATAATATAAGGGTTTTTAAACTTAACTTCATATAGGGTTTCCTCTCAGAGAGGGGTGTTAATGGAAGAAGAAATTCTTAGAATCTTCAATGAAGTTAACAGGGATGCTGCCTTAGAGATGAGTTATAAGCCCAGGTCGTCTTACATTGTCAGATGTAAAGAGCTATCGGTTGAGCCGCTAAAAACGTTTTACGACCCTAAACTTAGGAGTCTCCATCCTTGGATTGCAAGACGCCCCAGGTCAGCATCCAGACTTAGCATATTGCTAGCATTTAATAACATTATTTCCCCGTCAGAAGTAGTAAGCCTCTTTGACGTGAATGAACTGCGTACACTGCCTAGTAAAGGCTATCCTCCTTTAATGTCGTTCATGAACCCTAAACAACTAGGTTTAGACGCTGTCTTATGTGACCCAATGGCTGGAGGAGGATCTATTCCCTTAGAAAGTACTCTTTTAGGTTTAAAGACAATAGCTTTCGACTATAATCCAGTTGCCTACCTGATTTTAAAAGGAGCCATTGACTACCCTTTAAAATTTAAGGAAAAGTTGGGAGAAATGGTTGAAGAAGAGGCAAGAAAACTTATAAAATATGCCCAAAACATATTGGGAAACTTTTATGGGATAGGTGATGACGCTTACATATTTACCAAACATGTAACCTGCCCAACGTGTGGTAGAAGGTTATCTCTCTCGCCTGTAGACTTCAGCTTTCTAGGGGACTTAGCGGTGATCGTTAAAAAAGAGAAGGGAACAATTAAGGTCTTGTGCAGCCGTTGCGGTGTTAAATTTATGGTGGATGAGCGTAAACTCTTATCAGAATGGGGTAAAAGGCATGTTGAACTTCTCTCAGCTCTCCTTTCAGGAGGCGAAGTAAGCCCAGAACATCTTTTAGATGTACATCCGATTTTAGCGTTAAAGAAGGATGATGGTTCATACCAACCTGCAGAAAGAAAAGACGAAAAGCTTTTCATAAGGGCGTGCTCTGCCTTGGCAGGGCATTCATCAGAGTTAAAAGAATTCCTTCCATTAGACGAAATACCGTTGATGAATGATGTTTTCTGTCCTATAACATCTTGCGGGTTAAAGTTGTGGCATCATATTTTTAACCCACGACAATTGTTGGCTCTCGGATTTTTAACTAGATACGTTGCAGAGCGAGGAGAAGAGCTTATCTTAAGGGAAGGAGAGCTTGGCGCAGCCATCACACTTACTTAGGGTTTGGTTTAAGCAAAATGGTGGATTTTAATACGATACTTACTACGTGGAATTTTTCAAATAAAAGTATAAGAGATACAATCGGTCAATATGCAAGGTCCCGTAAAGTTGGAGTAAATATTAGCTACTGTGAAGCGGTGGTCCCTTATAAGAACCTTTTATGGGCGTTTGAGCCGGGTGTGGAAGAGAAGAGTACTGGAGGAGGGATATGCCCCATATTACATGAATTATGTAAGCAGATGAGAGCAGTCAAAACTGAAGTGAACGTTTTCCAGTTTGATGCTAAAAAAATACATATGTTAGGGTCGGAGTTTATAGACGTAGTAAATGTTGACCCACCATACTTTGATCAACATATCTACAGTGATTTCAGCGAATTTTTCTGGGTTACCTTAAGGAGGTGCCTAAAAAACAACTTTGGAAGGTATCTTTTCACAGAGAAAGTCGGAGGAATCGAAGGGTGGAAGCATCTTGGATGGAATCCAGCGCTACCTTATGTACCAAGAAGCGAGGAGTTGATAGTTAGACGTGGAGGAGGAAAAAAGGAAATCGAAAAATATAGGAGAAACCTCACGGTTTTTCTTAGTAATACTTATTCTGCCTTAAAAAGAGATGGTAAACTTGTATTATGGTTTACCCATAAATCTTGGAGTGCTTGGGAAGCAATACTACATGCAGTATATGTCTCTAACTTTAAAGTTATTGGACTTACCCTTTCGTATCGGAACATCCTACTCGAAGTGTAACAATGCATGGAGAGCCAAAGCTTAACAGAACGATCGTCCTTGTAGCCGCTAAGCATGTAGAGCCGGTAAGAGACCTCAGTAAGGACATTTTCGCTTTTTGCTCAAGAGTCTATAGGTTTTTAAATAATGCGAAGATTTTTCCATCCGAAAAAATAAGCTACTCTGAGAGGGCTCTAACACTTACCGTTGCCGCAACAGCTAGAATGACGGTCGTAAACGCTAACAACAAGGAAACGGTGTTTGAAAGAGAAATAATACCTAAAGGAATAGTGCTAGGATTGCTTTCATTCTTAAGAATAGAGGCAAAAAAGAGAAATAAAAAAGATCCCATCGAAGAAATCAGTAAAATGGAGAAGAATGAGAAAGTAATGTTGCTGCTGAAAGTTGCCTCCAAGACGTTTAGAAAGCTAAGCTTAAATTTGGCAAAAAGAATATGCGACTTCTATGGAACATCAATGTATAGGCTAAAAGAGAGAGGAAGGATTGCCATTAAAGGTAAAAATGTAATACTTAACGAAGGACATGTACCGGAAGCTTTTGCTTTTCTCGAGGAGGAATGGTTTTGAAAGAGGAAACAAAAAAGGCGATAATTGCAGAAATACTCGACTTTGCTAGGGTAATAAGTGAAAAGAAGGTAGAGTACTCTCTTAATGATTTACAAAGGCATTCCCATTTCATTCACTTTTCTTTTCGGACGATGCATTGTTTGCGTTTAAGTTGCAAAGGAGCATAGTTACAAGGTTAGGCATGCAACTCTACCCCAAGGTCGCTAAGATCATAGCATGTGACCGCTACAGTAAAGTTCACATTAACTATGAAATAAAAGGTGTTATTCTCGAGGAGAAAGCCAACATGATCGAGAAAATTGTAACCGAGCTGAGGCAGGGTATGCGGAGGCCGAATATTAAAAGGGAACTTAGCGAGATAGAAAGTGTTAAGGGAGGAAAAGAGATTGAAAGGACGATAATAGCTGATGTCTTCATAGAAGATCATGAAGAAGGCCCTCTGTTCATGGAAATTAAGTCTCCTAGGCCAAACTTAGACGTTTGTGCTGAAACAAAAAAGAAAATGTTATACTTTAGAGCATTCTTTGAGGGGGAAAAGGCCCAAGCTTTCATTGGATTCCCATACAACCCGTTTGTTTTCAGGCAAAAGTACGCTCATCCCTTTGTCTTTCAAATATTTGACTTCGACGAGGAAGTTCTCGTAGGCGAGGAAATGTGGGAGAAGCTTGGAGGCAAAGGGACATTTAACGAGCTTTTATCCCTACTGGATGAAGTTAAAAGCGTGGTCAGAAAACAGTGGAGTAATACGAGAGGTAAAGGGATTAGCTAAAGGTTTGCGTCTCTATATTGTAGAGCAGTTCCCCCTCAGACATCACCAACAGTTTCCCTCTTCCTCTTATCGGAAAGAATTTCGTCCATGCTTCCCTTGTTAAACCGTTTATGGTGGTTACTAAAATCGCCAGTTCATCCTCTTTCTCCCTTCTAAGGACATATAAGTTATTGTTTAACGGGTGCCTCCGGTCTACATGGGCGAATAGCACGTCTCCATTGGTGAGCAGGAAGTTAAACGTTCCATTAGGGTATTCTTCGAATAGTTTCTCCGTAGCCCATTTGACGGCTCCAATGAGGCTTCCCCTACGATTCCGCTGCAAGTACCTTAAAATATGGTCTCTGAGGAATTCGAAGATCCTGGGAGAGTCCTGCCCCTCAACGCCAGGTATTCTCTCACCTGAAGTTCTATAGTTGACTATCGCGGAGCAATCCCCGTTATGGGCGAAGAGCCAGTCTCTTCCTCGGAAATGCAGCTTAAATGGGTGGCAGAACTCGTCGCACACGCTTCCTCTAGAGGCAAGTCTCAGGTGAGCTATGAAAACGTTGCTCTTAACTACGCGGGCGAGCACATGGTACTTCTCACTGGTCCAAGCCTCCTCAGCGCACTTTTCAACATGGGCGCTTCCATCAGGAAAGTAGAACCCGATACCCCACCCATCCATATCCCCTCTACGCATACCGGCACCGGCGAACAAGGGTAAAGACCTCGATGCCATGTAAAACCTTGAAAAGCATAAACCAAGCAGGTCACACAAGAGGAAACACCTCCTCTAACCGTACTACATGGACGTTAACCCTCAAACTCACTAAGCTTTACCTTAAATTTTTTATTCTTTATCCTTTACTATCAATGGTTCTGTTGAAATGTTAGGTGTTGGAAGTAGGGTGTTGCATTTAGAGTGATAAAATTAAGGTTGATTTTTATGGTTCCGTTGCCTTTTCGGGTGTTGTATTTGTGGTGTTGCAAGTATGGTGGTAGAAAGTTTCAAAAAACAATTAAAACAAATTTATTTAGTAAGGTGTTACGATGACGGAGATAGATCCCTTGATACAACTTCTGAAAAAGAAACCAATGGTTCTTGATTTACTAGGACGAATATGGGAAGTACTATATATTGAGGGAAGTACACCAGATATTGGAAAAAGAAGAGAGCATGTTATACGTGTTATGTTAGAAGAAGAATTTAAGTTAAAAGTTAAGCCCGCACCACCTATGGAGCGAGAATGGGACTTTTCTGTAATGATCGGAGAACAGGAAAAGAAGTATAGTCTTAAGACGACAGAAACCATTACTACTGTAAAAGTGGCATGGAATGGTTTTCCATCAATAGAAAGAGCACGAAAATTTAAGTTTAAATATCCAATACTCTATGTGACTGGAAATAGGAAGGAAATGAAGATCTCACTTTATGTTTTTGAGGTAAATGATCTAGAAGAATTAAAAATGGAGATGGGTGATGATATGTGGTGGATACCAAAAAGTGAAACTAATCCGAGGGGATTTGGGATTAATACTACTGCTATCAAGACTTTAATAGAAAAAGCTGAAAAGAAAGGCAATTTTATAACAATAAACTACCAACATGTCAACATAAATGCTATCAGAGAAAAATACTGGAAGATGTGGTACAACATGTTGAAAAAGCTAGCTTTAGAAGGCTAAGGGAAATATTCTGTAAGTTTTTTTGTGCCTAGTATCTGTTTTATTCTCTGTCTAGCAATCTTCACATATTTTTCTTCTATATCTATACCTATGAAATGTCTTCCCGTCTTCAATGCGACAACACACGTCGTACCAGAACCTACGAATGGATCTAGAACCACATCTCCTTTAAATGTGTATAGTTGTATGCATCTATATGGTAGCTCTTCTGGGAAAGGTGCTGGATGATCAATCTTTTTCGCTGATTCTGGTGGAAACCTCCAAACACTCTTTGTGAATTCTAGGAACTCCTCTCTCGTGATAGTATCCACTTTGTCCTTTTTCTCTCTTTTAAAGCTACCTTTAGATAGAACGATAATATATTCATGTTGATCTCTTAGAACCGGGTTTACAGCAGAGTTCCATGTTCCCCATGCTGTTGATGCTCCACCAACAGCATCCCCCTTGTCCCATATAATTTCTCCCCTAAAAAGAAAACCTATTTTTTCGAATCTCTCTATAAGATACGCGTGAAGAGGTATGTACGGTTTCCTACCCAAATTAGCCACATTAAAACAGACACGTCCTCCCCAAACTAACATTCTATAAACTTCTCTCATAACTTCTTCAATGAAATCAAGATATTCTCCAAGCGTTAAATCTTCATCATATTCCTTTCCTACATTATACGGTGGAGAAGTAATCATCAGATGAACACAGTTACTCGGAAGCTTTTTAAGAACATCACGTGCATCTCCCAATGTTATCTTATCTAGAAATTCAGCTGGAACTTTATTTTCGATAAGATCTTCTGGCTTTGTTTTTGGAAGTCTATTATTTCTATATAACTTTCTCGAATAGAAAGGAGTAGAGTCGTGGCTTATTCTCCCTGAAACACCAAAACTACTTGTTCGTGTTCTTTTTACCATTATTTTTCACTCCTCTTTAATGGTCTTACCACAATTATAAGTTCTCCACCTTCAGCTTTAATTTCCCAATTGAGTTTATCCCCTTCTGAAAGGTTGAACTGTTTTACGATACCCATAGGGATAGTTGTTCTTAAAGATTTACTTCTTGAAGTCGCTTTAGTAAGCACAGTAATTTCACCCATTCTCAATCACCTATCATAAATATAGGTAAAATTATTTATAAAATTTTTGGTGTAAATTTTTACCGAAAATTTTAAATAGGTAAACTATACCTAATTATAGGTAAAACATTAGGTAAGATATTGGGCATGGAAGTTGTACCACTCTTAGGAAAACCCGAAAATAAGAGAGCAATAAAAGAGATAGAAGAGACTGAGCCTATAGTTTGCAAGTTCTGTGGTTCACCAAATATTATCAAGTATGGCAAGAGTGGAAAGAAGCAAGTTTACAAGTGTAAGAACTGCAAATAGGAGATTTGTAAACAATGGCGATTTTCTGAAGTTATTAAAATATGATCCTAGAATAATTACTTTAACTCGATCCTTACTTTAAGGGCGTTAGTTTAAGGAAAATAACGTTTAAATTGATAAAAAGATTTAAATAAATGTTCACAAGACCATTATGTCGAACTTTCCCATAGCCAACTTTTTCAAAAATTTCCTTAATACTGCTTTTAGTTAATTAGACCATCTTTCTCTGCACCCAAAGTAATCTCTTTAACCTGTACTTCATATATAATATTTATTTTAATTGTTGATATGCTGTCCATTTAACATACTTCTTACAATAAATCGTGAGGGGGCATTCGTTACATTTTGGGTTTAACTCGTTGCAATACCCGTCTTCAAAAAGATAAAATGCGCCATTGTCCACATAAAAAGGCGTGAAATTATATTGTTTAACTAATCTTTCTATTTCACTACGCATTTTTGCTGCTTGAATTATATAAGGTCTTTTCTTTTCGTAGTAAACGTTTTCTATTAGCCCACTTCTAGAGAAAACTTTTCCTACATGACCGTCAACTATCATTAAGGAGTCTTTTAGTTTAAACTTTACATTTTCCTTCCATACTTCTTCGAAAAGGAATGTTATCCAATCTGCGAGCATCCTGCATGCTTTGGGGTCATTTCCAACTCAGCCAGCCGATAGAAATGTGTTATTTTTAAAGTACATGTGTATTCCATATGGTGAACTAAAGTTCTTTATTATATTGTACAACTTTATGTTACCTAAGGTCTTTATGTAAAGCGTAAATGAGTAAAAACGATAAAGAAAAAGAGACGTCGGCTTTATTCCTCCAAGAGCACCGACTTTATAGAGGTCTGACCCTTTCTCTCCTGCAACATCCACTAAAATGTCAAAAAGCCTGTATGGATCAATTTCCCACGGAGAATAAAGCAATGTCTCAGTAAATTCTTCATATAACCTCTTAGGAAGTTGCCTCGCCTTTTCGACCTTAGCCTGCTGATTTATCAAAGCACGTAAAAGCATATACCGTAATACGTCCTCCTTATCATTAAGGACATCTATCGTTGACGGGAAAGAAATGTGACTCATCCATTTTTCAGACCACCGTTTTTCCCCGTAATCCTTAAGGACCATTAAAGCCGAAGCTTTATCTTGCTCGCTAAGCCCTTCTTGTTTTTCTCTCAAACTTATCACCCACGTACTTTCTTGATCCTAGCAAATTAAATATTGATGAGCGATGTTTTGTTTATATAGGTTCTCTCTTAAATTTAAAACTGAATGAAAAATATGGAGAGAGCACGATGGCAACTTGGCATAAGATCATTTTTGGTGATTGCAGAAACATGTTGCATGACCTAAAAAAAGAGTCAGTACAATTAATGATTACATCTCCCCCTTACTTTAATGCGCCATTCGATTATCCCGGCCTTTTTAGCAGTTATGAAGAATACTTAGACCTTATTTCAACGGTTGGTAGTGCGCTTATTGATGTTTTGGCAGAAGGTAGAATAGCATGTTTTGTAGTGCAGGATGTGAGAATAAAAGGCGAGTTATACCCCATAACATCCGACATAACAAAAATAATGAGAGAAGTAGGGTTTAGATATAGAGATAAAATAATCTGGAAAAAACCAGAGGGATATATAAGAATAAGTAGACGGTCAGGCGTTATGCTTCAACATCCTTACCCAATGTACTATTACCCTGACAATATCTTTGAAGAAATACTCATTTTCCAAAAAGGAAAATTCGACTACAAACTTTTTAAGAAAACCAACCCTGATACACTTGAAAGATCAAAAATAGATGTAAAAAAGTATCAAACAGAGAAATGGTATCTTTCAGTTTGGGAAATAACCAATGTACTTCCCTTAGAAGGAAGGCTGGAGCAAGGAATAGCGGCATTTCCAGAAGAAATTCCACGAAGGATCATAACTCTTTTTACTTTAAAGGGAGAAGTAGTTTTAGACCCTTTCTTGGGAAGCGGAACAACTATAAAAGTTGCTAGGCAGCTTGAGAGGAATAGCATCGGATATGAAATAGATATAGAACTAAAAGATGTAATCCTAGAAAAAATAGGGTACTATAATGCAAGACTTATAGAAAACGATCAAATAATAATTCAGGTTAAAGAAAAAGAGGTGAAAAAGCTGAGAACATATCTTTCAGAGAAAATAAAAAATCAGCGATCAGCGTCAAAGAAAAACCGAAGTTAAAGATTGAAGATTGATTTTTAATATGCGAAAATTTAAAGTTAAAATTATGATGCGTGAGGTGTTGAGGAAAGCTGCCATTGTTGGTTTTGGTGAGGCGAAGTTTGAGAGGAGGTCGCAGAGGTCTATTGTTGAGCTTTGCGCTGAGGCTTGTGTGAATGCTATCAGGAAGGTTAACATTGAGAAGGATGAGGTTGACGGTTTGCTTGCGAGTCCTTCATACCTGGCCGAGTTTGGTCCGGACTTCATGGTGAAGACTGCTACAAAGATCAGCGACTACTTAGGCATGAAGCCTAGACTTTCAACCACGATGACCTCTGGAGGAGTTACGATATATAATCAGCTCATGTTTGCGGTTTTCGCCGTCGCCTCGGGGTACGTTGACTGCGTACTGTGCGTTGGCGGGGGGAAATTTAGGAGGGGGCCACACGTCAGGTTCGTCGCGCACCCCGAGTTTGAGCTTCCTTACGGCGCCGACATCATTTCCTTCTATGCTTTGCCAGCGGTCAGGCACATGCACGAGTTCGGAACGACAATGGAGCAGTTGGCAAGTGTGGTTGTAACGCAGAGGAGGTGGGCTTCAATGAACCCTAACGCGCTTTTCCGCGAGCAAGTCACCGTCGACGACGTTTTAAGGTCGCCCATGGTCGTCTACCCTTACACGTTGCTCATGTGCTCTCGCCCTGCAGACGGGGCTGGAGCGATCCTCGTGGCGTCCGCGGAGAAAGCCAAGGAGTTAACTGATAGGGCCGTGTGGATTGTTGGCGTCGACGAGTATCACACCCATGGGTGGGTTACGTCTATGCCCAGCCTCACCGAGCTGGGTAGCAGGGTAACCGCTGAAAACGCGTTTAAAATGGCCCGGCTTAAGCACGGCGACATAGACCTGGCGATGTTCACCGACCCATTCGCCTTCCTGCCGATAGAGCACGTTGAGGATTGTGGCTTCGTGAGGAAGGGGGAGGGAGGAAGGTTCTTCGAGGAGGGGCGTGGTGAGCCTGGAGGAGACTTGCCTGTGAACACGCATGGAGGACTGCTGTGTGGTGTTCACTCCGGGGTTAACCCGCTAGTTCACCACGTGATAGAAGCTGTACGCCAGTTGACGGGCGAGGCAGGAGAGAGGCAGGTTAAGGACGCGGAGAGAGCGTTCATTCAGCTGCATGGAGGGATGATGGAGCACTACGCAACCATGATATTGAGCGTCGGGTAGGTGGTTATGGTTGGAGTATAGGAAACCTCTTCCAGCTCCAACACCCGTCACGAGAAGGTACTGGGAGGCCTTAAGGGAGCACAGGCTGCTTATTCAAAAGTGCATGAACTGCGGCAGCAGCGTTTTCTACCCTAGAATGTTCTGCCCTAAATGCCTGTCAAACAACTTGGAGTGGGTGGAGTCCGAGGGAAAGGGAAGGCTGCTCAGCTTCACCATCCTATATAGCACCAGCTACCCGGAGTTTAACGATGACTTGCCGTTCGTCCTAGGGCTCGTGAGGCTTAGAGAAGGAGTGAACATGATAGCCAACGTCGTCGACTGCAAGCCGGAGGAGTTAAAAGTTGACATGGAAGTGGAGGTGGTGTTCGACGACGTAACAGAGGAGCTAACCCTTCCAAAGTTTAAGCCGGTGAGAAGGAGCACAGCGTAGCATCCTAACGGTGCCACCGGGAGGAATGCTAGAAGCCATAGCACAGTTAAATCCGTCGACCTTAAGGTGGTTACGGTGAGCCAACCCTTCAAACAGCTTATAGAGGCTGTAGAAGTTGTAGAATTAATTTAAAAAGGGGAGGTGCTGTTCTCTAGTTTTAATGGTGGCTGGAGGTTGGTGGATTGACCGTCTGACGGTTTTCGCAGTCTCCTCGAAGCTTTGGCCCTGTACCGTTCTTCTTCCTGAACGATGAGCTTTCAGAGAAGCTTAGGTGGAGTTTCCTGGGGCTCAGAGATATGCATGTTGCCGGCGTTTTCCTTCATCCTCCTTCATTCCAGGACGGGGATGGAGCGGGAATACCTGTCGGATGATTTCTGGAGGAAATGGAGTTTATGGTTGAAGCCGCCAAAGGAGAGGGGTTACGTTTGGCTTCACGACGAGTATAACTGGCCTAGCGGGGTTGTAGGCGGTAAGCTTCTGAGGGAGCAGTCGAGTTCATGCAGCACTACCTTGACTACACTATTACCACGGTTAAGGAGGGGAAGATGGTTGAAGTGGCTGTTAAAGGCGCCCTTGTTGCCGCTGTAGGGGGTTAGGAGGAACGATGGGAAAGTTGTAGACTTTTCGAGTGAGGTTTCCGAGTCCGTGCTGAAGTGGACCCCGCCGGAGGGAACATGGGATGTCGTCTTCGTCGAGAGGGTGAACGATGACGGGCTTTTCTCAATGTGCTGCGCCCCGTGAACGAAGGGGGAGAAAGGCTACCTAGACCTTTTAAGCGAGGAGGCAGTAGCTTGCTTCATAAGGTACACGCATGAGTACTCTAAGGGGGTTTAGTGGAGGGTTCAGCAGGCCAGTTAAGGGCGTACTCACCGATGAGCCTGCCAACTACCGGGTCGCTCCCGCGTCAAAGCACGTTAGGAGAAGCGTGAACAGCGTCATGGTGGAGGGCAGGTTTTCATCCTCCCCTAACATTCCACCCAGCATCCACGGAATAAGAACCCGGTGGTGTTAACCGGGCGGTTCGCCACATGTAGTGGAGCGGTACTTAGAGAGGTGAGAGTTTCGGATGGCCGCCTAGGCAAGTCTGGCTTCCCCTATCATAGTGGGGAGGCAACGTTAAGGCAGAAGGCGATGGTAGGTGAGGAGTACCTGGATAAGAAAATGTTCTTGGAGTTCTCGGAGGCATGGGCACCGTGAGGTATGGGTGAACGGAAAGTATGAGGGTAAGAGGCTATGGCACCCGTTCAGGGTCGACGTGGCAAACCTCCTCGTCCCAGGAGAAAACGAGGTGGAGGTCGGGGTGACGAACACCATGGAAAACACGCTCGGCCGACCAATCACCCCATCAGGAATAAAGGACGCTAAACCCGTACCATACAACGTGCACGTCTTCAAGATCGGTAAAGGCTGGACAGGAAGAACTCCAACTCCCCAAATAACTCTCCTCTATTACCCCTTTTCCTTAGCTATCAATCATTTGGCGTAGCAAAGTTAAAATATGGGTTGATATTAAAACTATAAGCTGTTTAATTCTCGTCTTCACTATGCCTGCTACGCCGGGAGGCGAGGTGGTTGGTGTGTCTGAAGGTAAAAAGCTTGTTGCTAAAGCGATAATTTCAGGGATAAGAAGGGAGCCCTTAGTCACACCCGCCATGATCACCCTCATCGTCAAATATGCGTCTGAATTCTTAAGGAAGATGGGGGTGGAAGGAGAGGTGAAAACGCTAGAAGAGCTTGAAGAGCTCATTCTGAGAGGCTTTAACAGGGTTGAGAACCCTCATCAAGCACTAGTTTACGGGATCGGTAAGGCTGAAAGCGAGCTCATGGGGGCAACAGAAGGGGCTATTTCGAAAAGAATAGGGAAGGAGGCTACGAAGTCTCTCGCCGAGAGCTTAGGTTTATTAAGGTCGCTCGGCAGGGCTGAAAGCGTCTATGAAGCCCTTCAAAAGTATAAAGAGTTGCTGGTAAGCATAGGCTTCATTAAAGAAGAAGACGTATTCATAGCCGAGGAGAAGGAGGGAGTGCTCGTCTCTGTTAGCGGTGACTGCCCATACATTAAAGCATGCGTGAAAATGGAGGAGGATGGAATCTTCACCTTCTTTGGCAGTACACCATGTGCACGCCTCCTTGCCTTCGCCGGGATAGCGGAAGCACTCACAGGGAAGACCCTTGACCTGGAGAAAATAGAGTATAACCCTCCAAACTGCACCTTTAGGATATTCGAAGTGTAGGCATCAAGGCATAGCTAGCCTATGGCGGCGAAGCACACCTCTTTGGAAAGGTTGTCCGCGGGAAGTGTAAAAGTGTGGAAAGGAAGGTGGAGGTTTTAGGCGTCCACCGTTAAATGCTAATCGTATATTTTCTCCTCGGTCTTGTCGGCGTCTGCGGCGTCCTCCTCTACGTCCCTTACCGGCGGCATCTCCCCTCTCGAATACTCCTTGTATATTTCGTGCTGTATTATCATTCTCATGACCTCGTTTGACCCTGTCCATATGAGCCCTAAACGTGCATCCCTCAGGGCTCTCTCCACCGGATACACCGTGGTATAACCTATTCCCCCCAGCACTTGCATCGCGTTGTTTACGGCTTCCCACGCTGCCTCCGTCGCTAACGCCTTCGCCTCGGATACCATCCTCCTGGCGTTGAGCCCCTTGTCAACCATTTTCGCAGCCATGTAGGTTAGTGCCCTCGCAGCGTCGAGCTTCATCACGCTGTCGGCGATCTTGAAGCTTACCCCCTGAAACGCCCTGATCGGCTGGCCGAACGCCTTCCTCATCATACTATACTTTACCGCCACATCTAAGGCTGCTCTGCCACCACCTATGGCCCCAGCGGCGGAGGTAAGCCTCTCAGGGATCATCATCCTGTTAAATATGACTGCACCTCCATTTTCTTCGCCTACAAGGTTCTCGGCTGGAACCTGAACGTCCTTGAAAACCAGTCTTGAGGTTCCCATGCCGCGGAAGCCCAAAAGGTTGTATGTGTAGGCTACCTCCACTCCCATGTCTCTTTCAACTATGAAGGCGCTTATAGCCTTGTGGCCGGGAACGCTTGGGTCAGGGTTCGTCCTGGCGTAGACGAGTATGAAGTCGGCTGACTTCCCGCCTGCAATGAACCTCTTCTCCCCGTTGAGAATATAGTATTCTCCCTCCTTCCGGGCGGTGGTCGTTGTCCCGAAGAAGTCTGATCCTCCCCCACCTCGAGGCTCTGTTAACGCCTCGGCGGAGACAAGCTTCCCCTTAAGCATGGGAACCAGATACTTCTTTTTCTGCTCCTCTGTGCCGAACATGTAAATGGCTTCGCCTACTATGCTTGGCATAGCGTAAACGCACCCTATAGCGGAGCCGAGGACGCCGATCTCCTCTACGGCGGCGCACTCGGCAACCCACGTGCTACCTCTACCACCATACTCCTTAGGGAACCTCACACCCAGAAGGTTTTTCTCGGCAAGCTTCCTGTAAACTTCGATGGGGAAGTCGACTTCATCCCTGTCAAGCATCTGAAGATACTCGCTGCTAACCTCATTCCTGACGAAGCTTCGAACTTCATCTCTAATTCTTATTTCCTCCTCGCTCATTACAAAATCGAACATTACACCACTCTCCTTTCCAAGTGTAACTTTCCTGAAAGCGAAATTTTAAGGATTTTGTTGGTTGAAGCGGTTGAAGGCACTAGGGTGCGCTTCTCTTTCCTCTTTCCAGGTTGCGGTTTTTCCTCGCCGTTAGTATGACGAAATGGTTTATATATCTGTAATACGAGAGAGTGAATTGGTGGTTAACGTGGAGACTGTAAGCTTCAGGGTTCCTAAAAAGCTGAAAGAAAAAATGAAGGAAGTAGACGTTAACTGGAGTGAGGAGGTGAGAGGGTTCATCGAGCGCAAAGTTAAAGAGTATATGCGGAAAAAGGCTTTGGATGAAATAGAAACCATGCTTAGTAGTTTACCTCCAGCTAAGAGGGGAACCGCTGAGAGTTACGTGAGGGAGGACCGTGATAGTAATTGACGCGTCTTCGCTGGCAAAGTATGTTTTAAGGGAGGAAGGATGGGAAAGCGTTAAGAGGTACTTGTCTAATGAGGCTTGCTCGCTTACGCTCGCGTTAGCTGAAGTTTCAAATGCAATCTGGAAACACAATGTTCTTTATAAGAGAATATCAAGGAAGGAAGCGGAAATCATGTTTAATACACTGGAAAAAATGAAGGACGTCGTCGACTTTGAGCCAATAGAAAAACATTTACAAGATGCTATTGAAATAGCCCTTAAGGAAGAAATCCCTGTCTACGATGCTCTCTACCTGGCGCAGGCAGTAAAGCACGAGCTTCTAGTGACAAGCGATAGGAGGCAGGGTGAAATAGCAGGAAAAATAGGGGTCAATGTGGAGGTCGTATGAAATCGTGAAAACTCTGAAATTATCCCATTCTTTCCCTAAGATATTCCACTTATCTTGCATCCCTTGTTTCCTTTTAAGAGGCTGCTTTCTACTAAGAGTAAAAAAGCTTTTAACCTAGTGAAAGTTGTGTATTTTTAACTTTGGGGGTTAATGGCGATGGCAGAGTTAAGGTTCGGGATGCTTTTGCCTCCTCCGCTTCCTCCCATGGATAAGATTCTCAAGATTGCGAGTATGATAGATGAGGCGGGATACTATTCTCTTATCGTGCCTGACCACACGTTAATGGTTCCGCCGGGTTTTACGCCGAACGCCTTAAGCCTACTATCAGCGCTTTCGGTTATGACTAGAAACGTGCAGATAGGAACTGGCGTCTCCGACGTGGTGAGGTATCACCCTTCCATCCTAGCCCAGGTCTTCGCTACAGCTGACCATCTTTCCGGTGGACGCGTGTTCCTCGGGTTAGGAGCCGGGGAAGCCATGAACATTAAGCCGTTCGGCATAGAGTGGGGTCGCCCCTACACGAGGCTTAAAGAGGGAATAGAGGTTCTTAGAAGACTGTGGACGGGTGAGAAGTTCTCTTACAATGGGGAATACTTTAAGTTTAGAGAAGCGTTTCTTCACATCACACCAACCAGGAAAACGATTCCAATATATCTTGGAGCGAACGGGCCTAGGACAAGGGAGCTTGCCGGAGCAGCCTGTGAGGGATGGATGCCCATAACGGAAACACCGAAAACATACAGGGAAAACCTTGAAGACGTTAAGAGAGGGGCTGAGAAAGCTGGCAGAAGCATCAACGAAATCGACACCGCGCTTCAAATATACACGGCTATGGACGAAAACTACGAGAAGGCTGTTGAAAGGGCGCGCCTCTACAAGGGAATGATGGTCTCCTCCGTTGACAAAGTCGAGCAGGCAGGGTACAGCCTCGAGCTGCCGGAGGGATTCTCCAAGAAGTACTACTTCGAGGACCTCCTCTTGGAAGATGAAATGCTCATGGAAATGGTTAAACTCTCGGAGCAGGTGACAGACGAAATCCTAACAGACTTCTTCATAGTTGGAACACCTCGAGACTGCATGGACAAGATAGAGGAGTTCAGGAAGGCTGGCGTAAAACACTTAATGCTGATAAACATCGGGCCAGACCCTAAGTATGTGCTGAAAACGTACATAGAGAAGATAGCACCATCATTTGCCTAAGCAAAACGTAGAGCCCCTCGAACCACCTCTTACCTAAAGAAGTGGCCGAGGTTGCAAGGCATCCAAAACAGGTAGTGAACGGATGCTGGAATGCGGATTCTGAAGGTAAACCGAGTAGACGGATAAAACTGGAAACACGGGAGCCCCCACTAAACGTTCACCGTTTAACTGCTCATTTTTATGTTCCTAAAACGATGAACCTTGAGGATACTGTAAGAAGGCGGCAGCTGTTCCCATATAATGTGCGGGATTAGTGCCGGCTGGTTAAAAACGGAAAGACTTAATAATTACTTTTAATCCTAAGTCCTCGACGCTCCCTAGTGTGGAATGGAGGGATGGAAGTGAAGATTGAGGATGTGAAAACTGTTACGGTTCTTGGAGCCGGGTTGATGGGGCACGGCATCGCCCAGCTCTGCTCCATGGCAGGCTATAAGGTGTGGCTCCGGGACATAAAGCAGGAGTTCATCGACTCTGGAATGGAGAAGATCAAGTGGAGCCTCAGCAAACTTGTCCAGAAGCAGAAGATCTCTGAGGCAGACGCTAACGCAGCCCTTGAAAGAATATCAACGACCCTCGACCTTAAAGAGGCAGCTGAGAACGCGGACTTCGTCATAGAGGCCATCCCGGAGAGGCTTGACCTCAAACAGGAAACATTCAAAGAGCTGGATAGCATCTGCCCTTCCGAAACCATCCTAGCGTCGAACACTAGTGCTCTGCCGATAACGGAGATCGCGAAGCCAACCAACAGGCCGGATAAGGTTGTCGGCATGCACTTCTTTAATCCTCCACAGATCATGAGGCTCGTTGAGGTAATATACGGGGAGAAGACCAGCGATGAGACTGCCCAAGTGACCTACGAGTTAGCTAAGAAGCTGGGTAAAGATCCCGTTTACTGCAGGAAGGACGTCGCCGGCTTCATAGCCAACAGGGTTATGATGCCTCCAGGAATCTTCTTCGCGTGGCTGATAAGCGAGGGGATCTTTAAGCCTGAGGAAATAGACTCCGTTTTGCATCTCAGAGCTGGGCAGCCGATGGGCGCGCTCGGCCTTATGGATTACACTGGAATAGACACTAACTATCACGTGATGAAGTTCTTTGAGGAGAGGGAGCCTGAAAAGTTTAAGGTTCCCCCGGTCGTTGAAGAGAAGTTTAAGAAGGGCGAGCTAGGGGTTAAAACCGGGAAGGGCTTCTACGAGTATCCTGAGAAGAAGTGGCAGGTTCCATCCTCATGGAACGAGGAGACAGCCAAGGCAGTAGAGCAGAAGTTCGGCCCATTCTGGGGTGCCTACCTGTCGATAAACATAGCGGCGGAGCTCATAGCAGAAAACGTGGCAACAATAGAAGACATAGACAAGGCTGTTAAGCTAGGGTTCAACATGCCCTTCGGAATGCTCGAGCTAGCGGACAACTTCGGAATAGACACCGTAGTCCAGCAGCTAGAGGAGCTAGCAAACAAGTTCGGCCACATAGACAACCTAAAGAACCTGCTGACACCGCACCCGCTGCTAAAGCAGATGGTGGAGAAAGGCGAACTCGGAAAGAAGTCAGGAAAGGGATTCTACAAGTATTAGATTCTCCTCTCCCCCTTTTTCCTATAGATCGATGCGGCACCTCTGACCCCAGCTCCCATCGCAGCCGTTTTCATCGTTCTTCTCCTTTGTTAAGGTCAAACCCTACAACTATTGTCCCGATTTCCGCCTTATTTGTGCATTTATATTCTTGAACTGGCGAGAGCACCCTAAATGAAGACGAGCTTGTAGTGGGGAGAGAGTGACTTGCAAGCGTGCCAAACGTACTTTTTTGTTCGGCCAGTGAGGGATTAGCCACTAACATTATCGTGTCCTCGCATAGGAGCTTCGCTGATTTTTCTTCTTTCACGGGTTTTCTGAGGCGCTCTTCTCAACCCAAACCCGGTGACCTTCAGTTTTTCATGGTTCCCTAACGAGGACGGACTTCATCTACAAGAATTTCTCTTTCTGCACCCTTACACGTAAAAAACCGGATGACCAAGTGTATGGTGATGCTGAAACCGAAATCAAGAAGAACACGGAGTCATGCACATACTACAAGGAGCACGCTATTTTTTACCCTAAAGAAGTTAAAAAGCAAACCAGACAAATTCAAACAATAACAAATTTAGGGAAGTCATGTTAAGACGCATACTCCAATTTTCTCCATGAGAAATTGCTGTTCCCCTTAAAGGTCTCCTGTGGAGGGTGATTTAGAAAAGGAAATCTTTTTAAGGAGTAGGATTTTTAAGCTTAGTGAACTAATCGAGGAGGGAACATTTTGATTAAAACTCCTTTGTGTGAAATGCTGGGCATAAAATACCCCATAATTCAGGCTCCGATGGGGCCGTTTTACACAACGAAGCTAGCGTCAGCGGTAACCAATGCAGGCGCTCTGGGAATAATCTCCCACACAAACCTGTTCGGCGTAGACCCGGTAAAAGACATGGAGAAGAACATCCTTGAGGTCAAGGAGAACTGTGATGGCCCGTTCGGCGTCAACGTGAGAGTTGCAAGAATTCAGGTCGACGCGCCCGCACTCTTAGAGAAGATAGTTGAGCTACGCGCTAAAGACCCCGAGTTAAAAGAAAGGCTTAAGCTGGTGATTACGTCCGCGGGGAACCCTGAGCCTCCAGCAAAGTTCCTTAAGGATAAGGACCCTGACCTATTACACTTCCACGTTGCTCCGACGCTGTACCACGCTATGAAGGTTGATAAGCTCTGCGACGGAATTATAGCTACAGGGTATGAGGGGGGAGGACACCAGAGCTATGAGGGTGTAACGACCCTCGTCCTCATACCGGAGGTTGTCAACAACTGCAGTAAGCCCGTCGTGGCATGCGGCGGCTTCAGCGACGGTAAAGGTCTTGCCGCAGCCCTGGCGATGGGTGCAATCGGTGTGCAAATGGGGACAAGGTTCATTGCAACGCAGGAGTGCGAGTTTCACCCAGACTACAAGGACTTCGTGCTGCGCTCGGCTGACAGAGACACCGTTGTAACAACTGGAGCCTTCGGGCCAATAAGGCTGCTGAAGAACAAGTACGCGGCGGAGCACCCGCACATCATGACGAAGGAGGAGATGAAGGCTAGAGAGGCATCGTTGACGCCGGAGGAAATAGCTGAGGACATGAAAAAGTACGAGCTGGTTTACAAGGGAGACATAGAGAATGGCCCGGTCCTATGCGGACAATCATGTGGAAACATAAACAACTTGCCAACGGTGAAGGAAGTCATAGAGGGCATAGTAAGGGAAGCAGAGTCGATCATAAAAGGTCTAAGCAAATACGTAGTTTAAACACCGACCTAACTTAATGTGAAAAGAACCAAAATCTTATTCTTATTTTCCTTCCTGCATGGTTTATTTTTCCCAGTTTTCATTCACATTTTTCTATTTTCGTGTTGATCGATTTGGTTGTGATTGCGTACGTGAAGCGTTAAAACCGCGTGCCGGGTTGCTTGGTGGTGGTTGCCGTGGATTTATGTGATGTAACCCTTAGGGTTCTTGGCAGCTTCGACGCTCAGAGAATCCTTGAAGTCTTATCTGTATGGGGAAAGCTCACCGTTAAAGAGGTTTCTGAGAAGGTGTCCGTCGGGAGGAGGTCAGCCGAGCAAATTTTAAACTCTCTTTTAAGCGTAGGTTTGGTTGAGGTGAAGGACGGGAGGTACATGCTTTCCAGCAGTCGGCGTGTGGAAGCTCTCAAATCATTCTACGTTGAAACAGTCGTTCAAAACATAGAGCTTTACATAGCCAAGCTACTCAGCGAAGCAGACGAACTCGGCTCCAAACTACGGGAAGCCGTCGACAAGTTCATCAAGAGGTACTACCCTATATTAAAGGAGAAGTTCTACTGGTCTATGATGGTGCTGGAGGAGCTGTCTGAAAAATGCGGCACCAATCAGCCCCTTTAACACCTAAGCCTCGGTCACCTTCCCTGAAGTCAAGGTAGCCGTCTGCGTTAAAAGCCCACCTAACCGGCAGACGCCCCCAACGCTGCAGGCTAAGCTTTAAGTTCCTCTAATTTGCTGATGAGGGCTGGTGGGACATCTAGAAGGTCTGCCACGGCTCCGTAGTGGGCGACACCGAATATCGGGGCCTCAGAGTCCCTGTTCACCGCTATTATTAGCTCGCTGTCCTTCATCCCCATAACATGCTGAAAGGCTCCACTAATCCCGAACGCCAAGTAAACCTTTGGCTTCACGGTCTTCCCTGATATTCCAACCTGCCTGTCCTTTGGCAGCAGACCGGCGTCAACAACAGGCCTGCTCCCGGCCACAACCCCCAGAAGCCGAGCTAGCTTCTCAGCTAGCTTAAGGTTTGACTCTCCTCCTATGCCTCTACCAACAGCCACTATAACGTCCGCTTGAGAGATGTCAACA
Source organism: Thermoproteota archaeon (assembly GCA_029258835.1). GTDB lineage: Archaea > Asgardarchaeota > Jordiarchaeia > Jordiarchaeales > Freyrarchaeaceae > Freyrarchaeum. Next base: position 15,004 of record JAPDJY010000009.1, on the reverse strand, counting down.
TCCCCCGTCTCAGGCTCCATGTATTTGACGAAGCGCCTCTTAGGCTCCCTAGACGGCTTAAGGTTCAACTCGACCACCTCTCCGTCCACTTCCCTTCCATCTTTAAAGACGCCCTGCCTCACAGTCAATACGCTTGGGAGCCGCTTCAACCTTAAGTCCACCATAATCTTCCCCTGGTAGGCGTAGCGTGAGGCGACGACCTCTCCGTCATCAAGCCTTAAGCCGACCACGTCTGTGGCTATGGGGGCTTGAAGACTAACGGCTAGGCACGGAGCAACCTCTCCGCCTTGGATGGTATTGCCAAGCAAAACCAGATCTGGCTTCTCCCTTCTAAAGACCTGGAGAAGGACGTCAACATACGCTTCAGGGTTATACCTCTCTAGCTGGTCGCAGCTGATAGCCCAGACCCTGTCAGCGTACCTAGCGAGCTCCCGGGAGAAGGCTGACGCGTCTCCTGCGAGGACGACGGCCTCGCTGGTCCCGTCGCCCTTAACCATGTTCGCCAAGTTCAGCAGCTCGAAGCTTATAGGGTTAATCCTTCCAAACCTGTGCTCGGCGACTGCGAACACCCTCACCCTATCACTCCCCTATCTCTGAGGAGGACGGCGATCTTCTCCGCCACCTCGGATGGGGGGCCCTCGATGAGCTCCGCCCTCTTAACGAGAGGGTAGTATACCTTTTCAACCTCCAGTGTTGGGTTGACCGTCTGCACGTGAACCTCCCTCAACTCCTTGGCTCTGGCAGCCTTTATCCCCATTATCGAAACGTACCTTGGCTCGTTTATGCCGCTCTGGACGGTGAGGAGGCATGGGAGTGGAAGAACGACCTCCTCATAGTATCCCCCCTCCAGCTCCCTGACAGCTCTAACCAGTGAATCCTCTATTCTAACCGAGGTGACAGCCGTTGCGAATGGGAGACCCAGCATGGCAGCCAGCAAAACACCCACCAAAGCGTTGTTCAAGTCTTGGCTCATGAAGCCCGCAAGCACGAGGTCGAAATCCACGTCCTTTAACGCTTCCCTTATGGCGTCAGCAGTCCGGTAGGCGTCCATCCCCGTCTCCAGGGGGACCTTCAACGCCCTGTCCACCCCCGTGGCAAGGCAACGCCTCAGCGTGGAATCGCAATCGACACCTACACTGACGGCGACGACTTCTCCCCCATAAGCCTCCTTCAGCCTCACAGCCTCCTCCACCGCGTACTTATCCCACTCGTTCACCTCATACGTCAAGCAGCGCTGGTCAACGCTTCTCCCATCAGCTCCTACACGCACCTCGGAGTCCGATGACGGAGCATGCTTAACCAGCACGACAACCCTCACCTCAACCACCTCTCACCTTAACGGGTGCCTCCTGACCACTCCGATCCTTGACGGTAGGCCGCCGAGAAGCGCCCTCGCAACAACCTCAACCTCGATCTCCCTTGTCCCCTCGTATATCTCCAGAACCCTCACGTCCCTGTACATCCTCGACACCGCCTGGTCGCCCATGAACCCGTATCCGCCATGAATCTGAAGGGACTCGTTCACAACCTCCTGAGCCACCCTTGCGGCAAAGTACTTGGCCATAGCGGTCAGGCCGGGGTCAGCTCTATCCTTCTCTGCGGCTAAGCCTGCCTGGAGGGCGAGCAGCCTAGCCGCCTCGATTTTGGTACGCATAACCGCAAGCTTCTCCCGGATCGCTTGGAAGTCCACGAGCCTCCTCTCAAACGCCTCCCTGTTCTTCGCGTAATCTAGTGCTAGCTCAAACGCCCCCTGAGCTATCCCAACAGCTTGGAACGCCGTGTGGATCCGGGTTAAGTTGAAGAACTCCATGGCCTGACGGAAGCCTTCCCCCTCCCTTCCCACAAGCCTGTCTTGCGGAACCTCCACGTCCCTGAAGGAGACCTCAGCTGTGTCGCTGGCTCTTATGCCGAGCTTGTTGGCGAGCTTCCTAGCCTCCAGCCCAGGTGACCCCCTCTCGACGATGAAAACGCTCAGTCCCTCATGCCTCTTAGAGGGGTTCTGGCTTGTTCTAGCGAGGACAACGTAGTAGTCTGCTATGGAGCCGTTCGTTATGAACGTCTTCACCCCGTTCAGGAGGTAGTAACCTTCCTTCTTCTCAGCCCTCGTCATGACTCCGGCTACGTCGCTGCCCACCTGCGGCTCGGTGAAGCAGGAGCAGCAGATCTTCTCACCCTTCGCAAGGGGGGGCAAGTACTTCTCCTTCTGCTCCTCGCTTCCGAACATCATGATCATTTCAGAGCCGAAAGTAGTTGAAAGGATCATTCCAAGCCCCCCGTCGACACGCCAGAACTCCTCGACGATGAGGCAGTGCCCGAGGATCCCCATCCCCTGTCCGCCATACTCCTCGGGGATGTGCGCTCCCACGAATCCCAGCTTAGCAGCCTTCCTCCAGAGTTCGAAGGGGAACTTCTCCTCCCTGTCGCACTCCTCAGCATACCTTGGAAACTCCTTCTCAGCGAACTCCCGGGCAGCCTCCCTTACTGCCTTCTGTTCCTCGGTTAGAATCATGTCGAGAAGCATGCTCCCACCAAGACGTGAATGACGTCTCCCTCCACCACCCTCCTCCAAGTTAAGAGGAGGATCCTCCAGCTTGCATTCCTTTAAGCTGAGGACTCATACCTTTTGGTTATGAGGGTTGCATCGTAATACGTCTTCTCGTAGCTTGAAATCACGTCCTCTGCTGCTTCGATGCTGAGAACCTCCACGGTTCCATCTTCTATTTGAAGGGCTCTAGCATCCCTAAAGAGCTTCTCTACTATAACTTCCTTGCTCAGCCCGTAAGCCCCGAAGATCTGAAGTGCCTCATTGGCGACCTCGTAGGCTATCCTCTTCGCGTACACCTGCGCCATCCTAGCATGCCTTGGCGAAGCGTCAAACGTCCTTAACTCGAACACCCTTCTGTGAGTGTACTCCATCGCCTTCCTGACGTAGTAGCGTGCTGTTTCAACCTTCTCGAACATCCTGTAAATGCTTAACTTTATGTTTTTATGTTTAACTATGGGGACTCCTCCCTGAACTCTCTGCCTGGCATAGTTAAGGGCTTCCTCGAAGGCTGCCCTGGCAAGTCCAACGGAGTAGGCCCCCATGGCGCAGCTAGTTAAGCAGAGGAGCTGATCGGCGAATACGCCGTAAAGCGGGCCTGAAGCCACGGCAACGTAGCTTTCAGGGATCCTCACGTCGTTAAAGAAGAGTTCGCCTTGAGGGCAGTCCCTCATGCCCAGCATGTCGACGGGCTTCCCTCTCTCGACCCCATCAGCGTCAAGCGGAACCACGCAGAGCATGCCATCCACGAGGCCCCTTCCTCCTTCCACCTGCACGTGGAGGGCGCAGTGGGTTGCCACGGGAGCGGATGAAACCCAAGCAGACTTTTGCCCATTTATAACCCACTCGCTCCCGTCCTTCCTAGCCGTAACGTTTCCCTTCCCAAACTTAAGGGCGTCTTCGTCTCGGATGGCCGGGAGGTGGTCGCTCCCATGGTCTGGCTCGGTCACACCCCAGCACCCATGATACTTGCACCCGGTGTCCTCCAGCCACTCAGATACCAAGGACTGCAGCTCCTGAGATCCTGATAGAGCGGCTACCACGGAGGGTATGGAGTCAACCCCTATAGCCGTCGCCAGCCCTAGGCTACCCCACCCGAGCTCCTCCATGATGATATACCTTTGTATTGGAGTCAGGTTTGGGCCCCCAACATCAGGGGATATGTGAAGCTTATGGTATCCAAGTTTCTTCATCTCTTTAATCGCTTTAAAGTATGGGAGCCTGGATTCACCCTCTCCTCCGGGGGCATCCTGTCAAGTTTAACAGATGCAGGTCTTATAACCTCCTCCACGAACCTATGAACCTCTTCCTTGAGAAGCTCATCTTCCTCGCTTAGCTCGTCAAGGTCAAGATACTTCATTGCGCCTCCCCTCCAATCCGGGCTCTTAAATCTAAATGAAGTGGATCCGTCATTTAATAAGGGTTTCGTCTTGCGTTTACGCCGTTTAGGCGGCTTCCTGCATTAGAAGTCCATGGCATCTCCGAGTGGAGGGGATCCCTCCCGAGAAGAATTCTAAAGCTAGGCTAGAGGGGTTTAGCGAGCGGGATACCGGGTAACACCTTGAACCATCCTTTAGCGTTGCGGCTGGAATGGAAAGGGGACGTTTTAGCTTCCAGAGGGGTTGGTGTTCGGAGGCCACGAGGAAGGGAGGGAAGCTTCAACGTTTCCGGTGGAAAATTTGGTTGTGACGGTTCTTTCGCCATTTGCCTTTTAAGGATCAGGGTTTCCAGCGGATGATAATTAACATGTTCATGTTTAACATTTGGGGTTTTCCGGCGGGCGGACACGAAAGACTTATAAGCATTCCGTCTATTTGGTGATGGTAATGGTTTGAAGGGTGTTAGAAGTGAGGGATCACCAAATCCGGCAGGAGGGTCGAGATCTACGACGCCACGCTCCGTGAAGGGGCGCAGGCGTGTGAGGTCGGGTTCTCTCTCCAGGACAAAGTGAGAATAACGTTAAAGCTTGACGAGCTTGGTGTCCCCTTCATTGAAGGCGGATGGCCTAATTCTAACCCGAAAGACAAGGAGTACTTCAAGGCCATAAGGGACTATAGTCTAAGCTACTCTAAGGTGGTCGCCTTCGGGAGCACTAGGAAGAAGAGCGTCACGGCGTCCAAGGATGAAAACCTTCAGTCCATAGTTGAGTCCGACGTTGAGTGGGCAACGATCTTCGGCAAGGCTTGGGACATGCACGTGACACAAGTGCTGGGGGCAACCCTCAGCGAGAACCTTGAAATGGTGAGTGACTCCATAGAGTACCTCAGGGAGCATGGGTTGAACGTGATATTTGACGCGGAGCACTTCTACGATGGATTCAAGGCTAACAGGGAGTACGCGCTCCGAGTGCTCAGCGCTGCGGCCGAGGCTGGCGCCTCACGGCTGGTGCTGTGCGACACCAACGGCGGCACTCTCCCGTGGGAGTTCACCCGGATAACCCGGGAGGTCTGCAGAAGGTTTGTGACGCCGATAGGGGTGCACTGCCACAATGACTCGGGTGTGGCGGTGGCGAACAGCCTCTCAGCGGTCGCCGAGGGAGCCTTCCACGTTCAGGGGACCGTTAACGGGATAGGGGAGCGATGCGGGAACGCTGACCTTTGCCAGGTGATACCTTCCCTAGAGTTGAAGATGGGGGTTGAAGCCATCGCCGGCTCCCTGAGGAGGCTGGCTGAGGTCTCAAACTACGTGTATGAGGTAACCAACCTTAAACCCAACCCATACCAGCCGTACGTTGGAAAGTACGCCTTCGCCCATAAGGGAGGAGTGCACATAGACGCGGTGCTTAAGGTTGAGAGGAGCTACGAGCACGTGGACCCCGCGGCGGTGGGGAACGTCAGGGTAATAGCTCTCTCCGAGGTCGCCGGGAGGGCCGCGGTGGCGGCTAAGGCAAGGGAGTTTGGCTTGGAGCTTGACAGGAACAGCGAGGAAGCCTTGAAGGTTCTCGAGAGAATTAAGCAGCTTGAGAACATGGGTTACCAGCTTGAAAACGTGAACGGGACGCTCTACATGGTGATGCTGGACGTGCTTGGACGGAGAATGAAGGATTTTGAAGTCCTCTCCTGGAGGACGCTGGTGGAGGCTAAGAACGGTGAAGTTGTCTCGGAGAGCACCGTTAGGCTCGCCATTGGAGACAGGGTTTTCCACGAGATATCCGAGGGGGACGGCCCCGTCCACGCTCAAGATATGGCGATAAGGAAGGCGCTTAGAGAGTCATACCCTGAAATAGAACGTGTGAAGCTCATCAACTACAAGGTTACAACGGTCGACGTCCCGTCGGGTGTGGAGGACAGAACAGGAACGGGGGCTACCGTACGCGTGTACATAGAGTTCAGCGACGGGGTTGAAACCTGGTCCACCGTCGGCGTTTCCCCGAACATTTTGAAGGCAACTAAGGAGGCCCTCATAGACGGGTACTCCTACTACATCCACAAGGTTCGCCTTAACAGTTTAGGGAGGAATAACTAAATGAGGATGAGTGGAGCTGAAGCACTGATAGAAGCCCTTAAACGTGAGAAAGTAAACCTGATATTTGGGATTCCAGGGGGGGCAATCCTCCCCGTCTACGATGCACTCTACGATAATGGAGAGATAAGGCATGTGCTTGCGAGGCATGAGCAGGGTGCAGCCCACATGGCTGACGCCTACGCAAGGGTGAGCGGCAGGGTGGGCGTATGCATGGTTACCTCAGGGCCCGGAGCGACAAACACTGTTACAGGCATAACAGTGGCGTACATGGACAGCTCCCCGGTGGTAACCATAACGGGGCAGGTTCCAACGTCCATGATTGGAAGCGACGCGTTCCAAGAAGCAGACATAGTTGGTATAGTAACCCCCATAACGAAGGAGACCTTCCAGCCTAGGCGTGCAAGGGAGATACCGGGAGTGGTGAAGGCCGCGTTCCACATAGCGTCGACTGGTAGGCCTGGACCCGTACTCATAGACCTGCCAAAGGACGTTCAGACAGGTGAGGACGACATAGAATTCCCGGAAAAGGTTAAGCTACTAGGGTATAGGGTTAGAGCCGAGCCAGACCCACTCCAGGTTAAACGTGCCGTGGAGGCGCTGCTAAACGCTGAAAGACCCATAATAATGGCTGGCGGGGGCGTGATAATAGCCAATGCAAGCCATGAGCTTCGGATGCTGGCTGAAACGTTCATGATACCCGTTGTGACCACGCTTATGGGTAAAGGGGCGATGCCTGAAAACCACCCCCTCTGCCTGGGCATGATCGGCATGCATGGACGCTACGAGGCAAACCTCGCAGTGGGGGAGGCGGACCTTATCCTAGCTGTTGGGACAAGGTTCTCGGATAGGTCCACTGGGAGGTTTGATGAGTTCGCCCAAGACGCGAAGGTAATACACGTGGACATAGACCCAGCTGAGATATCAAAGAACATTCCAGCCCACATACCCGTAGTGTGCGACGCTAAGAGGGGGCTGGCGAGCATATTCGAGGAAGCTAAGAGGAGGGCTAGGAAGAGGGCTAAGACGCTGTGGGCTAAAAGGGTCGAAGAGTTGAAGGAGGAGGCAAAGTCCGTTTACGACCTTAAAGGCGACCTTAAGCCGGGAGTCCTGATGAGAATGCTTAGGAAGACAGTCCCAGAAGACACCATTGTAACCACGGGGGTTGGCCAGAACCAGATGTGGGCAGCACTGTTCTTCGACGTTTACCGTCCACGAACGTTCATCACTTCAGGTGGGCTAGGAGCCATGGGCTTCGGCTTTCCAGCTGCTGTCGGGGCGAAGGCGGCAGCCCCCGGAAGGCTGGTCGTAGACGTCGACGGGGATGGAAGCTTTATGATGACAAGCCAGGAGCTTGTGACGTCCATGGCTGAAAACTTGCCGGTGATAGCTGTGATACTCAACAATGGGTGGCTTGGAATGGTTAGGCAGTGGCAAACCCTCTTCTACGGTAAAAGGTACATGGCAACAGACCTCAGCGGGAACCCTGACCTGGCAAAGTTCGCTGAGATACATGGAGCTCAGGGTTTCACGGTGCAGTCCTACGGAGACTTCGAGGAGGCCGTTAAGGCGGGAGTTAAGAGCGAGGTAACCACGATAATAGACGTCAGAATATCGCCTGACGAAAAGGTGTTCCCGTTCGTTCCGCCGGGGAGAAGCTTAAGGGAGGTCATTACCCATGAGTAGAAGTGACGGGATGCACGTGATAGTTACGCTTGTCGAGGATAGGCCCGGGGTGCTATTCAGGGTTACAAGCCTGATAAGGAGGCGGAACTTCAACATTGCAACGATAACCGTTGGCTCAACCGAGTATGAGGGCATATCACGTATGACGTTCACAATCTACGGCGAGGAGAGGGAGCTGAGCCAGGTGGTCTACCAGCTTGATAAACTGGTTGAGGTTGTAAGCATAGTGGTCTTTAAGCCGGAAGACATGATCGTGAGGGAGCTCGCCCTGATAAAGGTGAGCATGCCAAACAACGGCCTCCAGTCGGAGGTCATAGAGAAGGTTAACAGGTACAGGGGGCACATCGTGGACATGACCCCTAGGACGGTCACTGTGGAGCTTGTCGACACCCCAGACAGGATAAATAAGTTTATAGAGGAAGTAGGGAAGATAAACATAGTCGAGATAGCTAGGACGGGGATAACGGCAGTCGTAAGGGGAGCCGAGCCGACCGTGAAGGAGGTAGGTATAAATGGCTAAGATTTATAAGGACGCCGATGTTGACTCCTCGATCCTCAACGGGAAGACTGTTGCGGTGATAGGCTACGGAAGCCAAGGCAAGGCTCAAGCGTTAAACCTAAGGGACAGCGGGGTGAACGTGATCCTAGGGTTAAGACGGGGGAAGTCGTGGGATGCAGCCTCGACAGACGGGTTCCAAGTCTTCGAGGTTCCCGAAGCAGTCAGCAAGGCTGACGTGATCCTGATGCTCATCCCGGACATGGTTCAGCCAGAAGTTTACGAGGCGCAGGTGGAGCCAAACCTTAAGGATGGGGCGGCTTTAGGGTTCGCACACGCCTTCAACATCCACTATGAACTCATAAAGCCCCCTGAAACAGTGGACGTGTTCATGGTGGCCCCTAAAAGCCCGGGAGCCATGGTTAGGGAGCTATACTTGGAAGGGTTTGGGGCGCCAGCCTTGGTGGCGGTACACCAAGACTACACGGGGCAGGCCATGAAGATTGCATTAGCCATCGCTAAGGCGATAGGGGCCACTAGGGCTGGGGCGATAGAGACTACGTTCAGGGAGGAGGTTGAAACGGACTTGATAGGGGAGCAGTGCGTCCTAGTAGGCGGGTTGATGGAGCTGATAAAGAAGGGTTTCGAGGTTCTGGTGGAGGAAGGATACCAGCCTGAGGTGGCATACTTCGAGGTGCTTAACGAGGCGAAGCTAATAATGGACATGATCTATAGGGGAGGGATCACAGGCATGCTTAAGGCGGTCAGCGACACGGCGAAGTACGGGGGATTAACGGTTGGGCCAAGAGTACTAGACGAGAACGTTAAGAGGAACATGAAGGAGGCCGCTAAAAAGGTGAAGGATGGCTCCTTCACCAAGGAGTGGGTTGAAGAATACAGGGGAGGACAGAGGAAGCTTAAAGAGCTAATGGACAAAATGGCCAGCCACCAGATCGAAACAGTAGGCAGAGAACTAAGAAAGCTAGCTGGAATAGAAAGATAAACTTTTTATTTTTATTAATTTAATGTCGCCTGTTGATTTAGTGTTAATTCATTTGTTTTTTCTCTGGGGTGTTTGTTTGAGGAGTGATGAGGTTAAGAGGGGTGTTGAGAGGGCGCCCCATAGGGCGTTGCTTAAGGCAGTTGGAGTCACTAATGAAGAATTTGACAGGCCGTTCATAGCGGTGGTTAACAGCTACAGTGAGATCGTCCCGGGGCACGTCCATTTGAGGAGGCTTGCCGAGCTCGTCAAGATGGGTGTTAGCGGCGCGGGCGGGGTTCCATTCGAGGTCAACACCATAGCAATATGTGACGGGATAGCGATGGGGCACGCTGGGATGCGCTACTCCCTCCCGTCAAGGGATGTGATAGCTGACTCTGTGGAGCTCGTGGTTGAAGCCCACAGGTTTGACGGAATGGTCCTCATAACCAACTGCGACAAGATAACTCCTGGAATGCTGATGGCCGCGGCGAGGGTGAACATTCCATCGATTGTCCTGACGGGGGGGCCAATGCCCTCAGGGGTTTACAGGGGTCAGAGGGTGGGCGTGGCAAGCATGTTCGAGGCGGTCGGGCGGTGCGAGAAGGGCGAGTTAACCATAGAAGAGCTGGCGGAGATGGAGGACGTGGCTTGCCCCGGGGCTGGCTCGTGTAACGGCATGTTCACGGCTAACACCATGGCGTGCCTGACCGAGGCGCTGGGGATGTCCCTTCCCGGATGCGCTACTGCACACGCATGCTCCGCCAAGAAGGAGCGTATAGCCGTAGAAACCGGTAGAGTGGCTGTCAAGCTCGTGGAGGAGGACCTTAAGCCGCGGGAGGTGATGGGGGAGGAGGCCTTCAGGAACGCCATAACGGTGGATGTAGCCCTCGGCGGGTCAACCAACACAGTCCTCCACCTGCCGGCTATAGCTGCGGAGGCGGGGATAAGCCTGAGCCTCGACGTATTCGAGGAGGTAAGCAGGTCGACACCCCAGCTCTGCACGCTGGCTCCCGGGGGAAGCCACACCATGGAGGACTTGGAGGAGGCGGGAGGCGTCCCAGCTCTCCTCTCCGAGCTATCCGAGCGCCTCGACCTGGACGCGAGGACGGTGTATGGGAGGCTGAGGGACTCCGCTGCGAGGGCGAAGGTTCTGAGACGTGACGTAATAAGACCGGCTAGCAGCCCGGTTAGAGGGCATGGTTCAATAGCGATACTTAAGGGTAGCCTTGCACCTGAGGGAAGCGTAATAAAGCTTTCAGGGTTGAAGGATGAAGACGTGGTGATGGAGGGGACAGCCAAGGTGTTTGACAGAGAGGAGGAGTGCATGAAAGCAGTCATGGAAGGGAAGGTTGAGGAGGGGGACATACTGGTGATAAGGTATGAGGGGCCGCGTGGCGGACCTGGGATGAGGGAGATGCTGGCCGTCACCGCGGCCGTGTCTGGTATGGGGATGGGTGAAAAGGTGGCTCTCCTCACCGATGGACGCTTCTCGGGCGCAACAAGAGGGATATGCATTGGGCACATATCCCCGGAGGCGGCTGAAGGCGGACCCATAGCGCTGGCGAGGGACGGCGACACGGTGAGGATAGACCTGCCACGGAGAAGGATCGACCTCCTCGTCTCCGGGGAGGAGCTGGAGGATAGGAGGAGAAGATGGAGCTGGAATCCGCCTGAACACGCCAAGAGGGGATACCTTAAAAGGTACTTGAAGGCAGTGTCGTCGGCGAGCTCGGGTGCAATCCTAAGCTAGCGACCCCCTCCAAGGATTACATATTTCACTGCTCGGCTGGCACCGCTAAGAGGATTCATTCCTCCCCCCGGCGGCTTCGCCGAGCAGTTCCAGAACCAGTCTTCTTATTTTTAAAGCGTCGCTTAGTGCTTGTTCGGCGTCGAGCCTAGTGTATAGTTCTTCTGGTGGCAAGCCTGTTTCCTCATCGCCGTACATTGATCTTTCCCGCTCATTTCTCAGCCTCCTCGAAGCGGACACTATGAAGTCTACTTCGTCGCGGAAGCGCTGCGGGAACCTGTCGAGCTCCCTCCTTATTATTGGTCCAACATCGTGCCACTTCGGTGGCTCTATGCCGGCGATCCTCAACGCCGCTTTTAACAGTAGCTCCACCGCCTCTTGGCACTGCCTCACCGTGTAGGGGTAGTTGCCTGAGGTGAGGGCTTCCCCTGCATGCTTCAGCCTTTCCTCGGCTTGCCTGATGTTCGACTCAGCCAGCTTCAGGTTATTCAAGCGTGATGACCTCGCCGAACCTGTAGCCTTTTTTCAGCCTCCAATACCATTTCTTCCCCACCCAGACCCTTTCGGCCCCCAGCTCATCCAGCCTCCTCCTAAGCCTGTCAAGCACACCCGTGAAAAAGCCGCATCTATCATAAACCACCACGGAGTCCTCGACCATGTCCAAGTACAGGATGGAGGGCTTGGAGGCCTCCTCAGGCTCCTTTATCACGGGGGATATGCTCACGTAGAAGCCCTTGTCCACCAGCTCGTCAAGGTAGTCTTCGAACTCTCCCCCCAAAGCCTCCATGAAAACGTCGAACCTTTTAAACCTAGACCTTGGGAGCCCATCTATGACCACGAGGAGGTCCAGGTCGCTGTCCCTCTTGGCGTCCCCCCTGGCAACCGAGCCGAAAACGACAAGGCTGACAAGCCTGTCGCCGAAGGAGCTGAGGAGGCGGTCCAGAACCCTTCTCACCACGCTTCTATAGGGCTCCGCCAGGCAGCTTAACCCTCCCACCATAATAGCTCCCCAAACTAACTAGGTGAAAAGAATAGATAAGGCTTCTGGGAGCAAGCGGCATTTGAACGGTGAGAGGGAAGCACACACCATAGGAAGATGCGAAGTCGAGGATGAAAACACCCCGCAGGAGTAAACACTGTAAGTAAGGAAGAAACCAGTTCCCTCCCGGAGCCCAACCCCAGGTTTAATGCCGGCAGGAATTCCACTAGACGCCTCCTGTTAAGAATTCTTCTAGCCTACGCTTACCCGTTAATAGATTGAAACTTTAGCTACTCCCTTCACCTTTAGTAGTTTCGGAATTAGTTCCCCTGGGATTTTGCGGTCTGCTATCACTGTTAGCTTTGGGTCGGGGCTCAGCTCGGGGTCATCTGTTAGAGCTTGCCTGATGCTTATACCTTCTCGGGCTATGATCGAGGTCACCCCTGCAACTATTCCTACGGTTCTCGGGTCATCGGGCGTGATCTCGACCACCCCGAGGTTGAGTGGGCGTGCAACCTCCTTAAGGGACATTCCAGCGTTCTTTATTAGTGTGAATATCGTCCTCAGCTCCTTATCCCTCTCTATCATCTTGATCGTTTCCACCACCGTCCTCCGGTCGACCCCTGCAACCCTAGCCACCCTCACCGGCGGTATCTCGATCTCGTTACAATAAATCTTCCCGTTTCTGATGCTTAGACCGTTCTCGACGAGAACTTTAGCTACAGCTAACCTTTTCGGGTGCTCCTTGAAGTAGCTTGCTATCCTACTCCACATCCCCACCACCATGTACATTTATGTACACGTAAGATTTAAATTTAACCTTTACAGATACTTGTGTCCGTAAAAGCCGTGATGAATGCACAGCGGGAAAGGTGGAAAACGTGCAACAAAGGAAGATCTTGCTTGAAGAGGAGGAAATACCCAAGCAATGGTATAACGTACTCCCCGACTTGCCGAAGCCGCTTCCGCCACCCTTAGGCCCCGACGGGGAGCCTATAAACCCAAGTACGCTGGAGCAGATATTCGCAAAGGAGCTTGTGAGGCAGGAGGTCAGCCAGGAGAGATGGATAAAGATACCTGATGAAGTGAGGGAGGTGTACAGGATATGGAGGCCAACCCCCCTTTACAGGGCTGTGAACCTTGAGAGAGCCCTGAAGACGCCGGCGAAAATATACTTCAAGTATGAGGGGGTTAGCCCCCCGGGAAGCCACAAGCCAAACACGGCCGTGGCTCAGGCGTACTACAACATGAAGGAGGGTGTTGAGCGGCTCACCACCGAGACCGGAGCCGGGCAGTGGGGATCCGCCCTAGCCTTTGGCTGCGCGATGTTCGGCATGGATGCGACCGTTTACATGGTTAAGGTGAGTTATCAGCAGAAGCCGTATAGGAGGATCCTCATGGAGTGCTGGGGGGCTGAGGTGCTGCCGAGTCCAAGTGAGAGGACGGAGTTTGGCAGGCGCATCTTGAGAAGCGACCCTGATAACCCGGGAAGCCTAGGCGTTGCGATAAGTGAAGCCATCGAGGACGCTTTAAGCAGTGAGAACACTAAGTACACTCTCGGAAGCGTGCTTAACCACGTTCTAATTCACCAAACCGTGATAGGGTTGGAGGCTAAGAGGCAGTTTGAGCTCGTCGACGACTACCCAGACGTGGTCGTAGGGTGCATAGGAGGAGGCAGCAGCTTCTCGGGGACGTTCTGGCCGTTCTACTATGATAAGGTTTCAGGGAGGGCGCCTAAGGACGTCGAGTTCGTCGCTGTTGAGCCTAAGGCATGCCCGACGGTGACGAAGGGCTACTACATGTACGATCACGGGGACACAGCACGGCTAACCCCGCTCCTGAAGATGCACACGCTCGGGCACATGTTCATACCTCCACCCATCCACGCTGGAGGCTTACGCTACCATGGGATGGCTCCAACCCTGTGCTTGCTCAACGTGGAGGGACACGTGAAGGCTGTGGCTTACAATCAAGTTGAGGTCTTCGATGCTGCAACACTCTTCGTTAAGAGTGAGGGGTTGCTTACGGCTCCGGAGCCCGCACACGCGATCAAGGCCGTGGTAGACGAGGCTATCAGGTGTAGGGAGACAGGCGAGGAGAAGACGATATTCTTCCCGCTCTGCGGCCACGGGTTCTTCGACCTGCAGGCGTACGATGCATACAACAATGGCCAGCTGCAAGCCTACGAGTACCCAACGGAGAAGGTGAAGGAAGCCATAGCCCAGCTTAAGGAAATGTACCCGTGGGTGGCTGCCAAGTAATTTTGCCGCCTCTAAACCCATTTTTTCTCCTTCGTTCCCATGTTGAATCTTGCTTTAGTATTCTCTTAGGATCGAGCATACCATGCAGGTTGGCCCACCCTCCCTGTTAATGCATATTTCCTCCCCTTCAAACTCTATCACTTCCGCCCCTTCCCTCTCCAGCGCCCTCCTAGTTTCCGTGTTTCCAGCAACCATCACGCACTTCCTAGGCTTTAGGGTTAATACGTTGCAACCTTGCGTCTTGAACTCGCTGGGTGGAACTGTTGTCAGTTTGACGCCTCTGAGCCTGAGTTTCTCGGCGAGGGGGATCGGGATTAGCTCAGGGTAGGCTACGGCTAAGTCCTCGTCTACCATGCTTATCAGGGAGAGGAGGTGGAGGCATTTTCCCGGGTCATGCCAGTGTGGCAGATCCACCTGCTCCACCACTTCAACGAATCCTTCAACGAGGTGTTTGAACTGGTTGAACCCTAGGCTGTTTGACCGGTATGATCGGCCTACAACCACCGTTCTCTAGTCTAACCATAGTATGTCTCCTCCTTCAAGCGTTGCATCCCCGTGGATCTCTCCAAGTATGGGGACGCCGATCTCCACCAGCCTCCTCCTCACCTCCTCTTCCTCCCCCCTCCTTAGCTCCTTACCCATCCTGAGGATTACGGCCCCCTTATCAGTCACTGTAGCCGTGTCGCTGGTGAACACGGCGTCCAAGCGCTCCTTACAGCTGTCTTCTACAAGGAAGACTTGGACGCCTTCACACCTTAAGGTCTCCATGAACATTTCGTGTTCTTCTCTTGCACGCTCAACGTCAGGCTTCCTATAGTAGCCCCATTTCCTCCAGTCCTTCACGTGTTC
>JAPDJY010000075.1:0-36964 GCA_029258835.1 Thermoproteota archaeon | reverse complement strand
CTGCTGAGAGAACGTACCAGCTATGATCATATTCCATCAGCCTGTGATAAACCTCTCTTGTAAGCCTACTCGAGCTTACCCCCCTCTCCAACCCTACGTGGACGCAGTAGTTAACCATGCTCCTGAACACACTAAGTAACTCGATTACCTCTTCTGGAGGATTGCATGGAATCTCCACACACTTCAACGCCTTAACTGCTTCCATTCATCTATCTAACACTTTTCTGATGACTTCGTTCATGCTTCTGGCTTTGAAGTCAGCTTTGAGTCTCACCAACTCAGCCCAAACTTCATCGGAAACTTGAATACTCTTCATTTAATTTTATAAATTCTCTCGAAGAGTTACCAGGATCCGAAACTTTAAGGGTGGTATAACCTTCCGCTTCATTCATTTTTAATTTTCCTTAATTCTGACTATGTTGCATGGCTCTCTGACCATTTATTTGGGATGTTAATAAATGAGATTAAAGCTGTTGAAATCGTCTATCTTTCATGTTTTGTTTACAGAATAAACCGTGTGAATGCCAAGAGAAAAGCTTTTATCTTCCTTACCATTTATAGGTAAGCTGGTGAGGTAAATATTAAGTAAATCCGATTAAAATGCTTCCAGCCTCTTTCTTGATCCCTTTCTCGGTTGTTCTGTGGGGTGTT
Organism: Thermoproteota archaeon; assembly: GCA_029258835.1. Lineage (GTDB taxonomy): Archaea > Asgardarchaeota > Jordiarchaeia > Jordiarchaeales > Freyrarchaeaceae > Freyrarchaeum. Next base: position 36,313 of record JAPDJY010000075.1, on the reverse strand, counting down.
CGGGTCCTAAAGAAGGAGGGTTTAAAGTTATGTGGGAAAAGTTTTTGAAGTTTTTTACGCCCTTGAAGCAGATGTGGTTGTTCTTGATTGCAGGCTTAATAATTCAAGTTGATGGTTTTCACGTTTCTTACGAGTCCTTATTGGTCGTTGCCATAGGCGCTACCATCTCATTAGTTGGGTTAAGTTACGCCCTCAGGAAGGCGTGCCTCTTCGCCTTCATAGATATTCTTATTTATGGGTTGGCGGCTTTAATTATTGCATGCGGCTTGTTTCTAACATGGAACTTTATAATCGTAGCTATACCCAGCCTTGTGGTTTCGTTTCTGTCGTTTTACATTTCATGTTCTGCCCTTCTTGAAGGGAAGCCTATAACCGAAACATTTAACGTTAAGGAGCAACTGCTTTACCAGCTTAACCGCGTCCAATTATACAACTTGGCTAAGCAGCGTATGGCTGAAGTGTCCATTAAGTGGAGGAAAAGCAAGATTGTTAAAGTATTATCTCAACGTCTTAACATGAAAGAAGTTGAAATATATGCTGCAAAACCCAGAAGGCGGCTTCAGGAGAAGAGTAGAGGTTCCAAGTTATCCATAACTCTTGGTGGAACATTGCTGTCCCTAAGCCTAGCCAACGTGTTGCCAAGCGCGATGGCTCTCCTCGGAGCATCCATGCTTGTTCAGGGATACCTTGCACATAAAGGAAAGATAAAATCCATCTAGGCGCCTAGGGAGGGAATTTTGGGGTGTTCATTCCACCATGGGGTGTACCTGCATGGGCTGGATACCTCCTGAGCATAATAGGGGTCATCGTAACAGCATGGTTTCTATTTGCCCTGAGGGACCCCGAGCAAAATATTAAGAAGCTGTTTTTAGCTGCATGTATAGCGTCGTTAACTTTGGGCCTTGGCATCCACATAATATTAACTTCAATGGGTATGTAGATGTAAATTACTTAACGGAGGAGCGAGGAAGGTTGAGGAACCACCTAAATCTGCCGCCAGAGCTGATAGGCCTGTACAAGCGTCTAATTCAAGACGAAGTTGACGACGTACTCACATGCCTCGAAGAATACCCCGAGTTTTTCGTGAGAGTGAATACGCTTAAGAAAGGAGTGCATGATATCCGGCGGATAGCAAGGGAGAGAGGCGTTAAACTGAAACCATTAGGCTGGTTTCGATGCCGGCTTTAGAATCGTAGAGCCTAAGGTGAAGCCCTCGGACCTTTTCACACGTGAACACTTGCTAGGGTACGTTTACATGCAAGAAGGGGGAAGCATGATCCCCCCTCTTTTTCTCGAGCTGGGACAAGACGATTACGTTTTAGACGTGTGTGCAGCTCCCGGCTCAAAGACCACGCAGATGGCCCAAATTATGGAGAATAAAGGTGGAATAGTCGCTAACGACATCTCCCTTAAAAGAATAACGTCGCTTGGCCATAATCTGCAGCTGTGCGGCGTCCTGAATACCGTGGTGACGATGTTTGATGGTAGGAGAATGCCGTTGCTGGTGAAAGACCGATTTGATAAGGTTCTCGTCGACGCTCCCTGCTCTTCATCCGGCCATCTGCTAGGAAAGAGGCCTCCAAGGTTTACGGAGAGGCGGGTAAGACATCTCTCTATGCTTCAGAGAAGCCTTATACTCGCAGGTTTTAAGATGCTGAAATCCGACGGAATCCTTGTCTACTCAACATGCAGCATCCACCCTGAGGAAAACGAGGTCGTAGTAGATTTCCTCCTCTCAAAGGAAAGGGACGCGGTCGTAGAGCCATTCAATGTTAAAGGTCTTAAGACACGTCCTGGCATAGTTGAATGGGATGGAAGGAGGCTACATGACAGCGTTGAATGGTGCACACGGATATACCCACATGACAACCGTACAGACGGATTTTTCATTGCAAGAATTAGAAAAGAGGGATCAAAATGAGCTTTGAAAACGAAGAAGAAATATGGCGTAAACTTGAGGAACAGTTTGGGGTCCGAAGAATCGAAGGGGTAAGGCTGCTTCTTTCAGGTAGGAAAAGGATACGTGCAGTCTCCGAAACGTTACTTGAAAAGACGCACATAGAGAACCCCTTAGCCATGGGAATATACTTTGCGACGATCATGCCTGACGGAATACGTCTATCCATCGAAGGGTCCCAAATGGTCGGAGCGGAAGCAAAAAAGAACATTGTCGAGGTAGACGATAGCCTAGCTGATAAGTGGCTTAAGGGCGAAACCATACCCGTAAATCCCTCCCTTAAAGGATACGTTATCGTGAAAAACAGGGGCGACTTCCTAGGATGTGGGAAGGCTGCAGGCGGCACGCTCAGAAACTTCGTTCCAAAATCGAGGAGACTGAAGCAACAACCCCGTCCCTAAAAAGCTTTATTATGTGCGGGCACTATACAGTTTCATGTGAGGCGACGGGCCAGAGGGCGGCTAACGGTGCTTACGAAAAGCACCGAGGAAATTCCACCCATCATGTGGGACCCGAGCGCCGCGAGGCGCAGGCTGAGAGGCCTGGCTCTGGAGCAGAAACCCTTACTGGGGCTGCAAACGACACGTCCACCTACGAGATGACGATGAGGCGGCTGAGGGCTTCCCGAGAAGGCGCTTGGCAACAAGCGCTGAGATAACCCGTTGAGGACGTAGGTGGGACCGTTGAAACGGCCATCCTCGGGGATGCAAGCCCGAATAGGCTGCCGATGACTCTCCCACGGGAGGCGGCGGGTAGGGCGCATAGCCGAATGCCGCCAGGGAGTCGCCGGCGACGGCGCCTCCTCAACAGAAGGTGGATTACTCCTGGCACGTCGCCTCACCCTCATACCTTAAAGGTAGTTGCTTTGTATCTCGATTATTTCTTCGCTGTTCTTCGCCGAGGAGTATTTTTCCAGTAGTTCACGGTTTAATTCTAAGAAGCTTGCTCCCCATTTAAAACATGCTAAAATCCTCTCAGCCTCCTTCTTGAAGCCGAGTATGTACAGCGTCGCCGCCACGGCCTCAGCTGTGCTGAGTTTTGTTGGCATTCCATAATTTATTGGGTTCGCGGCGACCAGAAATGGTAAAGCCCTGTGCACCCCTCTTATACACTTAAAGACTCTGCTTAGATTTTTCCAAGAGCAATCTACGGCTACTATCCCTCTCCTCTCGGCAGCTTCCCTATCTGCTGGTGACAAGGCGGTAGAAGAGACGGGGTTTAACACTATGCATCCGCGAGGGACGTCGCTTACACGCCACACAACTCTAACCTTCCCAAGGCGTGCAAGCCTTAAAGCGGTACACTTGAAAGGGTCACATGCTCTCTCATGATACACGAAAATTCTAGGATCCACGTGTCCTCCTCCAGATCGTGAAAGCCAATGAAACGTTAGGGAAACAGCTATATAAAAGAAGTTTTAAAGGCTTCTTAGCAGGAAGTGCTTGTAAAGGTGAGTGTGGTGCCAACCGCCTTTGTTTTGATCAACACCGAGCCAGCAAATGAGGAAACAGTTTTAAAGGCTGTGTCAGAGATCGAGGGAGTTATTGAAGCGTACATCCTATATGGCGTCTACGACGTCCTGGCTAAGGTTCAAACCGACTCCATGGAAAGGCTAAAAGAAGCCGTGATCTGGCAGATAAGGAGGATAAAGGGTGTAGTATCGACTTTAACGCTAATCGTGGCAGAGGGGAAAACTTAACCCCTAGCTTCACCGCTTCCTTTTAGACGGCGAAAAGCAACTACTCAACCACCAGCTTGCCATCTCTTAATTATTTTGAGGGATTTGATATAAGCTCTCCTATCACTTCACCGCATTTTTTCTTATCCATTAGAATTAATTGGATGCTTACAAGTTAAGATTTGAAAGGATAGAATTCACGTGTCACAACCCCTTTAAAAGACATTGCCAATGAACATTTAAGCCTCTCATGGTATTTTTTCAGAGTGATGCTTTCAATTGGACTATTCGTTAAGTGGTTAAGATGAGCGGTCTGTGTGATGTGTGCGGCTCTCAGCTAGGTGAATTTACGTGCAGTCTGTGTGGGCGGCATGTCTGCAAGAACTGTTTTAGGGACGGCAAGTGCACTTACTGCATTGAAAGCCTATGCGAGCTATGCGGGAAAATGCTTGCAGACAGGTTTTGCAACTACTGCGGTTTGCTCGTCTGCGAGGATTGCAGCGTGAAGAAGAGAGAAGAAACAGTCTGTAAACGATGCTTGGAGGAGGGCTCTCATGCCTCTGATCCACATAGGGTTCGATGACACAGACTCCCCTAAAGGAGGATGTACAACGTACTTATGTGCGGTCCTAGTAGAGAAACTTTCAAGGTTTAACGTTGAATTTAAAGATTACCCTCTCCTAGTAAGGTTAAATCCTAACATCCCGTTTAGAACTAGGGGTAATGGATGTATATGCTTACGTCTTAAAGTAGACGAGGAGGACATTGAAAAAGTTAAATCCCTTGTACTAGAAGAAGTGGAAAACTTTTCAGACCTATCATTTCCCGGCACGAACCCTGGTGTAGCCTACTTCGTAGGCCAGGTTCCCGTAAAGCTCAGGCGCTTCTCTGAGAAAGCGTTATACGACATGATTAGCTTGGAGGAAGCTAGACGCGTCGCTGAAAAATGTGGCGTAGAAGTACATGCCTTCAAGAAGGGGAGAGGCATCATAGGGGCACTAGCTGCGGTGGGGGCGCTGCTAGAAGATGACTCCACTTATGAACTAATAGCATATAGGACTCGTGAAAACCGGGGGAAGCCTAGGAGAGTGGATCCCGGGTCTGTAAGGGAAATGGATCGCTTAACAGGGCATCGCACATTTAACAACATTGACGGGGAAAGAATTCTCATAACGCCTCATGGCCCAGACCCTGTGCTTTATGGGATAAGAGGCGAGACGCCGGAGGACGTGCTTTACGCGCACACTTTAGTTAGGGTTTACGAGCCGATAGAGAGATGGGTTATCTTCCGGTCAAACCAAGGTACGGATGCCCACTTACGGTTAAAACTTAAAATTGCCGAGCTCCGCCCTTACATGTCTGTAATAGTGGAGGGAAAGGTAACGTGTAATCCGACGATTATACCAGGTGGGCATGTGATCGTTAAAATAGGAGATGAAACAGGAGAAATAGACTGCGCAGCCTACGAGCCGACTAAAGCCTTCAGGTGGATTGTGAGTAAGCTCATACCAGGCGACGTGGTGCGTGTCTACGGTGGGGTCCGCCCTCCATCGTCAAAGCATCCTAAAACAGTAAATATAGAGAAACTGGAGGTCATCAAGCTTTCCCCTTTAATCAAGTGGGAAAACCCTCTATGTCCAAACTGTGGTAAAAGGATGACCTCGGCAGGAAGAGGAAAAGGTTTTAAATGTAAACGATGTGGTAAGCGGCTCCTGACAGGGAAGAGAGCCGTTCATTTCGCACGTAACATCAAGGAAGGCCTTTACATCCCTCCTCCACAGGCCCAACGCCACCTCACGAGGCCTTACGAACGACTTAACACAAGAAATAAGCCGCCCATAAAGCTCGTTCCACTATGGCACTTCCCATGAGAAACGTCAACTGTCTCCTTTTAAATTGCAGGAATGTAGAGGAGAATTTCTAAATGTCCGGAGAACTACCTTACTTTTTCAGGATTTCCTTCACTGCCGCCATCATTAACGGCAACGCTACTGTTACATCTGCGATGACGTCCACGGTCTCTGCATCCTTCTCTATCTTCCCCCATGACTTTGCCTCGCTCAGCGTTGCCCCGCTTAGTCCACCAGGTTCCGGTCGGTCGAGTGTCACTTGAACCGCGAAGTTGAACCCCTTACCCGTCAGCAGCATAGCCTGCAAAATATGGTTTTTCGGGACACCCCCTCCAAGAATGAACGCTCCCGTCTTCTCAGCATCGTAAGCAATAGTAACTATCTTGTGTAGATCTTCAAGAACATCTATTTTTAACTGGTTTCTCTGGGAGAAAAGCCACATCTGTAATCCTAAAATTGAATCTGTTATTGCAGGACAGAAAACCGGCACATCCATTTCCGCCGCCGCCCTAACAAAGGATGTCTTGCAGTCGATCTGTTCCCCTATCTCCTTAATTAACTGGTAAACAGGGATCCCCCTACTTCGCTTCTCACTACTTATATTGGACAACACCTCTTGGATTCTCTCTTCAAAAACGGTGAAAGCCTCGTTGGAAACATACGCATCAAATATCCTGTTGATTCCCTTCTCCCTTAGCTCCACATCGCTGCCTTTGATCCCCTTCTTGTGCTTTCCGCCAAATGCCTCAATTAGGTCGTGTGTTAGGTTCGCACCCGTAGTGACGATCACGTCTATAAACCCGTCATAGACCATTTCCGCGATGATTCCTCCCAGCCCGGCTGGGACTAAAGCCCCGGCTGCTCCAAGGAAGGTTGTGACTGCAGGATCGCTGAACATTTTCGAAAGAACCTGAACTGCTCTGGCAACACGCCCAGCTATAAAAACACCGGCATCACCCATCTCCCTAATAATCTCTAAGGCGGTCATGCCGCTGCGAATACGCATCTGCTTAACGTACATTGGGATCGGCCTCTCATCCTCCTAAGGTGGTATCAAGAACCTCTCCTTAAAAAAGTTAAGAAAATTAGCTTCGGAGACACCAATCTTTCATCTGGACTTGAGGATCACCTCAGCACACTTCATCGCTGAGTTATACGCTATGTCACCTCCAGCCCCTCTGCCGTTGCACGTGTCACTCGCCAAGTAAAGTCCTTTCAGGGGGGTTTCAGGGCTCGGCCTCTTATCCTGCGACTGCGTCACTGTTAGGGCTGCTCCATCCACCATGCGGAGTATTAGCGGCCTCCTCCACCTGACATTTCCCTTAAATTTTGGAAACATTTCCCCAAGCTTCTCCTCTATACGACTTATCTCCGCTTTGGCCCTTTCCTTGTCTAAGACTACATCGGAGGGTAAAACTGAGAAGACCGTTAGGAGCTGTTCCCCTCGGGGCGCAACGCTTGGATCCATGTTAGAGGTTGCAGCGCCTGTCATCCATGGGTCAGAACACATGAACGTATCGTACTCGGAAATCCTTCCCGATAATCCATAGTCTATCGAAACACCCATCGTGGGTTTCATGCTGGAAAGCTTCTCAGCATAGTCGTTGGGAAATAGATTTCTGTCCACTACGCTGAAAAGGTGCTGAACGGGGATTGCCGCTACCACGGTGTCGGCTACCAGCTTCTCCCCACGTATGCTTACCCCCTTAACTCGTCTCTCCTTGACAAGGACGCCGTCGACCTTAGCTTTAGTCCTAACCTCACCGTTCTCCTCTATAATCTCGGTTAACCTATCCGTTATAGTTTTCCATCCGCCAACCACGTAGCCGGCTCCCTTACCCGACTTGACAAAAGCCTGAACTAAGTCGAAAAACTCGCCAGTCGAAGTTTCACTCATATCTACTGTTATCAATAAAAGCTTCGCCAAAAGCTCCTGAATAAACCAGCGTACATTTTCACTCTTAAAGACCCTTTCGGCCCAATCCTTTAAGGGAACATCCCAGTACTCTTCCGGTTTAGCACCAAGAAGCTCGGTAAGTCCCTTCATCAACTCATCAAGGTCTTCCTTGCTGAAAAGAGGGCTAGACGTTATCGCGTTGACGCTAAGGGGTAGCTCACTCCACTCTCCCTGGTGGTAAAGCCCGGACTCCTCTGGTTCAACCACTTCTAGGCTTTCACCTAGTTTCCTGAAAACGCTTGCAGCAGCTCCCTCATCAGCCATTCTGAGAGCGTGAATACCGTAATCCACGAGATATCCTTTCTTGTACTCGAAGCACTTTCCTCTACCACCAACCATGAAAGCCCTTTCAACAACCAACGTCCTAAGCCCCTCCCTAGCTAGAATAGCCCCCGTTGAAAGCCCAGCAACCCCGGCACCCACAATGATGACATCCCACATACATACCCCTCAAATTCTTCATCTTCCATTTAATAGTAAAAAAGGAGTGGCTTCAAGAAAAAGGTTTTCTCTAAAAAAGCATTTTCAAGAAAATTAAGGGTGGATGGGAGAATACGACGGGGGCTGCCTGTCTCCCTAAAGGCTTATAGATCTCTTAACCAGCTCTACGTTTATTTGCCCAGCATAAAATGAGTTACCTGTTGTTATGTTGTTTACCATTATACTCGCCGGAGCAAAGAGTCCTGGGTCTATTTTATAGAAGTCAAACCCTGCTTCTTTAAATATTTCATAGAATGGTTTGCCGTAACTTTCAGAGGTGTTTGAAGGCGTCTTCTCCACGTACTTTTTCAGTTCCTCCTCATTCTCCACTTCAACGAAAAGGTTTACGTGTCCCGCAGCGATTATCATGTCATTTGTTCGACCCATAGCAACCATTGAGTCTGGGTGGATCGGAGCTATTGGTGCTACACCGCTCGCATACTTAATCTTTTTTGGGTCAAGTCCAACTTCAGAGATCTTATGAATTCCCGTTTCAACTACTCGCCCAGAGATCTGAACAGATCCCACAATGCTGCTGGTAGGCGCCACAACCATGTAGACGTTTGATGGCTCAACGCGGCAAGCTTCAGCCACAACCTCTACCGTCTCGTCTCCAGGAACATTATCTGCTTCGAGGAATAAGACCGCTACGTCAGCGTCATCCTTATAATCTATTTTCCCATACAGCTTCTTCGGTTTAAGCGCTAAGGCTCTAGCTGGGCCTGAACCCATACCGATAAACTTTCCATCCTTACTGGTGATCCTCCACCCTGCAAACTGTGATCCCAGCGTTGAAATGGCAGGATGATTCGTAGATACGCTTATCGCGGGAAGGATTAAATCCCCATACTGGAAAGAGGTAACAGTAGCTGATCCCAGTCCGCCAAGGCATATCTCAGTTACGTATTCTCCTGCTAGGATAGACCCGTCCACTTTTACTCCCGCATCAACTATTGTCGCACCGCTATCTAACGTTATGACGTTAATCTGCAATTCCTCAGCATAGTCCATCATGTCCTCAACTATTTCCTGTGCCAGCAAATTCACACTAACCATTTTTCTAAACCACCAACCCAGCTCTTAACAGCCAGATATCGGAGTCGTTAAATGGGGGTTTTTCTCCTTTAATATGTAAATCATACCTTTCCCGTCCTCTGCAAGGTCTCCGGAGAAGGAGAGGAACGGTCCCGAAATTTTCTCGCCGTCAACCTCGACCTCGGATACCTCCCCTCTATATTCGAAGCTCGGCAGAAGCTCCTGTACACGCCCCATAACGACTATGGTTCCCCCCGTCATTTCGCCTCCAAGTCTCTCCCCGGCGTCGCCGTGAATCACTATTATTCCACCTGACATGTGCACCCCTGCGAACGCTCCCACATTCCCCTTAACTATTATTTTTCCGTTTGACATCCATGCTCCGACCTCGCTCCCCGCGTTCCCCTCAACGATTATGGTTCCATAAACTCCCTTCTTAAGGGCGCTCATCCCCGTTCCGCCCCTGTAGCCGCCACCAAGGTAATTCCCCGCATTACCCTTAATGTGAAGTACTCCCGCCTTCATCTCGGCTCCCGCCCAGTGGTCGGCGTCTCCCTCAACCACGATCCGTCCTCCCTTCATGTCCGCACCGACATGCATCCCGGTGCTTCCCTTAATTACTATCTCCCCAGACGACATGTTCTGGCCTATGCGCTTAGCGTAACTCACGTCTCCGTTTATAATTATTGTTGTCTCCTCGGAGGATCCCGCAGCATCACCTGAAATCCTAAATAAATCCTTAAGCTTCTTCTTCCTGTTCCCCCGCCAAACTTCCAACTCACCGATCTCCTCAACGCTTCTCCCCGAGAAAACGTCAGGGGATATCACTTCAGCTTCAACCGGAACCTTAGGCTTCTCAATAGGGGTAAGCTCCACCTTCATTAAATTTCACCTCTCCTCCACTAACCTCCAACTTCCACTACTTCGGGCTTTGGCAAGTACTCCATGCCAACCGGGTAATTGCTCAGTGACACTGTGTAGTACTTCGAAAACTTCTCCTTCAGGTCCTCCTCGATGAGCTCCTTCAACTCGTCAAGGTTCCTTACCTTAACCCATATGGTGCTTCCATCAGGTGTAGCTACAACCTGCCCGTCTTTAACAACTATTTCTCCATTCTTGAAGGTGTATGCCGCCGCGCTGAAAGCCTTCTCGACCACCTCAGGCGACGCTGAAATATCCACTTTTGTCGGGTCAAGGTCGTAAACAGCTACGTCAGCCTTCGCACCAGGGCCAAGATGTCCTCTATCTTTAAGCCCCAAAAGTTTAGCTTCCGTGGCTCTCGTCACAATAGCAATCTCATAAAGGCTGTACTCTCTGTCTAAGTCTTTCAATGTGGTTCTCTCCACAGCAGTCTTATGTACCTTCTCAAGCATCTCCTCTCTTGCTTTACGACTAACCAGCCAGGAAATGATCTTCGGGTAGAAGTAGAATGGCCCCCCGTTCGGGTGGTCGGTGGTAAGGCAAAGCCTGAAGGGATCATTCACGGAAAGCATTACTTCTAAGCCTACTGCCCACTGAACAGCATTAACAGGGTTCTTCCTCCTGAACACGTAGGGGACTATCCCTGAACCCGTCTCGAGCTCTACGTCGCTGTTCACCCACTTGTTGCCTGTAAGATGGTAAAGCCTAAACTCCCAGGGGCCATCAGCGGTCATAGTCGTCGTGTCCCCGAATATTACCTGCCCTATGTCAACCGTTACATGGTCGTGCTTGTTCAAGTACTCTGCCACTTGTTGCCCTCCAGACGCAAAGTCCTTCCAGCTTGTACCAGCATAGGCGTTAAACTGTAAGTGGGTGAGGTGAAACACGCTTTTCCTTTCTTTAAATGGTTTTACCTCCCTAACAGCATCGAACGTTTCAAGGGTGATTTCATAGTTTCCAGGATGACCTAGGTTGTTCCCGTGGACATGAATGGTGTGCGGTAACCCTAATTTCTCATTAGCTTGAGCTAATGCTGTCACAACCTCCCGAGGAGTCACGTCAAAATATGGAACTCTATCGTCAAGACTGTTAACGTTTTTACCCCACCCCCATGACTCTACTCCACCAGGATTAACTATTTTGACGGCATAACACTTAGTTGCCCAGAGAAGCCATGCAACATATGCAGCCAGCTTATCTATCTCGTTATTCTTGATGTACTCTAACACGAACCAGTTGTTCCCCATTAAGGCGAATCCTCCATTATCGAGAATGGGGATGTCTTGGAATTCCTCGTGGGTGTGTCTAGCCTTAAGAGGAGGGACAGCTGGCTCGAAGACCGTAGTATATCCCATACGTGCAAACCTGTATCCTGTTGTGAACGTTGAGGGAACTGAGTGTCCTACTCCAGATCTTAACCCTGGCTTCTTAGACTCAACATCCTTCCTATGATCCTCCGGACGGAGCTTACGGCCCGTGCAGACTTTCCCTCCTGCTATATGAGAATGAATGCAGACCCCTCCAGGCATCACGATTTTTCCTGAAACATCTATGGTTTTAGCACCTTTTGGAGGCTTTTCAACTATTTTTCCATTAGCTATGGCAATGTCCATCTTTTCCCCGTCAATGTTATTTAGTGGATCATAAACGTATCCGCCTTTCAGAACATACGCCTGTGCCACTCTACTCGCCTCCGATCTCCCTTGACCGAAAGACAACTGACTTAAGTTTGTATTTATGTTTTTTGTTGGCTTTAAAACCAAATCGGTGACGAATCAGCTGAAACCTAAGCTGCAAGTTTAAGAGGGCGAATTAAAACATAATTTCATAGTAATCACTCTAAGGACGGGAGAAATAGCCTCCTACTTAGTTTAAAATTTCCTGTTGCCTTATTTTATCGGGGATGTGCTTATGCCCGTCAAAGCGCCCGTCTTAGTGCTGCCTGTGCTATTGGTTTTGTAGCTTCTGTTATTTTCTCGCTGGCGTCCAATATTATCTGAAGCATGAGGGTTTCCGAGATGGATGCTTGATCCAGCTTGTTCTCTATTTCCCTTTTTTCCATTAGCAGCTTTGAAATGCTCGTTAGGACCTCTATTGCATCTTGCTCCTTTTTGAACAGGAATGACCGTGTTGCCTCTTGAAGCAGCTCGTAGACTTTTTGTAGAATTTCTACAACTTCCTTCACGTATTCCTCATTTTCCGGGTACCTATGTCTCTGCATGGCTTTACTCATTACTTCAATGTTCCCCGCTATCTCGTTTAACGCTGTCACATAGGTGACCATGTCGATGGTGTCTTGGGCCGTTACCCCCATCTGAACTAGTAGGAGTGACTGCTGTATTCCCTTTCTAAGCTGCCTGACTATCCTCATATAATATCTATTTATGTTAATGCGCGACTGGATTATTGCCTCAGCAACCTTTAAATCTCCCCTCTGGAATGCGTCGATAAACTCCTCCATTAGTTCAAGAACGTTTCTGCTCAGGACACGTATTAGAAGCGTAATGTTCGTTTGTTGTATCGACATTACATCCTGCAATGTGACTTGGTTTGGCGTCTTACTTGTTATTTCAAAGCCAAGAAGTTGCTGCGCAACCTCCGAAATGTAAGCGTATTTTTCAGATGTAAACGGGTGCTTTGAGGATATGTTAATTACGTCGAAGCCGCTAAGGTATTTCGTCTGAATAACGTACTTTAAATGTTCAGGGTTAGGATACTTTTGAATGTCGATCGTGGAGGTGGATGTTTGCTCGGAGCCTGACTCAAACGGTATTATCAGGAGAGTGCCGTCAGGGTTCTCTATAACGTGTACCTCATCATCTGAAGTAAGCCTATTACGACGTACCCAATCCCGGGGCAAACTAATGATTAGCGTATTGCTGCTACCCCACTTCACCAGTTTACGCGTCTGCTTCTGACTCAAAGAACCCCTCCACTCATAAACATAAGAGCAGTCAATTTAATCTTTTAACACGGCCTTCTTTTTATGTTTTTTCAAAAACTTCCCATTTCCTACTTAAACCTATGTTTCCTTCAGCTTCCTTTCAAGGAACATCAAGATGATTTTTATGTCTGTTTTCTCCGTTGGGCTCCTTTCTTCCAAGACCCTCCTGTCCAGCCTACTTATAAGCTCATCCATTGTGGACACGTTTTCAAGCTCACGTTCTAGCAGCTCCTTAACCTGTAACGGCTCGCACAGGTGCGGAAACGCCTCCATAAACGCCTCCCGAATTTTCTCCTTAAGACAATCCACGCCGCTCCCTTTAGAAGTCATATTTCACTCTTCCTTCCCTCTAACGCTAATCACCACGTAAACAAGTATGAAAATAACGATTAATGCCCCTAAGAGCAAAGTCAAACCCTGAATGAAAGGAAACTCAAACAGCATTACGGAACCTCCTAAACGGGATTTAACTACGGTTAATCAGCACTCCCTTTCAAGGCTTTTCCACTCTTCTACTAGCGGCTCAAACTCCTCGTCTGACAGCATGTACGTCTCATATACTTTAAGGGCTTCAGCCAATCGTTTAGCCAGTAAATGATAACACATAAACGTTTTCCTTCGGACGACCACATTCAGGTAGAAATCCTCGCAACTACAGTAAAAATCTGATATTATCAGGTAATCCTGCCTTCTGCCGACCACAACCCATAGCCTCCTTCCACTAGGCTCGAAAACATACTTTTTCACTCTTCTCTCAGCAACGGCCCTAAGCGCCCTCCAGAACCTCTCCCCAAACTCCAAGGAGAGCTCCTCTAGGACCTTCCCTGAGAGACACCCTCGCTTCCCAACATCCCCTAACACCTTTAAGATCTCATTTCTCTCGTCCACGTTACCTTTTTCCTCTACGCTCCCACCGCTGCTTACCACTTAATCCCCTCTTGTAAGTTCCTTCTCTTTATTTACTTTTGATGAGAAATATAAATTAGCTTGGATGTTCCCTGTTGATCTACTCACTGCACTTCAAAGGTGGATCCAATTGGTCTTAATTGTAAAGCCGGTGCTTAACGAGCCTGCCCTCCTTTTAAAGGGTAAGCATGACCAGATTTTATGTATCGCAGACATTCATGTGGGATACGAGTTTGCACTGCAACAAGCCGGCATACGGATCCCGCTTCAAACCAAGAAGCTCGCCGAGAAAATCCTCGATTTGGTGAGGAAGACTAAGGCTAAATCCTTAATAATTCTCGGTGACGTTAAACATGGTGTTCTATCCTCGTCTAGGAGGGAACTTCTAGAATGTAAATTTCTGCTAGAAGAGTTATCCTCATCGGTCACCGTAAAAATAGTTAAGGGCAATCATGACGTAAATCTTGAGAGGGTTATCCCAGGCAACGTGGTGTTGCACGATTCCAAGGGGGTGCTTATATCAGATAACGTAGCCTTGCTACACGGACATGCATGGCCAAGAGCCGAGCTTCTCAAGGCTGACCAAATAATAATAGGACACAACCACCCGGTTATAGAATTTAAGACCTCTACTGGCATCAGATGGACGAAGCCTGTCTGGATGGAAGTTCAGGTGGAGCGTGGAAAACTGGCCCTGTACGCTATGAAAAAAGCGGGGAGAGGGGACCTAGCGTCCTTTAACGGTTCGGTTAGCGTGATGGTGATGCCTGCCTTTAACCCGCTACTCGGGGGGTTACCCGTAAACTTAAACACGGAGCTTCTAGGCCCTCTCCTGTCAAGCAGGATAATCAATCACGATGATCTCTCGTTAACACTGCTTGATGGCACGTATCTTGGAAAAATAAGCCACTTAAAGGGAAAAAAGGAAGCCTCAGCTTTAAAGGGTTGACCCGTGATGAAGAACGCCTTCAGCCTTCTTAACCCTAGAATAAGGGAGTTAATAAGGAAAGAGGGGTACCTTCATCCGACTCCTCCTCAAGAAAAAGCAATTCCTGTAATACTCAAGGGAGGCAACGTACTTCTCATAGCTCCCACCGGATGGGGTAAGACGGAAGCAGTCTTCTTTCCGCTTTTCCATCTCCTCTTGGATGATCCTAGAGGAGAAGGTATTAAAGCCATTTACGTAACCCCTCTTCGCGCCCTTAACAGAGACCTTTTCAGACGAATGCAAAGCCTCGCATCCTCGCTTGGAATAAGAATGGCTATGCGGCACGGCGACACGAGTGGATATGAAAGGAGGAAACAGTTGTTGTTTCCCCCCGACATTCTCATAACAACCCCTGAAACCCTCCAAGCAATACTACCAGCCCCAAAGATGAGGGAGCACCTTAGAAGAGTCCGGTTCGTTGTGGTTGACGAAATACATGAAATAGCTTCATCTAAAAGGGGGACACAGCTCTCACTAGCCCTGGAGAGGCTAGTAAACCTTACGGGGCGCGAGTTTCAAAGGGTAGGTCTCTCAGCAACGGTTGGAAGCCACGAGGTGATAGCTAACTTCCTCGGAGGAGTTGGAAGAAATGTTACAATTATTTCGATTGAAGGCTACAAGAACATGTCTGTTAACGTGAAGCCGGCGAGCTTCATGCAAGAGGACGAGCTGGAGCATGGTGTGGAGCGGTTAATCAGCCGTGTGATGCAGATCGCAAACCTTATTGAGGGGCGTAAAGCCACGCTTGTGTTCGTTAACACGAGGGAAATGGCCGAATCCCTCGGACTAGGCGCCGTCCTCTATGACCCGGAAATGAACGTTAGGGTTCATCATGGATCATTATCTAAAGATGTAAGAGTTGAAACTGAGCACGAATTTAAAGTGGGAAAGTTGAAGGGCGTCATATCTACGTCGTCCCTAGAGCTAGGTATCGACGTAGGCGCCGTCGATTTCGTAGTACAGTACCATTCACCTAGGCAAGTTGTACGTTTAGTGCAGAGGGTCGGTCGCAGTGGGCATAGCGTTGATAGGAACGCGGAAGGCGTAATCTTAGCCTGCGGGGTTGATGATCTATGCGAGGCAGCGGTCATAGCTAGAAGGGCTGCTAAAGGCGAACTTGAGCCAGTAACCCTATACGAGGACTCATACGACGTGCTGGCGCATCAGGTCGCAGGGTTGGTTTTGGATCTCGGAAAGACTCGCATGCCAGAAGTTCTTGAAGTGTTTAAACGCTCCTGGCCTTACAGGAACCTGACGATGAGTCTGCTACGCGAGGTTGCCTCTTTCCTAAGCCAGCTTAACATAATTCGCGTGAAAGATGACGTTTTAAGCAAGACAAGGATCACACGAAAATACTACTATGAAAACCTTTCCACGATACCTGACGTGAAATCTCTACCAGTTTACGACGTAGCGTCCAGGAAACAGATAGGTGAGCTTGACGAGTCTTTTATCCCTCGATTAGAAAGTGAAGGCGCATTCGTGATGAATGGTCGTCCATGGAGGGTTACAAGCATCGAAGACGACAAAATTAACGTTGAAACGTTAAGGAACACTACCGCTGCGCTTCCCTCTTGGGTGGGTGAGATGATCCCAGTTCCGTTTGAAGTAGCTCAGGAAGTCGGCTTGCTGAGATCAGAGGTTTCAAAGTGGCTTTCAGGCGAAGCCTCAGCCTGCCCGTTGGACATGTACCCTCTCAGCGACGATGCAAAAAGAATTGTTTTAAGCGTTATAGAGTCTCACATGAAGGAAGAGGTCGTTCCAACCCACGAGAAAATACTAGTGGAGAAGGTGAGAGACTCCCTAGTGGTAATTCACGCGTGCTTCGGTAGCCTAGTAAATGAAACCTTAGGAAGGCTGATCGCAACGTCTCTCTCCCTAAGGAAAGGTGTTGCTGTATCAGTTAAATCCACACCTTACCATATCCTCCTTGGCTCTGATGCTAGCATAGACGTGAAAGAACTAGTTGACTTCATCTTGGACTTGAAGGAAAGCGACGTACACCCATTAATCACGTATTCAATAAAGAACTCGTCGCTTTACCTCTGGCACCTTCTCCAAGTCGCTAGAAGGCTTGGCGTCCTAGAGAGAAACGCCGATTACAGACAAAGCAACCTTAAAAGGATCGCCCGCATCTTTGATGGTTCAATCCTAGAACGTGAAGCCGTAAAGGAAGTCTTAACTGAAAAGCTAGATCTTGAAAGGACTGGCTACGTCATCTCAGCAATAAAAGCTGGAAAGATCAACATTTACTGCACCACTAGGATAACCCCCTCCCCCCTCGCTAAGGATGCGTTGGAACACGTCAGCAGAGACCTCATTCAGCCCCAAACACCCGCCGCAGCCATCACCGAAGCTGTAAGGAACCGCCTCCTCAAAGAGCGCGTTAAGCTGGTTTGCATGTGGCCGGGATGTCCAGGGTGGGAATCCGTTAGGACGGTTGAAACCCTGCCTGAAGTTATCTCATGCCCTAAGTGTAATGGTAGGCTTGTCGCGGTGACATATTACAGCGACGGCGGGTCCCTAAGCAAGGCGTTACGTCTCAAAAAGCTTGGGAAAAAACTTTCAAAGGATGATAAGAGGATTTTTAAGAGAGGACTGGAATCCGCTAAGGTGGTTTCAGCCTACGGCAAAAGGGCTGTTATATGCATGGCAGCTAGAGGTGTGGGCCCGAGGGCAGCCCTCCGCATCCTCAACAGGACATATAAGTCTGAAGGAGCATTCTACGAGGCGATCCTAGAAGAGGAAAAGAAGTATATGAGAACTAGAAAGTTCTGGGATAGGCGGGAGGCTAGCTGAGAAGGGCTTTAAGGATCGCCATCCTTACTATTACACCGTAATATGGCTGTTTAAAGTACTTTGCATAAGGTGTTGCGTCTACTTCTGGGGCTATTTCGTCGACTCTAGGGAGCGGATGCATTAAAATCATGTTTGGCTTTGCCTCCTCAAGCGTCTTAAGATCTATCTTATAGCTTCCCCGTAGCCGTTCGTACTCGGTTGGATCCGGAAACCTCTCCCTTTGAATCCTCGTAACATAGAGGACATCTATTTTCTTTATTATCTTCTCCAAGTTCCGGTGCTCCTCGACCGTCACACCCCTCTTTTCTAAGTACCTTATGACCTCCTCGCTCATCCTCAAGCTTTCGGGGGAAACAAGGTAGATTTCAACGTCAAAGTTGGCTAATCCATAGCTTAAAGACTTCACGGTTCTACCATATTTAAGATCTCCCATTAACGCCACTTTTAACCCATCTATCCTCCCTATTTCACGTTTTATCGTGAAAAGGTCTAAGAGGGCTTGGGTTGGGTGTTCCTCCGTTCCCGAGCCGGCATTTATAACCGGCACGTTAGCTATCTCCGACGCGAATTTCGCCGCTCCTTCAAGCCAGTGACGTAGTACTACGGCGTCACAGTAGTTTTCAACGGTCTTAATCGTATCATTAAGGTTCTCTCCCTTAGCAATTGAAGACGTCTCAACGCTCTCAAACCCTATGACGTTCCCTCCAAGCTTATACATCGCTGTTGCGAAGGACAGCTTTGTACGCGTACTCGGCTCCATGAAAAGGGTGGCGAGGATCTTGCCTTTAAGGATGTCAGAGCCCGTTCTGAAAACCTCTTCCATCTCCTCCGCTCTCTCGTGAAGCCACTCAATGTGCCGCCTAGAAAAGTCCTTTATCGAGACAACATCCTTTAACCCCAGAATCCCCCCAGGCAACACAGCATCCTCCACATTTCAACACTCTTCCCCATTCTAGCACTATATTTTTATGTCGCACCAAAGCTAATAGCTTTGATCATTCCTACATATTTCTCTCCTTTAAATTCTCCCGTTTCTATTAGAAAAAATTCGGGTGAAATTCTTGAGCATTGAAAATCTTGAAAGGGAACTTAGGGTTCGCAAAATTCGAGATGGAACGGTAATAGATCACATCTCCAATGGCATGGCGCTAAAAGTGTTGAAGATACTTGGAATATGCGGTGAAGAGGAGAACGTAGTCAGCATAGTAATGCACGTTCCAAGCGAAAAACTCGGAAAAAAAGACATAGTGAAAGTTGAGGGAAGAGAACTTGACCCCAAAGAAGCAGATAAAATAGCGCTGATAGCGCCTAACGCAACAATAAACATCGTACGGCAATACAGAATTGCGAGAAAGGAACGCGTCAAACTACCCGACACAATAAAGGGCTTCCCGAAATGCGTCAACCCAAACTGCATAACAAATAGTAGCGAACCAGTTGAACCAAGCTTCACGGTAGAGGAACGCGAACCAGTCATACTCAGATGTAACTACTGCAGCAAAACAATGACAATCGAAGACATACTGCGAAATCTGTAGCCTCCATTTGTAGAAGAGCAACAAAGGAAATTCGGGTAAAACAAGTTAAATCTTGATCTCTATCCCTACTGCTTTCTTTATTAATGCCTGAATCGGATCGGGTCCACCCTTAGGCCCTGTTTTATCCGGTACTTCTATGAGGATGGGTAAATCCGCAGATTCGGTTAACCTCTCAATAAACGCCCTTATCTGATCCGCCAGCTTCTCTGTTATTATTACGACACCCACATTTTGCATTTGAAAAACATCTTTCAAGATCCTTTTCGCACTTTCAGGATCATCAACCTCGAACGCAGATGAAACTCCCGCTAACTTAAACCCTATTACCGTGTCCCGGTCACCTATTGCTACAATCTCCATTCCTGCCACCACCAACCCCGCAAATTAATAACGCTCCAAAACTCTATTAAAAAGTTTGTCTACTACTTTAACTTCCTCTTACATTACCTTTTCGACCTCTATCGTCTCTAGTTTTTCGAAGACTAAATTTTTAGAGTCGGCTGGCAAAAAGAAAAACTAAACATATCTCTACGTTATTTTTTAGTATCTTCTTTCCTTAGTCACCAGTGTTTTTTATTTTTTTGAGGAATCTGCATTCTATTCTTATGTTTATTTCATAATTAATCGTAGCTGACCTTCTTTTCCGAAAAAACTTTTAAAAGATCTTTAGATTCTAAGTTTTTCTACAGAAAAGGTTCTCTGGCATGTTAATATGGAGGTAACCCTTTGATCTGGGATTTGTACATACTCCTTTCGTCAGGTCTTTGTCTCTTTCATAAATCGTACCACAAAAATAGGTGGATAGATGAGAGTATCATTTCAGGCTTCCTAACCGCCTTTGCCGCTTTTATAAAGTCTTTCGACTCGGAAGAGGAGATTGAGTCGGTTGTGATGAGAAACATCAAGTTCGTCTACTCATCCTACAAGGACGTACTTTTTATACTGTGCGCTGACAAGAACGAGAAAGACGACATGTTAAAGGAGAAGCTAAGGCAAATAAAGAATACGTTCATAGACATGTTCTCCAAGAAACTGGAAAACTGGAATGGTGACATTTCTGTCTTTAGAAATTTTGAAAGGATTGCGGATGATATCCTAAGAACCCAAATTAAGGTAGCGATAATTGGAAAGCAAGGTGTTGGGAAAACATCCCTGCTAAACCTGATACTCGGAGAAAACATTGGAGAAGAATACTTGCCAACCATGGTAGTGGACATCAAAGAGTATAATATACCTGATGTTAACGCTAGGATAATCTTCTGGGACATTGGTGGGCAGGAAAGGTTTAGGCCCATGTGGGGGAGGCTAACTAGAGACACTGACGTAATACTGTTCGTGACAGACTCTACACCGAAGGGCGTGTACGAGTCACGGGAGCTATTCAAGTTAGTAACTGAAAGCTTAGACTCAGCAAAAGTAATCTTGATCGCTAACAAGCAGGACCTACCCAACGCAATGCCTCCCGAAAAGGTTGGTGAAATATTCGGACTTAAAGCCTATGGAACGGTAGCTATAGACCCAGGCTACAGGGAACTCCTCCTCAAAATACTCTCTGCCGCCTTAAAGGATCTGGTGCAGAAAAAGGCTTTTACGGCCGTACAGAGTGCTTCATGAACGCTAAGAAACCGGGAAGGATCCTTTAGCGGCTTCATAGTGGTGTATATTCCGTTTCTAGCCTTGGCTCCTCCGTAGGATACTCCTCAACCACACCTATCTTAAATTCTCTCTTAGCTTTAGGAATTCTCTTCGCTATCTTATACGCCATCCTAACCGAAGTCTCAATTCTACATTTTTCCCTGTTAACCCTGATCATGCGGCTTGGTATCCTAAACTTCTCTTTTAAGGATGCTGCCAGCGAGTCTAGCTTTGAAGCGGGAACCCCGTGGATTACTCCCTTAACGAGCAAACCATCATCCGTAACTGCCTCGTATGGTCGAGCCACGTTACGCGCCCTTCTAGCAAGCCTGTTCCTGAGCTGGATGCTGTCCTTGAACCTAGCCGAGCAGTAATGGATGCTCATTGAGAGTTCTTCCCTAGCCCAATCTAGGAGCCTTTCAGCGGTTTCCCTACTTCCCGCTGCAGCGACAAAGCTCCCTTCTCTGAGAGAAAATCCCTTCTCCTTAAGCTTATCGGCGTTCCCCTCCGAAAACTCTAACTCGTTAAGGTTTAAAAACTCGACTCCAAGCTCATCCAGCATGACAGCCATCCTCCTAAGCCTCCCCTCCGAACCAGGAAGAACAGGAACCTCCACCCCTACACTAATCGGGTATTCAAGGGCTTTTCTAATCGCTTCAACTCTTGGCAAGTGTATTCTTAACTCGTCGAGGCCTGCGTCAACAAGCCTCTTAATTGCCTTCTCCGAAAGCATCCTGCCCGAGGTATATAAGTGGATATGATGCCTTGAGCCGAAGTTGTCTTTTAAAACCCTTATAAACTCTAACGTACGGTTCAAAACCATGAGCGGTTCTCCTCCCGTAACCCCCGTTCCCTCAGCGTCTATGAGGCGAGCCTCCTCCAGAACATCAGCGACGTCCTTAATAAGCCGCTCGTTCGCATACATTTCATCTTTCCCCCTTCTAGAGAGCGATATCGGGCAATACCAGGAGCACTCAGGGGGGTTATCGCATAGTCCGGTAATGAACAACACTAGCTTCGCGCCACGTGCACACCTCCTGCATCCCTCTGGCAGCTTACCTAGAACCCATGATTCCCCGTCGGGAAGAACACGCAACCTCATCCCCTCCACCTCACCCTGTTCCTTACAACGGGGTCATGGTCGGCTAGCTTCTTCAAAGCCTCCTCGAAGCTTTCATCCATGGCAAGATGCTCCTTAAGGTACACGCCGGTTCTACCTATCTCGTCTCTCCTCGTTAGAACTCTAACCCTCTGCTGGACGGTTTCAACGTTCACCCCTAAAAGCCTTGCAACCACGCTTTCCCTCCCAATAACAGGGCTTTCAAAATGTCCATCTAACGTCGGCTCAATAAGCATTAATCGCTTATCCACTCCTAGGACACGTTTCCCAGCCCTAAGGTCCTTAAGCTCAACCAATCCTCCGAAGCTGTAAAACTCATACTCTAAACGGCTGAGTTTGGCGAGCGGAAACGTGACAGTCACTTTCTCGTTCAACTGTATGTGTGCTTTAGGCGCATGCTGAGGGGTCGCCTGAACGATCAGCTTCTCCATAAAAGTTTCAGATAGCTCCCTCAACGCCAGCTCAACCCTGAACGATGCAACCTCGTAGGGTATCACTACATCCACGTCGCTACTCTTAGTCACATCACCACGGGCCACGCTGCCATGAACGAAGGAGTAAAAACCGTACCTTTCAAGCACCTCCATGACCCGCTGGGCCTCAAACCTGAGCTCTTTTAGGGTTTCCCACCTTTCCTTGGAATAAACAACCTTAACTCTGTCCCCGTAACGAACAGGCTTCCTAGCCAACCTATTCACCGCTTCCAACACAAGTCTCCTTAACCCATTGTAAATAATCCTCCAAGCCGCCTACAACCTTCACCGCAATTATCTCTGGAACCGAGTAACTGTGAATCCTTTTAACGGTTTTAATCAATCTGTCAAGAACCTCCTCCTCAGACTTAACCACAAGCAAACTCTCCTTATCCCTCTCAACTTTACCCTGCCACCAGTAAATAGAGGAAACAGATGGAACAATGTTAACGCAAGCAGCTAAACGTTTACTAACGACCTCAAAGGCTATCTTCTCAGCTTCATCCTCCTTTGCAGTTATGAAGATAACCACAGTCACATATCAACCCTCCCTGAGCTAAAAACCACCTTAACGTAACCCATAGTGCATCAAACTTAAACCTTTCCAACAGTCAGCAACAGACTCCACCAACCAAACCTAGAAAATGATAGGTACCCACGAGAAAGCAACCATCAGCAGCCAACGCACCATTAAACCCAATAAGCATCCAACAGAAAAGTCAACTTAAAATGAAAGCGAAAACCCTGATTTCCACTTAGAAAATACGTCAGGAGGCTGAACCATTGCTCATAGACGTACACTGCCACCTTGACCTCTACGGCAACCCGGGTGAAATCGTGGCAAGAGCTAAGAAGGTAGGTGTATCCAAAATAGTAAGCGTATCCATGGAGTTCAACTCGATGACGAAAAACCTAGAGCTCGCAAACTCGTTTAGAAACATTGTTAAACCAGCCCTAGGAGTTCACCCAGCCGAAGTCGAATCCCTACCCCATAATGAATTAAAGAAAGCAATAGAATTCCTAAGGGAAAACGTAGGTAAGGCAGTTGCAATAGGAGAAGTAGGCCTCGACCACTACTTCTCGAAAAGCAAAGATACCTGGCGAAGACAGGAAGAAGTTTTTAGGGTGATGCTTGAAGTAGCCATTGACGCTAAGCTACCAGTAATAGTTCACTCTCTCAGAGCTGAAAAAGACGTTTTCCACATTCTAAGAGAGTACGGGGAACTACAAGTGATTATACACTGGTACACTGGGCCAGCCAGCCTTGCCAAGGAGGGTATCAGAAGAGGCTACTTCTTCTCGATAACCCCCGCAATAAGCTACTCGGCAAAAGTTAGACGGGTCGTTAAACAAGTTGAACTCGACCACATCCTAAGTGAGTCGGATGGCCCTGTAAAATACAGAGGGGTGGAAGGAGAGCCCGCCAACTGTAAGCTCGTCATCGAAAAGATAGCGGAGATCAAGAACTTAAGCGTTAGCACCGTTGAAGACTCCCTTTTTGAGAACGCCAAGCAACTATTCAAGTTATAGACATCCCACCTTGTCATGCGAAAAATTTATAAAGTATTTTACTTAAAGTAAAATACTGGGGATAAATTAGAGGAAGTGATCAACCAGGTAGTCCACCTCACCTAAAACCCTGAGGGGGTGGTGAGGATGGGGCTGGCCTGGTTGATGGGAGTGCCTTGGATATAATATGATCCTCGCTCTTTTTCCTCTAATTTATCCCTACTAACTAGTCATGCTTATGGGGGTGAATTCTTGTGAGTGAAGGAGAAGTTCTTCGCGTTGCTGAAGCTAAACCACAGGATGTTGGCAGAGGTATAGTTAGAATTGACCCTGAAGTAGCTGAGAAGATGGGCATTTCAACAGGAGACGCCGTTGAAATAATTGGTAAGAAAAGTACTGTCGCTCTCTCCTGGCCAGGGTATCATGAGGATAGGGGGAAGCGCATTATACGTATTGACGGTGCGACGCGGCGTAACGCTGGCGTGGGCCTAGATGATAAAGTTGTGATTAAGAAGACGGAGGTTAGAAGGGCGGCAAGCGTGGTTTTCGCTCCGACGGAGCCATTGAGGATAAGTGGTGGTGAATCCTACCTTAAGGACATACTTATGGGTAGGCCAGTTAGCATAGGCGACATCATAGAGTTGCCTGTGGTGGGCAGAAAGCTTACTCTCATGGTTGTTGATCATAGGCCTAAGGCTAAGGCAGTGCTCATGTCCCCTGAAACTGAGGTTTCGATAAGTGATAAGCCTGCTGAAGAGTTGATGAAGAGGCGTGTGCCGAAGGTCTCCTACGAGGACATAGGTGGCCTTCATGAGGAGATAAGGAAGGTCAGGGAAATGATAGAGTTGCCACTTAGATATCCCGAGATCTTTCAGCGGCTTGGCATAGAGCCGCCTAAGGGAGTGCTACTTTACGGCCCTCCCGGAACCGGTAAAACGCTTCTAGCGAAGGCTGTAGCTAACGAGACGGACGCTTACTTCATATCCATAAGCGGCCCTGAGATAATGAGTAAGTTTTATGGTGAAAGCGAAGAGCGGCTGAGGGAGATATTCGAGGAGGCAGAGAAGAACGCACCAAGCATCATATTCATAGACGAAATAGACAGCATTGCCCCTAAGAGGGAGGAGGTAACAGGGGAAGTTGAAAGGAGAGTCGTGGCCCAGCTCCTAGCATTAATGGATGGGCTGGAGTCCAGAGGGCAGGTGGTGGTGATAGGTGCAACGAACAGGCCTAACGCGCTTGACCCAGCTCTCAGAAGGCCAGGACGGTTTGACAGGGAGATCGAGATAGGAATACCAAACAAGGAAGGACGGCTTGAGATCCTTCAGATCCACACTAGAGGTATGCCGTTGGCTGAGGATGTCGACTTAAACTACTTGGCGGAGATTACCCACGGGTTTGTGGGGGCAGACTTAGCTGCCCTATGCAAGGAGGCTGCGATGTCTGCTCTTAGGCGCATTATTCCCGAGATAAACTTTGAGCAAGAAACCATACCTGCTGAGGTACTTAACAGGCTTGTTGTGACGCAGGACGACTTCATGAATGCTTTAAGGAGCATTGAGCCATCAGCTTTACGTGAGGTTGCGGTTGAGGTGCCCAATGTATCTTGGGATGACATAGGAGGCTTAAAGGAGGTTAAGCAGGAGCTCATAGAAACTGTTGAGTGGCCTTTGAAGTATGGTAGGTTCTACGCTTACATGGGGGCGAGGCCGCCTAAAGGAATACTACTTTACGGCCCTCCCGGAACCGGTAAAACGTTGCTTGTGAAGGCTGTGGCAACGCAGAGTCAGGCTAACTTTATACATGTTAAGGGGCCTGAGTTCCTGAGTAAGTGGGTTGGTGAAAGCGAGAGGGCTGTTAGGGAGACCTTCAGGAAGGCTAGGCAAGCTGCGCCCTGCGTCGTTTTCATAGACGAGTTGGATGCTATAGCGCCTACTAGGGGTTCAGGAGCCGGCGACTCGCATGTAACGGAAAGAGTTATAAGCCAGCTTCTTACGGAGCTTGACGGCTTAGAGGAGCTTAGAGGAGTTGTGGTGATCGCTGCAACAAATAGGCCGGACATAATAGACCCTGCTTTGCTTAGGCCGGGACGGTTTGACAGGTTAATTTATGTGCCGCCGCCGGACTTGGAGGCTAGGAAGGAGATCTTTGCGATACATACTAGGGGTAAACCGTTAGACGGCGACGTGAACTTGGACGAGCTAGCGGAGCTTACTGAGGGATACACGGGTGCTGACATAGCTGCAGTATGTAACGAGGCTGTAATGCTGGCGATAAGGGAGTACATAGGTGAAGGGCGGGTCAACGAGAAAACGGAGGACTTCTCAGGGTACAAGATAAGGAAGGTTCACTTTGAGAAGGCTCTTGAAAGGGTTCGCCCAATATCCAAGAAGCAACTGGAATGGTACACTAAGATCGCTGAGGAGTTTGCTATGGCTTCCCGTTAAACCGATTACACTCTTCTTTCTCTCTTAGTTTGGAGGTGTTCTCCTTTGCGTGAACCATTAAATATTGAGGAGCTTTTTTACGTGCTTGGTAATCCTACAAGGCGCCTCTTGTTAAAGCTCTTATCTATGGGGCCTCACTATCCGTTTCAGCTGGCACGCCTTTTGAACGTCAGCCAGAAAGTTATAATGGATCACTTAAGAATTTTAGAGGAGAAAGGGCTTGTTGTGAAGGTCGGCAGCGAGAAATCCAGCATTGGACCCGAGAGGACGTACTATGCTGTCAATAACTTTTTTGTGATGAACTTCTCGCTTGGTCCCTCCCTCTACGAGTTAAAGGTCATGGAAGTGCGGAAGAGCGAAAGGAGGAAGGGGGCTGTGCTGGGGGAAGTTGGCGGCGTAGCGTCCGAAGTAAAAGAACTTGCTAAACAGCTTAAAGAAGTTAACAGTGAGATTAAAAAGCTGGATGAAAAGATGTTGAAGCTCTTAAACATTAAGCAGGAGCTTAGCTTTAGGATTAGTGAGCTGATAGACTTGCTTGAACTCAGCTATCCTGAGAAGGCCATCCTCCTTAGCCTAGTTAATAAGGGCTGCGCCAGCCTAGAAGACCTTTCTGAGGAGCTGGACATGAGAGAGAAATACGTGAAAGAATTTCTTAACCATTTAAGATCGTTGAAGCTGGTTGAGGAGGACGTGGAGAACCCTGGACTTTACATGGTTGCACTACCTTAACTTTCCATTTCCGTCTTGGTTTGGGTCGGGTGAAGTCGCCCTGCCTTCACTCTTAGCCCTAATTGCCTCTTAAGGGCTGCAACATTTTTTGATAGTCCGAAGTACTCGGCGAAGTAGTCTGTTGTTCGAAGGATCTTCGTTAAGCCAGCCCTCTCAGACCTGATGAACCCCTTAAACTCCAGCTCTTTAATGTGGCTGTAAGCAGCTTTCCCCCTCGCCCTCACTATGTGTGACTGCTTTACTGGCTGAAGGAACGCTATCACCGAGAGAGTTTTCATCACTTGCTCCGACAGAACGGCGTCAGGGGCAACCTTCTCAGCGTAAGGTGCTAACTTCTCGTGTAGCTGCATAACATACTTCTCTCCTGGGAGGCTTACTATAGTCAGGGCTGAGCCCCTTTCTTGGTACTCCTCTTTGAGCTCCTCTATAGCGTTCCTAACGGACGCTTTACCTTTAGCTTTAGCCGCCTCCGATATTTCCTCCAGCGTTAACGGCCTCCCCGCTATGTAGAGAACGGCTTCAACCCTCTGCTTTAGGGGGACATCATTCCCATCCCCTCTTTCACTCATCTCCCCACCCCTCCGTTAAAAGGTATATCTGGATTTCTCCCGTCTCTTTCTGCAACAACTCGACCTTCCTCTGGACTGTAAGGTGGAGGAGACAGAGAAGTATTCGGACAAGCCTAAGCTTCACCAACTCTACGGGTATAGCATCCCACTCATAGTTAAGTATTAACGTCCTAAACCTTACAGGTTTTTCGCGGCGGCTAAGGCGTTGAAGAGCCCGGTATACATCACCTATTAACTCCTCGACCCTCACCTCCTCCTCGTCTAAGAAGAACTTAACCTCCTTCCGCACGTCTTCACTCCTTCTCCGCCTCCTCCTAGGGTTAAGCTCTGATAGGGCATCGTGGAGCGCCCTCACTAGGTCGTCAAAGCTTACAGGATGCATCCCCCTTCTCAAGGCTAAGTCGAGCTGAGGCGCGTAAGCCTCCCCGTTCCTCTTCTCCCGCCGTGGCCTATACATGCTGAGGACAACATCCACCCTTCTACGGTGAAGGTAGGCGCTGTTATAAACAGCGATCCCGCACGCTTTAAGGTCTATGTACGAGCTTGACTTAACCTTCTCCGTGAACTGGGATACAATGCTTTTTAGATCCACTGTTAAGGGGTTTCTCATCCACTTATCCGGCGGATCCAGTAACGCAAGGTACTCCCTAAAGCCCTGTATGCCTTTCACATGTTTCCCCCCTCAGCTTCCACGTACGGTAACACCCTTTCCAAGTCGACGCCGACGACCGTTGACACACCGTCGACGCTGGCGACCCCATACACCTTGTCCGCCTCGCTAACCATAAGGTCTCTTAAGCTTATAATTATGAACTGGGATTCCCTTGACAGCTTTTTTATCAGCTTTGCCACCCTCCTAACGTTTTCCTTGTCTAGGAAGGCGTCTATTTCATCTAGAAGGTAGAACGGCGCTGGCTTGTAACGATAGATGGCGAAGATGAAGGCGATCGTCGTTAAAGATTTTTCCCCGCCAGACATAGCTTCAAGGCTTTTAACCTCCTTCCCCCCTGGCTTAGCCCTTATGAGCACCCCCCCTTCAAACGGGTCGCCTTCATCCTCTAAGACCAGCTGAGCCCATCCTCCGGGGGATAGCTCAGAGAAGAACTCGTTAAAGTACCTGTTTATCACCTCAATAGCCTCCAAAAACACTTTCTTCTTACGCTGGCTTATCTCTTCTATGAGGCGTTCTATGGCCTTTCTTTCCTCAACTAGCTCCAGAATCTTCTCGCCGAATTCTGAGGATCTGCTCTTCGCCTCCTCGTACTGTTCAGGTGCCTTAAGGTTAACAGGTTCAAGCTTCTCCTTCTCCGTTAGGAGCTGTGCAACCTCCCCTTCAAGCCTTTCCATATCCGAATCGCTTAGAGAAGAACGTGAGAGGGTAACCTGCTCGCCTTCAGCCTCCCTCACAACCCCCTCAACCTCCGCCTCCAACTTGCCTATCTCGCTTTTAATGCTTCCTTGAACCGAAAGCAGTTTTTCAAGTCTTCCTGTCAGCTCTCTTATCTCCTTGTCTACCTTCTTTAACTCCTCTCTCTTCTCCTCCAACACTTCTTGAGTGTGCCTTAACGCTTCATCAACTGCTTCTTTTTTTCTTTCACTCTCTGCCAGAACCCCCTCAACATCAACTAAGATCCTTCTTTTACTGTCTATTCGCTCCCTCCCCTCTCTCATCCTCGCCCTTGCGCTGTTCAACTCTAACGTTGCCCTCTCCCTCTCACCCTCCAACCCCTCCTTTTCGGCTTGAAGCTTAGCCAGCTTTAACTCAACTTTCTGAAGTTCCTCCTTTACCTTTCCAATCTTCTCCTCTTTCCGCCTGATTAACTCCTCGAACTCCCCCAAGATGGGGGTGGACAACTTATCTTCAAGATCCCTCCTCTTGGCAGCTACTTCTTCCAGCTTCCTTTCATACTCCTCCAGTTTACTCCTCGCCTCTGCAGCCTCTCTCCGCTGCGCCTCCTCCTTCAAGCGGAAATCGTTTATTAACGCCTGAAGCCGAACCACCGAGTTTTCTATGCCACTAAGCTCCTCATGCAGAATGGAAATTCTGGAGGCTGCCTCCTCCCTTTGACGCATAAGGGATGCTGCTTCCCTCTCTAGGATGAGTAAGGTGGTGGCTGCTTTCTCGGCTATTCGACTGTATTTTTCCACTTTCTCCCGTAGTACCTCGGATTCATCATGTAACCTCTCCAGAATTAATGAGTATCTTAAAACCGGAAGGTTCTCGGCGACAACCAGCCCTTTCCTAGTATATGTTATCCCATCCTCAGCGACGACCTCTGCATCCTCTTCGAACCCTTCCCCCTCAACCACGTCCCCTAAAAGGTAGCTGAAAACATCGCTGAACCCTCTGCTCCTCACGTACCTTAAGACAGAGTTCACTTTAACACTACATGGCTTCACCATGCTCCTCGGGAAGACGGTGATTCTAGTAAGTCCCTCCTCTCGAGAGTGCCATATCGCCTCTCTGACATCGTTTAAGTCCTCAACTAGGAAAACGGTGAGGAGCTTCCTTAGTGAGCCTAGAATATCCCTCTTTTCCTCGTCGACCTCACACAGATCAATAAGGAATCCGTAAGCCTTCACCCCCTTCCTCCTTAAGCTTTCGGTAAACTCTCTTCTCTTCTGAGGGGCGAGAAGGTGCTGCGCCTCCATTAAGGCTTCTAGTCTCGCCTTTTCACCTTTAACCTCTTCCATTCTCCCCTTAAGCTCCTTCACCTTCCCGTTCAACTTTTTCTGTTCCTGGGTGAGCAGTGGCAAAATAGAACTCGCTCTACTTATAACCGAACTCCACTCCTCAACCCTTGCCTTCAGCTCCGAAATCTCCCGCATGAGCCTTTCTCTTTCCCTCTCTAAGAGGGAAAGCTCCCTCTCCTTTTCCCTTATTCCAGATGATATCAGCGCCAATGCGTTGAAAGCGTCGCCGGCCTTAATTCTTAAAGAGTTAACTTTCTCCTCAACCTCCTTCTCCTCCCTCCTTACCTCGTACAGTTGCTCACGGATCTCCTTAAGGCTCTCCTTCACGGAATCTCGCTCCCTCCTCAACTCTTCAAGCTTCCTTTCCTCATCGGAAAGCATCCTTGAAATCCTGCTCCTATCCTCCTCGGATTCCCGCATCCTTTCAGAGTTTTCAGCGATCAGCTCTTCTACTCTCCCGAAGAGAGCCATTAGCTTTTCTATGCTTCTCTCCGCATCCTCAAG
The DNA here is from genome assembly GCA_029258835.1 of Thermoproteota archaeon. Lineage (GTDB taxonomy): Archaea > Asgardarchaeota > Jordiarchaeia > Jordiarchaeales > Freyrarchaeaceae > Freyrarchaeum. The sequence continues at coordinate 5,580 of JAPDJY010000075.1, read as the reverse complement.
TTTTCTCTCTTCATACTTAACTTCCGCCTGCATCTCAGCCACCTGGCTAGTCAACACGCGTATTTTCGAAGTCAATTCTTGGCTTTGCCTAGCCATCCTCTTCCTGTTCTCCTCTTCAAGCCGTATCTCCTCCTCTAATCTTCCCTGCCTTTCCACCAAGATGCTCCTCCTTACCGAAACCTCTCCTACCTCTTCCTCGACAACCCTCAGCTTCTCCCTCATCTCGTCCAGCTTCCCTCTGAGGTTATAGTACCTGGCGCTCAAGAGCGCCGCTCTTTTCCTTCTAATCTCCTTGGAGAGTGCGAGCCACCTTTCAGCCTCCTCCTTCTCACGCCTCAACTTTTCAAGCTGCTTCTGTATTTCCACATGGAGCAGCTCCAGCTGCGAGATCTTCCTTTTAGCTTCTTCAAGCTCCTTCCGGGCTTTCTCCCTTTTCTCGTCGAAGTGGGATATCCCAGCTATCTCCTCTATTAAACGTCTCCTCTCTAAGGGAGACATCATGACTATCCGCGAAACTTCTCCTTGAAGTATTATGTTAAGGCCGTTCGGGCTCACATTGGCTAGGGAGAGCATGTCCACTATTTCAGTTCTCGTGGTAAGTTTACCATTTAAACGGTATTCTGTCCGGCCATCAGAGTTAACCTTCCTTGATATTTGAACCTCGTCGTTGTCTAAGGGGAACGCTCTGTCCCTGTTGTCGAACCACACTGTAACTTTAGCATATTTGGACGGCTTAGACGACTTTGACCCGGCAAATATTAGGTCGGTGAGGACGGACGCCCTAAGGCTCTTCGACCCTAAGCGTCCTAGGACGAAGAGGACGGCGTCAACTACGTTGCTTTTACCGCTCCCATTTGGGCCTACGATAGCGGTGAACCCTTTCGGAAAGGTAAGGGTAACCTTCCTGTTCCCGTAACTCTTAAAGTTTACCATTTCAACCTTCTTCAGAAACACCAAGAAGAAGCCCTCCTCGCGTCTCCGAAAGCCCTCCATTCTCAGGAAAACACGTCCCCTCTTTTGCTAAAGGAACGATTTAACATGATTTATTGCTTCTGAGAAAATCATCCTACATAAGTAAAAGGAAGAAAATAAGCTTTCTGAAGCCGGCACCATAACCCTTAAAAACAGCCTCGGCTCTCCGCCGCTCTTGCGGCTTCACCGCTTCCACGGGCCGGGAGCCTTTCCTCCTCAGGCTTCATTGAAGAGCTCCTACGTAAATGAGCCACTTCACGTTTATCTGACCATCACCTTTACCCTTCTGGGATTCACACCCTCTCATCTACGTTCCCCACCTCATGGCTGGAGGTACCTGCCACATCCCCACCACCCTCCCCTAAGTATGATTTTACATGCAGAAACCATTGGACGTTACAAGTGCAACATGCACGTTTCAACCATCAAAAAACACAGGTTAAAGGCGCGTTTATTTCCTAACCACCTTCGCTTTTTTCGGGTCTATCACACCTGGCCAAACGGTCTTAAAGCCTAAAGCGTCTAAAACCAAGTCGAAGTCTCCCACTCCATACCTCTTAAGGATGGCCTCTGCCTCCAGTCTGCTCCTTTCAGGCTTAGACTCTAATTCGCCTTTAATCGCCTCTAAAACCTGCTCACTGATCAGCAAGCTCCCTATCACCCTATAGCCTTCAACATGCAGCCTTTCCTTAACTGACTCAACACTGACACCATAAGCATCAGCCACCTCGTCTAAGCGGATGACATCCTTGTCAGGAACGTACCTTTCCAACTCTAAACTTCTAGCGCTTCTTTCCAGCGCTTCAACCTCGTACCTTCTAAGTATCTCGATAAGCGGCTTCAAAGGAATTTTCTTCCTGTAATATATGACGTCTCGATACCTTTGAAAGGAGGAACACGCTAATTCTTCATCTACAGCTAAGATGACGTTCTCCTCCACCTTACCCAGCTTCTCCAGCTTCCTCTTAACGTACTCGTCAGTCCAGAACCCCACTATCTCCAAGTAAACCTTTACAGGCCCCTTCTCTAGGGTGAAGTCTGGCACCAGAATGGTCTTACCCGCAAGCAGCGGCTCTGACTCCCTCTTTATCACCCAGTCCGTTCCTAGGGACTGAAACGCCCTGTAAAAATCCTCTTCAACCATGCTGTCAAACTTTACCTCCTCCCTCTCCCTCGCCTTAAGAAGGTAGTTGTCCCTATAATTCAAGGTGAACTCATAAATTCTCGGCTTATTATCGGCTCCCTTCCTCACCACGTTCGCCCTTATAGCCCATTTCCCGGACGTGATCACTGACGGGAGGATCTTGGCCATGGACGTTCCATAGCGCTCGGTCATCTTCAACAGCGACGCCGGCCCATCGATTGTTATGGTAACCCACTCCCCTTGCTTCTCAGCAAGGTACATGAGCCCCCTATACTTAACCTCCCTAAGTACCTCCTTCCCTCCTCCCTCCACGTAAACGTTTAAGCTGATGGCATTAAAAAGCATAGTTTGAGCTAGGGACAAGTTATAAATTCTTAGGAGTTCCGCTGGATCTACGTCGCTAAAGGAAACCAGAACTTGCTCTGTTTCCTGGTCAGCCCATAAAGCCTCCTCCACCTCCTCCACCGTCGAGGAAAGCCTCACCGCAACCCTCTCCAGAATCCTCCTTCTTTCCCCTCTACTCGTCACAGGACCACCAGCCCTGCTGGCTTCCTCAAACACGAACCTCCTGACCTCCACTGGGTTAAGTCTGCTTTTCACCTCGAAAACGCTTCTTCTTTCAAGGAGAATTCGCAGCCCCCGAACAAAGCGGTAGTTGACCCCCTCCTCAAACTCGCTTACAAGATCAAGAATCTCCCCCCTCTTTCTACCAATACTCGTTTTGAAAATGTTAATCATTTCGGCTGCCAAGCCGAGGTTTTCCCTGCTCATCCTAGCAAACCGGGGAACTATCTTGTTCCCATAAATCCTAGCTACTAGGAGCTCGCTTGGAAGCACCCTCCACCACCATCCAACATAAATGCTTGCCAATCTCCGCCATCATGCTACGTTGCTTGCTCTAAACCCTTCCGCCTTCTCTTCGAGATCGCTATCTCGGAGGATTTGGACACGATCTCGTAGAGCACAGCTCTCTTCCCCTCCTTCTTCCTTAGAAGCCTCCCCAGCCTCTGGATGAACTCCCTCTTGCTCCCGCTTCCCCCTAAGATGACGCCTACGTTTGCCTCAGGGACGTCTACACCCTCATCAAGCACCTTGCTCGTCACCACTGCCCGGTACTCTCCATTCCTGAACTTACTGAGAATCTCGCTTCTCTCCTTCTTAGGGGTTTTATGCGTTATCGCCGGGATAAGGAACGCTGTGCTTACAGCGTAAACCAAGCTGTTATGCTCGGTGAATATTATTATCCTGTCATTGACGTGCTTTTCAAGAATCTTCGTTAGTGCATCCAGCTTAGCTGATGAATTTATCGAAATGGTTCTAGCTTTGTGCCTTGCTAGGAGAGCCTCCCTCGCCCTCGGGTCCCTGCCACTCCTCAGAACTAGCTTCCTAAAGTCCTCCGGCGAGCTCATGGAGAGGTTATGCTCCCGTAAGTAGTTAACGTAAACAGAGTACGCCTTCTCGTACTCTTCACGCTCCTCGGGGGAGAGATCGACAAGGATGCGACGTATCTCGTACTCGGCAAGGTGCCTACCAGCTAGCTCTCTGATTGGAACTTCATACCTCACTCCTCCTATGAGCCTTGCCAGCTCAACGTGTAGCCCATCAGCTCTCTCGTAAGTCGCCGTAAGCCCCATCCTATACGGTGCAGCCGACATCTCGGCTATTTGCGAGTAGCCGGGTGATGGAAGATGGTGGACCTCGTCGAAAACTATTAGTGAAAACTTGTTTCCTAGCTCTTCGATCCTAAGGTAGGCTGTGTCATACGTTGCAACGGTGACGGGGCCGAGGACGTGTTCTCCTCCCCCGTAAACGCCCACGGAAACGTTAAACGTCTCTGACAGGCGGGTGGCCCATTGATCCATGAGGTCTAACGTCGGCACTACAACCAGCGTCGCTTCCGATATAATGGACATCGCCTTCATAGCCACGAACGTCTTCCCCGACCCGGTAGGCATAACCATAACGCCACGCTTCCCAGCCTCAACCCATGCCCTAACAGCGTCCTCTTGGTAATCCTTTAACTCCAAGTTAAGCCTAAGAGCAGGGCACGGCACGAGGTCAAGAACACTGTCTTCAAACCGTATCTTCGAAGCCTTAAGGTAGTCTACGATGTCCCGGTAGTACATGGCTAGGGCACGATAGGCATTGACCCTATCATCCCACCTAGAATTGGGAACCTGCATGCCACGGATCACAATGGTGCCCTTATCGTACTCAAGCCTAATCATAAAACCCACCTTATTAACCAAATTTAAAAATTGTAATCCCATAATTTCTACTTTTCCTCCCCCCAATAACTCATCATTAACAGTGATAAAAGGGGTGGTAGAGGGTAATAGTTGAGCCCCTCTTCCTCCACCGCAACCTTTCATTTATTTCCTTTCTCACTTTCTTCTGCCTATGAAAATCCATATTGGACATATCCATTTAACGTAGAAGTGCTTTAAAGCGAACTCGACTATGTGCATTACCGTTTTGTAGAGTCTCGTTTCCTTAAGGAATGACAGGGCCCTCTCAGCCTCCCGAATTTTCTCCTCGAGTTCTCGTGAGTAAAGTTTCACTCCAACCTTCTCGAACATTTTCACCAGTCTCGGGTACGTTGGCAGGAAGAAGACCTCGTTGCTTTCCCCCCTCTTAGTAGCCTTAACGTAGCAGTCTGCCATCCGCCTTGGAAGGAGCGTGAAGAAGGGAAGGAGGTAATGATTGTCCCTCCACACGAGCCTTGGAGAGATCCTATTAGGGCACGTTAGGTAGAGGAACCCCCCGCTCCTTAGAACCCTAGCTACCTCCTCAGCTAGCTTGTCGGGGTTATGCACATGCTCTATCAGGTCGCTGCACGCTACGAAGTCGAAACTCCCCCCTCTGAAAGGCATGTTCTCCCCGCTCGCAAGGAGCAGGTTTAATTCGACTCCCTCCTCTTCCCCCCACACCCTTGCAACCTCTAAATACCTTGGGTCGACGTCGAACGCGACCGTTGCAAGGCTCCTCTTAGTGAAAGCTATGGCGAGCCCTCCGGCGCCACACCCAACATCAAGGAAAAACCTTCCTCTGGTTGGTGAAAACCTTTCCAGCAGGTCGAGCAGGAGCTCCCCCCTCTTAACACCCAGAAACGTGTAAATGCGGTAAAGCTCGTAAAGCTTCTTGGATCCTGGAACCACGGGCTTCACAAGCTTCCTCCAAAGCTTCTCAGCTTCTCTCTCAGTCATGTAAGCACCGCCTAAAGCGAACGTGAAGACCGTTAAAGGAAGAATAGAAGCTAACTTTTAAGTTTATGTTTCACAATGTTTCATTCAAGCCTACCCGTAACGAGCTAACCCGTCAAGGTTAGCTAGCATTTGTTTAGCCCTGTAATGTGATACCTCCTTCTCCACCGCTCTCTCAAACGATCCGAACTTCCTTTTGACTTGTTCTTCGACCGGAACACATATTCTTATAGCGTGCAGCATGTGTCGCCTCTCTATAAG
>JAPDJY010000018.1:0-38607 GCA_029258835.1 Thermoproteota archaeon | reverse complement strand
CGAGGGTAGACCCCGTACCTGCCTCTCTCTTCCCTCGGTATGAGCTTTAAGGCGTTCCATCCCCCTTCACTGCAGGCTTTAACGCATTTTGGGTCTCCGCCGCAGAGGTCGCATATCACCGCCACCTTGCTGGACGGGTGAAGGTGGGGGATTGACCCCGGGCATGCCTCAATGCATGAGCCGCACCCTGTACACTTTTCCTCGTCCACCAGAACCGCTCCGGTTTCGCCGTCAATGCTTAAAGCGTTCACGGGGCAGGATGCAACGCAAGGGTAGTCTTCGCATTGAACGCACAGGTGTGGGATTTCAACTCCTGGATAGGGCATGAATACTCTTATTCTGGATGCTTCAGGCCAGATCTTACCCTCGTGTGAAATCGAGCAGGCGACTTCGCACCTCCTACACCCGCTACACTTTAAGTAGTCAACAAAAACTAAAACCATTCTCTCGCTAGTCATGTCCACACCCCTCTAAGGGTCATTCTGCTACGGAATACTCCACCTACGTCGCCACACGTCACCCAGGGTTGTCATATTTTTCATGAAAGCCACATAAACTTATTTACTTGCCTCATCCACCACGCTCTCTAACTGGATATGTTGCTTCACGTCTCCCGCTTCTCTTAATGCTAAGGTGTATTTGAAGTTGCTTTTCCACTTTGGAAGGATGCAGCTACTTCCAACCACCCATAGTGAGGGATGTTAATGAAAGTTGATAAAAAATAAAAAATAAAAGAACAGCAGTTCGTTGGGTAAGGATTGCGTGTTACTAGCTTTCCGGCTTTAAGCGCTCCCCCGTCTCCGCGTGGTTTCCGGCGGGTTATGCAAGCTTTTATTTTCGTATTGGAGCATTATGTTTCTAGGGGTTGGTGTTGGACCGTAGTAGAGACTGGCTTAGGCAGGCGGAGAGGGATTTGGAGGCAGCAAAGCTGTCTTTTAATGGGGGAATTTACGAGTGGGTTGCTTTTTAAGCCAGCAATGCGCCGAGAAGGCTGTTAAGGCTTTATGTGAGCGGTTAAGGGTTGAATGCTGGGGGCATAGTGTAAGTAAAATATTGGGGTTCACGCTTGATAGGCTTTTATAGGTAAATGTGGAGATTTTGGTCTGTCAAGCGTTTCCCTGTCATCGAGGCATACGCCTCTAATGGAGCATTCGGGGTAACCCCAGAGCCCCACATCCGAAGACTCCACCCACAGGCCACCCCGTGGCCAAACCAGCACCCCAAACACCTACCAAACATTTAACTGCTTCGCAAGGCGTTTCTTTAAGCCAATTACGGGGTGGAGGAGGTTATGGATTTAGCCAAGATCCTTGATAGGTATTACATTCCGACAAGGTATCCTAACGGGTTTGAGAGCGGGGCCCCGTGGACTATTACACTAGAAAGGACGCTGAGGAGGCGGTGGATTATGCCCGAAAAATCCTCGATTTATGCAAGGCACTTGTACAGGAGCAGGAGGGCTCTTCTTAGGGAGTTGAAGAAGGCTGCTGAGAAGCTTAAGGAGAAACACCCGGAGGTGCTCGGTGTGATCCTTTTCGGCTCTATCGCCAGGGGGATTACGGGTTGAAAAGCGACACCGACGTCCTCTTAATCCTAAGGGAAAGCTCGCATGAGAGATTCTTCGACAGAATACCTGAATACCAGATGGAAACACCCATCCCAGTAGACGTCTCCGCCTACACCCTAAATGAAATAGAAGAAATGAAGAGGAAAGGTAATACCCTGATAAAACAAGCGTTAAAGGAGGGCATCCCATTATAACCGCTTCTCCTCACCGAAACATAGCCGCACAAACCATCACCTATCAACTCGAGAGGTCCCTCCAGAACACGCCATGCTCCGGGAAAACGTTAACCACGCTTAGATAAACCTATTCACATTAAGGAGCCGCCCAGTCATCAAGTTCTTCTGGCAACTTTCATGATCGCCCCTCATTAGCTGTCTTCCCATTAAACCTCCTGTCGCGTTCAGCCATCCTCCCCTCCAGTGGCTTTAAAGGCTTATTGAACCCTCAGTAACCTCTCCCCCCTTTAACTTCCTCTCCAGCTTTCCTTTACCGCTCCATACGCCTCTCAGCCGTAGGAAAAGAAGGGTTTAAATTTGTGAGGTGCTGTGAAGGCTTCCCTGAACCTTTATCCCTTCCCTTTTTCACCATCTGTTGAAGACGTGTTCGGCGAACCCTACCGCGTCCCTTACTTTTACTTCTGATCCGTCATCCAGCACGGCTCGTCCAGTGAATTTACCGAAAACTTGGTGTTGAACACTCTTAACTATGCCTAGGTTCGCCTTACTGTGCCTGTCTAGGATTGGCTGCATGGTCATTTCAAACCTGTCATCGTTGCTCGTGAAGCGCCAGGGCTTCATGTAGTTTTTGGGGTCAAAGTGAAATGTGACTTGGTCGAGTTTATGTCCCCGTCCGTCGAGGAAGACGATGTTTTCCGTGGCGGCGGATGTATCGCCGAACCCGTACCCTATGTTGAACCCGAAGAGCCTTCCGTCGCTGAGGCGCGTCGAAAGCGAACCCCAATACCATTCGCTCTCGTAAGGCCACACACCCCTCCCCCAGTCAAGAACCCCGAAGCTGTCCCTTTCGTCAAACCTTTTCTCCTCGCCACCGACTACCACTACGCCCTCCGCCGGCATACAGTTGATCTTCCTGTTATAATAGAAGTACCCTGGCTTCTTGAATGGTATCACAATCACCATACTGTCCATGTCGGGGTCCTGGCGGAGCGTTAAGTCAACGCTTAACCCCCTACCCTTATCGAACTTTGGCCATGATACTATGATCCTCCGCTCCCCTCCTTTCTTAAGGAATTTTAACTGGACACTTTTAGACTCGTAAACTATGTCGCCCTCCTCCGAGCTACTTGGAAGACCCATTTTACCCCGTGGGAGCAGCAGTATTTTATCCTCCTGGTGAAACGTTGCCTCAGCGAAGTCGAGCCAGACAGCGGAGATTAAACCCAAGTAGCCTAGATCCGCATAGGTTAACGCCACACCATACTCCGGCCTCAGCACAGCGTAGTAATCCCACTCCTTAATCCTATACCATGGCGCACGAACCCTAGACCTATCGTATGCGAGGAGGGGCTTGCGCGCCCAGCCACGCTGAACCAGCTTCCCCTCGTCATCCAACAGCTCGGACGCCTCAGTTATCTCGTACTGCAAGGTTCGCATCCTCCTTCAACCAGCATCCTAGCAACTCCTACCATTCCAACCTATAAAACCGGCGGTGCTAATAAATCCTTTTCCACGAGCCGAAGGGCAGCCGCACGAAGCACGCAGGATGCCTCCCCTCCAAGCCTGGAGGGGGCTGAAAGGCTGAAGGAATAAACGCCCGGAAACGCTTGGCACCTCGTCCTTCCCCATATGGAGGGGATACTGGCTGAAGGGTGACGCCGCCCTCCATCTTAGAGGGGAGCCGCCGGAAGCTCTTCGAGGACACTAGGATACCCGGGTGACGCCTCCTATCCCGGGGTGGGCGTATCCAAAGGGAAGGGGTTAAGTACGCGTGTATCACCTCTGCCAAGGGGACGCTAAGGGTATGCGTACGCCTGGCGTAGCCTTCTTAACCCCTTCCACTCTCATCCGCTTCGATCCTGCCCAGTTCGTCTACGAGTTTCTTCAGCTCCTTCTCCAGCTTGCGCAGTCTCCTTTTCTCCTTTTCCGTCAGTTCACCCTTATCCTCCTTCTCCTTCAGCCTGTCTATCTCGCTCCTTATGTCGGTGAACCTTCTGCTTATCTCCTCCATTTTACCGCTTATGACCAGCTCCCTGACCTTGGCTCTCGAGAGAGTCTCGTCTATGCTTGAGATCCTCTGCTCAAGCACGTCCTTCTCACGGCTTAACTTGGCTACTCTCTCCTCGTACTCTTCAGGAGTCAGCCTCCCCTCCTCGAAGAGGCGGCCTGCCTGTCTGGCTTCCTCCTCGACTGCTCTTAGCATGCTGCTAAGCTTGTTCCTTTCAGAGACGAGCTTGCTCATCTTCCTCTCGTGTATCTTGATGAGCCTTGAAACGTCAAGCACCCTGCTGAAGGCCTGCCTGAAAACCTCCCTGAACTCTCCCGTTTCTCCTCCCTTCCACTTTCTCAGCGCGTCGCCTATCTCCTCCTCTACAAGCCTGAGGAACTCGTCGAGCCTACCCTGAAGCCACTCCACCTCAAACCTGCCAACCTTCCCTGTGATGCACGTCGCCTCCAAAAGCTCACTCTCAGCCCTTACGAAGGTGCCCAGCCTAGTTTCTAGGACGTTAAACCCTCCAACCTTCATCTCCTCAGCGAAGTTCCTCACAGCCGAGACAAACCCTGAAACAAGCGTGACGTCAATGTCCATCGAGAAGACATCAAAGCTCCATAAGGGGAGTCCAGACTCCTTGTGGGTAACAAGGATGTTCTCGATGGCACTCATGGCTCTAATGGGCGCCCTCAGCTTCCTGTAAGTCTGAGCGGCAACCCCCCCGCTAACTCCGATTAAGCCTAAGATGATGCCAAGTAAGGAAAGAAGGCGCGAGCTTTGCTCAGCCTGCAGGGACTGCGCCATCATGAATAAAGCAGCCTCCATCACTCCGCCTGGTGCCGCCTCACCATACTGAACCTTAATTTGCTGGGAGACCGTGGTAATTCTGCTCCCTGACACTGTAATGTTGAGGGTGTATGCTCCCTCCCTTGGAGGCGTAACCATAACTAGGTAAGTTCCATTACCGTAGTCGGTTACGTCAGCTTCCAATGCCACGCCATCAGCGTAAACACTCACCTGAGCACCAGTAACAGGGAAACCGGTATCCTCCCTGAAAATTGACAAGGAGACCTTGACTGGGCTAGGCGGCTTCACAACTCCCTCAAACGACTCGATACGCACCACACAGGGTGCTTGACCGCTTACCGTGAACTCTTTCTCTATAATACCCACTTCTAAGCCGCAGAAGGCGAAGACACGTAGCGTATAGCTTCCGGGAGCGACGCCTTCACTAATGTTCCACTCGACCTCAGCCGTACGGCTCCCGTCTCCAAAGGTTGTTTGATTTGAAAACATTGCAGCCCCATCGCTGAGCACTGTGAGGTTTAACACGCCAGCCTGAAGCTGCTTAGAAAAAAACGCCTTAACACTGATAAGATCCCCTACTACTCCCCCAATAACCTCTACAGGCTCCTTCCCCTCATATAAGGCGTAAACACTAATCGATGACAGCACATTTGGCGCTCCACACTTGATAATCCATGTTCCATTAGTAGCCTCAAATAGCAGGCTACCCGAAGCATTACTTAAGTACGTAGCTTCTCCTCCGGTAATGTTCAATGCGTTCGGCGTCGAGTTCCACCAGTCGAAGGGGATGGCTACACTAACAAATCTGCCAGCTCCAACTTCAGGGAATCCATGGTCTCCCCCAATGCCAATTGTCACGGTCCAGTTTACACTATTAAGAGTTGCCTCGTAGCTTGTGGTAGCATTTACATTCCTGCACAATGTAGAGTTAGCGTCCGTAACGTTAAAGTAAACTTCACAGACGGCGGATGCGTTAAAATGTACATCTTCTCCCTGCGGCTCAAATAGGCCAATCACGGTGCAATCACCCACCCCTCTCTTTCCAGGCACATCATCGACTTTGAACTCTTCTATGGAGAGTTCAACCTCACTGGGGTAAACTGGGCCAGGGTCAAGGAACACTCTCATCTTGAAATCTATGTTTTCAAGCGACCACGCGGAGTCCTCTTTAGTGTAAGCGTAACCGTCATCGTAAGTAGCATTGTCACTCACGTACCCCCAATAAGCGATTGCAGTGCCAAACTCTTCCCCACCAAGCTTAACGAAAAATGTTCTATTATGTGTATCATCTGAGTTTAAAACTAATGGAGGAGAATAAGTGCACGTCCTCCATTTAACCCCTACCTCATTAATGTTCAAACCAGTGATACTTATTGTTGCGTTTGGTTGAGGTTTTCCCTCCGAGGGATCCCACGTGGCATTCATAATTTCTACGCGCAGCTGCCCGTCACCTACACGTTCCACGTCAAGATAGAAGGAAACATTATATAGTGTTGCACTATCCGTTGAGATTTCAAACGACATAGCTCTAACAAAGCTCGTTGCAAATATTACTCTTGATCCTGTTTCATTGCTCAGCCTTTCCCCAAGCTTTACCGTTGCGTTTGGAGCCGTTACGTTATTTAGTGTTAACGTTGTGTTTAGTATTCCCCAGTTTTGGGGGCAGGGTACGTCGAATCCATACGAGGTGTTTGCCTGCCCTGGATGCGTGATGTTTCCTGTTATTATTAGTGTTGCCGTGGTATTTGCTCCCTGCCCCGTTACAGCGGTGTTCTTCGCCTTAACGGCTTGGCTGGTTGCCATTGGAAGGAGTATGCTTGGGCTTGGTGCGAGTACGAGCGGGGCTAGGATTAGCGTTAACGCGGCAAACATAATTACTATTACTTTTAGTTTTTCTCTTTTCAATACATATCCTCCTTGTAGATTCCGCAATATCTTCCTGATACATAATAAGTAAGTTGTTTCTTATTATTATTTATTATTTTGTTTTTATTTAAAAGGTTAATCGAGTTGAGGCTTGCTTTCTCTGCTCTAGGGTTTATCTCGCTGTACATCGACTCCTCAGTTATCGTGTCCTCGCTGCTTAAGCCCCTGCACTTCCCTTCTCAAAGGGTTGACACCTTAAACCATCGATTCTCGCCTTAACTCTCCCTTTGAAAATGGTATGGTTCCCGGTTGACGTGTAAGGCGGATGGAATCGCGGAGGGGCTGGTTGGGCTCCAATGCTCCTAGAGGGCGCCGCCCCTTAGTGTTTGTAAGGATGCAGTGGCCCTGTTGTCCTTCTTGACGTTGCTCCTTGACTGAGACGTTTCCTATTCGCTTTAGCGTCGGCTGCCTTTCATGGCTTGCTTCGGGTGCTGGGCGGCTAGCTGAGCGTAACCCTAAAATTGTTAGTCAAAAAATAATCGGAAATGGTAATGGAGTTTTCGTGGCGGACATTCTTCTCTTTGGGTCTCCTCAAGAAGGTAACGGGCAGTGAACCACTCCTTCAGCCACAGCGCCTCGAGTCTTTCTTGGTTTGATGGGGGCTTAAGGTGCTTAAAGGATGGTTAGCGGCGCCTCCACCACCCGACGAGAAACAGATTGCACATGGAAGCCGCGTGTTCATCAGCCCTAACGGCTCTATCTCTAAACCTACCCTAGCAGAGCCCTATGTATTCGTGAGGCAGCAGAATTCCAGCATAACCGATTTCCCAGCTACTTCATGGTTTGCCCTTCGCGGCGTCACCATCGACGCCCACGTTAACAAGCGGTCTCGTCCATCAGCCCCTACGCCCCCTCACTCTACGTAAGGCAGGTTTCCGTCGGGAACTGGAGGCGAGTCCACCCGCCTAGGGAGCCTCATTGAATCCTTTACAGGGTATTCCACCGCGGATCCGACAGCCTCCAGCCTGCAAGGTTCCATGGTGGACCGCGAAGGCGTCTGGCACATGGTTGAGGAGGAGGCTGGTGGAGCCAGAGCAAAATGGAGTTTGAAGAGGGTGGGGGGAGGGGATGCCTTCAAGCATCAGTTATAGAGTTTTCATGCTGACTGTTGTCCTGAGCGGTTTTGCAGACTGTCTGTATGGCAACTTGTGTGCTTCAGTAGTAGGATGCAATTATCGCCCCTGCCGTGAAGGCTGCAAAGAGTCCTTCTCCCGGTAGGTTAAGTAGCTGCTCTTACGCGTTTCACCTCCTTAGGCGTCACTACATTGTCTATGGGATAGCCTTTTTCCTCGAGGAATCCGATGAGCTCCCTGTCCGCTGTTAGAAGGAGGAGGCCCGTCTTCCGGGAGGTAGCGTACAGCAGGTTGTCGATGTAGTCTCTGTGTCCTTCACGGTATAGCTTGTAAGCTTCTATGTAGGCTTCTGGGTGGGGGGTAACCCGCCTGTACGTCTCCATTATCGCCTCTACCCCCTCCCTAACCCTGCCAATCTTGCCGGCTGGAACCACCTTGATGATCTTCCACATGGCTTCTAGAATGCTCACCTCTAAATAGTGCACTTCGGCTGTGTGAAAGTGCTTTATGGCTTCCATGACTTCCCTCTCGGTCTCTACCCCCATTGCTGGTAGGAGAAAGCTCGTATCGACTAGAAGCCTTAGTTTACTCCTCGATGTACCTCCTCTGCCGCTCAAGGCTCTCCTCCTCAAGCTCCTTAAGGGTGACCCGGGCAACCTTCTCGCCGTGCAGTGACAGCCATACGGCGTCGCGTAACGGCTCAATGATGATCTTGTCCTTTGAAGCGGTAACCCTGACGGCGGAGCCCTCGTCAAGGTTAAGGTACTCGGCTATTTTTTTAGGGATAACAAGCACCCGCTTCCTCCCTATCCTCGCCTTGACCGTCAGACTCAACGTTATCACCAGAATAACACTCTATGTTAGAATTAATATGTTTTCTGACTATGATTTTCATCCGACTTTTCGTGAAACCCCACTCCGCCGGCTCGTCCACCAGTTAGCCATACGGCAGCCTTCTTCCACCCACCCTCCACCACCCCTCAACACTCAGGAGTGAATCAGCACATCGACAGGAACAGGCTTGGCGGCCCCTATGCACATGCACTTCGGTGAGGGGCAGGCAGGTATGCAACGCCGTGCCGGTTGAGCTTGAACGTAAACCGGTTTAAATTTTCCACCTTCAGCTGAAAGACGTTTCGGATGCGTGCTCCCCTCTCAACAGGGAATTCGGCGAGAACGGAAGGGAACACTTACAGCCACGTGTCAGGAGGATAAACCTATAAAATTTGTTTGTACTGTTCTAGTAGTTTCTTGCATGTTTCGACGGTCTTTCTGGCTCTTTCCACGGAATCCTCGGCGTCCTCCCTGCTTACCAGGTCCTCGGGGGATAGCAGTTCCTCCTCTCCACCATAAAAGCTCACATCTCTCTTCTTCGCCAGTTTCCTAGAGGTTTCTGCCAGGAAGGGTATCTCCGCCCTGAACCATTCAGGGAATCTGTTCTCTGAGATTTCCAAGATGTCGGACACGTCGTGGATTTTCGGGTACTCTATGCCGACGAGGCGCAGCGATGCCTTAAGGCTCAACTCAACGGCCTCCTGGCTTAACCTGACCGCGTAAGGGTAGTTTTCTTTGTTGTAGGCGTCCTCTGCGTCTTCAACCCTTGCCTCCGCCTGCCTCATGTACGACCCTGCAAGCTTAACCAGCTTCAAAGCTCAATGACCTCTAAGGGTTTATAGTTCGGTTTCAGGTCCCAGTACCAGCCGTCTTTCAGTTTAACACGCCTAGCACCCATCAACTGCAGTTTCACCTTTAGCCCGTTCAGGGCGTTCTGCAGAAAATCGCCCTCGTCGTACAGGATCCTCGCGTCCTCGGTTAGGTCTAGGAGGATGACCGGGAGTTGCAGTATTTCCCGTTTATTCAACGGGTAGTAGCTAAGCACAGCGTATACGCCGTGCTTCATGAGCCAGAGGCGCTCCCTCCTCACCGCCTCAGCATCTTCGATGTCTGCTATCTCCTCGATGCGAGACGCTATGCTCCCCTTAAAATCATCTGATACGAGTAAAACGTCGAGGTCGCTTGTCGGCTTTGCATCCCCTCTGGCAACGGAGCCATAAATGGCAAGTGACACGAGCTTGTAACGCTTCGAGACCTCCCTGAAGACGTCAAGAATCAGCTTTAGGTACATCTCCTGCTTTACTTCAGGCTTCTTAACCCTCCCTGATGCCAGCAGGATGAAGTTTTCAGGATCTAATAGCCTGTAAACCCTCGGCCTTTTCCTAAAGGCCATTAAGATCCCATAGGAGTGAAGCTTACTCATTATTAAAGCCATTCTACCCTCAGGAACCCTAAGCGCCCCCAGCGCCTCCTTGAAGGTAAACGTCTCCGTTCCGAACGTTACATACAGCTTAGAATACGCCTCCCCAAGCCACTTGGGAACCCACATCCACCTATCACCCTCTACAACCTTTATAAATAGTTAAGGTTTACTATTTATTAAAGTTATATTAAAGTTACATGATTTCCTGTCAATCTGAAGCTGCCACTCCCTGTCTGAAACGTTAAATGGCAGAGGAAAACGTGAAAGGAATGGGTTATGTAGCATAGAACCTCAAAAAACTAATGATTTTAACTTAACCGTTAGGTAAGGTGTTTGTATGGTTGAGGACTGGTTTGAGAGGGCAGGGGGTTCTTAGAGGAGGCGGAGAACACCCATCATAAACGCCATACTGCAGCCGTAATTTACTAGTACGTCTTCGACGAAAGCCTACATTGCAGCAGATAAAACAGCTACGGAAAGCGTGGCATCCATCATCAAAACCCCAAGAATAGGGTACATACAGGTCAAAGGAAGCAATGCAAGTGGATCCCTGCAAGGAGAAAACATGGAATGGTTTAACAAAGAAAAGGCGGTCATCAACGTTAAAAGGAGAGCCATGATCATCCTCGCCTTCGCAGAAATCTATGGAAAGAGTAGTGTTCACGTCGGCAGAGCCAACAGGCCCCACGAGGTATGGGTTTCAAGCCCGAAAGCCAAATCATGCAATCTCTTCGCCGCCTTCACCCAGAAGGTCAAACAGCAAAAGCCAACTACAAGAAGAGGGGTTGCGGGTACTTCGAGCTGCTGGCTTCCTCTTTTGATGGTTACCCGGGTATTTGGCTCTCCGACGTGGTCAGCATTCCGGCGGGGTCCATCACGGTGATTATCATTTTTTGGACTTCTTCCTGGTCTGGAGCGAACACTATTTTCACCCACTTAACGTGGGGGTTAGACTGATACCTTTCCTTCAGCTTTTTCGCCTTTCTAAGCGAGCTAACTAGCACGTTCCTTCTCCTAGCCTCCAGCTCGCAGCTGTCATGCATGGAGTAGAAGCACCCCGAAACAACCACCTTAACTTTAGGGTCTCTGAAGTCTAGGTAAACCATGTCGGCTTCCTCCGACTTGAAAAGCACGCCTAGGAGCCAGTCCACCCGCCAATCCCCACGAGGCAGAAGCTTGGGGGATCTAGCGTACTCTACGTGCTCACGCCACCAGACAAAGTCGGGTATCACGTCGATCATCCTAGGCTTGGGTTCTCCTCCCGGCTGCGGGGGAGTCGGCATCTCAAAACTAATCTTGTACCTTCCTTTTCCCACAGCTTCGTCCATGGCGGCCGCCAGCTCCCTCAGAAACCCCCCGACCCCCTCAGGCTTCGGGTCCCTGCGTTTAAACCCTTCCCCGTGACCCACGTAGATAACCCTGTCACCCTCCAGAAGCCCTTCACGAGGCACATCTATCAACTCTCTAAGGTCTACACCCAAGTGCACACTGAGGTTCTCCATCAAGCCCCGCTCCAGGTTCCAGTCAATGTCGACCATAAGTGGCACACCCAAGATTTCTCGACCGACAATTCATGCTGGCCACATACCACCTCTAGTTTGATTTACGCGTCAGACCCTAATTACTTTTATCCAGCCGCGTAAGGTAAAACTAGCGTAGAATGCGAATGTAGTGTTTCAATCGCTGGCACACGCTTACCAGGTCATTCAGCATGGGGTTGAGGATGTCTGAGGGGCCAAGGGTGCCATTTCCAGCCAATGAGGCGCGGAGCAGGCGAAGCATGAAAGAAAGCTGATGAGCACATTACACTAAAAATCCGTGGGGGAGCGTTGTCCACGAGCTTTATGGGAGGGAGGATGCTGAAAGATGCTTGGAAGCAGCGAGGAACGTGATGAGTTTCGTAGAAAGGTTATCGAAGAGCTAGGGAGCCGCATGGAAGAGGTGAGGAGGGTCACAGATCCTTCAGGGAGTAAGGTCAAGCTTGTAGGGGTTTTCGGTAGCTCCGCTCGGGGGAACTAGCATGCTGGAAGCGACGTGGATGTGCTGATCGTATAGGGGGTGGGGCCACGGTGGAAAAGGATCGGCCTGCCGCCAGTAATCGTTCAGGTGCACCACGCGGAGTTCCATGTGCTATCGCCGGAAGAGTTTGAAATCCTATGTGAAGAGGCAAGAATGCTGGCATACGACCTTTTCAACGAGGGAGTAATCATACACGCAGACGAAGCCTACCTGAACAAGGTTAAAAGCAAGTTTAACCAAACCGTCGAGAGAGAACACGTGACTGAAAAGGGAAACTTCCTATTCCGAGGGAGGCGGGAAGAAGACGGTGACGCGGCACGCTCCTCCCAACGTCTCGACGTATCCGCAACAACCTCAATTAATGTTCCACGGGCAACGGGGTTACCATTCAAGTAAAGGAGGATAGTGCCGTGTTGCGCAGCTGGCGGTGTTTTCCCCCTCTCCATGGGATATTTAATTTGACTACCCTTTCTTCACACGAGTTGAGGAGGTCACAGTAACTCGCTTCTAACTCCTTCCTTCAAGGCTACATCATGCAGCTTCTTGTCCCCTGTGAGGAGTATGTCTGCTTGTACATGCTTAGCGGAGGAAACCTGTATAGCATCGGCTACGTATATGTGGTGTTTCTCTAAGATCCTCCAGCCATCCCTCAGCACCTTCACTTTGAGGGGTATGGGGACGGGGTTCACGCTTGATAGGTTTTTATGGGTAAATGTGGTTGGTCTGTCAGGCGTTTCCCCGTCATCGAGGCATGGGCCTCTGATGGGGCTTTCGGGGTAACCCCGGAGCCCCACATCCGAAGACTCCACCCCATTAGGCCACCCTGTGGCCAGACCAGCACTCACAAACACATACAAAATATTTAACTGTTTCGCAAGGCGATTCCAAGCCTGATCATCCGCCTCGTCTCGGATAGAAACCTGCTTCTAGCAGTGCTGTAAGCTTCGCCATTTATCATTCCAAGCCTTTTAGCTCTATCCATGACGCCGGGAACCTCGCCTATGTTCCATATGCTGTAGGATACTGTTAGTTTACCGGAGTAAGCTTCCAAGTATGTCTCTCTCACTCTACTGCTTCCCTTCTCGGAAAAATATCTCTTAATAATCGCACTGGAGTCCAGATATACCGTCTCTCCTCTCGTCTCTCATCACCCTAACCAGCCCACTTACAGGCTTAGAAACCTTTACAGGTTCAAAGTCTAGCTCGCCGCTCTCCAAGCCGAGCTCTGAGAGAGCCTCGTCAAGCTGTTCCATCGTCTCCTCCCTTATTAACTCCTTTAAAAGACTGCTTACATCAGTTTTCCTGCTAGCTGACAGAACCTTAAACTTCTCCCAAAGATCCCTGTCCACGTACACGCTAGTTTTAGCCTTCATCAAAACACCACCATTACCTAGCAGATTTACTCATAAAATGATTTCGGTAAATACCTAGAAGGATGCCTTGAACCTTCACCGAGACAAGAGATGAAGCCTTTCGAGCACCGAAATAAGCTGACGTGGCCTATTTGCATGTGCATCTGAACCCGTCCACAACGCACCCGTGCTCTACTCCATGATCCTCTCGACTCCATACGCGTTGACGTAGCATCACAAAAGCGGCTTATGGCCACAGCCCTACGATGCAATGCGGGACACCGGGGATCCCCCATGGATCCGAGAAGAAGGGGGAATTCTGGCCGCGGGATCGGCATCCAAAGTCTTGGGTGTGATAGCACCCTTAGCGTAGGTGTGGGAGCTAAGGGAGCGCGTGGCAGCCCCATAGTTGGATACGTACACGGAGCAACCCATCTTCCAAGTAATCGCAACAACACTACGATAAAGAAACGTGGTAGCCTTTCTAGAGTTCATCTCAACTTTCCATTTTGAGCTCCATAAACCTAAAACCAAAACTTCTCTTTGCACCGACGAAATGAAGATTAAAGTCCCTGAAAACCTAGTCTCCTCTTCCCCTCGTCCACCCTCCTCACCTCTCCTCCCCACCCATTCTTCATCATCGTACCCCCTTCACACATTCCAGCTTTTCACTAGGTTTCTCAGCTATTCTAGCTGTTATCGTAAGGCGATTTCCATTTTTATCACGTGCTGCAACACCCCAGAAACGGAAATTATATTAAGTTTAGGGTTTATTCTCTCTTGATTTTTAGCTCTGGGTATGCTCTCTGTACGAGGGTGAAGTGTTTGTCTTTGGTTACTAGGGTAAGCTTTCTGTTTATTGCGACTGCAGATATTACGGTGTCTACTGCTGGGATTGGCGTCCCCTGCTCCACCATTGTCTGCGAGATTTCGATGGCGAGAAGGTAGTCCTTGATCGACGGAGTCAACACTCCTAGTTCGACTTCAAGTCCTTTCGGGAACTCTACTAGGTTCAGGATCGTCGTGTACCCATTTATCTTTCTTCCTTCCTTCAACGCCTCTATGATTACGTTTGTGTCGTAGAGCTCTCTAGGCGTTTCCATTCCGCACTCCTCGCATCCTCAAAGAACGCCTCATACTTCTCTAGGGGCGTCTTCTTTATTCTCTCCTCAAGCCCCTTAACCATGCCGAGAAGCTCCTTGCTCGAAGCCTCAAGACCACCCCCCTCCAGCCTCTCCAGATACTCCACTATAGCCCTTCTAACAACTTCACTCCACCTGATCTCCCTATGCTTCTTCATCCTCTCATACAGCTCCTTTGGAACCGAAAGCGTAATATTCGGCATCCAACCACCTACACGTAAAACACGTAATTTCACACATTTAAGTGTTATTACATACACCTGCCACGCCGCACAGCCACCTTCCCTTTCTTTTCAAGGCAACCCAAGCCAACTTAAAAGTTCCTCTGAGGCGGTTATGACTTCGCTAGGAGAAGGCGTTCTCGTGAATTGAGAAGTCTGAACACGTGAAGAGGCGCAAGGATAGGCGCCACCAATAATGCAAACCGATCTAACTTGCTGGGAACTCTCTGAAGGCTCCGTCAAAAGAGCATTAAAAAGAAGGTGATAGCCACCACCAAACGACGTAACCTTTATTTCTAAGATTTCACCACGTTCTACCTAGGTGTCCTTATGGGTTTATCCGACGCCGCAAAGCTTGAAGTTGTTGAGATAGTCAGGAGGGAGCTTGAAAGGCTACTCCCTCTAAGGAACGTTGCCACAAAAGAAGACATAAAAATACTGGTTGAACTCGTAAACAAAAGGTTTGACGACGTAAACAAGCGGTTCGAGGACATGAACAAAAGGTTCGATGATGTGAACAAAAGATTTGAGGACGTGAACAGAAGGTTTGAGGACATAAACAGGAGGTTCGAGGACATAAATAAGCGGTTTGAGGCCGTGGATAAGCGGTTTGAGGCCGTGGATAAACGGTTTGAAGAGCTTTACAGGAACTTGCGGCTTTACTTCACTATTCTAGGAGTGCTGATATCGATGTTTACCATAGTGGTGAGCTTGATAGCACTTCTAAGTTAAAACCGTAACCCCCTTAAACCCTTTAAATTAAACCCTTTAAAAAATAAGACGCTTATTTTTACTAAGGGTTGCAGGGTGGGAGAGAAGTAAACAGGATAGTGGGCTTTCAGGAAGCTAGTTCTTAAAGAGGAGGCAAAGTGGACTGGGGCAGACACTTAGCGTTCGCCTAAGACGTTTACGATTCGACGCGGTTGTTGCTTCAATAGAGGTTGATTCCCCGTCACGCTCCCAGTCAACCTGTCTAAAGCTGCTGAACTACTAAAGAAATGTTTCAGCTGGAGGCGGTGAGGCATTGTATAACCCGACCGGTCAGCATGTGTGAAAGGTATGCTCTGTTAGCGGGTTATTAGGGGTGGGAGGGGTCAGTATAAGCGTTCGAGGGGACTATCCGGGGTGGAGTTTACAGAAGATGCTGTGTTCTATTAACGGAACGGGAACCTACGGTCGGGAGAACTGTTAACCGCATGGAACGAAGGAAGGCAGCGCATTTCCAGCCTTTCCTTTTCCTTGCTTCATCCGGTTGCCCATCTGATGAAACATCCTACATGGATGTCTCTCATCGGTGTTCATTCCCAGCTACCCTACCTAGCATTGAGTGCCCATTTTTCCTTCACTTTAATGATTATCGTGCTTAACCCCCGGAATAAGCCGTTGGATGGTTGCATGGTTTAGGGTGGGAACAATTCACGTTCTGAAGACCTTGAAAAGGGGATGGTTTTGTGTTGCAGGTCTCATCCTGTACTCCAGCCTCATGTTGAATGCTACGTAGGCGTCGGCTAGGGCGCAGCCATAGTATGCTACTGGGGCGGACTCTACTGGCCCGTAGAGGATGAAGTTTGCTCCTAGGCTTATTGGGATGACGTTGGCGGCTGTTAGCGCTACGATGCGTTCGTCCCTCGTCAGCTTTCTCCGTGATCTTAGTCTTTCAACAGCATTGTGGAGTCCTGCTCCTGCGGGCAACCCGTACCTTTCCTTAACGTAATATATGGTTTTCCCTACAGCGCCTGGGTCTGGAACGTCGAAGACAGCTACGTCTATGAGAGTATTCTCTATGCCTGCTTGGGAGGCAACTGAGAGAAGATTATCCATTACTTCGAGGCGGCCAGCCACCGTGAGGTTTCTCGGGTTCACAGCTAGCAGAATGGCGGACTTTACCCCGGAGGCTTTGAGTGCTTCCACCTCTTCCTTCTTGGCTTGCGGAGTTAAAGAGTTGTATACGACTCTCTCTGAAAGCCCCACTTCACCTGCATACCTTACCGCGTCAACTCTGACTTGCTCCGTTGCCCCGTCTATCGCGAATGGCCCGCTAACAGCGTCAGCGACGAAGTCTACGTATTTTTCTATGGCTTGAGGCCAGCCTATGCACACGTCGACTATTCGAGGGTTACCTGTTACCTCTGAAATCTCCTCTTCCCTCTTCAGGTACTCCTCAGCTTTCTCCCTGTTAAAAACCCCGTTCTTCTCGTCTTCAACTATCTTCTCGCCCTGATAGAATATGCTTCCGATCATGACGGTCGGGTATTCTCCAAGCTGCCCTCCAACCATAACACCGGAAATGTTGAAAACCTTCTGCCGCGTGTTAAAGCGAAACACAGCGTACACCTCCGACTCCCTTTAAAGGGGAGCGGAAAGTTATAACTTTCCTCGCGGTAACCGTAGAACCTTTAAAGGGAGGAAATGCTACTTTTAACCGGCGGTGCTTATGGTGCTACGGGTGTACAATACCCCTTCAGGCGCGACGGAGGTTCGAGCCGTTCGAGCCACCACCTGTTAAAATGTACGTCTGCGGCCCGACGGTTTACGATGAGGCGCATATTGGACACGCCAGGACGTACGTCGCGTTCGACGCGGTGAGGAGGGCACTCGAGTTATTAGGGTACGAGGCCTTCTACGTTCAGAACATAACGGGCATCGACGACAAGATAATTAACAGGGCTGAGAGGGATGGCGTAACGGCTAGCGAAGTAGCTGGAAAGTATACTATACTGAAACCTACTTTAGGGAAGTGGATGCTTTGGGTGTTAGAAGGACAGACGTTTACCCGAAAGTTACAGAGCACATAGACGACATCATCGACGCTGTAGCTAAGCTTTCAGATAAAGGGCTCGCTTACGAGGCTGACGGAAACGTGTACTTTGACGTTTCAGAGTTTAAGGATTACGGCAAGCTTTCAAAGATAGCCGTCGAAGTGTAATCCATGAGGTTCCGAAGGAGAACTGGGGTGTGGGCGGGGAGCCAGCCAGCGAGAAGCTAAAGCACTTCCAGCTGCCATAGATAACCCTTCCTTTTTTAAACTTCAAAGTGAAGCAGCCTCTGATGCCCGGCAGCTGGGCTGGCAGCCCCTCGGCTTTAACTATCCCCCACAACCCCCAGACTAAAGCCCTCTTCGAACAATTCACGTGCACAACCCTCAGCTCTTAAGATGAGCGCGGCAACGTAAGTAGCGTGAACACGGGTGATTATGGTTATGGGCGTCCACCTCCGCCTAAATTTCCGTCGGCAGTAATGGTGCCGTTGCTTGGTGGATGCTGAGGTTAGAGGAATTGAGACGCCTGAAGAAGCTAGCTGTCGCCGAGGACCCGGCGGAAACGTCCACTTTGCGGCTTCACGCTTCACCCCAGCAGGCTGGAGGGCTTTAAGGTCAGCCCTGTGCAGGAATGGTGGAATGGTGTTAAGGCGCGAGCCGCCGGAGGGTCTGGATGGCTAAGGGCGGCCTCCTACTTCGGGGAGGCACGTAAACCGTGGGTGCTTACCCTCCCCTGCAGCAGCGTTTTCCCCCTCCTAGGCCTCTGAACGGCCACTCTCTTGGCTACGGATAACTCCGCCTCGCTTAGCGCTCCGAAGGGCTGAAGCGACGTGGTGAATGTTTGCTTCCCTGTCAACCCCAAGTGGAGTGCCACGGCTTCGGGTATAACCATCCACATTGGAACCCCCCTGTTCAGCCCCCTACAGAAGGTGTTAACGTAAACGTAAAACGTCCTCCCTGCGAAGACGTACTCAGCCATCCACCTGTCATCAACCCTTAAAGGGTAGTCTAACACCTTGAACGGCCAGACCTTGCAGGCTGATGGCTTGTGGTCCTGTATGCCACATGCCCTCCCATCCTGGAAGATGCAGCGTCCGCCGACGCGCCTCAAGTAAACCTTCCCACCTCTCCTCTCGACAACCCCTCTCCCATACTCTCTCACTAGGAAAGCAGCCTCTGAAGGTGTGAGGCTAACCTCAAACTTTTCACAGCATTCACCGCACATGAGGCAGCCCCAAGAGTGGAACAGGCGCCACGGGAGGAGCGGCACCTCCGCCACCTCGCATGCCTGCCTCCACACTATGAAAAACTGGCATCCAAACTTTTTAAACGATACGCCTCTCCCACCACGGAACAAAGCATCTCGAAAGCAGGGACACCGCCCATTAAAGGTCTCCCGGGGACAGTTAAATAGCTTACAAGTTAAATAGCTTCCCCAGCTTCACACATGCATCGCTAGGCGATGAGGGGGTGGAGGGCTGAAGCCCCCTTCGAAACCCAAAAGGGGGGCGGCTGGGGGGAAGCCTTGAACTTAAGTGTGAAGCATACTGGTAGGGTGTCCGGATCCTTAGAGGGATGGGGAACCCTTCGGAGAAGGTGTAGTATTCCAAACTTGCAGGTTTCATAGGGTGCGCACTAAACCCGGTTGCATCATTCTCAAATGCCGGGCTGCCACGATCTAGGCAGCGGGCTGGAAGCACCCGCAGAGGAGGCATCGGCGAAATATGGGAATCCACGGCGGGCGAGACGCCGAGGCAGCCGGCTGCACACGGCTCTAAACCAGACGAGGGAAGGTCCTCCGGCGGCTCCATGGGAATCCGCTTTGAAGGTTGACGGCGCCTAAAGAAGTCGGGCCCTAAGCAAGCTATGGAAGGCTCCACCAAGCTGAAGGATTCCTGTTAAATGGTTTCCAATCACTTGGAACCTTCATGGCGAAACGCTGAGGATGCAGCATGGGATGGCGAAGGCATCAGGGTTTAACGCTGCCCCCAGCACACCTTAACGGTAATCCATTTCATCCCTCCTTCGCTCAGCCGTGAGCGTTCATGGTAAGCTTTATTTTTCAGCGTGACGTAAAGGGAACTTAACAGTTTATTTTGGGAGGCTTTGATTTTGGATAGGGTTTTACGTGCCCTCGAGGACGCTGTGGGGTCTGAGTACGTCTCCGACGAAGAGTTCATTCTCTACACCTACTCTAGAGGTATAGATGGTGCGCTGCCGGAGAGGATGCCGGAGTACGTCGTCCGCCCCGGCTCAACCGAGGAAGTTTCAAGGGTTGTTAGGATAGCTAACAGGTATAAGATCCCCATAGTCCCTAGGGGTGGAGGATGCTGCCTGACAGGGGGCTCCAAGCCGATTGAGGAAGGCGGAATAGTGATGGACCTGACGAGGATGAACAGGATCCTAAACATAGACTTCGACGCCATGACCGTAACGGCTGAGTGCGGCATAACTTGGGCTAAGCTGAACACCATACTCTTCGAGAAAGGATACTACACGGGAACCCTTGGACCGGGAAGCGGCATGAGCGCGGTCGTCGGGGGAGGCCTCAGCCATCACTCGGTTGGGGGCGGAGGAGGAGCCAAGTACGGGACGTGCAGCGAGCACTGCGTAGCCCTAGAAGTCGTCCTCCCCCAAGGGGACATTATACAGACGGGGTCGAACGCCAGCATCTACGTTAAGGAGCCGTTCTGCAGGTTCGGCTTCGGACCAGACCTCCTGAGCATATTCTTGGGGGACAACGGGATCTTCGGAATAAAGACGAAGGCAACCCTAGAAATATTCCCCCGGCCAGAGTACCACGAGTGCAAGACCTTCGTGCTGGAGAACCCGGGGGAGGTTAACGCCGCTAAGATATGGCTTGAATGGAGGAAGAAGGGGGATCTTGGGATCTACGACTCCCAGTACTTGCCGCCCTTAACCGTCATAGCGTACGCCGGGCTCCTCACAGAGTTCCCCTTCATCCCCGCCTGGAAAGGGATAGACAAGGGGATCTTCTGGTACACGTTGGAGGCCTACACCGAGAAGGAGCTGGAGGAGAAGGTTAAGATAGCGGATGAGATAGTGAAGAAGCATGGAGGAGAAGAGCTGGGGGAGAAAGTGGAGGACGGGAACATAGCAAGGTGGCACTATGAAATGCACGGGTTCTGGCAGAACTGGCACGGGTTATGGAATGGCATAGGGCCCGGCAGCATACCATGCACGACGGAGCACCACGCCCCGATCCACAGGGTGCCAGACATATTCAAGGCATTCGAGAAGTGGGAGGAGGAGAATCGCCCCCTCTTGGAGAAGGCCGGCGCCTTCTCAGGGGTCTCAACGGCAATCCTCTGCGGCCATACCACGGTTGAAGTAGACAGCGGCCTCCTCGTGTGGGATAAGCCTGAGCTGAGGGAGCTCAACAGGAAGCTCTGGATAAGCCAGCTCCAAATGGTCATAAAAGCGGGAGGAATGCCCTACATGACGGGAGAAGTCTACAGTCAGGCACTAGTGGACACGGGAGCCTTCTCAGGGCCATACTTTGAATTCCTCAGGACGTTGAAGAACGCACTTGACCCTAACAGGATCCTAAGCCCTGGAAAATACAGGCTGTAGGAGGAATGAAGGAATGGTTGAATTCAAACATATTAAAGAGTTATCTAGCATGGCGTACTCCTGTTCTGGTATAGGCGACTGTAGAGCTGCCTACAGGCAGTTTCTTAACTGGTACGGTGTCTGCCCGATGGTGGATCACACCCCCGGCTTTGAACCGTACTATGCTAGGGGGAAGATAAGGGCTATCAAGGGCCTTCTGGAAGGCAAGTTTGAGCCCAACGAGGAGTTCGCCCGCGTCATGTACCAGTGTACAACCTGCGGGGCGTGCAAGGCCGTCTGCCACGTGTCAGGTGTAGAATCGATAACTTGGCCCACGAGCCAGTATCTGGATCATACACGCCTCTTCGAAGCTCTTAGGGCAGACCTGGTTGAGCTCGGCTTAGGACCCATGCCGAGGCACAGGGTGATCCTCGACTGGACCAGGAAGGAGCACAACCCCTACATGGAGAAGCATGCTGACAAGCTCAAATGGGCGGGTGGACGCGAGCTCAAGTCCAAGGGAGAAGTCTTCTTCTTTATAGGGTGCACCGGGCCGTACAGGATACCGAACATATGCCAGGACGTTTACGACGTCGCGTCCGCGGCGGGAGTGAACCTCGCCGTTTCCCCTGAAGAGTGGTGCTGCGGCTCCGTTGCGTTGAGGGTGGGAGACAGGGAGCTCACGGCGAAGCTGGCGAAGCACAACCTTGACGTTTTCAAGAGGGCTGGGGCGAAGACCATCGTAACACACTGCGCCGGATGCTACAGGACGCTTAAAAAGGACTACCCTGAGCTTCTAGGCGAACTACCCTTCGAGGTTTTGCACGTAACAGAGTTTCTGGCCAGGCTAGTTGAGGAGGGAAGGCTTGAGCTGGTCGAGGGCGAGCTAACCGTAACTTACCATGACCCATGCCACCTGGGAAGACACTGCGGAGTGTACGAGGAACCAAGAAAGCTCATAGAGTCGATACCGGGTGTCAAGCTTGTCGAGATGAGGAGGAACAGGGATGGGGCCCTATGTTGCGGGGCTGGTGGAGGGGTTAAGAGCGCATTCCCCGAGCTGGCGGTCTCGATAGCTAAGGAGCGGCTTAGCCACGCTAAGGAGACGGGAGCCCAGCTCCTGCTCTCAGCCTGCCCGTTCTGCGAGAGGAACCTGTCAGATGCCGGGGCAGCAGACCCATCACTCCAGATGCAAGTGAAGGACGTGGTCAGCCTCCTTAACGAACGACTAAAGAAATAGCCTGCTTCACCCGCCTCCCTTCCACCCTTTTCAACCTCCGAGATGCTGCCAAATGGCCAACCCATCCTCCACACAGGGACACGGACGGTGACACGTGCAGGCGGGTATGCCCGTCCCCTCACCCATTTTTCACAATCTTCAAACGTGTTAAGAGAAGCGCTAAGCATTCCCTCATGGCACCCGGTTCATGGACGCACCTTAAGGCTTAACCCTTCAACCCTCGCAGGCTAACCGTCGAACACCTACGTTCCGCTCCGGCGGAGCCACAACACCCGCAGGGACCCGCGCCACATGCATTCAATTAGAACGATGGTTCATTCCTCACTCACCCTCGCTTGGCTTCCTGCACCCTTCCATTCACGTCGCCGGTTTGAGCGTTGGTGAAGGTAACGTTTATTTTCCCTTTCTCCTTCTCTTTTAGTTAAAAAGGGGAGGGTTCTAATGGTTCTAGTGGGGTTCGTGGTTAGATGGGGTTCTGAGGGAGCCGCCTCCACCACCCAGAGGATCATGGACTTCTTGAGGTCTGAGGGGCATGAAGCAGTGGTCATAAAGTCCCCCTCCGACATAGTTGAGGGGATGAGCTTCATTGTCTCCAACGGTGGAGATGGAACCGTCATCAGCACTGCCAGGATGGTCGTCAGCCGGGGGGTGGACGTACCCATCTTCCCCGTCAACTCTGGCAGGCTAGGCTTCCTCACGTCGGTCGACGCCTCGGAGGCGGTTCCAGAGGTGAAGAAGATACTGGAAGGATACTTCTACGCCGAGTCGTTTAACGTGCTCGACGCCTTCGTTGATGGGGAGCTAGTCGGCTTCGCAGTAAACGAGGTAGTCCTGAGCGGCGAGCAGGGGAAGCTTATGAACTGCATGCTGAGCCTTGACGGCGTGTGCATAGCGAACGTGAGGTCTGACAAGGTTATAGTTGCATCCCCCCTCGGCTCCACAGCATACAACCTTTCAGCCGGCGGCTCGATAGTTCACCCCCGCTTGAAGGCGATCTCCCTCTCGTTCGTCGCCCAGTTTTACGGCTCACGTGTCCCCCCAATGGTCCTACCAGTGGAAACCACCGTTTCCCTCAAGAACACTGGGGGGCACCCGGCATACGTCATAACGGATGGGCAGCTCGTGGACGAGGAAAAACGAGTTGACAACGACCAGACGTTAACGGTTAAGTCGTCAGAGAAGAGCTTTAAGCTCATCTACACGAGGTGGAATTTCTACGAGAGACTCCACAGGAAGCTCCTAAACAGCATCTGCGAAGAGTGGTGACTACTTCTTCAACGCATCCTCCAGCTCCCTTATGAGAGCCGGCAGGAACTCGTGTAGGTCTGCCACCACCCCAACGTCAGCCTCACCGAATATGGGCGCTTCAGGATCCCTGTTCACAGCCACCACGAAGCCAGCCCTCCTAAACCCGACCACGTGCTGGATGGCTCCGGAGACGCCGAAGGCCAAGTATAACCTTGGGGAAACCGACCTTCCAGACTGCCCTATCTGCCTCTCCCTCGGTAGCCACCCCTCATCCACGGCGGGCCTCGTCCCCCCAACCTCCCCCCCGAGCATCGATGCCAGCTCCCCTAACAGCTTGAACCCCTCCCTGCCTGCCCCCCTCCCCCCGGCAACGACCACCTTAGCCTCCTCCAAGTCCACCGTTCGACCAGAAGGGGTAATCTTCAGCCTCCGGGTTTTAACCTCGCCTTCGGAAAGGTCTGGGTGAACCCTTACGATCACCCCACCCCTATCCTCCTCCCTCACCTCGGCAACCCCCGGCTTAACCGTCGCTATCTGCGGCTTCCGGCGTATGACTATTTCAGCCATTATGTTCCCTCCGAAACTCGGCTTAACCTGCTTAATCAGCCTCCTCTCCCTGTCAACCCTCAGCTCCACGCAGTCAGCCGTCATACCCGTCCCAAGCCTCTTGGCAACCCTTGGAGCAAGGTCTCGACCTGTGAAGGTGGAGCTGAACAGGATGGCGTCAGGCCTCCACTCCGAAGCCAGGTCCGAGACCGCCTTGCAGTAAAGGTCTACCTGGTACTCCCCCAGGAGGGGGTGCTCCACCATGTAAACCTTGTCTGCGCCGTGGCGTGTCAGGGACCTTGCGGCGCCCTCAACCCTCCAGCCGAGAATTACCGCTGAAAGCTTCTCCGAGAGCTCGTCGGCCAGCTCCCTCCCCTTGGCGAGCAGCTCCAAGGAGGCCCTCCTCACCTCGCCTCCCTCATGCTCGGCGAAAACCCAGCACTCACCCTCCTCCCCCAACCCTACCCCCTCGCCAGCTCCCTCACTATAACCTCTGCAACCTTCCTCGCCAGCTCATCTACGCTCCCCCTTAGCACTATGCCTCCCCGCCTCCTTTCAGGCTGGAAAACCCTTTCAACCACGGTGGGGGAGCCATTCAACCCAACAGAGCTTGGGAGGATTCCAAGGTCTTTCAGCGTCACAACCTCAACGGTCTTCCTCCTGCAAGCCTCCATTATCCCCCTCATGGTAGGGTATCGGGGCTTGTTTATCTCTCCGACCACGGTTACGACGGCCGGGAGCCTGGCCTCAACCACCTCATACCACCCGTCAACCCATCGTCCAGCGGTGACGGTGTCCCCTTCAACCGTCAGGTTCACAGCCCACGTGACCTGGGGGAGCCCGAGCTCCTCGGCGAGTTGTATTCCAACCATCCCCGTCTCCCCGTCGACAGACCTGCTCCCGCACAGTATCAGCTTGAAGGGCTGCAGCCTCTTGGCGGCCTCCGCGAGGACCCTTGACGTTACGAACGCGTCCGACCCTGCCAGCGCGGGATCCGAGACCAGGACGGCGCGGTCTGCCCCCATGGCTAGGGCTTCCCTCAGGGCCTCCTCAGCCTGGGGTGGACCCATGCTTAGAGCCGTCACCCTCCACCCGAGCTTCTCCTTAACCCTCAACGCCTCCTCCAGAGCGTTCCTGTCCTCAGGGTTGATCATGGTTGGGGCTTCTTCCCTCGCTATCCTGCCGGTTTCCGGGTCAACCCTCACCTTCTCAACGCTGGGAACCTGCTTCACGCACACTATAACGTGCATCTTGCCTACCTCAGAAGCTGGCCGGCTATCACCATACGCTGGATTTCGCTGGTTCCCTCGTAGATCTCGGTTCCCTTCGCATCCCTGAACAGGCGCTCCACCTCGTACTCCCTAGTGAAGCCGTAGCCTCCATGGATCTGGACGGCGTTCCTCGCAGCCCTCATGGCAACCTCCGATGCGTAGAGCTTCGCCATTGCCGCCTCCTTGGTGAACCTTTCCCCCTTACCTCTCAGGTAAGCCGCCTTGTAGGTTAGAAGCCTGGCTGCCTCTATCTCCGTCGCCATGTCCGCTATCATCCACTGGATTGCCTGGAACCTCGCTATTGGCGAGCCAAACTGCACCCTCTCCTTCGAATACCTTATGGATGCGTCAAGCGCCGCCTGAGCTATGCCCAGGGACTGGGCCGCTATGCCAACCCTCCCCGAGTCCAGGGACGCTAGGGCTATCCTGTATCCTTCACCCACCCCGCCGAGGACGTTCTCCTTGGGCACCCTGCAGTCCTCGAGGATCAGCTCCGTCGTGTTGGAAGACCTTATCCCAAGCTTACTCTCCTTCTTCCCGACCTTAAGCCCGGGCGTACCCTTCTCCACTAGGAAGGCTGTTATAGACCTCTTAGCCTCCTCAGCGGGCGTTCTGGCGAAGACTATTACCAGCCCCGCAACCCCCCCGTTGGTTACGAATATCTTCGTCCCGTTCAACACGTATTCGTCCCCGTCCAAGGTGGCTGTGGTTCTCATTCCCGACGGGTCCGATCCCGCCTCCGGCTCGGTGAGGGAGAACGCCCCTACGGTGTCCTTTGCGAGCTTGGGAAGGAACTTCTCCTTCTGCTCGTCCGACCCATACTTCAGGATTGCGTAGGTGCACAGGGAGCTGTGGATTGCAAGCGTCATGGCTGTTCCGGCGCAGGCGCGGGCAACCTCCTCTATGGCTATGGTCTGGGATACGCTGTCCATCCCCGACCCTCCATACTCTGGCGGTATGAGCGCCCCCATGATCCCCTGCTCGAAAAGCTTTTCAACGATTTCCCATGGGAACTCCTCCCTTTCATCATACTCCCTGGCTTTCGGAGCTATCTCCCTCTCGGCGAACTCCCTAACCGTTCTCCTAACAATCTTCTGCTCCTCTGCGAGTTCGAAATCCATGAGAGCTCACCTCCTCCTTCATTCCATGGCTCCCTCTTTTTTCCTTTTAAAGGTTCCCGTTAGGGTTTTATGTCTGGTTCCCCCTTTTTAAGTTCTTGGATAGGAAGGGGGGTTAGCGATGATCCACGCTTTCCTGCTGATTGGAGAGGACGGTGTAGGGAGGCTGGCGTACGACGACGGGCTGGGGATAGAGTACACCCTCTTCTCGGGCATGATACTCGCCCTAAACAAGTTCTTCACGGAGATATTCGGCAAGAAGCAGTGGTACCGGGAGGTCGAGATCCCCCCCTACGCTTTAACCATGGCCGAAACCCTCAGGGGCATATGGGTTTGCATCCATGACTCAACCGACAACTCGGAGCTAATATACTACAAGGTGAGTAAGGCTGTTAGGATGCTTGAGAAGGAGTGCGACTTCTCATCCCCCCTCCCGACCTCGTACCTCCCCATGAGCGAGGAGACGAAGGAGAAGCTTGTTAAGCTTCTAAGCCCTGAGGGGGTTCCTAAGGGCATCACAAGGCTGCTCGACCAGAAGCTGCGGTGGATCTCGGGGAAGCAGATAAACCTCTCCATACGGAACGCCTACCTCCTCTCCATGGAGAGGGGGGTTGTCGCAAGCTGGGAGCCGGGTAAACGCCCGGACCTAAAGATAAGGCAGTCGTGCTTCAGCATGCTGAGAAGCCTCCCTAATACCCCGGGAGTGGAGCTAACCCTTTCAAGCAGGGTTAGGGGTGGCGTGGAGGAGTGGCGCCTCAAAAGGATAGGGGACAGCTCCTTCTTCGTCTTCGTGAGGGCTGTCATGGGTGAGGGCGCCAGAGGACTCTTCGAACTCCTGTTCAACAGGATGGTGGCAAGCCTGGAGCAGGCCTTAGCAGGGTGCCCCGTGGTGAAGGAGTTTCCCCCTGAAAGCTACGACCTACCGTGAAGGTGTCCCCCTTGAAATCGACTGTTAAACCTCGAAGGGTCAACCTTGAAAAGCTTAGGGCCATCCAGGTTAAACTCGCAGAGAGAGTGGTCGAAGAGGACTGCTTCAGCAAGCTTGAAAACGTCTGCGGCCTCGACGTGTCCTACAGTGGAAGCCTAGCTGTAGCATGCGCAGTAACCCTAGGACTGGACGGTTTAAGCGTGGTGGAGCAGGCGTGCGTCGTCTCCCCAGTCTACTTCCCGTACATACCGACGTTCCTCTCCTTCAGGGAGCTCCCCCCTCTCCTAAAGGCGATCAGGCTCCTCAAGGGGGACGTCGACGTTTTCATGGTTGACGCCAACGGCGTCCTCCACCCATACTTCCTAGGAGCAGCATCCCACCTCGGAGTGCTTATCGACAAGCCAACTGTAGGCGTAGCCAAAAAGCTACTATGCGGGAAGCCCCTAAAGCCGAGGAGAACATCCCTCGGAGTCCCGTACACGCCGATCTCCTTTAAGGGAAGGACTGTGGGGGCGTCAGTCCAATTTAACTCGGCAAGGCCGGTCTACGTGAGCGTCGGCCACAAGGTTTCCTTGGAAACAGCCATAAACCTCACATTTAAGCTTTCAAGGCACCGCGTACCAGAGCCGATAAGGATGGCTCACATCGCCTCGAGGAGGCACGCTTCATCCCTCCGCAATGCACCGCGTGGAAGCACGCTTAGCAGCGATGGGCAGCCAGCTTCCTACCGTCCGTTTGACGCCTAACCCGTAAGCGGCTCATCCCCTCGGCTGGGTGCTGATGGATGATGCTGGTATAGCTATTGGTTCGCTGTGCGTCTCACCTTCCGGAAGGCTAAAGCTACCCTGTTAACCAGGTCAACTGGGACGTGGGCGGTGCTGCACAAGCTTCCCGGGAAAGCATGCTGCTTAAAAAGCAAATGCCCGTCCAGCTGGCTCCCACACCGCCAGGTGCCACATTGAACCCAGCTCGGTATGGGAGGACTTTCACGTGGCCTTGCCGAGGACGATGGAGAAGCGGTTCAAAACTTGGCGTGGGCGTAGGAAGCTATGCTAACCCGGAGCTCAGGGTTCTACGGCTCCTCCGTCTGGAGGAAGCCGGGCTGAGCCTTAAGGATGCGCGGGTGAGGCGGCACTAGGATGGCGTCCGCCTTGAGCGCGATGGTGGAACGCCCCCGGAGAAGCGTGGAAAAACGGGGCATCGAAGTCGATGGAGGACGTGTTCGAGGCCCTCCGGTGAACGCCGGGGGCTTCTAGGGTTATAGGGCTACTTGTAACTGGGAAGAGTGCTGGGGGCGGCTCATTCCGGTTGCTCACCTTACCCGTTTGCTTTCCGCTCTTTCGCTTTCCGCCCTCCGGCTAAGCCCTCACTTGCCCCCACAGCTTCCTCCTGTTCGCCTCTAGGAAGTCGTTTTCTACCCCTATGTACTCTGCGGCTGTTTGAACAGTTACTCCGAGCTCCTCAGCCCTTCTTAAGAGCTCAGCCAGCTTTTCACTCCACTCAAGGTCTCTTAGGAGGTGGTGCTCGAAGATGAAGTCTTTAACCCTCGTTTCACTGAATATTTTCGTCACGTTCTCAACGGTTTTCTCCAGGCTTTCGTAGCCATACCTGTAGCCTAGCATGTACGTCATGGGCCCGTCGCAGATCACCAAGCTTGGGTCTTCATCTATGATGAACTCCGCCTGCTCGCTGATGCTCGGCCCCTCAACGTCGGACGTGAAGACTAGGGTGAAGTCCTTATGGGAGATGGAGACCTCCGTCACGTACCCCAGCCTCTCACTCGTCCCGTGGAGCACGGGCTCCGAAAACCTGATGGTCACATCGTCCACGCTAAACTCTTTACCGTCGGAGTAGTCTAGCTCCCCCACTAAAGGGCCTATCTCCTTTAGGAACAGGGCAGCCCTCTTCCTCTGGCTAAAGTTGATCTTCCTTTTGGGATGCTTCACAAAGACCGTTTTCCCCCTGTAGACCTCTGGCTCCCTGGGATTGTGGTGGTCGTAGTGGTAGTGGGTGACCACCAGCACCTGCGACGACGAAGCCTCAGCCTTAATCCTTTCCCAGTGCTCCCTCATCCTGTTCAACTCGACGGGGTGGGGTGGCAGACCATACCTTCTAGGGGCTAGCGCCACACCCGGATCCAGAAGGATCTTTAGCTTTTTAGCCTTCACGAGGGTTGCCATGCTCCTCGTTCCAAGGCTTTCAAAGGCTAGAGGCGTCACCTCCAAGTGTCCCACCACCTAAAGCATTATAGGCTTCCCAGAAGCTGCTTGGCGTTCTCGTAGAGCACCAGCTCCTTTTCGTGCTCGGTGAGGTGCTCCGAGCCTTCCACAACATCCTTCTCGTCCTTTATGTTTACGAGGATGACTGCAGGGTAGTCTGACCCGAAGAGAACCCTTTCGAACCCCACCTCCCTCCTTATCTTCTCGACGCTTTTCCTCTCGGATAGGAGGTATGGGACCGCTGCTATGTCGGCGTAGGTGTTATCGTACTTCTTCATTATATCAACGCACTCCTTAAACCATATCCTCGGGTACCTTGCAGAGTAGCTTCCAAAGTGGGAGAGTACGATCTTAAGGTTGGGGTAGTCGTCCAGAACCCCGTTAAGGAATATGGGGTTTGCGTCTCCTGCAAGGTGTGGGAGCTCGAAGGCTCCGACGTCGCAGCCAGTATGGTATATTACAATCAGGTTTTCCCTTTCACAGAACCTGAACACCGCGTCTACAATTTCCCTGTCCAGAGACGGGTTAAAAAACTGTGCTGTCGGCAGCACCTTAACCCCTTTAAGCTTCAGCCTCTTAATCTTCTTGAGGGTCTTGGCGACGTACCTCTCCCCCTTACATACGTCAACGGATCCGAATCCTACGAACCTGTCCGGCCAAAGCCTAGCGAGCTTCGCCACGTACTCGTTCTCCGTCCTGAACTGGGGCATGAGCTCGTAAGCCTGCTTTTCAAGCTCCCCGAATGATATGAAAACAAAGCCCATGGTAAGGTTTAAGAGCGTATCTTCAACCCTGGCCCTAACCCTCCTAATGTTCAGGTCTGAAGGGTCTATGTCTAGGGCCAGCAAAACCGCCTTCTCAACGTCGGCTTCATCCATAGCCTTCAGGATCTCC
Source organism: Thermoproteota archaeon (assembly GCA_029258835.1). Classification (GTDB taxonomy): domain Archaea; phylum Asgardarchaeota; class Jordiarchaeia; order Jordiarchaeales; family Freyrarchaeaceae; genus Freyrarchaeum. The sequence continues at coordinate 8,279 of JAPDJY010000018.1, read as the reverse complement.
TCAGGGGGGACGTGGGGGAAGGGGTGCACGTGGAAGTCTATCGCCCTAAACTCCTCCACCTCCACGCATCCTGTTTTCATGTTGTTGGCAAAACCAAATAAACATAGCGTTAACCCGCCTCGCAGGCAACAGGATCCGTCGAAAACGCGTAAAACGTGTAAATAAGGTTAAATGCGTGGCTGCCCAGTAGGATCACGGCGACGAGTCTTAAGCGGGTGATCCCGGTGGAACGTGAAATTCCCGAATCCTTAAGCAGGCTACTTTCAAGGTATGAGAACGCCCGCTTCAGGATTGTAGAGATCCCTGTGGTAAGGGAGATCTTCGACTACTTTAACTCTGAGAGGTGGATTAGGGTTGTAGCCGTCGTCAAATCCGATGATGGAGTGGTCATGATAAGGAAGCCTGTAACGGTGAGGGATAACGAGGGGAAATTGCGTGAACACGTTGGGGGGGAATGGATGCTTGCAGGTGGAAAGCCGGAGGAGGGAGAGGAGTACGAGGAGACCGCTGTTAGAGAGGTGAAGGAGGAGACGGGGTTAGACGTTGAAGTCGAGCGCCTCCTAGGAGTGTACGTTTTCAGGTTTAAATGTGGGGGGCAGGCCGCCGACGCCGTACTGGTCGCCTTCTCAACCAGGGCTGTCGGTGGAAAGCTGCGTGCCGGTCGGGAGGTGCAGGAAGTGAGGGCCTTCAAGGAGATTAGGAGAAGCGACTTGGTTTACGTTCCAGACTGGTGGTACGGCTTCCAAGCTGAAATGCTCGAGGACGCCGGCGTCACCCTAACAGAGTAGAATGAAAGCAAGCTACTTTCTTTTCTTACTGGCGTACTCTGAAAGGTACTGGATGAGCCTCGCGAACGCGTTAATGAGCTCCGCGCCAAAGTCTCCTCCCTCCCTTATTTTCCCCACCGCCTCCCGGAAGAGTTCAGCCTGAAAGTCTAAGTGTTTTCCTATGTGCTCCTCCCACCTCTCCTCGTACCTTGAGAGGAACTCGGCTGAAAAATCCCCTTCGCTTACGGCTTCGGCGGCGGTCACCCCCGCATCCATCCCAGCCCTCACAGCGTAGAATATCCCTTCACCGGTGATCGGGCTAACCATGCCCGCCGAGTCTCCTGCGAAGAGCACTCCTGCCCCGTACGAGGGCTTGTAAGGGTGGCTGGTGGGGATGTATGCTCCCTTAACCGGGCTAGGCCTCCCCCCCTCTAAAAGCTTGGAGGCCACGGGGTGCTCCCTAATAAACCTCGTAATGTACTCTTTAGGCTTCTCCTTAAACGTTTCAACGAGGCTTCCCAAGCCGACGCTGAGCCTCCCCTTCTTCGGGAAGATCCAAGCGTAACCTATGGGGGCAACGTCCTCCCCCGTGAAGAAAAGGTATGAGTCCCCAAACCTTTCATCTATGACCTCATCGTCCATCTCAACCTCGACGCCAACGCAGAAGGACATGTGCTCCCTCCAGTTTTCCCCCTTAGAAGTGAACCAGACATCCCAGAAACCGCTTTTCCTAGCGACGGTTGAAAGGGCGCCATCGCACGCTACGACAACGTCACTCATTATCTTTTCACCATTGCCTGTCACAACCCCCTTAACCCACCCTTCCTCCATAACAACATCGACAACTTTCACTTTCTCCCTAACCGTTGCCCCCGCCTCCTCAGCGAGGCTCAACAGGAAACGGTCAAACCTATCCCTGTAGACACCGTAGTAGCTTGCTGGAATGGGAAGCCTTAACGCCTTATAGTCTGGCGGAGCGTAGTACTCTAAAACCTTGTATTCCCTGTCGATGACGCTCTCCGGAACCCTAAGCTTCTTTATGACCCACGCTGCAACCCCTCCTCCGCAAAGCTTAAACCTTGGAAGCTTCTGCCTCTCCAAGACGAGGGTTTTAGCCCCACCCTCAGCAGCCTTCATGGCAGTCATGCTCCCAGCGGGGCCAGACCCGACAACCACGACGTCCCATTTCTCCACGCCAACACCCCACAGAGTGAAACACTAAAAACCATCAATCCACCCTTCCTCTTATATCTCTTTTCTTTACCCACCCACATTTGCAGCTCAACTCGCGCTGCCAAGTTCAATGCAAGGAGGTGCCAGAGGAGATGGGGCCTGTAAAGCCGAACCTAAACGGTCCATCAGAGACCCTACAAACAGCCTACCTCCCCGGAAAACGAGTCCACTCACTCCACCTACAACCCCTTTTACGAACGCTCCGCCTCGCAACAGACCCACCCTCCCCTTCCCGTCTAGGACGATCTGCCCGGGTAGCCTCAACCTCCTAGTTACGGCCGTTTTGCGCCCGTTCCTCCCCCACTTCATACCGGTGTTGCTTGCTGTTCTTGCTGGGAACGTCGTGAGGTTTTTCCCACCCTTTAAGGTGTACCATGCGTGGCGTACGTAACGTTTATCTTACACGTCTAACCTGTAATACTTGTAACTTGTATTTTGTAATACTTGTATTACGGGTTGCTTGCGGGGTTTGCCGTCGCCCGCTGTCAGCGTTAGGGTGAGCGGCGACGTTAAGAGGCGCATGGAGAGGTTGGGGCATGTCAACCGGAGTGGGGTCGTTGGGAAGGCGATAATGGGGGTGTTAGAGGCGGAGGAGGGAAGGAGCCTTGCGATGGCTGTCCTGCTGAACAAGAAAGTGGGGAAGAGGGCGCCTGAGGGGTGGAGCAGCGTCGCCGCCATAAGGTACTGGAAGGAGCATCGCTATGGGAGGGTGGTGGGCGACGCCAGCGTGATGGTTAAGTGGTTCATCGAGGAGGACTCCGATAAGGCCTTGAAGTTGAGGGACACGCGCGTGAACGGGGAGCTACCATAGCTGCTTCAGAGCTGCTCCCCTTCGAAGTCTTGAACGCTCTAAAGCACAGTAACCTGTTTAGGGTGGAGGAGCTCGGGGCCGCCGCCCTCTCACCTTCAAGCTACGGCATAGAGCTCCACCCTTCGAGGGGAGCTAACCGAGAAAACTGTGGAGACGGCCGTGGACGTGACGGTCTACGACTCCTTCCACGTAGCCCTCGCGGCAACCCTGAACACGAAGCTCTACACGGCGGACAGGAAGCTCATAGAAAAACTCGAAGGGAAATACCGGAAACCGTAATCCACGTCTCCCAGATCCCATAGCAGCCCAGTAACTCGGGTAGCCGCCCAAACATGGAAAGGCCCCCGCTCAGGGTTGAAGGCAAATTTTAAATGGAAAACTGCTGGCTCGGCTACCTCGCGTCTCCGCCGTCCCCCCGGGTAAACCCGCGTCAACCTGAGCCGCAGAGCAACAACTAAATTTTAATGTTACTCTATGATCCTCGTCACCCTGCCTATGGTTCTCGTGGTGCCTTCACGCGTCACTATCCTGTCTCCCACCGTGATGTATTCGGGGCGGTACTTCAACCTTAACCTCACCTCCGCGTAGTCCCCTACGACAAGGTAGTCTTTACCCTTTATTTCTTCGAAAACCACCGTTTGGCTTACCGTGTTGCAGTGGAGGACGGGGGAGTACCCGGGCGTTATCCTTGTCGGGTGGCGTGTGACGACTATTTTCGCCTCGAACTCCCTGCAAGCAGCCAGCTCCATGTCCACGTCGGCCACGACCTGACCCCTCCTGACGACCCCGGGGTCTACCCTTTTAATGTCGAAGCCGAACATTTCACCTGGCCTAACGCGTGGAACCCGTTCGCAGAACACCTCAACCGAGGCGATCCATCCCTTGCGGAACACCCCGTCCCCGTCCGGCCCCACCTTAACGTTCTGCTCGGGCTTGAAGATACCCTGCTTAACGGTTCCAGTGACCACCACGTTCGTCCCCCTTATCCTCCTGTACACCTTGTCTATGTAGGCTAAGGCTGGCTTGTAAGCTAACTCGTCAGAGATCCTAACCGGGAGCGCTGATAGAAGCTTCTTGAAGACGTCCAAGCCTTCGCCTGTGACGCAGCTCACCTCGACGACCGGGACCAGTATCCTATGGGTGATCTCCTTCCTGACGACCTCAATGTCCTCTCTCTCCCTCACCCAGAATGGCACACGCCCGATCTCCTTTATCGTCCTCCTAACCACGCTTCTAACCTTCTCGAGCGCCTCCGGTGCCACCGAGTCCACCTTGGAGAGGACAACCATGAAGGGTACGTCCCTGCTTGCCATCAGGAGCATGTGCTCACGTGTTATGTCGTCAAGCCTAGCTATCCCTCTTCTGCCCTCCTCCGCCACTAGGAGCTTGTACTCGTCGCCTGCAGGGATCAGCACCGCGCCGTATTGCGAGTCGGAGCCAAGAATAGACCTTATCATGCTTTTAAGGTACTCCGAGTGGCCGGGAGCGTCAACCAAGGTCACTATCCTCTTAGCTTGGTCTAGTACTCTCGCGCGCTCCTCCTTGCTGAGGGGGTTCTCATACCCTATCATTTCCCCCCTACCGTTAAACCCTATGAAGGCGTAGTGCAGGTCCGCTGTCTGCCCCCTCTTCAGTTCTTGTGGGTGCTTTAGAAGGTACGCTCTAGCCCCTCCCCTCCCGTCGTCCAGCCTACCCCCCAGCAGAACCCCTATGAGGGTGCTCTTCCCAGCGTTAACTCTCCCGGCGAAGCTTAGCGATATGACCTCGTTAACCTCTACCTCCTCCCTTTCCAGGACGTACTCCACGACGAAGCCCTTCTCAGTCCTGAAAACCTTCCTTTCCTTAACCTTAATTCCCGCCTCCCCGCAGAGCTCCCTTACGCTTTCATCGCTGCTTCTAACCTCCCCCCTCCTCAACCCGTAGACCTCCCACCTCCTCCCTTTTATGTCGTCTACTCCGACGACTAGGATGCCCTCCCCCTCGCTCGTCATGAACTTAAGCCTAGCTAGGAGCTTCTGCCTCTTACCTTCATCCATGTCCGGGGACAGCTTCCTCTTAAACTCGACGTTTACCCCCTCACCTTTCCTTAGGAGCGTAAGCAGCTCCTCTAGGCCTTTCCTACCCGGCAACGCTCCTCCTTCCTCCGGAGTCCTTCCTGACCTTGACGTCTAGGACCGCGAGCCTCCGCCTTGGGGCTATGCTCCTCATGCATCTACCGTAAACCACCTCAGCGTTAAACCCCAACTTCTCCAGCTTATCCACAACCTTCCACTCCAGCTCCCTCAGCGGGCTTCCACCCTTCTCAACAACCACGTCATAATAATGTATGACTCCGCCGTTTTTAACGGTTCCCACGGCGTGCCCCAGGTAATCGTACGCCTTAGCCGGGAGGGGCATGAGAACCCTGTCGACCGGGGCTGGAGGGGTGAACTCGGCTGCGTCCCCGAGCACGGGGATAACCCTCCCCTCAACACGGTTGAGGGCGATATTCTCCTTCAGGTAGCGGATGGCGTAAGGGTTAACGTCAACCGAGTAAACTCTGCACTCCACCCTCCTAGCTATGGGTATGGAGAAGCCTCCAACACCCGAGAACATGTTGAAAACCGTCTCGCCGGGCTTCACCTGGAGGGCTACACGTTGATGTTCGAAGGACAGCTTCGGCGTAAAGTAAACCTTGGAGAGGTCAACCCTGAAGAGGCAGCCATGCTCCCTGTGAACTGTTTCCGTCCTCTCCTCGCCGGCGACAACCATTAAGGGGGCAACTCTCTCCTCACCTGAGGTAGCTCCCGTTCTTACCGCCACCACCCTCACTCCGGAGACTGTCCTAATCAATGCCTCCCCTATCCTTTGGGCGTAAGGGAGAACCTCCCTTCTCAGCCTCAGCACGCATATGTCCCCTACCACCTCAAACCGGTTTGGGGCATGCTTCAGGACGTCTGGAGGCAGAACCGGCCTAAGTATTTGCCGGAGCTTCAAACCCTCCACCGGGAGGCTGGAACCTAAAACCATAATTTCTCGTATTTTTCTGGGAACTGAGGTTCGGGGAGCACGTCATGGGGGAGCGCTTCACGCATTCCAATCATGGTCCTCTTGCTGAACCTAGCCTTCCTCCAGAGCTCCTCTATGTTCCTTGCCCCCACGTAGCCGAATCCTGCCTGCATGGCCGCCACTAAGTCCCTCACGACAGACCTCACCGATCCCCTGTAGGGGACCACTCCCTCAACCCCCTCAGGAACCTCTTTAACCTTCCTAGCGTACCTGTCAGCCGCGTACCTGTCCTTCATGGCCGAGGGGGAAGCCATCCCCCTGTACCTCTTCATGGGGACCCCTCTTATGTACACCTTCTCGCTTGGAGCCTCGTCGGTTCCGGCGAAGAGGTAGCCGCACATTACGGCGCTTGCCCCAGCCCCTAAAGCCTTAACAATGTCGCCGCTGTTCCTTATCCCGCCGTCAGCTATAACGCTCAGCTTGGCCCTTTGCTCACGAACCGCGTCCGCCACCAGGGCTGCGGCTGTAAGGGTTGGAACCCCCACCCCTGTAACGTGGGTTGTGAGGCATATGCTCCCTCCCCCAAGCCCAACCCTGAGCCCTGCAAGGTTGCTTATGTCGCTGGATATGATTTCCTCTGCCGCCTCGCGGGTGGCTATGTTACCATAGATTATCCACGCGTTAACATCCTTCGATATCTTCTCCATGGACCTTACAGCCTTCATGTTTAACCCGTGTGCCACGTCAACCACTAGGACGTCGACGCCGACCTTGTCGAGGGCTAACGCTCTCTCCCTGTCGAAGGGGCTTATGGCTGCTCCGACCATGAGGCGCCCCTCAGCGTCCCTGGACACATAGGGGTTTTCCTCAAGCCTTAAAATATCCTTGAAGGTGACCAGCCCGGAGAGGCGTCCCTCATCGTTCAGCACCAGCAGCTTCTCTATTCTGTTCTCGTGGAGGATCTCCTTCACCTTGTCCGTCCTGAGCTCTCCATCCGAGAGTATCTCCCTCTCATAGCAGGTTACAAGCCTCTCCCGAGGGGTCATCTCGTCCCTGACCAGGGACCCCGGCTTGGCTGCTAGGACATCCCTCTTGGTTATTATCCCCACGAGCTCCCCTGACCTGTCAACCACGGGCAGCCCGGATATGTGCTTCTCTTGCATCAGCTTGACAACTTCGGGCAGCGGCGTCTCAGGCGTTATCGTGACAGGGTCACGGATGATGCCTGAAATCTCCTCCCTCTTAACCCTCTTAACCATCTCAACTTCTTCCTCGATGGAGCAGTTCCTGTGAAGCACCCCGAGCCCGCCCTCCCTGGCGAGGGCAATGCACATCTCGGCCTCGGTAACCCTATCCATGGGAGACGACAGGATGGGGACTGCAAGGAGGTGTTCGGGGGTCAGCCAAGTGGAAAGGTCGACCTCGAAGGGCTCCACCCTGCTCTCAGACGGCAGGAGGGACACGTCGTCGAATGCCAAATACTCGTTCAGCTCGCACTCGTAGTCGATCCCAAGCTTCTCCGCAAACATGCAAGAATCCCCTTGCCCCTTTACTTACCGCCTAAACAGAACACAAATTTAAGACTTTTGCATTACACGTGCATTCTCTCCAAGCCAGCTGGAAGGAGGATAGGCGCCTCCACGCTCCTCTGCGTGGACAAGTCAACGTGGACAGGCTTTAAGCGGCCTCCTTATGAACAACTCCATGAACCTTTCCCCTTTGAGGAGTCCTAGGGCTCCCTTCCTCGCCGAGAACTCGTCGAACTCGGAGACTTCATCCCCCTCCTCGCCGCTCGACATCACCGCCACCGGCACCGGGTCACGCGTGTGCGTCCTTACCTCTATAGGCGTCGGATGGTCGGCTAAGACGGCTACCCTATACTTCTCGTCCAAGCTTCCTATGCGATCCAGTATCCTCCCAACTACCTCCCCGTCTATCATCTCTATAGCCTTTATCTTCGCCTCCACGTCCCCCGCGTGCCCCGCCTCGTCCGGAGCCTCCACATGGATGAAGACGAGGTCTAACCCCTCCTCTAAAGCCTTCAACGCGTACTCAGCCTTCCCGGAATAGTTCGTGTCATAGTACCCCGTAGCCCCCGGAACATTTATGACCGTCAAGCCTGTCAGCACCCCCAGCCCCCTCACCAGGTCGACGGCGGATATCACCGCTCCACGCACCCCAAACCTCTCCCTGAACCCCTCCAGCCTCGGCTTACCCCCCTGCCCCCATGGCCATATGTAGTTCGCAGGTTTCAGCCCCTTCCGAGCCCTGTCCAGGTTGACGGGGTGCCTCTCCAGCACCTTCCGGGCCTCCTCCATAAGCTCCAGCAGGAACCCTGCCCCCGCCCCCCTTGGAAGGTAGTCGTCCACCCTCCTCCCCGTAATGTCGTGTGGAGGAGTACACTCCACACCACTCATGTCACCCTGCACAACTAAAATGTTCCTGTAGCTTACGCCACTATAAAACCTGACCCTTCCTCC
>JAPDJY010000084.1:0-38908 GCA_029258835.1 Thermoproteota archaeon | reverse complement strand
TTTCCAGCTCACGCATCTCCTTGGAAAGGTTAACTATTTCAACATTGCATAGGGGGCAGAACCCCTTCCTTTCAAGCCAAGACTTGAAGGCCTTAAGGAAGCGTATTTCCGAGGAGAAGGATGACAGGGACGGCTTAACGGATTTCTCCAGCTCATCGGAGAACTTCTCCCTGATGGCTACTAGTGCTGATGCGTCGTCTATGCTTTCAGGCAGATCCTTAATCCGCTTCCTCATGGAAGCATAGTTTTCAAGGAGCCTCTGGAGTGAAATGCGATCCTTATCAAGGTTGAACCTCTTAACCCTTATCTGCTCCCTTAATCTCTCCAGTTCCGGCTTGAGCTTAGCCACCGCTTCGGCAAGCTGCTTCTCTCTTTCAACGTACACTCCCCTGTCCCCTTCCGGCTTCTCCCCTGCCAGCTCGGACTCCACGACCTCAAGCCTTTTAGAAAGCGATTCCACCTCGGCTTCGGTTCTCCTTATTTTCTCCTCAGACCTATTGAGGTCATCCCTCAGCAGGCTTACCTCTTTCTCAAGCTGGCCCACACGCCTCGCAGCATCCTCGTAAGCCTTCCTCATGAGCTCTATCTGCTCCTCCTTCACCTTGATGTTACTAGCCAAGTTCTCCAAGCTACTCTTCTTGACGTTTAACTCGTTAAGTCTAGCTGTTAGGGACTCGAGCTCCCTGTCCACCGCCTCTATCTCCCCTTTGAGCTCGTCCACCTCTCGGCTCCACTTAGATATAAGCTCTGAGAATGCTACTTTAAGCCGTCTAGCGTAGTCGGATAGGCTTCTGGATCTACTAGGCGCCTTGAACCCTTCCTCTATCAAGTACTCCTCAAAGCTTGAAAGCTCGTTTTCCAGCTCCTCAAACCTCATCCCGGCACCTGATGCGAGGAACTCAAGGTCGCTTTGCAAGCTTTCAACTATGTCAAGGCATGTTAGAGACCTGATCTTCTCCCTTAGCTGCTGATAGCTTTTCTCTAGGTCGCTTCTCAAAATGAAAACGTCTTTAAGTCCTTCCAGCACAGGCTCACCAGTTAATTTCTCTAGGAACCTCTGAACCCCGCCATCCTCCGAAATTATCCTTCCTGTGCTAGGGTCTAAGACGCGGCTCTTAACGGATATGGAGCCGTCAGGTAAGCGCTCAACCTCCCTGACGACCCTGATAAGCCTCGCTTCCTTGCTTAAGGGGTCTTCAAGTTCAACCTCTACTACGCCCTTCGCCTCCACGAGGTAGTCCTTTACGATTTCGGGGTCCCCAATCAAGCCGAAGAGGATAAGGCGTGCCGTAGATGTTTTACCAGCACCCATACGTCCAGAGATCTTGAATGGTCCCTTAGGAAGCATGTACCACTCTGACTTGGAGGGGAAGCCGCCGAATCCGCTTACACGGAAACCGTGAAGGAAAACTCCATCTACTCCTCTCTCGACCGTCATATTACTGTCTGATAGCAACTGCAGCACCTCATACTACTTCTCTGGATGGAACTGACTAATGTAACATTAGAACCCATTCAAACCTGGCAACATGTTCTTTTATATTCAATTTTTCGCAATTTCCGTGAGAGAAACGGAGGAACAACCATATAAATCTATCGTAGGAAGAGAATGAAAAGTAATGTTCCTTCCATGCGTCACAGTCCTCCCCCTGAAGTTGCTTCTAAGCAGTCCTAGGGACAGCTTACGCCTGAAGGTAACGAAAAATGCCGTGAACGCGCTGTTCATCTAACATTACAGGCAGCACTGCCGGAATAGCCCTTCCATAGGATAGGTGGCTTAGCTGCTGCAGGGCGTGGAGTGCTCTCCTACCCGCCGAGTTAAACCCCCAAAAATTTAAATTGGGTTAAGTGTAAAGAAGTTAGGTGTTCGCGGAAGGGGGTTGAAGGGTGGCATTGAAATTGGAGAGTAGAAGATATCCTCGCGAAGACGAGGTTGTTGGCTACGACAATGGTATAATTGAAGCCCTAAATAAGCTTGATGAGGGGGAGGTGGTCTGGGTTTCGCCTAGAAAGCTTTCACTCTTAATTAGAAGGTATGGTAAGGGCGTCGTGGTGGAGCCGATCTTTTGGAAGGGAAAAACAGTGTACAGGGTTGTTAAAGCCCATGGTGCCACGTGAGCTAGAGGACCCCCCTAAAGAAGTGTCCTCTGGTAAAGGAGGCCCCCACCCCCTCAGCCTCTTTTTGGCTTCAAAGGAGTCCACCCTTCCATCGATGACCTCCCTGTACGCCTTAACCATGCTTTGGACGTGTTCCGGCTTTCTGAGGCGGGCATCCACCCTCACATAGTCGGCGCCTGCGTCGGCAACCCTTCCGAGCTCATCGACCATGCATAGGTCTCGTGAGTTGAAAACGTGAAGCCTGCATGACTGGTCGCAGGCCAGGGGGAAAAGGAAGCCTTTCTCGTCGCGGAGGAAGTATGAGTCCTTAACGCATGGGGAGGAGCACCTTCCACTAGGGGAAAGGATGCTTCTTAAAATGCAGTGTTCTGAAACCATCAGTTCAAGGGGCCCATGGACGATGCATTCAACCTCCACGCCGTCCTTATGCAGCGAGGCGATCTGCTTCAAGGTTAGCTCCGGGCTCAAAGTAACTCCCTTAACACCAAGCTCCCTCATGATGGAAATAGAAAGACTATTCGTAACATTAAGGAAGTAGTCCGCGTAAACGTGGGAGAAGCCTTCCTCCAAGAAGAGGTTTAGGGTGCCATAGTTTCCCACGATCACACCGTCAGGGTTAAGCGATTTCACGTGGTTTAACGATTCCTTGATGAGCTGCAGCTCCCTGTTCCGGGTTATCCTCGGCGTCGAAAGTATGAACTCTACACCATGCTCTCTGCAGTAGTCTACACCTTCCCCCAGCCTGTTGAAGCTTAAAGGCTTCCTAGGCTTAAAGAAGTCTCCTCCAAAAATCACACGTTCAGCGCCGGCGTCCACAGCCCTCCGTATGGACTCTAAGTCTCCGACGCTGACGGAAAGCTTCAGAAGCGACGCCGACTCTCCCTCCGCCGAGGCAGGACGTTGAATGGTGCGTTCACCAGCCGGGGAGTACGCCACGCCGCCGCGTATGACAGCTAATATGGAGCCACTGGACTGGGTAGTTGGAACGGCCTCCTCGCAGCCATGTGAGCGGCCTCGCCCATGCAGCTTAGCCTTTGAATGGCTTGCTTCCCTGAGAGCGTTCCTTATAAGTTGCTCGGTCCACTCCACTGTTAAAACATCTCTGGTCTTGTGAACCACCGCTCCAACCCGCACATTGCCGTTAAATGGCAATGCAGCCTCTTCGCCAGGCTTCGCTACTTCAACCTTCCTTCCTCCAACGCGGAGTTCACGTACTATGAAGCCGACCTTCTCACCGTTGCAGGCGATTTCCACCCCATCTCCAACCCGTAAGTCTTCTGAAAGGCTGATGGTGAGAAAGCCTCTCTTAGTAGAGGACACAACCCCAACCTTCACTCCCACATTATCTGGGCGCTCGTAGTTCATCATTTCTCTACCCTGTCCCCCGTAGAGGTACCCTTCCGTGAAGCCTCTGTTAAAAACAAGGCTGAGGCGTTTTATATCCCTCTGGTTAGGGTTTAACCCCTTCAAGGCTGCTATTAAGGATTTCCTATAAACGTCAACTGTGGTTGCCACGTACTCTGGTCGGCGCATCCTCCCCTCAATCTTCAAGCCGTCTACTCCTGCATCGACCAGCTCGCGTAGGTGCTTGGAGAGATTTAGGTCCTTCATGCTCAGAAGATGGCCCTCAGCCAGTACTTTCCCCTTCGAAGAAAGCAGAGAGTACCTTTTACGGCACGGCTGAGCGCAACGCCCCCTGTTACCGCTTCTTCCTCCTATAATGCTACTCATGAGACAGGCTCCAGAATATGAAAAGCAGAGGGCTCCGTGAACGAACGTCTCCAGCCATAGATCCGTCTTCGACCTTATTTCTCTTATCTCGTCTAGGGACAATTCTCTTGATAAGATCACTCCGTCAACCCCTAACTTCTCGAAGAATCTCACAGCTTCAACATTGTGGGTGGTGGTTTGCGTGCTTGCTATAAGCTTAAGCTTTGGGCTGAAGCGTTTAGCCAGCTTGAGTACGGCTAGGTCCTGGAAGATGACTGCATCCACCCCGGAGTCATAGAGGTCTTCAAGATAGTGTGCGACGGCTTCTAGCTCCTCGTCGAAGATCAAAGTGTTAACGGTAACGTAAACCTCTGTTCCATGGGCGTGAGAGAACTCTACCGCTCTCCTCATCTCATCCAAGGAAAAGTTTTCAGCGTACTGCCTTGCATTAAAAGCCTTACCTCCAAGGTATACCACGTCAGCTCCGACCTTGACCGCAGCCAGGAGGGAGTTCCATCCTCCCGCAGGAGCCAATATCTTTAACCGCATAGGCTAGAACATCTCCTCACAAAGAAAGTAATAATGATAAAATCGTTAAAGCCCGAGAGGGAGGAGCAGAGGAAGTATTCAAACTAGAAGTTGCTTTACGTGACAATTAAACGTTACCTATCTTAGATTAATAAATAGGATGGTCAGAGTACAGCGTTTAACGCTAAGCAGCCAGCCAGCCAACACTTACGGGTTGTTTGATGAGCAGCGTCGCCTATGAAATTTCGTAGAGATGGACCGCTTGCAGGAATTCATTCTTAAACTCCTCCACAAAACGTTCACAAATGGAGAAAAATACTTCACTCTGTATAAGATCTGAAGGTTCTGGATCATGCCTCGGTGATTTTGAGCTGTAAGAGGACTCGTAATCATGTTATTATAACGAATTCACAGTATGGATCCCCTCTAGCGATACATTTGACTTCCTCCGATACCGGGGGAGGAAACCCTTTCTTTTGGGCGAAGAAGCTCAAGGCTCCTTCCACAGCGTACCCCATGGGGCATTGAGGAGTGAACGCCTCGTCTTTATATTCAGAGAGCTTCCTATACCTTTCCCCATAAATTGACGCGTACACTCTGAAGGAGACGCTGAGAGTTTCTTCATCGAAGCTTACAAGCTCCGTTTTACCCCATCCATATGCGGCAAAAAGCCTTAAAAGATCCTCTACCACGCCGCGTGGTCCAAGGAATTCTTTCTCCTCAGCCAGCCAGCGGCCATACTTAACGAATGCTTTATGGTATATGGTTTCTACTTATTTTGCCAAAACGCTCTTCCGGAAGCATTTTCAAAGCATCCACCAGAAACGTGGCTGTCGTTAATATCACGCGTTCCTCTTCAAACATTAATGACCCCTCACCAGCGGGCTTAAGCTTACTGAGCAATTTAACGGCTTCTTCGATGGGCATCTAGTTTTCCCTCCTTACATGCCACTCACAGCACTCGTTTCCTAGGGTTTCACATTTAACTTCCTCGTAGGGCAATTCTGGAACTTGCCGTCCAGTCTTCTCTAGAGCAACCTTAAGAACGCCAGCGAAGGTGCACCCCCACGGGCAATCGTAGAATGGGAACACCTCTTTAACGTTGCTAACCGCTTCTCTTACCCCCCTTGCAAAGGCGGAATTACGCATCCTAACAATAACCTTAGGCGCATCCAAGTCGACTTCAACTACCTCAATGCCCCCCCACCCGCGTATGCTGTTAAATTTAGCGTAATCTTCAAGTACGTTCTCAGGTGGAACACCCAGCTTATCGATTAGATGCCTAGCCAGAGACCCCCCTACCAGCACGGAGAAGGGCCGGATCAACGTTTTAAGCGATACGCCGAGAACACTTAGGGCTTCAATGAAGAGGGCGTTCACCAGAAGTTTTTGGAGTATGAAAGCATACCTTTCGCCTTCAAATGCTATTCTCCCATCATCATCCACGTTTAAACGGCCCAGTAGCTGTCTCAGATCTGAAGGAACCATTCCATACTTATGTTCACTCAAGCTCCATACGCTTCCAACTAAAGAATAGCCGGAAAAGTATATAACACTTCGGTAGTTTGGATCTCTAACGGAAGGTTTTTATTGGGTGAAACTTGTTTTTCCTATGCAATGGACGATGCGAGTGGTGGGGTTTTTGAGCAGGTATCTTAACCCTCCAGACGATGCAGATGTGGAACTTTTCGAAAAGATGTTGAGGAACGTCGGGGTCGACGAGTTTTTAGACGCGGCTAGAAGCGCCGCCGACTCCGTGAGCGCTAAGCTTAGGGGAGGGGACATGAAGGGAGCGGCAGAATACGTCTTCGACATGGTTGTGCAGTCCATCATGGTGAACAACCTTGAGCCACCTAGAAAAGTCATAGACTTGCTTAAGAAGAAGGGAGAGAAATATCCTGAGCTCGTCGGAAACCCAGTCTTCCAGGTGAGCGATAAGCTTCTCGAAGCCTTTGAGAAGGGCGACGTGGAGCTCTTCGCCGAGGCTATGGATGGCGTAGAAAGAGAGGTGCTGGGGAAAACCTCGCTTGACATAAGGTTCTCCATAGTGAAGGACATACACTGCGCGTTCTACAAGTACACTCAGGGCTGACGCGGCCCTCCCTCACCATCGCCTTCAGACCCTCTTTCCTTCCCGAGAAGGTAGAGGGAGAGTACGAACGCGGTCTGTAAGGCTATAAGGATGGACAGTAAGGCTATCCCGATGGCGTCTTGAATATGCAGCGGAACGGGGAACATGCTTGGAGGGATCAGCGGAGCCCACCAGTTAGCCATGAAAAACATGTTTAACGTCACCATCCCTATAACTACGAAGTATATGAGGTAGCCTGCAGCTAACTGGAGCTTAAGCATCCTGGAGGCCAGCTTAGCCCGATCCCTCTTACCCATCACCCTCACTTCCCACCCAACAAAAACCGAAATTAAAATAAGTAGTTTTCGAGCGGGGGCAAATTGAAGCATAGACGGTAGAAGGATTAGCGGCAACGTTGAAGCACGCTAAGCCCTCCCAGTCTGCCTCGCATGTGCTTTCTGGACCCCAATGGAAGGCTTGGTTCCACCATGGGGGCGGCGAGGCGCCCTCAGGGCGGCGACGCTTCACGGTGCAGTGAAGCGGCGAGAAAGGGTTGATGAACTGTTGCTGGTTCAGACGTGTCGTCTGTTATCGTGGCGAGACTCTTTAAGCCTCTGAGCTATGGATCGTCGAGTGGAGTGCCCGGCTGGCCTACGGAATACGTGATGGGTGCTTCATAGATCACCTGTTTTTCAAGTGTTCTGGAGTTGACCCTCTCCACCCTTATTTTTTCGTTGAACGTTATTACGTTGAATGATGGGGGTATGCGGGCTTTCAGCCTTAGAGTCGTCGCCGTCCCGGCGTTTAGGATCACCATTCCATTTAGCCTCCAAAGCCATGGGACGTGTTTATGTCCGCAGAGAACAATGTGGACCTTCAGGTCTGAGAGGAGCTTTAGGAAGTCCCCTGCGTCTGATGGAATATTCCGCTCCCTCCCCGTTCCGGGAACGGGTACAAGGTGGTGGTGGAGGGCGACTGCCCTGACGCCCTTGAACCCCTCAAGGCTTCTCCTGACTATTCCGTACGCGAGTCTGCCCACGTGTCCATCATCTAGGTCTGGCTCGGTGGAGTCTACTCCAGCCACCCTAACCGATCCAACGGTTTGGAGAGGGTAGCGTGTGCCAAAGAGCTCCTCGAAGACCATGTGGCCTGCGTTCCTAGAGTCGTGGTTTCCCGGGACCACGAGCTTCCTTTTGACATCGAATTTCTCCAGCAGGGACAGGGCTTCCTCGTACTGGTAGTAGAGGCCGTCGTCCGTTAGGTCGCCTGTAACCACCAAGAGGTCCGGGCTTAAACTGTTAACCTCCTCCACAACGTTCACTTCAAGCTCCTTGGAGAAGTGGGGAGTCATCACGTGTATGTCTGAGATCTGAACTATCGTAACTTCATCCATAACGATGCCTCCTTACGCCTTGATGGACTCTACCTATTACTCACAATTATATCCTTCGACGATCCTCTCCTACTAGTTTATTCATGACCGTGTTCCGGCTGGTAGTTCAGGGATGGCTCTCGTACCCGGCCGAACAACGCCGTTCTTAGGCCTATTCCGTTGTGGATGAGAGAGGGTATTCCTGCGGCTGAACAGTAGGTTAACCTTGCCATGTGGTCTATGAGGGCTACCGCTAGCCCAACATGTAACGAAAGTCCTGTTATGTTGAGTATTATTGCTACTACGAGTTCGTATATTCCGAAGCCTCCCGGTATTATGGGGAAAAGCTTTGATGCGAAGCCTAAGATCGCCGCTAGAAGGCAGAAGCCGGCTGAAACCGAGGAGAAGGGTGCTGTGGAAATGTACAGTAAAAGTGCGTCGGGAAGGAGGGCTTGAGGGTAAAAGCCGAGAAGTATGGCTAGCGTGTAGGTTTGAATGGTCTGCGGGATCCCTGTAGCGTTAACGAAAATGTATATTGAGAGGGCGTCGATGACCCATATGGGAGGGGACAGCAACGCCGAGAGGAGAAGCGCCTTTGGACTTTTAGAAAGCTTCTGCACCCCATCTCTTAACCCTAGGGCGAGCTCGTAGAGGGCGCTGTGAATCCTTCTAGAAACCTTGTGTATTCTAAAAGTGTTTACTATTCCTGGTCCGGCTACACAGAAGGCTATGATGAGGGCGAGGATTGCGACTAATAAGATAAATCCTATAATGGATAGGAGTTTGATGTGCGAGGGGATCATCTGGCTGAAGTTTGCTGAGAACAACAGGATAGATGAGACTAAAACTATGGTGGAGATGTCTAACGCCCGTTCAACCGCTATGGTTGAAGTGCTCTCGCCGAGAGAAACGCGCTCCTGCGAGCTTAGGAGGGATATACGGAGAAAGTCACCTATTTTCGCAGGAGTAACCTGATTTACAAACCATCCTGAAAAGTTGATCGTCATAAGTCTGGAGAAGCTAGCATTTTTACCAGTAGCCCCAACGATAATCTTCCACCTCAAAGCTCTTAAGAGGAAAGAGAAAGTATAGGCGGCGATGAAAACAGAAACCCAAGTAGGGTTAAGCCGTGAAGCTAAGGCCAAGAACAGGTCAACACCTATGAACCATAAAACGGCAATTATAACAAGTATGGAAAGGGTGAAAGCTGCTGCTTTAGGAAGCGACCCCTTACCTGGCAAGGTTAAACCTCCAACGCCACTTCTACAGAAGCAAATATAACCTTTTGCCATGAGACAATGACTCTAAAATGCCTTTCACACCTACCTTTCCACCTTTCAGAGAATTTTTAAGATGCTGGAGGACGTTGGGTGAAATCTTATTGAGTAAAATTCTACTTGTAATTTCTTGGTTTAGATTCTTCGAAAAAGTTTTATTTTTTCTCTACTGGGAAATATAGGGTTGTTGGAGGGTTTTAACTGTGCGGTCGCAGGATAAGGTTTCCATAATAATTCCATGCTTCAACGAGGAGGCAACCATATCAGAGGTAATTGAAAGGGTTAAACGGGTTGACCTTGGCGTGGAGAAGGAGATAATAGTCGTGGATGACGGATCAACTGACGAGTCATTCGACGAGGCTAGAAAGCATGATGGCATTATCCTTGTAAGGCATGAGAGAAACATGGGTAAGGGTGCGGCGGTTAGAACTGGGATAAGGCATTCAACAGGGAATGTGATAGTTATTCAGGATGCCGACATGGAGTACTTCCCTGAAGACATACCTGCTCTCATCGCACCAATCCTGAGGAGGGAGGCGGACGTGGCTTATGGCTCCAGGTTTCTTGGAAGCATAAAGGGAATGTCGCTGAGCCACTATGTTGGCAATCAAATCCTCTCTTGGGCTACTAGGATCCTTTTCGGAGCCAACGTGACCGACATGATGACTGGGTATAAGGCGTTTAGAAGAGACGTCATTGAAGGGTTGAAGTTGAAGTCTAAAGGGTTTGAGTTCGAGCCCGAAGTGACGGCAAAACTTCTCAAAAGAGGGGTGAAAATAGTCGAGACGCCGATAGTTTACAGTGTAAGGCGGAATGGGGTGGCTAAGATAAGGTGGAGTGACGGGGTGGTGTGCCTCTGGTGGCTTATAAAGGAGAAGATTAAAGGAAGCGAGGGGTAGGGGGAGGTCGAATGGCTGGTTTGGGATGGGGAACGTTGCTACAGAAAGCCGTCTTGCTTGTGAGGGGGTGCTTTAGGGATTGGGCTACTACGCTAACAGTGCTCTTAACCGTGGTTAGGGGGATACTAGCGTTCATACCCATTCCTGTGACATGGGATGAAGCGGTTTACACCAACCTGGCGAGAGACTACTACTACTTGGGGTTCTACTACTACTTTCCATTTCAAGTGGTTCTTGACTTCGCTAGGGCCCCCGTGCTACCACTCTCAATATACGTGGCCTTCCTCTTAACCGGGCCAAACCACACGGTTGCCCAGCTCGTAACATATGCTTACTCCGTTGCTGCAGTATACATGGTTTACCTTTTGGGAAAAGACATGTATGGTGAAAGAGTCGGATGCCTTTCGGCTCTGGCATTCTCGTGCAGCCCATTCCTTCTCGTCTCCTCATGGGGGGTTCTCACCGAGCCCCCATTCATGCTCTTCGCAGCCCTTTTCCTGCTCTCGGTTTATAGAGCACAGAAGAAACCCTACTACTATGTTTTGTCCGGGGTTACGTTAACCCTCACCACGCTAACACGTTACCCGGGTTTTCTCATGATCCTAGTTGGAGTATTTCTAACCGTGTCGCTTGGGAACGCTAGGGTAACTGTTAAGTCTCCATGGTTTTACGCTGGCATAGGAGCTGCTGTAGCCACCGTGACGCCATGGCTTATTTATAGTAAAAACGTGACAGGCGCGTACTTAGGCTTCTTGCAGGTCTTCTTTGCTTCAACACAGCAATGGACGCGGAACCCCTACCTGATCCTTGCAACGACCCCCTTAGACTTAGCTGTAAGTGGTGTTTACGATTTGATCGCTATGGCGGCGATCCCGGGAACGCTCATACCATACTTCCTGTGGGGTGTTAAAGCTGGTAGGATGAAGGTTGAAGGGAGGACGCTTATCTTCTGGGTTATATCGTACGCTGCAGCCTATGGGGTTCTGATGAGGATGGCGCGCTTGGTTGATTACCTTAGGTATAATGAGACGTCGCTCCCTGCCGTTGCAGTCCTGTCAGCCATGGGAATAGCAGTCCTGCTAGGAGAGGGAGAGGTTAAACTCGACGGTGTACGTTCACTCATGGCGGGGAAAAGGAAGGTCGCGTTGGCTCTTATCGCCGTCAACTTTGTAGCAGGTCTAGCAGGGGTATATGTCGTCAGAAGCGAGCCGGGGATATCGGTGCCTATTCCAGTGTATGGGTACATGAAGGCTACGACCCTTCCATGTGAAACCATATTGTCAAACGTTTACCCAATGGTAAGCTATTATACTGACAGGATTGCTATGTGGTTCCCCCAGGTTCCGTGGCTGAGGGACTTCACGTTAAAAAATTTAAACGTTAAGTACGTCCTATTCAATCTTTACAGGTATTGTCCTCCTGACGCGTTGATGTACGTGGAGGCTCACCCGGAGATGTTTGAAAGGGTGCTGGTGTATGGTGGCATACTGGTTTACAGGATGGCTAACGCTTCCTCGCCTTGACGATGAGCACCTCGCTCAGGGTTGGCATGAGCGTTCCGAGAGGGCTTAGGATGAGGCGTTTAAGCCAGTCTTTGAGGAGGCAATCTGGGGCGCCGAGGAAGTTACCTACAATTTTTTCCACGGTGAACCCGTGGCGTTTCAACTGGGATTTAAGCACGCCCGCAGTGTAGTATCGGACGTGCCCGACGCCCTCGTTGCTGTACTGGACGTACTTCGGGTACTTTCCCGCCAGCAGCCTTAGCCTGTTAGCCATGGAGGCAAGGTTTGGGGTTGAGAGGATGAGGACGCCGCCCGTCCTGAGAACCCTGTGAACCTCGTCTAGGAAGGCGTCGGTGTCTAGCAGGTGTTCTATTATTTCCTCAGCCCAGACAACGTCGAAAAAGCCGTCGTCGAAGGGGAGGCCTTCCCGTACGTCATGTTGCAGACAATGAACACCCCTCTGAACGGCGACCTTGTATGCGTCTGACAGCTCGACGCCGTAGCACTCCCACCCGGAAGCCATTAGGGGGAGCATGGCGCCTCCAGCCAGGCATCCGACGTCCAAGATCCTCCCAGGCTTCTCTCCCTCGAGAAGCTTGTACGACTTCAGGAAGCGGTAGCGGTCATGCTTCCACGTCAGAAGCTCTATTAGTTCCCATCCTTCACCGTAAAAGCCTAACTGTTGATGGTCATCCGATTGGTTCACTGTTCACACCGTCCTTCCACCTTCATCCCCTAGAGGATTGCTCACGATTTTACCACCCAAAAACTTTTTTGAGCGAATCCACAAAAAAGTGATCTGACGCCGTCGTTGGGGGATGCAATTATTGGGCTCAAGGCAGTCTGAAGTTGTTAAGGTTGCATTCCTAGCGGAGTGCCCTATTTGTAAGAGAACTTTAAAGCATGAAGTCGAGCTTGAAGGGGAGAGGCTTGAAGCGTTCGAAGAGACCGTAAGTCGAGTTGGAGTCGCCCCCCTCTCATTTAACCATGGGGACCATATCTTAATAGTCTATGTTGACAGGTACATGGCTGCTAGGGCGAGCTACGCCCACCCGATTCAGGAGGCGCAAGCAGCAGCGCTCGCCGAGGAGTGGACTAGGGTGAGTGTGGCTCCGGTTGAGGAGGCGAAAAACAACGTTATCTTCTTGAACTACGATAAGAAACGCTATTGCGACTCGTACTGGAGGATGAACATCCCCGCAACCAACGTGATATCTAACGTTGAGAGGGGAGGGGCGATCTTCAGGTTCGATGACGTTGAAGTCTGGGCTTTAGGCTTTGGAGGAAATAGGCTTGTGGTTGCAAGGGAGGCGGACTGGCAGGGAGAATACTTAGAGTACATTTCCAAGTTTCTTAACGGGTTTGAAGGCGTCGACGCCGCGGAAGACCGCCTATTCCACCATTTAACCCTCGCCGTGTTAAGCGACGTTAAGGTTCTAGCTGCGGCCATGGACGCCTCTAGGATCGTCTCGGATAGGTGGAGGCGGATGAGGGTTCTCATGGCACCCCTAGAGGCGTTCCCCGAGGATGTAAAGGAAAGGTTGAAGCCCATCCTTGTGGAACTGTTGAGGGGGGCTACCGTGGAGGAGGCCCTGCTGAAGGCGAGCTTAGAGCGGAAGGCGTCCTTCGTGGCGAACTACAGGATACTTAGGAACCTCAGGATACTCGTCCCTGAACAGTCATGAAACATTCTGGGTGAACCTGTTGGGTGATTTTTTCGAGGAGCTTGCAGGTAGGGTGGGCGAGGTCACTAGCCCTAACCTGAAGGATAGGGTGCTAGCTGTTTTAGCGAGGGTTTTCGCCGCTTACGGTCAGGTTGAGAAGGCTTTAAGCATGTTGGATAGGGTGGAGGATGGACTGGTAAGTGTTTGCGCAGGCCTAAGCGTCGCTGAGGTCTTGGGGTGGAGGGGGTTCACGGACGAAGCCAGAAGCGTTCTAAGCTATTTTGCGGGAAAGGTAGATGAACATGGGGGAGGTGAAAGCCTAGCTTTAAAGTTGGCGTACTCGAAAACGATTACTGAGGGGGTGGAGGAGGGGTTAAGCGTCGCAGCGGTGGAGGACGATTACCTGCGATGCCAAGCCGCTTTAGGGGTGGCAGCCGCCCTGATGGAGGAAGGGAAGCCCGTTCCCAAGAATGTGCTTAAGGTGATGGAGGAGGGTATTAGGGGGGTTCTCGACGAGGAGGCTAAGGTCGGCTTGCTTCTAGAGGCTGGACGCATCCTCGCCAAAGTGGGCATGATGGATGAGGCAAGAGGGATGATTAGGGAGGCTGAAAGGATTGCTAGGAGCCTCTACCACGAGTTTTCACGTAGAATGGCGCTTCTAAAGGTTATGTCCGTCATGGTTGAGGCGGAAATGCTTCCCGAGGCGCTGGCACTATCCAATAGTCTCGGGGTCACGTCCCTCCACTACCTTGAGGAGGCCGCTGAAAAGGCAGGGGTAGAGGCGGTCAGGCTGGCTGAAGGACTTGAAGGGTACGGCAAAGCCTTTTTCATGTTAAGAGGGGCGGAGGTAAGCTTGAACCGTGAAGTCATTCTTGAGGCGGCTAGAGAAGTTGAGAGGCTTGCTGGTAGCCCGGTGTACACTCAGTTAGCGGTTAGGCTGGCCGCCGTCCAGGCCAAAGCGGGCATGGTGAAAGAAGCGGAGGAAACGATAAGGAGGGCTTCCGGGGCTGCAAGGGGGGTGGAGCTCGTAAAGATTGCAGACGTTTTCGTTATGATAGGTAGGGTAGGGGAGGCTGAAAAGCTGCTGGAACAGGCCTGCAATGAAGTTAGGGGGATGAGGAAAGAGAGAAGGCTGTTTTTGATGATGGATGCTGGCGCCACGTGGTCTCGCGTAGGGAAGGTGGAGGAGGCATTGAGGTGCTTCGACGAGGCGGTGAGGATCATCGGAGAAATGCCGGGTGGAGGACGAGAGGTGATAGGGAAGCTTTCACGGAGGATAGCCTCTTCAAGCATTCCTTGGGTTGCCCTTAGAGCTGCAGGGTCTCTTCAAAGGGTGGAGGATGGGCTAGCCCTCCTAACATTCACCATTAAGGCTTTAACAGAGTTTGGAAGGACGGATGATGCTGAACGCATGGCGTGTGTGCTGCCACTCCTCGCCGGAAAGGCTGGTGACCGTGCTTCAGCCACACGCCTCCTGCTTGAAGCAGCCTCCACGCTTGCCAGGGGAGGGCTCGTAGATGCTGCAAGTAGGCTGACGTCCGAGATACTTAAGGGGGTTGTGGGCGTGCTAGAGGAGGGGGGGATGGAGGAGTTCGCTGAGATGGTCGAATCCGCGGCAGGGCTCGTCCCCATCATAGGTGTAAGGAGGGGAGAGAGTGGTGAGGCCGTCTTGTTTAACCGTGGCGGGCCATGCTTCGAGGTTGGCGTCTTCTTCGAGGAGCCACAGGGAGGGGTGGAGCTCTCCCTGAGGGGAGTGAAGGGGGGCGAGGTGGTTAAGCTGAGGGTTAGAGAGGTTAGGGGAGGGAGAAATGTAAAGTTACGTTTTAGGGATGTTTTTGGGTGGAGGAAGTGTTTGGTTAGGGTGAGAGGTTAGGGGGTGAGAGGTTAGGGGCGTGACGTGAAGTAGCTTTCAAGCCGCCCGGCAGAGGCCTTCTTCACTATTTCATCCGTCAGCTTTACTGCTTCCTCTAGTTTTTCTTTGGGGAGTTTTGGGACGCCGTATGCTATCAGGAGGACTGTTCTGCTTGATCCTGTGACCTTTGTTCTTTCAGCGTCCCTGTATGGGTATATCGCTATTACCCCTTCATCGTCAGTGACAACTATTTCCTTTCCAGTAAGGGGTTTAGGCTCGTGCATACCTATCCCTTGGAAGGGTTCCCCTGGGCTGGCGAAGCGGATCCTGATTTTTCCTTTAACCCTGTCCAGGTCGTACGCCCCCAAGGTTACGCCCGTCAAGGCGGAGGCCAAGTTGTACGAGTTTACGAAGGTGTTTATCCGCCACGGTTTACGTCCATTTAGCACTCTTCGTATGAGGGCCTCGGCTGCAGGCCTCTGCTTGGTTGGGTCTATGGAGAGACGCCAGTAAAAATCCCTGTAAGCCCTGACTGCTGGGTCGTTCTTCAGGCCCTCAAGGGTGTACTTTGACCTTATCTCCTGGAAGGCTGAGGCTTCAAGCCTCTCAACCACTTCAAAGTTTACTTCCGCATGCACGTCGACGAACCTCGCGGCCACTATTACGAGTTCAGGGTGGGAGGTCGCCACCCTCCTATCCCATTCGACTTCTATGAAGCGCACCGCTACCACCCTTAGAAGCCTCCAAGCTTGGAAAAAGGTAATATCTGCTACTATTAAAATTTTAATGAGGTTGATGGAGGAGTGGCCATGAAGGTTGTCTACCATGAGAAGTACACGACCGTTTACTCGGGTGACCCTGCATCCGCCCCCGGGAGGATCGAGGCGATACGTGACGAGTTGAAAGGAGTCTTCGACTTCGTGGAGGCGAAGCCTGCAAGTGAGGAGGACGTGAGGCTGATCCACCATGAAGGCCACGTGGAATACGTTAAAAGGGACAGCGTCCTTTTCGAGGTGGCCTTGCTCGCGGTTGGCGGAGCAATAACGGCGTCTGAAATAGCGATGAACGGGGAGAGCGCGTTCGGGCTGATAAGACCTCCAGGACACCATGCCAGCCCTGACTCCAGCTGGGGATTCTGCTACTTCAATAACATAGCCATAGCCATTGAGAGGCTCATAAGGCAGGGAAGGATCGAGTCAGCCTTGATAGTAGACTTCGACCTCCACTACGGGGACGGGACGGCGAACGCTTTTCACGGGAGAAGCGAGGTCAAGTATGTCCACCCAGAGGGGGCTAGCAGGGAAGATTACTGGGGTAACATGGAAAGGACGCTTAACTCGCTCAGCGGAGGATTCGACATTCTAGCGGTGTCGGCGGGGTTCGACAGGCACGTAGACGACTGGGGGGGGACTATTAACCACGGAGGACTACATGGAGATAGGCGTTTTCCTAAAGGATTTTTCGGAGGAGAAATGTAAGGGGAGAAGGTTTGCGGTGCTGGAGGGAGGCTACAACCATAAGGTTCTTGGAAGGAACGTCAAAGCATTCCTTGAAGGCTTCGACTAACGAGGCTGCTAAACGCGTGTCCACAAGCTTTAACCCCCTTACATTTTTATGCTAGTTTCCTGTGGTAAGTCCTTCCCGAACCCCCTTCAAAACTTCGGTTTGATGGTGTGATCGCTTCCCGCGGGACAAGCAAAACCTTTAACCTACTTCTAAGGCCATAGTAGGGAAGATTTTTAGAGTGTGAAGCGTAACTTTATCTTCTAGGTGGAGGTGGTTGTTTGGTTTGGCTGGATAGGAGAAGGGAAATAGTGGTTGAGATGCCTGAGGAGTGGGGAGGCATCGTCCCAAGCGAGGTTTTTCTTAGCGAGGGTAGGAGGCTGGTTGAGGAGGCTTCGAAGAGGAACATTGTAATGCGGCTTATGGGAGGGGTTGCGATAAGAATTCATACCGAGAATATCTCCGACTTCGCTAAGAAAATTGGACGCATGACGGGTAAGGGGCAAGAGTTCACCGACCTAGACTTCATGGCTTACCGTAGGCAGCGCAAGCTTATGCCAGGATTCTTCGAGTCTCTTGGCTACGTTAAAAGGGTGACGACTCTATCGTCGGCTGCCTCTGAAAGGCAAATTTACTATCACGGCAAGGGGTGGTTCCACGTTGACGTGTTCTTCGACGTTTTAAGGATGAACCACGACATAGATTTTAGAGAGAGGCTTGAAGTCGACTACCCGACTATAAGCGTCTCCGACCTGCTCTTAGAGAAGATGCAGATCGTCTTCATATCAGAGAAGGACTTGAAGGACGCATGCGTCCTGATAAGAGGGCATGACGTTGGGGAAGGCGACGAGGAATGCGTCAATGCGAAGTACATTGCTTCCCTCCTCTCAAAGGACTGGGGGTTCTGGTATACCGTCACAACGAACCTGAAGAAGCTGAGGGAGCTGGCTCCAAGCTTAGGGGTTAAAGGAGGGGACCTGAAAGACGTAAACGAGAAGATCGATGTATTAATGGAATATATCGAGAAGGAGAAAAAAAGCGCTAAGTGGAGGGCTAGGGCTAAGCTCGGAACGATGAAAAAATGGTATAGGCCTGTAGAAACGCCTGAAACGGTAGGTGGATTCGGAATAGAAACCTTAGGGAAGTAACCAGATGGAGAATAAGGTCTTTAACAAGCCTTTAGTAGCCTTAAGTAGGTTGGTTTTTAATTCTTCAATTATCTCTTGCTTTTCTGGCAAAGTCAAATAAATTATAAAGGTTCCTTTTTCAGGTGGTAGTGTTTTTTATCTTGGGATTGTTTTGAGAGAAAAAATAATTAGTTTTGTTTTTCTGGTAAACGTGGTGAAGGAGTCGAGAAAAATGGATGCTATTAGAAATAAAATTGTGGAATTATACAAGTTAAGTGTTGATTTTTCGAAAGAAATGTATGTTCTTTCTGAAAATTTTAAGGAGGAAAAGGGAAAAATATATGAAAAATTTATGCAAGAAAATCTAATAAAGAGGGTTACCGACTGTCAGATTAAGGCGTTTTTTCTGATAAACTTTTTTAAAAAATATGTTTCAATTAACTTTACCCTTAGAGGGCTTATTATGGACTTGCTTTCATCCATTGGACTTAAACACGCGTATTGGAGTCTTCTTAGAGGTGATGTAGAGCTTGATGATGAAAAGGTGGACATACTTGACGAGTTCTTTTTAAAGTACCAGGTGCGCTCTACGATGGACGTCCTTATACCGTTAACCGACGGATTCTTCAATTATGCCCCACTAGAGGAGCTTCGAATAGCGGCAGAAAGCTTAGACGCTAAACTTCCCACCAAGATCATGCCGTGCTTAGAGAAGCAAGTTAACTACTGGAGAAAGGTTGAGGAGGAGGTTAAGAGTCTTACTGAAAAAGCAGAGGCTGGTGGGGTTGAGGAAGCCGTTAACAGCCTTAAGAGGATCCTTAAAATCCTTTTTCCGCTCGTAAAGGGGATGGAAGAGGTAACTCACTGTTTTACCTCTAGGATAGCGGAGCTGGTAAATGGAGAGGAGGAGGCTGACGAACTTATTGGGAAAGTTTACTGGGAAGTCGAGTCTCTGATAAGAGACTGGAGAGACGTGCACAAGTCGGCATTCAATTACCTGGTTGCTTTCTTATCCATGATTGGGAACAGTTTTGATGTCGGTGAAGAAACATTTAAGAAAGCTATAGTAGACGAAGTCGACCCTGAGAAAGTGATTCCAAGAGAGTTAAACGTGCAAGACGTGGCGTTTGCAATTAATCAGGCATTGTCAGAGCTTGAAGACGCATGGTTGAAGGCTTCAAGAATGGTTGAAAGAAGTGTGATCCTTTTCAGGGTGGCTGATGTGCTTGAAAGTAGCTTTTTAAGATTTATATCTGAGAGGTTGGTCACGAGATTTAAAGTGTTTGAAAAGTATGGAAAGCTCATACTCGAAAAACTCCAAGAAATTCAAGCTGAACTTGGAAAAATGAGTGAAACTAAGTGAAATGTTTAAGGAAAGGGGAAGGGGAAAACGCTTAACTTAAGTGAAAGGTTTCCTTCAAGAGGGTAGGCACCGAAGAGAACAACATGGCTTCCTTATTAAGTGAAGTTTCTCGTGCAGTTCCAAGCTCTAGACACTTTTATGATTTAAAAAAAGGTGGAAGGGTTTTTCTTTTTGTGGTTGTTAGCATGTGTCCCTGCGTCCTTCACTTATTGCTGACTGCGCGATGGCCTTCCGTATTTAACTATTTGAGGGGCTGCTTGAATGGACTTAAATGTTCTCCATGCCAATGCTCCGAGGGGGAGGGCTACTATGAAGAGCCATATTTCAGGCCTCAGCATGCTGGCAGTCCAAGTCCATTGCCATGCTATGTTTTCTATTAATAGGCCACTTACAGCTGCATATAGTTCCTCAAACTGGTTGCCTGTGAGCAAGCGTATTAGAAAGTTCAAAGAGAGGTATTCAGATGTGAATTCAATGTAAGGTATGATGTTACCGAGGGACCTTGAGATCAAGATGAGAAGGTAGAGTACTCCGTAGAGTGCAGACAACATAAAGCCTACGATGGGGAAGCCAAGCGAGTCGTATTTGAGCCTCCAAATAGGGAAGCCTCCAAGGTATACTGAGCCGATGACGGCCATGGCGAATCCTCCAATGGCATCCGATGGAAGCCAGATAGCACCAAGAGGCGAGCCGTTTAAAGCCCAAATGTACCAGGAGAGTTCGCCTATACCGGAGGTGACCGTGGCAGCCCACTTGCCAAACTCGAGGATGCCGACTAGAAGGTACAGTAACCCTAGGGAAACAGAGTATACTGCTAACGACTTAACGTATGCTTCACGCACATGCTTTACCTTTACTTCACCCATTTTCCCACCTCACACGCTCCACACACTTCGCCTACAGTTTAGGTTGCAGCGATCTGCCGTAATAGGGAGTTTAAGATGTAAACTGACTCGACTCCGAGGAGGTGGCCAACGCTTACTATTAGTAGTGCAACCAAGTATGCTAGTATTATTCCGTAAACAACAGTGAAGGCAGTCCACTTCCATGATGCTGTTTCCCTGTATATGATGCCGATCGTCGCTAAGCATGGTATGTAGATTAACGTGAAGGCCATGAAGGCTAACCCTGTCACAGGAGTGAAGACATAAGACGCCAACAACGTACCCAACATTTCCTCCTCGCATCCCAGCAGCACGCCGAATGTTCCTACAACCATTTCCTTGGCTACGAAGCCGAACACCAGTGCTACAATGCTCATCCAGTTAAACCCTAAGGGGCGGAAGATGGGCTCCAGGGTATATCCTATAGTTGCAACGTGGCTCCAGTATATCGGGAGCCCCCAGGGGTGGGTTGAAAGGTACCAGACGGCCACTACTCCGGCTACTATGATCGTTCCAGCCTTTCTTACGAACACGTAGCCTCTCTCCCACATGTGCGTCAACGTGTTTCTGGCAGTTGGCAACGCGTACGTGGGAAGCTCCATGATGAAGTGGGATGGCTTCTTCTTAAAGTATGGAATCGTCCTCCTGAAGAGTAAGGCCATGGAGGCTGCAAGCACCATTCCAAGCACGTACATGGAGAAGACGCCGAAGGTGGCGTAGGCTCCCAGCACTGCTCCAGCCACTAGAACATACACTGGGAGACGGGCATTGCATGACATGAGGGGGTTGACGAGAATTGTTAGGATTCGATCTTCCTCGCTGTCTATGCTTCTAGTGGCCATCACCCCTGGAATGTTGCATCCGAAGCCCAGTAGGAGTGGTATGAACGATTTCCCGTGAAGACCGGCCTTGTACAGTATCCTATCGACTACAAACGCTGCCCTCGCAAGGTAGCCGCTGTCCTCTAGGATTGAGAGGGCGAAGAATAGGAAGAAGATTGGAGGTATGAACACTAGTACTGCTCCAACCCCGCTTATTACGCCGTCGGTTATCAGGGATGATAGTTCACTCTGAAAGAGGTTGGTGTACATCCAGTCTGCGATAAGCGAGGAGGCGAAATTACTGCTCCATTCAGGGAGGCTAGGCAGCCACCCAGCAACCAAGTTGGCTAGAAAATCGTTTATTTCCGCTCCCGTGGCTATAAAGAACATGTTTGAAATGGTGTCTGCGTGGGTGAGTGCTTCGTTAACAACCCCTCCAAGCCAGCTTATAGCTAAGTCTATCAGGTCTGATAGCGGAGCTGAAACTTCAAATGTAAAGGTGAACATAGCCCATAGTATTACTGCGAAGATTGGTATGCCAAGATACTTGTTAAGAAGAACCCTGTCTATGAGGTCTGAAAACGTAACGGGCTTTTCCTCCCTCTCTAATGCCTTAGAGAGTATTGAACCTATGATCTCGTATCTTTTCTCTGCAAGCACCACTTCAGGGTCATCACCTAATTTTTCGCTAGCCTCCGCTACAACTTTTTCTATTTCATTTGCATGCGGACTCGCCCTGATCAGCTTGAGAACTTCTTCATCCTTCTCTAGCGCTTTCACGGCAAGCCATCGTGACGGGAAACGTGAAAGCGTCGGATCTTTAACAATGACCTCCTCCACTTTCGATATAACAGAGTCTAACGCCCTGCCGTAGCTTACTTCGTATTTGGATGGTTTCTTTCTAGCAGCTTCAATTACTGCCTGCTTAAGCTCTTCCACTCCCTTCTTGGTTGTTGCAACCGTTGGAACTACTCGGACGCCGAGGGAAGACGCTAAGGCTTTAACGTCTATCTGGTAGCCTAATCCCTCCGCTAAGTCAAACTTGTTAAGTGCTATAACGACGTTTGCTCCCAGCTCTAGCAATTGCATGGTCAGGTAAAGGTTTCTCTCAAGGTTGGATGCATCGACTATGTCTATTACAACGTCGGGTTTCTCGTTTACGATGAATTCCCTTGCAATTAACTCGTCAACGGAGTGGGCTGTCAAACTATAAGTTCCTGGAAGGTCAACAAGTTCTACCTTTACTCCTCTGAAAGTGTATTTTCCTTCTTTTTTCTCAACGGTTTTCCCAGGCCAGTTACCCACGTGAGCCCTGCCACCGGTAAGGTCGTTGAACAGGAGGGTTTTTCCGACGTTTGGATTTCCTATCAACGCGACCTTTATCGTTTCTTTTTCAGATACCAACACTTTGACAGTCACCCCTTTCATCCACGCTCACGATTATTCTGGAGAGTACACCCCATCCTAGGGCTATTCTCGAGCCCCTAACATCAACCACTGCGGGGCCAGAGTTTGAGAGGACCTTTACTTTTGCCCCCGGCGTGAAGCCCAACTCTAGGAGACGGCTTGTAAGACGCTTTCCTCCCTTAACCTCGACGATGACAGCTTCCTTATTTTGGGGTAGCATTGCTAACGGCATCTTCACTGTGCTCATCCTCCACCATGACGTAGACGTTTTCACCCTCCTTTCTCCTTAGGCTCAAGTTGTAGCCTTTCACGGAAACTTCTATTGGGTCTTTTAACGGCGCATTTCTAATCAAGTGTATTCTCGTTCCTTTCACTAGCCCCATGTCGAGAAGTCTTCTTCTTAGTTCTTCTACTCCGGTAACCTTTGTTATTACGCCGTTCTCGCCGGGTTTCATGTCGCTTAGCTTTTTCTCCATGCACATCCCCTTTTAGGGCAACCTAATTTAGGTTATCCTAAACTTAGGAATGAGTTAGATGCAAATATAAGTTACCCTAATAAAGTTAGAGATAAAAAGGAGAGCCTAACAGGTTAAAGCCGCACTCCCTTACTCTTACAGTACTCTTTAAACTGGCTTACTAGCTCATTAACCAGGTCCGAAGCTTTCCGCTCATTCAAAAAGTCGACGAAACGGGAAAGTTGAAGGATGGTTTTAGGGTCTAGGTGATGCTCCAAAATGTGAGCGTCCTTTAAAGCTATCTGGCGGGGAACCATGATTAATTCAAGAAACTTCAGGAAGATATCATGCCTCCTTTTAACCGCTTCAGCCACTTCCCCTCCCTTAGGGGTAAGGGTGACGGCGCCACGCTTCTCGTAAACTACTAGTCCGCTACGCGCAAGACGGCGCACCATGTCCACAGCTGTTGACGGCTTAACATTTAACTCGTTAGCAATATCTTTTATGCGTGCATAGCCCTTTCGCCTTATTATTTCGTGTATACCTTTGAGGTAGTCCTCAGCCCTACTTGAAACATTCAACCTACCAACTCCATTTATTTAGGTATACCTAAATTTTTCAGGTGAAAAAGAGACCTAGAAAATATAAAAAACTTATCATTAAATCACCGAATTAATTCGCATCGAGACCATCCAAGTAACACTTACGTAACCAGGTGTTTTACGAGGTTTAACAAGGCCGGTGCCTTTTGGAGGCTACTGAAATGCTGATAGGTAGCTAAGAGAATTTTTAGACGAATCGTTAAGGGTGCTCCGGAAAGATGAAAAACATATGGAAGGCCGCATGAAGACATGTTTAACTGTTAAAGAGAAATAGACAGACTGAAGGTGAAACTCTGTTTTGAATTTAGATTGTTGACGATGAAAACCACGTTAGCTTCCATAAGCCTCCTGATAAGGGGAAAGGAGTATTCTCTAAGATGGATTGAATAACCCTCTGTCTGGATCCGCGTACTACCAAGATTAAAGATTAGTTTGAAGATTTGGTTAATAGAAGTTACGAGGGGGGCGGCGTGAAAACATTCTTTTGCCGTCCTTTTTAGAGGCGCTGCCTTAGGTGTTCTGGCTGGAGGAGGCGGCGGCCCAATGCAGGATCCGTTTCGAGTATGTCGATGTGGAGGTCTAGGAAGTTTATAAGGTCTTCTTTGTCGTCTGGTAGTTTCCCGTTTACTGGTAAGTAGTTTGATACGTGGTCACTTAGGAACCAGCTTGTAACGTTGAGGTTTTCGATGAGAATCTTGGTTTCCCTGAGCACGTCGAGGGGGGATGACACCTTGAACTCTCCGCTGACGACCTTTTCGTAGAGGGGTGTTCCGGGTATGGGGACGAGTGTTCGCACTCTTATGAAGGTTGGATTTATCTTGTTCAGCACCCTAGCGGTTTCTCTCGCGTGGCGGCGGTATCCTTCTTTTCCCCCTAGGCCGAGGATCACGTATTCTGTGAGTTCGAAGCCGGCTTCCATCGCCTTTCTCCCGGCGTCCACCATCTCGCTCGCCGTGGCACCCTTATTGACGTATTTCAAGAGGGTATCGTCGCCTGTTTCGAGGCCTACGTGCAGCCTAGTTAACCCAGCTCTCCTTAGCTCTAACAGGTCTTCTAAGGACTTGCGTAGAAGCGTCTTCGCCCTAGCATAGCTTGTTATCCTCCGAAGACCCGGGAAGACTTTACGGGCGAACCTCAAGACCTCAACCAAGTCTTCTGTTTTCATTACGAGAGAGTTGCTGTCTCCTATGAACATTGTGGGTCTAGGGCCAAATATGCTTTTAGCAGCCACTATGTCTCTTTTTATTTCTCTAACTGGTCTGCGGGAGAAGCGCATCCCCTTATACATTATGCAGAATGTGCACTTGTTCCATGGGCATCCTCTGGTCGCCCTTATAAGTATGCTTTGGGCTTCCGATGGCGGCCTGAACGGGGGGAAGTCGAAGTTCAACCTAGGTCACCACTCAAACATTTTCCGGGAAGAGCTTAAAAGTGTTGTCTGGGTTAATCAGCTATTTAGAGGTGGCTGTGATGGATGAAGGTAGAGTTTCAGAGTTTAAGGCCACCTTGGTGGAGGCAGTGAGCGAGGTTGGACGGGTGAGGATTAAAGTTGGTGAGGAAATGGTTCGAGAGTTCTACGAGCTGGTAGGTGAGAGAGGGGAAGTCAATGAGGGAGATGACGTTTCACCCGCCTTCATAACGGCCTACTATTCCCTTTACCTTAGGGAGGTCATCCTTAAAGCTGTAAGTAGGGTGTTCCCCAGCCTTGTCAGAGCAATGATCCACGCTGAGTCAAAGCTGGATGTTTACGAGCCTTTACGCGTGGGTGAAACATACACTGTTGAAATGGACATTGGCAACGTCGGTGTTAAGAGGGGGAGGAAAGGCGTCTATTACGTTCTCAAGTCTCCCCTAAGAATAATCGATTCCGAGGGAAGAATCGTGGCGCAGGATGAAAGAGTAGTCCTGTTTAAAGCCGGGTAGGGGGTGGAGGCGTGGAGGAGGGTGTTGAGAGAGGTGTTGACGAGGGAGTTGAAGTCACGCCACTGAAGGTGGAGTTCACCGGGGACAAGCTGGCAAGGTACTGCAGGCTGGTTAGGGAAGTTAACCCTTTACACTTCGACGAGGAGTACGCGAAGAGGGCGGGCTTCAAAGGCATCGTCGTCCAAGGAGTGTTCACGTTCTCGTACATGGTTAAAATGCTGTGTGACTGGGCTGGTGGTTATCGAAGCGTGAAGCGCCTAGCTGTCAGGTTTATGGCACCAGTCTATGTAGGTGACACCGTAACGTTCCATGGAAGAGTGACGAAGAGAGACCATGAGGGAGGGAATGTGGAATGTCATGTTTGGGCGACAAATCAGGAGGGAGAAAAAGTTATGGAGGGAGGGGCGGTGGTGAAGATAGATGGTGACGGGGGTAGAAACATACAACGTTGCATTCGTAACACTTAATACTTTTGTTACGTTTTATAAGGCGGCGATGAGGTTATATAGGACTGGGAAAGCTGCAGAGATGCTTAGAGTGAGTAGGGTTACAGTAATTAGGTGGATTAAGCGTGGTAGGATTAAATCGGTGAGGGTTGGTAAAGAGTTCAGGATTCCAGAGGATGAAGTGAGGAGATTGCTTAAGGGCAAGGTTGCTAATACAGCGGTTATTTACGCTCGCGTAAGTTCTTCAGACTGGAAAAGAGACTTTAGAGAGGCAAGTTGAATATCTTAAAGAGTATTGCTCAACTAAAGGATGCAACATTGTTGATATTCTAACAGGCGTAGCCTCCGGATTAAATGAAAAGCGAAGAGGTTTGGAAAAGCTGTTTGAATATGTTATAAATGGAAATGTTGATGTTGCAGTGATCAGCTACAAAGACAGACTTACAAGATTTGGGTTCAGGTATTTAGAAGAGTTCTTCAACTCACATGGAGTTAGGATTGAAGTAGTATTCGGGGAAGAACCTGAGGATTTGCAACGAGAGCTAGTTGAAGACTTAATTGCTGTTGTAACTTCATTTACTGGTCGGTTATACGGAGTGAGAAGTCACAAGAAGAAAAAGGTGGTGGAAAGCGTCAAGCAAGCGATTAGAGACGGTTAAACTAACAGCGAAGTTTAAACTTGATGGAAAAGTGGATGAAAGCTTATTTGAAACGTATAAAGCAATAGTTAACGGGCTACTTGATTATGCTCATTCCAAGGGGATCACATCATTCAAGAGGTTAAAAACAGAGAAATATCGTGATAGGAAAAGAAACAGAGTTCCTGGACATCCACCATAAGGTTGCTAACAAAATTGTTGAAATTGCATTAAAAACGAATTTAGCAATAGCCTTAGAAAATCTCCAAAAAATTAGAAAGAAGATAAATTACTCGAGGGAATTAAACGGAAGGTTGCATAGGTGGAGTTTTAGAAAAATTCCAGCAGATATTAAAGTATAAGGCTAAGCTTAATGGTATTGAAGCCATCTACGTTAATCCTTGCAAAACCTCAATCCTCTGCCCGATATGTGAGAGAAAATTAAGCCCGAATGAGCATAGGCTGTTAAAATGTGAATGCGGTTTGATCGCGGATGGAGACGTAATCGGTAGCTGGAATATTATGTTGAGAGGTTTAAAGATGAATGTGGGGAGTCCCGTCCCCCCGAAAGCCCTCCGATGAAGATGGGGGGAGGAGGGGAGGAGGGGAGACTCCCCCGCTACACACATCAAAAGCTATGAAAGTAGCGGAGAGTTGGAACGGTTAACTGTAAACCCAGTATTGCTTGTTTCTTATGCCTATGTATACTTCTACGAGGTATATTAGTGCTGTAGCCGCTATGACGTATGCGGTGAGCATTATCAGCCCTTTAACGTCTAGAACTGTGAAAACAATCACGTTTACTATTTCCATTAGCTGTAACGGCAGGTAGATGTAGAATACTCCTGGGAAAGCCGAGGCAAACCACTCGGCTGTCACTAGGCTTCTTAACATGCCAGCTATTCCGTGGCCTACGCTCTCACCCTTAAAGAACCCTAGGAGGAATAGGGTTCCCGCAGCGGGTATGCCTAAAAGCACCACTGGGACGGGGTTAAACGGGTAAAACGTGCCGAGGAACATTAGTATTGACTGGGCGAGGCTGATGAGGCCGATGGGTATCACCACGTAGATTAGGATGCCGAAGCCGAGGAAGAGGAAGCCTTTAAAAATGGATTTTACCTCACCCATCCGATACTCCTCCTACGATATGGTGTAGATGAATGGTATGACGAACACGAAGGGCTCGGTGAAGTTGAAGATCACGGTGTAGTCTCCTGTTAGGGGAAGGGAGGAGGCAGTTACCGTGTAAGTTATGGTGTCGGTGAAGTTTCCAACCGGAACGGTGGAGGAATAGCTAACAATGTCTGTTACGGGGTCGCCGTCGGGGTTCAGAATGTATGAGGAGAAGTTTAGCCGGTACTCTTTGAACCTGTTCGTAAACGAGAAGGTTACGTTGATCGTTGAAGCCGTGACGGTCACATTTGTCACGTTGAAGTTTTGCATTGGCGAGCCAACCTCTAAGGGTATCATGAGGGAGGCGGCGAATCCGACTCTAGAGTGCAGGTACCTGAAGGCTACGTAAGCATGGTATTTGAACGAGATGGAGCTATTAATGAACTTGATGATGGTTTCATTGTTAAGTATCTGTGAGAAGTTAAGGTAGAAGGTGAAGTGTAGTGGGACGATGCTTTTCGCCGGAATAACCGTTGAGATTGTCGGAACCTCGGCTATTGGCTCCCCTGCGTCGTTCACCATCCTGAAGAAGATCATTATGTTGTCTATTGGGGAGAAGCCGGAGTTAATCACTAGCAGTGGAAATGACATGTTAACAGCGTTGCCTCCAATTTCCATTGCTGGTGGCTCAAATGGCGATGGTGTGACGAGGACGTTAGGTGGTATAAGGTAGTAGACTCCCAGAAGAGAGTACACGAAGACCGATGAAACAGCCAAGAAACCTACAAACTTAAGGAAACGCATGAGCCAGGGCAACTAAACACGCTCCGCCGCCAGTTAGGTTTTCACCGGCAAACCCAGGTATAATTTAAGCAATCTCATATATAGACTTCTCTGTTGCGTCATCAATTGCGGTTGAACGACGCTTAAACCATTACAAGACGGGAAGGGTTGACCTGTCTCCCAGCCATCGAAGAAGGAGTGTAGGAAGGTGGGGAATCGTGTTCATTCGTGGCGTGTTGAGGAAAACTTATAGGTGTGGGTAAGAAGGGTTACGGAGAGGCAGGAAATTTTTCCGGAAAGGTGGATTGGGTTGACCGGTTTCTTCGTAGCGGCAGGGTAGGAATAAGGATTCTCTCTAGGAGGGTTAGGGTTGGAGTTGGAGGAGCTTAAGGCGAAAGCTGAAAGGTGTAGGAAGTGTCCCCTATGGAAAGGGCGGAAGAACGTCGTCTTTGGTGAGGGGAACCCTCAAGCAGAGGTTATGCTTATCGGCGAAGCTCCGGGAAGGGAGGAGGACGTTCACGGTAGGCCGTTTGTCGGACGCGCAGGGCAACTGTTAAACAGGGTTTTACTAAAAGCCGGTATTAGAAGGGAGGAGGTTTACATAACTAACGTTGTTAAGTGTAGGCCTCCAAGAAATAGGGCTCCTAGGAGGAGTGAGGTAGAGGCTTGCATGGAGTATCTTTCAGGTCAAATCTCACTTATACGTCCAAAGCTGATAGTGCTTCTTGGCGGGGTAGCCCTTAAGTGGGTTGTCGGCGAAAAACGCCCCGTGACCTCTTTAAGGGGGAAACCTATAGTTAAAGGCGATGTAACGTTCCTGCCAACTCTTCATCCTGCCTCAGCCCTTTACAACCCAAGGAATGAAAAGCTGATTGAAGAGGACATGGCGACCTTGAAGAGGATTTGGGATAGGTTAAAGGCCGTGTAAGCTAGGGCTGATGGGTTGCACGATTTTCAAAACGCTTTCTTCGGGCAAGGTAACCCATAAAAAGTGCGAGTCCCGAAGTGCTCCCTGCAACCGCGAAAATCATGGTTGACCTGTAGCCGTAGAGCTGGCTGATGGCGCCGCCGAAGAAGGGACCTATGGTTACCGCTAGCCCCCTAACCGTTCCCAGGAAGCCTATTGACGTAGCCCTCTCCTCCCCTCTCTCAGCAACGTAGGTTAGGGCTCCAACGTACAGAAATGACCAGGAGCATGCGAGGAGAAGCTGAACAGGAACTATTTGTAGGTAATTCTCGGCTAAGCTGTAGGCTAGAAACGTCGCGGTGGAGAAGGCGAGTCCGCATGCGACGAGGCGGCTACTCTTAAACCTGTCAACCAATGGCATTATGAGAAACTGAGTGAATGTGTTGGTTGCGTAGGTTACGCCTATCCAAAAGTCGTTTGCACCGATTTCTTTAAGGAAGAGAGGGAATATAGCCCAGATGGCGTTAGCCCCCATATGCCTCAGGAAAAATGATAGGTAGACTGGGAGTCCCCGCTTTATTACGTCTCTTGGAAACAGTGGCACATCCAGCCTAACATCCTTTATTTCCAGTTTTAACGATATCAGGAAGCTTGCGAGGAAAAGAGCGCCGCAGATCAGGAACACGTCACGGTAGAGAGGTATGAAGGATATGAGGAGGCTTCCAACCCCCCATCCGAGCGCTCCGAAGGATATCAGCCTTCCTAAACGGCCACGGGCCTCGTAGGCGTGCGCCGCCACTGCTGGAGGATACATTCCAGCGCAGAACCCAGCTAATCCTCTTAGAGCGATAAGGCAGAGAGGGTTAAACGAGAATGCATGGAGGGGGAATATGAAAACTGCTATGGCAAGGCCAACTTTAAGAAGCCTTCCTCTTCCGAAAACGTCTGCAGCCCACCCGAAGACGTAAGATGAGAAAAGAAGGGCTAAACCGTACGTGGCACCTATTAATCCTAGATCAAAGTCTGATGCTCCAAGACCCTTAGCGAAAAGAGGGGTTACCACTATTGACGCTGAAACAGCACAGTCGGCGAAGAATAGCAATACGCTGTCCTTCATTTAATTCGCCACCCGTCAAACTCCACCCATCATTAACAGGTGAAAGAGAAGCTTCTCCTACGAAAAAGTGTTACTCCTAATCGTCGCAGTAAGATGGAGGTAAGAGTGTTTTAGTATGTGTTTTAGTATCTTATTCTCACCCAGCAAGTCTACAATTACATTTTAAATAATTTTAAATCCCCTTAGTTAAAGGCCTCATTCCGTTAGGGTGCCCGTTAATGGACACCAGCAACACGTCGGCAGAGAGGTGAGCTAAATTTAACGTGTTACATCCCTCCAGCATACTCTAATACCCTTTGGCCTTTAGGTTTTTACATCCAGCAAAAGTAGTAGGTACATCACAGTTACCTAGAGATCTTCTTCCACTCCCTTGAGAGATGTCTCGCAGTTAATCTCTCTTTTAACAATCGGATGTATCAATTATAGGGAAACATTGCAGTGAATGTAGTGTTTATTAAATGACGGTTTTCAGCTTTTCAAGCGTTCATGGTTGATCTGCTTTCCCTGAAATAATTTATCAGAAAGGATATCTAAGGTGGGCTTTAACTTAGGATATACACAGCCTTTAGGTTCTGGACGTGGATAAGATGATGTTGAAGATTTCTGGTCCAAATCTTTCCCCTGACTCTGAAATATGCAGGATAGTGAAGTCATACGGGTTTAAGATACGACATTACAGGTTGGGTGACGAGGAGAACGCATTTTACTTTGAAACACCACCATACTTGATTGACGTAGTTGTAGCTGGAAGCAGGGATGTTGTACCGTATAAGAGTTTTTTCGAGGAGGTGTTAGAAGCTTTAGAAAAGGAGCGAAACGTTACGGTTTTCTTCGTCCAGGACGAGGAGGCTGAAAAGGAAACAGCGGTGGTAGAATACGGCGACGAGGAGATAAGGTTCTCCCTAGAACTTCCAAATGGAACGATTTATGATGGACCGGTCACTATACCAATAAGGCTCTCCCTGAAAAATAACACGAGTGAAACCGTTAACATAGTGGTGAAAAAGAATACACCGTTTAAGGTTAGAGTAACAGACCTTAACGATGAAGACCTGCTCCTTATAGAAGGAGACGACACAGAGGAGGAAGACGTGTTTAAAGTGGATCCCGGGATGGAGATAACCGAAGAGTTCACGTTAAACATAGAAGACTTTAAAGGAAACATTCTTCTAAGAGGGGAAACGCAGTTCTTTAAGTACAAAGAAGGTTTAACAATGTTCCAGACCGAGCCTATAAAGCTAACAATTAAGTAGATGGCTGAGAGAGCAGGGGAAAAGAGCTAGTGGAGCTGGCAAGAGGAGGCACTCCACAGGCACTTAAAGATGGTATTGGCTGCTTTGAGAGATAACGGTGGATGCTACCTTTTCCTTAAACGTTAAGGCGTATTTTATGAGGGCTTTAGCGTCGTTCCTTTTAATCGCGTTGAGAACTGTAAGTGCATCCACCCTACGGAAGCCATATACTCTAGCTAGGGTTCCTATTATCGTGATTATGTTAACCGCAGCGGAGCACTCAAATCCCCCCAACACCTTAACAAGGCAATTATATGATTCCCTCGGCTTTTCAAGGAAACGTAATACAACCTCGTCTAGCGTTTCAACGTTAAGCTCCATCTTTAGAAGCTTAAGAGTATATTTAAAACCGCATATTTTTGGTTGAAAAAACCGTGAAGATTCCTTTATTTTATCTGCGATAATTTTTGCATACTCTAATGTTTCCACATAATCCCCCCACCACACAGCTAAAAATTAAGTAGAAAATAGTATATATAAATTTTCTGAGTAAGTGGTGTAAAAATTTAAGTATTGATTCTAAAAAACGGCAATAAAAAATAAAAAATGTAAAAAATGGATTGAAAGGTGAAAATTAAAGGAAAAAATGGAAGCATGTTGAAAAATTAATAATTTTAAGTCGAGAGGGGTGTAGGCGGTTAGGGCTTTTCAGGGGAATTCAAAAGACGAATAAATGGTTTAATAAGTTGTTTATGATGGAATTTTTCTAAGCGTTCGGGGTGTTGAAGGTGGTTGTTGTATCTAAGCGTGTGAGGTTTTCGACGAATGGGGAAGTTCACATGGTTGACGTGACACGGTTAGTTCAGAGGGCTGTTGAAGAGTCGGGGTTGAAAAGCGGCATCGTAACGGTCTTTGTCCCGGGGTCTACGGGGGCAGTAACTACCATAGAGTATGAGCCGGGGCTTCTGAAGGATTTTCCTAGAATACTTGAAAGGGTTGCTCCTAAGGGCGAGGAATACGAGCATCATTTGCGGTGGCACGATTGGAATGGGCACAGTCACTGTAGGGCTGCGCTTATAGGTCCAAGCCTTACGGTTCCGTTTAACGATGGGAGGCTTGAGCTTGGAACATGGCAGCAGATAGTGTTCGTGGAGCTAGACGTTAGACCTAGAAGTAGGGAGCTTATACTCCAAATAATTGGGGAGTGAGTTTTGAGGGGGGTTAAAGGGTGAAGGGTGGATGGGTTAGGCATGAAGGTTAGCCGGAGGGTGCTTGAGCTTCTGGTGGAACGCATAGACTTAAATGATCTTAAGAGGGTTATGAGCAGTTGGAAAGTTAGCGTGAGGGATGTTAAAAGTAAGAGGGACGCCGTTAAGGTGATGCTTAAGGCGGGGCTTTCACCTGTAAGGTTGGAGGAGCTTCTAGCCCTTGCAGATTTTGCAGAGAAGCTTCCATTTACCTATTGGAGAATTTACAGGTTTCCCCCTTTAGAGAGGATTACACCTAGCATTTTAGAAAAGAGGCTTAACAGGATTCTCAGCAAGGTGAAAGAGGAAACATGCTACTTTAGAGTGTTAAGAGTCGAGAAGGGGTTGCTTTACGTCTTCTATAGGTATAGGAGAGAGGATGGATTGGTGAAGGGATGGATGGGAATTAGGGCGGAGCAGTTCACAGACCATGTGAAGTGTTTAGTAAAGAGCAATGGTTTACTACTCGTAGAGGAGGCGGGTAGGGCGGAAATGGTGGTTAAAATGATCTCTGACGCCTTAGGCGTAAGCATTGAGCCATTAATGATTCCGCCGTTTATACTAAGGGAGCTGGCGGAGGAAGGTAAAGTTAAGAGGGCAGTTGTTCTTCTTGACGGGCAAATAACAGGAGTTAAAGGCTTGAGTAGAGTCGTCCTTGAAGGAGACGACATCCTTAAAGGTGTGGAAAAGCTTAGGTCGCGGCAGGAGCTGAACTTCTGGGCTGCAGGACCATTGTTGGAAATAGAAACGGATGAGTTTAATGTTTCATCTGAAGGACGAATAAGCTTAAGGAAAGCAGACGGGACGGCGGCAATGAAGCAACTCTTACAGTTAGCAGAAAAATTAGCAGAGAAAACCTGTAAACCTTAAAAGAAATTGAGGATTGCAACTTTAACGGAAATTTAAGGAAATTTAAACCGTGTTTAGAATTCTACATTCAAAGTTTTGTAATCGAAGGACTATTAAGTATCTGTTTTACAAAGTCCTACTACTTGACTTAGTGTAGCAGATATTTTTAATTTAGTGTTTAACTAACGTTTAAAAAACGTTTAAAAAACGTTAAAGAAGAATGTAATGATGAATAATGGATAATGAGCGTTGTATGAGGATGAGTGGCAGTGTTGGAGCGTGTTAGGACTGGTATTGTTGGTTTTGATGAGATAACTGGTGGAGGGTTTGCTAAGAACAGTGTCGTCTTGTTGGCAGGAAATCCTGGTTCGGGGAAGACGACCTTTGGGGCCGAGTTTATCCTCAACGGCATCAGGTTTGGTGAGCCGGGCGTGTACGTGAGCTTCATCGAGCTCAAAGACGAGTTTTTAAGGAACATGAGGAATATAGGGTTGAACTTTGATGGGCTGGAAGAGGCGGGAATGTTCAGGTTTATTGAAGGGTTGAACCTGAGGAGTGAGAAGGCTATTGAGGCTGTTATATCGCAGGTTTTGGACGCTGTGACCCAGATCAAGGCGAGGAGGATAGTTTTTGATTCAATAACGGCTATTACTAACATTCTCGGTCGAAGAGAGATCAGGGGGTTTCTCCACTCTGTTCTCACGAGGATCATAAAGGTTAACGATTTAACCGCTCTGCTTATTGCAGAGGTGCCATTCGGAGCCGAGCAGGTTGGATGGGGTGTTGAAGAGTTCATTGTCGATGCCGTCATTATGTTGAAGGTTATACCTACGGAGACGGGGCTGATTAAGAGGGTTCTGAGGATCGAGAAGATGAGAGGGGTGAACGTTGAGCACGCAAGCTACGAGTTTATCATATCTAAGAGAGGAATTAGAGTTTACGTCCCACCAGACCTATCTATGGTTGGTGCGGTAGAGGATGAAAGGTTGAAGACTGGGGTGGATGAGCTCGATAAGATGCTTAATGGAGGGTTAAAGAGGGGATCCGTAACCCTAGTAGCCGGGCCTAGCGGCACAGGTAAAAGTTTACTGGCAATGCAGTTCTGCATTTCTGGAGCTAGCAGAGGCGAGAAGGCGGTTTTCCTCAGCTATGAGGAGCCAGCATGCCAAGTTGAGTCGCTTATCAGGGAGTTTAAGAGGGGTGTTGAAGGGGAGGTGCATGTTATATCTGCCTCTCCGAGGAGGATGACGCCGGGCGCCCACTTTGACATGTTCAGGCGGTTGTTCGATGAGGAAAAACCTAGCAGGCTAGTGGTGGATGGCTTAACAACCTTGGAGAAGGCTTACTCTGAAGCAGAGTTTTTCGAGATGATTAGAGGGTTAACGATTCTTTCCAAAGCTAACAAAACCACCACCATGCTAACTATTGCAAAGGACATCGTTAAAGAGAATGTGCCCATTGCCACAATAGTAGATAACATCATAGCATTGTGGTTCGAAGTGGAGAAGAACACCGTGAAGAGGAAAATCACGGTTCTCAAGGAGAGAAGGTCTCCTCATGGCGTGGAAATTAAAGAGCTCAGCTTTGAAGACGGGAGGATACGGGTTTATGGCGGAGGAGGAAAAAAAGCTAGCTAGAGTTGTCAAGAACGTGTTTAAGGATGTTGCTTGCTCTCACATCAGCCCATTCTTCTACTCGCTCATAACCTTGCACTTGAAGAAAAAACTGGCAGACGACCCATACGAGGTTGCTTTACGTAAGCCAGCGTCATTCTACTCCGAGCTGGAAAAAACTCTTTCAGGAGGAGTTGAAGTATTCATTTACATGCTAGCCACGAAGCTCGTTGAGGAATACAACGTGGACGTATCACCCCGTGAGCTGTTAACACTTCTAAGGGAAGAAAGCGAAGAAGCCAAGCAGAAACTTAAAGAAATATGGGTGAAGGTTGCATCGGAAGCGGAGAAGAAACTTTACTAACCTTCATGCAAGTAGGCAATGTTTCCACCGAATTCCCATTAGATTTTCCTAAAGGAGGGAAAATAATTACGTTTGTTAACGGGTGTAACGAAACATTTTATTAGTTCTTCAAAAAGGAATTAATAGTGTTAAAGGGGTTAATAGGAATGGGAAGCACGGGCTTTAAAGGCTGTAGAGGGGGATGCGGCGCTTGGAGAGAGTGAAGACAGGGATTGAAAGGTTTGACGAGATTATTGGTGGAGGATTCCCGAAGGGGGCAACGGTGCTCGTTACTGGTGGTACTGGCACAGGGAAAACCACGTTTGCAATACAGTTCTTGGTAGAGGGCCTTAAGAACGGGGAAAATGGCTTATTGATTACTTGCGAGGAGGAGCCCGATAGGCTTTACAGGGAAATGGAGCAGTTCGGCTGGGATCTTAAGAAGTTCGAGGAGGAGGGGAAGCTGGTAGTTATAGACGTCGCTAGTACGAAGGCGGGTATGCCAACTAGCACGAAGTATAGGGAGTTTCAGCCCCGTGTAGCCAACATAGACATGGACTTGGTTATGCTTATGGGTAAGGCAATAAGGGAGAAGAACGTGAGAAGGGTTGTTGTGGACTCTGTGCCGGCGCTAGCTTTAAGAGTTAAAGGGGCGGAGGCACTGAGGGAGCTACTCTTTAGGATATACTCCATACTGGAGAGGTTCGAATGCACTAGTGTTGTAATAACGGAGATAGCGGGGGGTGGAGGAGCACTTAGTA
The DNA here is from genome assembly GCA_029258835.1 of Thermoproteota archaeon. Lineage (GTDB taxonomy): Archaea > Asgardarchaeota > Jordiarchaeia > Jordiarchaeales > Freyrarchaeaceae > Freyrarchaeum. The sequence continues at coordinate 2,781 of JAPDJY010000084.1, read as the reverse complement.
GGTATGGAGTGGAGGAGTTTCTCTCTAGTGGAGTCATAAAATTATCAATGGAGAAAGAAGAGGGGAAATGGGTTAGAAAAATACAAGTGGTTAAAATGAGAGGGACCAAGCACGACCTCAATGAGCACGTATTCAAAATAACTGAAAAAGGAATAGAAGTTGAGTAGAAAGGTGTAAAATGTCATGATGGAAATTAATGCTGAAGAAAGAGATAAAGGAGAAGAAGGAGTGATAACCTTCATCGCAAAATAAGTTGTAGCTGGTGAGGTGGGAATGGAGGAAGCTAGCAATGAGCCTAATGGTCCACCCTGGACTGGTGAAGGCCCTGTTAGGCTGGTTAAGACTGGAATCGAGGGATTGGACGAACTTTTAGGAGGAGGATTTGATGAGGGAAGCGTGATTCTGCTAGCTGGGCCGCATGGATCCGGTAAGACTATTCTTGCAGCACAGTTCATATACAACGGAGTGGTAAAATGTAATGAAGTTGGGATTTATATTAGTTTTAGTGAGAGCAAGTCTGATTTTTTCCGGAACATGCTAAGGCTTGGGATGGATTTTTCGCGTCTCGAGAAGGAGGGGAAATTCAGATTTATTGACGCACTTAACGTTCTGGATAGGAGAGCTTTAGACCTTGTTTTCTCCCATATTTTGGAGGAGTTATCTGCAATCGACTTTAAGAGGATGGTTGTGGATTCGCTGACAGCCATAGAGAGGATAATAGACCCAGGTGAGTTGAGGGCGTTCATAACGGCAACGATTATCGGCATATGTAAAATTAACAAGATTACCGGGCTGCTGATAGGGGACGTGATCCCGGAGAGCCCTAATGGTGTGAATAGTGAGGTAAGCTTCATGGCTGACGCAGTGCTAGTCTTGGAGGCGCAAAGGCTGGGTGAAGTTACTCAGAGGTTTTTAAGAGTGGAGAAGGTGAGGGGGCGTCGAACAACTTATTCGAAGGTGGAGTACGTTATAACCGATAGGGGAATAGTCATGCATACCCCTGTGAGAAGCCTCGCGGCGGTGAAGTTAGACGGAGACGTCGGCATAGGGGTTCCGGACTTCGACAGGAAAATACTCATGGGCGGAGTCAAAAGAGGAACCATTACGCTTATCTCCGGACCAGTAGGAACAGGTAAGAAGGTAATTTTAGCCGAGTTTGCCGTTTCAGGCGTACTTAACGGGGAGAGGGTTCTATATGTGACGTACAGGGATGCTGTAGACGAGGTGAGAAGGTTTTTCAGCGACCTAGGCCATGATGTAGAAGAATTGGAGAAGAAGGGGTTACGGATAGTTTACATAGACCCTTCTAGAAACACTCCCGGACGGAACTATCTGGCTTTAAAGGAGGCTTACGAGGCACACCGTCCTGACAGGGTTGTGATAGATGAGATATCAATCATGGACTGGCTTCCAAGGGGAGAGTACGTGAGGCTGCTTAACGACATGATTTCATTCTTCAAGAGTAAGGGGGCAACTGTGATGATGAGTGCTTCGGTAGACTTAACGAAGGGCATGGATAACGAGGTGGCGAAGGTAGTGGACAACGTGATTGCCATGTGGGTTGAAAGGGAGAGGGGGAGCATGGACAGGAGGATCTGCACCCTTAAAATGAAGGGTAAAGCTCATGATGATAAAATTAGGAGGATCGAGTACAAAGAGGGAGGGATCGAAGTTAAGGATTTAGACATTTACTAGTTTGCTAAACTTGGCTGGAAGAGGTGTATGGGTTGTTTAGAGGGGTTGCGGTGGTGAGTTTCGATTACCGGCTGGGCCCGGTGGTTGAGGCGGTTTTCCCGGAAGGAATTATACCTGGAGATAAAATGTGGGACATTTCGCTCGACGTCTGGATGAGCATCTTTTCAAGGGAGATAACAGAGGAGAATAACCAGAAGGTTTACGGGGAGCTCGGCAAACTCGCATATGTTAGGTTCTGCGAGAACAACGTAAACTATGCTCTCCTAGCATTGTTCGACTCGGACGATGGGGGGCTCGTATGGCAACTTAAGGACGAGCTGGAAGAGGTTCTTAACAGGGGGATTGAGAAGCTTAAGAAGGGAGTGGACTCTCACAGTATTGCTAGGGAGCTCTACGACCAAATCAACGGGCTAGTTGTCGGCCCAAAGAAGTTTCCAAGTGAAGTGTATGAGAGCTTTAAAGCCGTATATGACGCCCTTAGCGGAGTTCTCAAAATAGTCGATGAGGTCGGGGAGGCTGAAGTTAAGGAGAAGCTTATTAAGGCGACAGCTGAGCTCACCGATAAAATATCAGACTTGGCACTTAACCTAGCTTTAACGTGGGGTGATAAGGAGATTATAAGTGCGATCCTCCGCAGGGCAGAAGCCGGAGGAGGATAAAATTTAAGAAGATGGTGGTTGCTTGCGTCCGTCGGAGATCCAGTGCTTCCAGCGGAGGGTAACGTTAAGGGACGGGTCCAGGGTTCTGATAAGGTCTTTAACCCCTGCGGATGCAAGCGAACTCTTAAGATTTTACGGATCCCTCTCCGTCGAAACCAACTACCTTAGATTTCTCAATTATAGGCCGTCCTCAGACTGGATTTTGGAGGGGCTTGCAAACGTTAACTTCGAGGATAACATTGCTTTAGGCGCGTTCACGGAGAAGCAGGAGCTGGTTGGAGAAGCACGCTTCTCCCTTGATAAGGGCACGGGGAGAGCTGAAATAGGAATAGTCGTCTCAGACGAGTGGCAGGGGAAAGGGCTTGGTTTAAACCTGATCCAGACACTAGGCTACATAGCGTTGAGAATCGGGGTGAAAACGCTTTAT